>JAUIHW010000081.1 GCA_030431775.1 Gammaproteobacteria bacterium
GGGCCGGTGAGCCGATTCTGCGTGGTTGTGGTATGGGTGGACTGGCCGAGTACGTGACCTTGCCGGCAACCGGAGCGGTCAAGATAGATGATGACATTCCACTGGAAGTGGCCTGCGTGATCGGCTGTGCATTGCAAACTGGCGTGGGCGCGGTACTGAATACAGCCGACATGGAAGCCGGTGCCACTTGCGCGGTTTTGGGCCTTGGTGGCGTAGGCATGGCGGCCATACAGGGGGCGCGTATTGCCGGGGCCAGCCTGATTATCGCCTCCGACCCGGTTGCCGAGCGGAGAGAATTGGCGACCTCATTCGGCGCAACACACACGGTTGACCCGATAAAGGATGATCTGGCCGCACTGGTGCAGGAGCACACGGCTGGTATCGGGCTGGACTATGTTCTGGTTACCGCGGGCAAGGCCAGGTTGATCGAGCAGGGGGTTGAGCTCAGTCGCATGGGCGGAACCACGGTTATGGTGGGCTCGCCACCGTTTGAGGAAGCGCTGAATATTCCCAGCGTAGTATTGATGCAGGCCCTGGAGAAAAAGTTGTGTGGCTGCCTGTTGGGATCAGCCAACTCGCTGTATGAAATTCCACGCCTTTTGCGGCTGTGGCGGCGTGGCCTGTTGGATATGGAAGGCATGATTACCGCGCGACGTCCGCTTGCCGAAGTGAATGAAGGCTTTGCTGATCTTGAAGCGAGCAGGGGTATTCGTACGGTTATCGAAATTTAGATGCACCCAGCATATCTTTTTTATTCAGTCATAATCCTTGCATGCTCGTCATCCGTGCCGCGCGTAGCAGGGCATGATGTGATGCTAAACTGCTGAGCTAACCGTCCCCAGGAGGCCTACGCCATGCACCTTGCTTTCAGCTCTATGAATACCCCCAACGACCCGCACCCGGAGGTGCTGGCCAAGGCTTTGGAAGAGCGGGGCTTTGAATCCTTGTGGTATGGCGAACACAGTCATATTCCCTGCTCACGGGCAACGCCTTACCCGGCCGGTGGAGAGATGCCAGCCCCATACAAACTGATGATGGACCCCTACCTGTCACTAATGACCGCGGCCAATGCAACCAGCAAACTGCGTTTTGGTACCGGGATTGCGCTGTTGATGGAGCGTGACCTGTTCTCGCAGGCGAAAACCATTGCAACACTGGACCGCCTGTCCGGTGGTCGGCTTATGATCGGTACCGGGGTGGGCTGGAACCAGGAAGAATATGAAAATGTGAACCCTCATCCTTTCAACAAGCGCTATGCCGTGCTGCGGGAAACCGTCGAGGCCACCCGCGCACTGTGGACCGAGGAGGAAGCGAGCTATGCCGGTGACTACATTCGTTTTGACCCGGTGTGGGCCGAGCCAAAGCCGCTGCAGACCGGTGGGCCGAAAATATTCCTGGGTGCCATGGGCCCGTTGGGTCGCAAGCATGCCGCACGCTGGGCGGATGGCTGGTATCCGGTGGATGTGGCGATGGGCGATGTGGCTACAGCCCTGGCCGAGTTTAAGGAAGAAGTGAAACAGGCCGGCCGCAATGCTGACGATGTGGAAATCAATATTCAGATTATGGACACGGCGAATCTGGACAAGCTCAAGGAATACCGCGACCTGGGTATTCAGCGGGCGACGATTGGCGTGTCAATGGATCTGTGGGACAAGCCCGAGGCAGTGATGCCGATGATTGACACCTACGCCAAGGTGATTGGAGAGCTGGCTGACTGAAAACCCGCGCTGGGCGAAACCCCAGCAGCATTCAAGCAAATGCGGCTGGGGCATAGAACGCTTAGTTATTTCTCCAGCTGACGGTAACGCCATAGGTGCGCGGCGGCGCGGGTGTGCCAGCGCCTTCACCCGTGACGCCAGGGAAGTTGTGCAGCAGGTACTCTTCGTCTGCGAGGTTTTTGCCCCACAGTGCAAACTCAAAGTTACCGTTAGGCACGGTGTAGGCCAGCCGTGCATCAAACACGTCGTAAGCCGGAACCGCTGCGATTTCAAGTACATCCGGGTCCTGGTAAACCTTGTCTTTGTGCCTGAATTCACCCTGCAGGCTTAGTCCACCCCCACTGGCCAGCTCCCAATCGTAGCGGACCATGAGGTTGTAGGCATTTTCCGGCGCATTGCGCAACTCATTGCCATCACGTGAACCGATGTTGACCCCGCCAGGGGCCGTGAAGCCCGGAGGAGCGGCAAAATTCTGGTACTCAGTATCCAGGAAGGTGTATGAGCCCTGAATTGTCAGGCCTTGTACAGGCAGGGCTGTGAACTCAAGTTCCAGACCGGTGATTTCCGCATCCGACGCGTTTTGCGTGTACAGAGAGCCCAGTGTTTCACCGTCAGGTACCAGCAATTGCAAAATCTGCAGATCCTGATAATCAGTATAGAAAACGGCAGCATTCAGGCGCAGGCGACGTTCAAACCACTCAGTTTTGGCGCCTAGTTCGTATAGATCGGCAAATTCAGGGTCAAATGGCGTGCCTGCGGCAGCACCATTGGGCGACAGCCCCTGGAAACCGCCGGACTTGAAACCGCGGGAATACGACAGGTAGAAAAATGCATCGTCTGTGGCCTGCCATTCCAGGCTGGCTTTTCCGGTTAGCTCGTCCCAGCTTTCATCGGTGTCAACGAAGAAATCTTCGGTAACCGAGAACGAGCCGGCCGTGCCAATACGCACGATATCTTTCTCTTCGGAGGTATAACGCGCGCCCAGAGTCAGGCTTAGGCTGTCACTAAAAGCCCAGGTTGCCTGGCCAAACACGGCATAACTGTCAGTCGTATTGTTCTGGTCGTCTGACGAGGGCAGGGTGGGGTTTACAGTAACAAAACCGCCTGCCCCGTCGCTGGCGATGATACCGGCTACTACGCTCTCATTACGGTGAGTTTTTTCCTGCAGATAGTAAAGCCCGGCTACCCATTGCAGCGGGCCGTCGCCGGTGGAAGTGAGCCGGAATTCCTGGGTAAAGGCTTTCGAATCATCAATGTAATCATTAGTGCCAACTACCAGGAAGGGAATGGGTGTGGACAATAGCAACAGGTTAAGACCATCACTTTCGCCGCCAATCCAGTCAGAGTTTTCGGCGTCGACTTCACGATGCGAAGTTAAAGAAGTAAACAGGATGTCATCATTGATCGCGTAGTCAAAACGCAGGGCTACGGCGCTGGTGTCGTTCTTGTGATAGCCGGGGTTGTCGTAAAGGCTGGCATAAATGTCGTCATCATAATTGGGAATCAATGCGGCTGAAGCGGCGTACATGATGCCTGCGGGGCCTATAAAATGCTCAGGCTGACCATTCAGGTCAGTGGATGCGAAGCTCGCGGTCAGGTTGACTTCCAGCGCGTCACTGGGGGTAAAACGCAATTGGCCGCGCAGGGAGTCTTTGTTAACATTCAAGGCGTCTTCAACGTCTAGTTGTTGGGCCGAGTTTGATGGGAAGAACTCCGGGAAGTCACCGATGCGCGATTCCAGGTAGCCGTCACGGCGTCGGCTGGAAAAAGAGATCTTGCCGAACACATTGTCCGCAATTGGGCCACTGGCAAGACCACGAAAGGTCTTGGCGTTCAAATTACCAACGGTGGCTTCCATTCTGAATTCCGGCTCTTCGGTAGGCTTTTTGGTGATCAGATTGACAGCACCGCCAACAACGTTCTTGCCGAACAGCGTGCCTTGCGGACCACGCAGCACCTCGGCGCGTTCCAGATCAAACAGGTCGACATCCATACCTGCAGCACGCCCGATGTACACCTCATCGATAAACACAATAACAGACTGGTCCCCACCGGCGCCGTCTTCATTGGAACCAATACCGCGAATGTACAACTGGGTCTGGCCGGGGTTGAACTGACCCATGGTAAAGCCGGGAGTACGCTCGGTAATGCCTTTAATGTCCACAATACCCATAGTGCGCAGTGACTCCGAGTCGAAAGCTGTCACCGCCAGCGGTATCGTTTGCAGGCTCTCTTCACGCCGGGTGGCGGTCACTACTATCTCTTCTAACGTTGGAGCTTGTTGCGACAACGCCGGGATCGAGGCAAAACCCATTATCGTGGTGAGCAGCGCCAAAGAGGTAACGCGTACCTGCTGAGACAGCTGCTTTGCTCGAAATATTGATGTGGAGACCTGGCGGTTACTATTTGTCATAGCGTAGTACCTGTTACGTTTATTGGAAGCTGTTATGGTCATTGAAGGAGGTGCTGCTGAAAGATTTTACCCAGCGAATATTCACAATTATTATTTTTCGCGATAGTAACACAGTGCTTTCGCTGGAATATGGAACCAAACGTGGTACTACCTCTGGTCCAGCGCCTGCTTATTAATCAAAGCCTGGTTGATCTTGTCACAATATAAATAATAATCGTTCTCATTTGTATTTATATTTGATAGTATGGCTTGCCTGACGTCGAGCAGGCAACAATCCATTTTTCCGGCTGAGTAAGGAAAGGCTATGAGTAAGCAGAAGAAACCATTGAGCATTCGTCCGTTAGGGCCCAATAGTACGGTGGTGGGGCGCAGTGCCCTGGCAATGCTGGCTGTCGGGGCGATGAGCGCAAACTTGGTAAACGCGCAGGAGCAGGATGAAGAGGCAATTGCGGAGCAGCGATCCAACGCCATTGAGCTCATCGAGGTGTATGGCCAGAAGAACGCGCCGTATAAGGCCGTTCGTTCCGGGGACCTGCGTCGTGCTGCTGACCTCGCGAATACGCCACAAACTTTGACCATTCTGACCCAAACGCAAATTGCCGATTCCGGTAAGACCGACCTGAAGGAAATCCTGGCTGCCCAGGCGGGCGTTACCATCGGCACTGGCGAAAACGGTAATGCCTTTGGAGACCGCTACATCATCCGCGGCCATGAAGCCCGCAGTGACGTGTTCGTTGACGGTGTTCGAGACCCAGGTATGACCACCCGAGAGAGTTTTGCCACCGAGCAAATCGAAATAACCAAGGGGCCCAGTTCCACCTTTGCCGGGCGAGGTTCGAGCGGTGGTGCGGTCAATGGTATTACCAAGCAGGCGACGCTGGACAAAAGTTTTACCATACTGCAGGGCGGCCTGGGCAGTGATGAATTCCACAGATTTACGCTGGATGTTAACCAGGCGCTCAGCGATAGCGTGGCCATTCGCGCCAATCTGTTGCATGCTCAGGAAGACGTGCCGGATCGATCTCCGGCCGAGAAAGAACGCATCGGTGGCTTGTTGTCAGCACATTTTGAAGCGAGCCCCACTTTGAGTTTCACCGCTGATTACTACCATCTGCAAGCCGACGATGTTCCAGATCTCGGTAGCTATTTTGACCGTGATGCCCGCGAACCAGTGGAAGATATTGCAGTTTATTTGCAAGACGGTGATTTTCTGGATACCAAAGTGGATGCCTTCACACTGAAGGCCAATTATCAGCTAACCGATTCCATCAGCTTGCAAAATGCGATTCGCTATGGACAAACCGACAATGGCTACGTGACCACCGGTGCTCGCGGCACCAATCGCGCGGATTCCGACCCGGAAGCACCAGGGGCAGCGACTATTAGCCTAAGCACTCATCAAGGTTGGCAAGAAGTCGAGTATCTGGTCAATCAATTCAATCTTTTCTGGGACTTAGAGCAGGGCAGTGTGCAACATCGGCTGGTTTTTGGTGCTGAATTTTCCGATGAAACAGTCAAGAATGGTGTGTTTGAAACGGAAAACACCGCTGATACCAACTGTGTAACTTCTGGGCGCCGCGGAGACAGTCCAGGCTATTGCGCTCTGGATGCAAATGGTAATGGTGTACTCGGGCTAAACGGCTTGCTCGGCCGCACAATCAACCGCGGAGATCAGGACTCACATTTCGATGTGCAGACTTACTCGGCCTACGTCATGGATACCGTAGAGTTCAGCGAACACTGGACTGGCTTCTTAGGTGTGCGCTATGACCGGTTCGACTATCGCAATGTTGTGCTCAGTCGTGGCGAAACCTCCGAGTATGATTATTCCGATGGATTCTGGAACGGCCATATTGGCATTGTCCGTAACATTGGCAGCAATGGAAATGTATACGCAACTTACAGTACCGCGACCAATATTAACGGTGGGGAATCCGATGTTGGCGGTTCCTGTGGGTACGGTGGGCTGTGTGGCACGCCGGATCAGGTTGACCGTTCAGACCCTGAACAGGTCACCAATCTGGAGCTGGGCACCAAGTGGGAACTGTTTGACAATCGCATGTTGGCAACGGCGGCGATATTTCAGATGACCAAGGATGATGTGATGGAAAGCGTCGGCGATTCCTATTCCAGCTTGGGCACACTGAATACCGGCAAGAACCGTGTACAGGGCATTGAATTGTCTCTGACTGGTGCAATCACCGAGAAGCTCAGCGCCCAGTTCAGCGCAGGTTTTATGGAGTCAGAAGTGCTGGAAGCCTTTAATGAAGACAATATTGGTCTTGCATTGAGTAACTTCGCTGATGATCACGTCTACCTGCAACTGCGTTATGACGCCACACCAAAGTTCAGTTTTGGGGGATCAATTACTTATAAAAGCGAAATGTACGGCGGTCAGCCGGATACAGCGGCGGGCTTCAACGACGATATAGGGGATTACTCGATTGTCGTACCGTCTTATGAAGTGGTTGATCTATTCATGAACTATTATCCAACTGAGTCGCTAAACCTCCGTTTAAACGTTAGTAACGTAGCGGACGAGGCTTACTGGACGGCGGCCTATCGTTCGGGTTCGTTCATGTATATCGGTGATGCCCGCGCTGTGCGTGGTACCCTGACCTGGGAATTCTGAACAAGCGGTTATCGGGGCTGTGCTTCGCCATGGCCCCTATCTTGTTAGTACGCACAGAGCATACAAATGCTGATTGTTATCGACAATTTTCTGACCAGTCTCGAGCTTGAGCAATATTGCGCAAGGCTAGAGCTCGCCGATTGGCAGGACGGGACGCATTCCGCCGGCGGTCTGGCAGCTCAAGTGAAAGCCAACCGTCAGCTCGCAGATAATGACCCTGTGGCTCTGGATTTAGCCAACAGGCTATTGCAAAAACTGGGGCAGCATCCAGTGTTTGTGTCTGCGGCCATACCACATAAAATTCACCAACCACGCTTTAATCGCTACAGTCGTGGCGAGGCCTACGGTGTTCATGTTGATGCACCAATTATGTCCTTGCCACACAGCAATGATGTGTTGCGCAGCGACGTTTCTGCCACGCTGTTCCTGGCAGAACCGAATGAATACGAAGGCGGCGAGCTCTTGATCGAAGGCCAGTTTGGCGCTCAGGAAGTGAAGCTGGCGGCGGGCGATATTGTGGTCTACCCGTCGAGCAGCCTTCACCAGGTATTGCCGGTTACCGCAGGTACGCGACAGGTGGCCATTCTTTGGGCGCAAAGCATGATCGCTGATGCTCAGGATCGCAGCCTGCTGTTCGACTTGGACCAGTCCATTCAGTCACTGACCAATTCCGGGCAGGTCGACACAGCAGAACTGATGCGACTGACCGCGGTTTACCACAATTTGGTGCGAAGGTGGGCTGTTGTTTAATAGCGCGAATAGTTACTCGTTCCCAGGTCACTGGACAGCTACTAGTACGCCTAAACAGACGGTGGACGGCGTAGAAATTCAGGAAGTACGTAATCGCCCAATTGCTGTACGCCACAGGGCTCCTGAGAATTAATCCGCCATCTGGTGCGGTAATCGGTGCGAAAGTTACGGCTGGGAGAAAACGGCCGTAACTTATTCAGAGTACGATAGCATAGCTGCTTACTGCGGGAGCGAAATCCGTACTCGCGGACGGAACGATTCTCAAGGCCAATTGGCCTTAGCAGATAGCGGTTTGCTCGCTGCACATGCGTTCGTCGGAGGGAGTCAGGCGTGCTGAATGAATAGTTCAACGATACGCAGACAGAATCGCCATTTTCCACTCTGTGCGGGGCGCTATTGGGCCAGCTGACCACCTCTCCGCCGGTCAGTGTCGTGACTTGCGCCGCGTCATCCAGTTCAGGGTCCCAGGGCAGATACTCCAGTTGCTCACCAGCGAAAATATCTTCCATCTCCACCTGGCTGACAAACGAAAAATCCATGGTGGGATACACCCATAACCTTTTGGTACCGGATATATGCCAAAGCATGTTTGGGCCACGGTCGATATGGTAGTGCGTATGAGCGCCCGGAGAGGTCACCAGCAGGTCAATACTGGTATCGTGAGCTTGCCGCATACTCGGCAAGTGGGTGCGCGCCTCGAAATTTATGCTTTCCAGCAATTGCGCGAACTCCGCCGAACAGAACTGCAGTAGCCTGAGGTTCAGCCAGAAGATGCCTTTTTCAAGTGCATTCCAGATGTCCTCACCCCGGGCATCGCCCAGATCCACCGCTTCAATGGACTCCATACGGTCGGCGGCGGGAATCATGGTGTAACACTGAAGCTGACTGCGCGGTAGCTGATCCAGCAGTTTGATCAATTCACCTTGTGTGAATAACGGGTGGCCCGACAAGCCATGCCGTTGTACTCCGAGCTCGGCGCCGAATTGTTCGCGATCCGGTTTCGGCCAGGCCGCCATTTGAAGATAAGCAGGGTAGTCCATGCCGGACGCACTGTGTAAAGTCTTCCAGCTACTATATCTCTGCGCATTAAATGGTCAACAACCGAACGGTATGCAGAGACCAACGGTCGTCTCAGGCCGTTTCTTACTTAATTCCCGCGACGCACGGAAGGAAAAGTGCTGACGATATTTTTGAATATCGGTTGTGAATCCAGCAGTAGTTGTTCGGCCTGAAGGACCAACGGGTCCCGTTTTTGCGCTTGTTCCTCCAATGACTGCATGGCTGCTCTTCAACAGGTGCTAAACTGCGGGCCTAATCATCCCCCGAAGGCACAAGCCGTGCGCCGCGCTTTCTGCAGTAAGAATGGGAAGAATGAATACACCGAAAATTAACCGCTTAGCTGGGAAGTCACGCTTGCACAGGCTGTTCGCATTGCCGTTGCTTGGTGTACTCTGCACTTCCATTGTCCTAGAGAACCCACTAATGGCCGCAGAAACTGGTGAACAAACTGCCCGGGTAAGGGTATCTGGTATCGGTGGAGTATTCTTCAGAGCGCAACACCCGAAAAAACTCGCCCAGTGGTATGAGCAACATTTGGGCGTTTCCCAGGTTCCGTCGGATTATGATACAGCGCCCTGGTCGCAGCAGGCCGGCCCAACGGTGTTTGCGCCGTTCAGCCAGGATACCGAGTACTTTGGTCGCAAATCGCAGGCCTGGATGATCAACTTCCGTGTGCCAGACCTGGCCGCCATGGTGGCCCAGCTAGAGCAGGCGGGAATTGAGGTAAGCGTTGACCCGGAGGAGTATCCGAATGGGCGGTTCGCACGCTTACATGACCCGGAAGGCAACCCAATTGAATTGTGGGAACCCAAGTAGGCCTTATTGATGCTGGAGCTCCGCCCGAACTGTGAGTGTTGCGACAAGGATCTGCCGCCGGATTCTTCGGAGGCCGTGATCTGCAGTTTTGAATGTACGTTTTGCATTGACTGTGCCATGGGGGTGCTACAGAACCATTGCCCCAACTGCGGGGGTAATTTCAGCGCACGGCCGGTTCGCCCGAAGAGCCTGCTCGAAAAAAACCCTGCATCGACGCAACGGGTTCTGAAAAATAATGGGTGTTAGCTTGGTTATGCCGGTGCAAATTCGCCAATGCTGAAAACAGCCTATAGTAGCCAGGAGAACAAACAATCTCTTATCTTCTAGCCGCCGACCTTATCCTGTTTTGCCATGTGCTTTATGTGTTGTTTGTGGTTGGCGGGCTGTTGCTAATATTCGTTGGTCATTTTCTCAACTGGCCTTTTGTGCGTAATCCCTGGTTTCGAACCTTACATCTCGTTGCGATTGGCATAGTGGTTGTACAGTCCTGGTTGGAAAAGGTTTGCCCGCTCACAATCTGGGAAATGGCCTTGCGAGAGAAGGCAGGTGGAGTAACTTATACCGGTAGCTTTATTTCCCACTGGCTGGGAACGCTGCTTTATTACCAGGCGCCGCAATGGGTGTTTGTGCTTTGCTATACCCTGTTCGGTTTGCTGGTGCTTGCCAGTTGGTTCTGGGTGAGGCCTCGTCGTTTCCAATGAGCGATCTGTTCGAGCGATCTGGCGGTGTTCTGCCAATGGAAGACGCTGAACTGGAGTTTTTTCCGTGCTGGCTGGCTGCTGGCGAGTCGCAATTCCTTCTGGATACCTTGCTAAGTGACACGCCGTGGCGGCAGGATAGTATTACGCTTTTTGGTAAGACTGTTCCTCAGCCTCGCTTGACTGCCTGGTATGGTGAGGATGATGCCATTTATCAGTACTCCGGCTTGAGGCTGGAGCCGTTGCCCTGGACAAGCACAATCCAGAGCCTCAAAGAAAGAGTCTCGCAAGCCTGTGCAGTGAATTTTAATAGTGTCTTGCTAAACCTCTATCGCAATGAACGCGACAGCATGGGAATGCACGCCGATGATGAACCGGAGCTGGGCAAGCAGCCGGTGATTGCGTCGCTGAGTCTCGGCGCACCCCGGATATTGCAGTGGAAGCACAGGCAGCGCAAAGGCCTTGGGTCGCAACGGCTATTGCTTGAGGATGGTAGCCTGTTGGTTATGCGCGGCAACACACAACGCTGTTGGAAGCACGGTATTAATAAACAACGCACGCCCTGTGGGCCGCGCATCAACCTGACTTTTCGTTGCATTGAGTCAAACAGTTAGCTTTGCTGTTGAGTAACTGTTACACGATCAGTGTCTTAGCCGGGCAAACCAATCCTGCGGTTGGCAATATTAGTACCTTTTAAGTTTGAATAGTGATGCCAAGACGCCTATACTTTGTATATACATTGTAATACTTTCAATGTATGCAGGTATGGTTGATGTGATGATCTGATGGCTAAAAAAAACCGCCGGCAAAGTGCTGGTAAAAAAGACAGTCAGTTGGTTATTCGCATCAATAGCGAAGAGCGTGATGAGTTTATTGCGGTGTGTGAACAGCTGGATACCAGTGCTGCCCGTGAGCTTCGCAAGTTTATTCGCCGTTTTTTGGCAGAATACGACGAGCTGGATTCATGACCTACCGTCGCAAGCCTGTATCGACGTTTCTTATAACGTCTAACCATCAACCCATGATTCGTATGAATCGCTATGTAATGGAGAAAAACTATGGCTAAGAAAAGCAAGTCAAACAGCAAGACTAAAGTGAAGGCACTGAAGAAGGAGATCAAGAATCGCCAGAGCAAAGTTGCCAAGCAAAGTGCCAAGCTGAAGAAGCTGAAAAAGGCATTGAAGAAAACCGCGTAGTTTTCTTTTGAGTGCAGAATTTCTGCACCGAAAAACGCGCTATGCCTTGAGGCTGGCGCGTTTTTTTTGGCTAGTGATCGCAGGCCATCGTTAACGATTAAGCCGCCCATCAATCAGGTTTTGTACTACGGTGGGGTCGGCCAGGGTGCTGGTGTCACCAAGTTCATCAGTTTCATCAGCCGCAATCTTGCGCAGGATGCGGCGCATGATTTTTCCGGAGCGGGTTTTGGGTAAGCCGGGTGCCCATTGAATCAAATCCGGCTTGGCAATCGGGCCGATTTCCTGGTTGACCAGGTCGCGCAGCTCGGCCATCAATTCGTCGCTGGGTTCGCAGTCGTGCATGGGCGTAACGTACGCATAGATGCCCTGGCCCTTTATATCGTGCGGATAACCCACCACGGCGGCCTCGGCAATGCTGTCGTGCAGAACCAGGGCGCTTTCCACTTCGGCCGTGCCCATGCGGTGGCCACTGACGTTCAGTACGTCGTCAACTCGCCCGGTAATCCACCAGTAGCCGTCCTTGTCGCGGCGCGCACCATCGCCGGCAAAATAATAACCTGGGTAGGTGGCGAAGTAAGTGTCGATACAGCGCTGATGGTCGCCGTACACGGTGCGGATCTGTGCCGGCCAACTGTGCTTTATGACTAGATTGCCCTGCTGCTCGCCGGTCTCGGGTAGCTCATTGCCTGCATCGTCCATTAAGCCCAGCTGCACTCCGAAAAACGGCCAGGTTGCGGAGCCGGGTTTGGTGGGTGTGCAGCCAGGCAGCGGAGTGATCATCACGGCGCCGGTTTCCGTTTGCCACCAGGTATCAACGATGGGGCAGCGCTCCTGACCGACAACCCGGTGGTACCAATCCCAGGCTTCTGGATTTATGGGTTCACCCACCGTGCCGAGAATGCGTAAGGATTCCCGAGAGGTTTGCGTGACTGGCTCATCGCCCACCGCCATTAGCGCACGAATGGCGGTGGGCGCTGTGTAAAAGGCATTGACCTGATGCTTGTCGACAACCTGCCAGCAGCGCGAAGCATCCGGGTAGGTAGGTACCCCTTCGAACATCACGGTGGTCGCCGCATTGGCTAAGGGGCCGTACACGATGTAG
>JAUIHW010000018.1 GCA_030431775.1 Gammaproteobacteria bacterium
CAAACTGGAAGAGGCAGGCTACCTCAAGGTGAACAAGCAGTTCGTTGCACGCAAGCCGGTCAGCCGTTACACCCTGACAGCCCGCGGCAATCGTGCGCTGGGCCAGCACCTGCAAACCATTATTCGCCTGGCGGAGCGGCTCTAGGGCTGGCTAGCCTACAAACCGAACGACATCATCCAGCGCAGCACGCCCCACTCGGCAGCGGTTTGCCGGGTGCCCGGTATCTTCATAACCGAAGGAAATACCGAACAGAATCTTATCCGTCTCTGGCACTCCCAAGGCGTCGC
Source organism: Gammaproteobacteria bacterium (assembly GCA_030431775.1). GTDB lineage: Bacteria > Pseudomonadota > Gammaproteobacteria > Pseudomonadales > JAUIET01 > JAUIET01. The sequence continues at coordinate 289 of JAUIHW010000018.1, forward strand.
GTAAACGATCAGCGCTCATGCTCAACGCCGTCTGCGGACAACTCGCCAGCCCGTGTGCGACCAGACCAAGCATGACAGTTTGTGCGTACATCCCAAGATCAGCGGCTTCACGCAGCCCAAACGGTTCCGGCAAAAAAAAGAAAGCAACATGCGGTGCATCGAAGAATGTAAAATTGCGCATGAATGCCGCATTGCGCTTGTCCTTGTCGCTTCGCTCAATTCCCTGAGCACTGTACAGCTGGTCTGCTGCATCATACTGCCGCTCCTGATACACCCCTTCGTATTGACCGTCGTAGGGGAAGTCCATGCTGAATTCGCCCGACAGGAAAGCGTCGCTGAACACCTTGCGCAGCTGGTCACAGCGCTCGCCGCTGACGATAACCACACGCCAGGGCTGCGTATTGCAGTTAGATGGGGCTTGCTGGGCAACCGTAAACACCTCTTCGATAATACTGCGCGGCACCGGCTCTTTGCTGAATGCTCGGACACTGCGGCGCTGCCCGACAATATCGGCAAATAGTTCAGCGGCGTTTTCCATTTGTTTTCCTTGTCGATTGGGGATACACGACGCATTGTGCTGCATTTGGCCGGTCGCCTCAACCAGAGCAGCATGACAAATTACGCCTAAATACATTGAGACTGTGGCGCAAAATCTCTACCATAGCGCCCCGCTTTTGATGAGGTTGTTATGCAAGAGTTTGTCCCTGGCCAGCGCTGGATTAATCATGCCGAACTGGCTTTGGGTTTGGGAACCGTGCTCACGGTTGAACACCGCACAGTACAAATCGTTTTTCTGGCCAGCGGTGAGACCCGGGTCTATGCCAAAGAAACCGCTCCACTGACCCGAGTGCGTTTCACCACTGGTGATGAAGTCCGCGACGCTCAAGGCAATAGCCTGCAGGTTCAATCCATTGAAGACCAGGATGGCCTTCTCGTTTATCACTGCCTGACCCCCGAAAACGAAAAGCAAATTCTGCCGGAAACCCAGCTCGACAACCATATCCAACTGAGCAAACCGCAGGAACGGCTGTTCAGCGGCCAGATTGACGCTAACAAGTGGTTTGCCTTGCGCTATCAAAGCTGGCAGCACCACGCCCGACTGATGCAATCGCCACTGCGCGGTCTGAGTGGCGCGCGGACTAGCCTGATCCCGCACCAGCTCTATATCGCCCAGGAAGTTGCCCGCCGGCACGCACCCAGAGTTTTGCTCGCCGATGAAGTCGGCCTGGGCAAGACCATTGAAGCCGGCTTGATCATTCATCATCAGCTACTCAGCGAACGGGCTCAGCGGGTGTTGATACTGGTACCGGATACTTTGCTGCACCAGTGGCTGGTCGAGATGCTGCGTCGTTTTAACCTGCATTTCAGTATTTTTGATGCCGAGCGAATAGCGGCAAGTGGCTCAGCCATAGAGTTTGAAGACGTAACTGGAGAGCTTGCCGAAGACGACTTCAATCCCTTCAGCGATGAGCAGCTGGTGCTCTGCAGCCTTGACTTTCTCTGCGCCAATGACGCTGCCTATCAACAGGCCCTTGGTGCCGATTGGGACCTCTTGGTCGTTGATGAGGCACACCACCTGCAATGGAGCGAGGCTGCTCCCAGCAAAGCCTATTCGGTTGTTGAAGGGCTGGCCCGCCAAACTCCGGGGGTCCTGCTATTGACAGCCACGCCGGAGCAGCTGGGCAAAGCCAGCCACTTTGCGCGTCTTCGTCTGCTCGATCCTGACCGGTTTTCCTCATACAATGATTTTTGTGCGGAAGAACGCGGCTATGAGCCCATTGCAGACGCAGTGGAGGGCCTGCTTGAGCCGAACAGCGCGCCAGCGGATTTGGCCCGGCTGCTGTCGGCAGTGATTACCGACGCGGACGATCAACCTCTGATCCAGAAGCTGGAAACTGCCAGTGAGTCTGACAGTGGCCCGGTGCGCTCGCAGCTGGTCGATCACCTGCTGGATCGCCATGGTACAGGTCGGGTCCTGTTCCGAAATACTCGAGCTGCCGTCAGCGGCTTTCCGGGCCGGGAATTGCATAGCTACCCGTTACCACTGCCCGCGGAATACCAAGCGAACGAATTGCAACCTGAAGCACAGCACCGGGTCGCTATCGCAGGCAATGCCTGGGTCACTTGTGATGGCCGCATCGAGTGGCTGCGCGATTTCATCAAGCAGCACCGCCAGGAAAAAATTCTGCTGATCACGCACTCCGCTGAAACCGCACTGGATATAGCCGAGGCGCTCAGGGTAAGTACCGGTTTGCATGCGGCGGTTTTTCATGAGGGTATGAGTATTATCGAGCGAGACCGGGCCGCTGCATTTTTTTCCGACCATGAAGACGGCAGCCCGATACTGCTGTGCTCCGAGATCGGCAGCGAAGGGCGAAACTTTCAGTTTGCTCATCATCTGGTTTTGTTCGACCTACCAGCCAACCCGGATTTACTTGAACAGCGGATTGGACGTCTGGACCGCATTGGGCAGACTCAAACCATACAAATTCATGTGCCGTACTTTACCGGCTCGGCCCAGGAAATTCTGCTCGACTGGTACCACCGTGGTCTGAATGCTCTGCAACAGGTCTGCCCCGCCGCCCACTCCGTCTATGTGGAAATGCAGGGCGAGCTGCAGGCGGCACTTGCAGCGAACCAGTGCGAAGAAGAATTTATAAGTCGAACCGCCGAGCTCACCCATGCGCTGAATGAACAGCTGCACCAGGGGCGGGATCGATTATTGGAATATAACTCCTGCCGACCGCATAAGGCCGAGCAACTTACTCGCGAGGTCCAGAAACTTGACCAAGAGAATGACATCGGTGATTACATGGAGGCGGTTTTCGATTGTTACGGTGTCATGAGCGAACCGCACAGCGAGCAGGCCACTATCATTCGCCCCGGCGACAACATGGTGGTGCCCTTTCCACAACTGCCGGACGAGGGCATGACGCTGACCTATGAGCGCTCTACCGCCCTGGCGAATGAGGACTTGCATTTTCTCAGCTGGGAGCATGGCATGGTGCGTGCTGCCATGGAAATGGTGCTGAGCGGCGAAAAGGGCAACTGTTCAACCATTGCCGTCAAAACGGCCGGTCTGAAGCCTGGCACATTGCTACTGGAGGCAATTTTCGTTTTAGAGTGCAGCCAGGGGCTGAATCGCTACCTCCCACCCGCGGTGATCAGGACGCTTCTGAACGAAAAATCTCAGGCTCTGCACCAGGCGGTCAGTTTTGAGCTACTCAACGCCGCCGCTCAATCACTGGACCGAAACACCTCAAACAAGGTTGTAAAAGCACGCCGCAATGTGCTGGAACAATTGATCAAACAATCCCGACAGCTCGCCGAGCAACAGGCCCAGCCCATTCTGGAGTCGGCGCATCAGCAGGCCCAACAAGGCCTGGAGGAAGAGATCCATCGTCTGCAAGCCCTACAGCGGGTGAACCCAATGGTACGGGACGTTGAAATCCAGGCCTTGTCCAGTGAGCTGGCAGAAATCGATCAAGCAATTGACTTCACTCACGTTCGCCTGGATGCCCTTCGTATCGTCGTAGCTGTCTGAACCCGACACCCTGAACAATGGCCTGCGGCGTGCTATATTTAATGGTTATTCGAAGCTATGCCTGTTGAGCAAGCTGTCCAATCAAGTGACGGTATGAAACTACCACCGAGCAAAGAGGATCTTCGCCGACGCCTGCAGCAGGAAATGCGCGAGTACCTGCAAAACGGCGGGCAGGTGAAAGCAGTGCCGCGTGGCACCAGCGGTCGGGAGGAAGGCGCGCGCGGCCCTATTCAGAGCCATTTTGTCTCCAGTGGCTCGCCAGCCGCGCAGGACCAGTCACCATTATATGACGTGGTGCAGTCCATAGAAGCACGTCGCCGGGCGAAGCCAAAGAAGCCCAAGGCAACAAAAAGCCCTACCCGGCCAAAACGCCGGCTGATCTATGATGACTTCGGCGAGCCATTGCGCTGGGAGTGGGTAGAAGACTAGGGCACCTCTGATGCCTGCTAGAAAGGAAAAACTTTCGGCAGGCAATACAGCACCGCCGCCGAGTAAGCCAGAGCGACCGGCAAGCCGGTACGAACATAGTCCCGCATATGATAGCCGCCAATGTTCTGCACCATGAGATTCGTGGTGTAACCATAGGGGGTAAGAAAGCTTGCACTCGCACCATAGGCAACCGCCATCACAAAGGGCACCCAACTCAACCCAAAGCTTTCAGCCATGGTAAATGCAATGGGAAAAACCAAGGCCGCTGCCGCGTTATTGGTCATTATCTCGGTCAGCAGAAGCGTCGCAAAAAAGATTCCAATAATCGCCAGCTGCGGCCCATAGCCAGACAGCTGAGCGAACAATGTGTGCGCCAGAACGTCTGCCAGGCCGGAATTTTGCAATGATTGCGCAAGCACCAGGGCCGAGGCGATGATGATCAGCAATGGGTAGGGAAAGCGGCGTTTCAGGTCTTCTGCACTGACTACACCGAAGGCCAGCAAACCTCCCAGCATCACGGCCAGACCTTTGAATAAAGACATGATCTGCAAGGCGGCAAGCACAACAATGCCGGCAAATGCCAACATTAGCAATAAGCTTTGCCGGCTCGGCAGTGAGCGTTCAATTTCCAGCCCGCTCAATACAGCAAAGTTCTTGCTGATATTCTGCCGGCTGGCAAAATCGGGGCCCACTGCCAACAGTAAATTGTCGCCAGCCCGTAAAGAAATATTTCCAAGCTTGCCAGACAGTCGATCACCGCCGCGGCGAATTCCAACCACCGCCGAATCAAACATCGCCCGAAATCCAACACTCTTGATTGTTCGGCCCTCTACGGACGCATTCGGCAATACCACCACTTCCGTGAGATTACGTCCGAGCAGACCGCTGGTCGCTGCGAATGTTTCCAGCCCTTCAAAGCCCTCCAACCGACCAAGCTCTTTGATGTCTCCGGAAAAGATCAGCACATCTCCTTCGGCCAGAATCTCGTAGGGCGGTACCGGAGCGATCAGTTTTCCATCACGCAATACTTCCACCAGGAACAGCGACTCAAGCTGGCGCAAGCCATTATCCGCAACACTGCGGCCAATCAGGGCAGAACCCGCTTGTACCCGCGCTTCAACAAGATACTCGGCGGGTGCCGGCGCATGCTGTTCGTTGCGTGGCAGCAAGCGCGCCGACAATAACAATACGGCAAGACTCACGCCAGTTGCCACAATACCGACTGCAAAAAAATCAAAAAACTCCAGCCCCGGCTTGCCAGCATCAAGTAAAAAACTGTTCACAACCAAGTTAGTCGAAGTTCCAATCAGGGTTGTGGTACCACCAAGAATGGCGGCGTAAGAAAGTGGGATCAAAAGACGGCTTGGCGGATGCCGACTGTCTTTACTCAGGCCATTGGCCAGCACAGCCACAACCGCAGTGTTATTCAGAAACGCTGACAGCAGTGCGGTTACAGAACCAAGCCGTAACAGCGACGCCGTGTAATTGTCAGTCACCAGGCGCCGGCTGATGCGCACCATCCAGTCAACCTTCTCAAGCCCTACAGACACCAGCAGAAGCAACATGAGAGTCGCCAGACCCGGATTAACGGCTTTGGCGAGCAGCTCCTCTGTCTCGATCAATCCAACGGCATAACAAGCCAAGGCTGCAAAAGCGAATATCCAGGCCGGCCTCCAGCGGGAGAACACCAGGGCAAGAACCAGGGCGACAAAAACTAGCGCAACAAATAGCTGCATATTACTCTGAAATCACGGCAATCCCGGCCATCTTACACCATTCGTCGCTTGTTCAAGCACGCGTGGCAGGCGTACAATTCAACAACGTTCGCGGCGTGGAGGCTGGCATGAAACAGCTCGTATTCTTGCTATTGGGCAGCGCCTGTTTACTGCAGAGCCAACCAGGCGGTGCCGAAGACCCTGCTGGCCCGGGATACCGTACTGAAGGCTATCGGATCCACGCCGGTAGTGGTAGCCGCCATTACAGCAGCGATTACGGTCATCACCATTTTACCCGGCCACGCTATGGCAATTCCGCCTACCATCATACGTATCATGCGCACAAAGACGCAGTGATTCACTATCAGGCGGCTTATCCATATGCCTACCCCTTTGTCTGGCACTCGCCAACCATTGATTACGCGAACACAGCCTACCCTGCACGACAGGCAGGACCAGCCAGCGGACGTGTACTGCTGAAAAATCTCTCCGGTCAGTGCTATCGATTACACCGTAATGCGGCTGGCGAGGAGTTGCGGCAGGAATTACCGGCCTCTGAGTGCGAGTGATCAAGCGGCACCAAGCTCCAGATCCAGCAGCCGCTGCTTGCGCCATAAGCCACCGGCGTAGCCGGTCAGCCTGCCATCCTTGCCAACGACGCGATGACAGGGAAGAATAATTGCCAGAGAGTTTTGCCCGTTGGCATTGGCAACCGCCCGCACGGCGGATGGTGCGCCAAGCGCGCTGGCCTGTTCAAGATAGGAACAGGTCTGCCCGTAGGGAATCGCCTGCAATGCCTGCCAGCATTGGCGCTGAAACTGGGTGCCAAGCAATTGTAAGCGCACATCGAATTGGCGACGTTTGCCTGCGAAATATTCCATCAGCTGAATTTCGGTTGCTTGCAGCAGTTCGTGGTCGCCGCTGACAAACTGAGCATTCAAACGGCGCTGCACACGCAGCAGCTGTTGCTCCAGGCGCTTGCGGTCGGCAAATTCTAACAGGCACAGACCATCATCATCGGCGACTGCAAACATGGGCCCCAACGGGGTCAGCAAGCGTCTAACAAGCAGTAGTTTGTGACACCGACTCTTGGAAGGCGTGAAGCCGGCCAGCCTGTGAAAGGCATCTGAAAACCCGCTCAGCGATTCAAACCCTGAATCAAAGGCGGTATCCGTTACACCCTCTGATCGCCGCAAACGACTATGCGCAGCCGCAATCAACTGATCACGTTGCCATGCCTGAAAAGTCTTGCCATAGTTGGCCTTGAACCAGCGGCGAACTCTGGCCGGTTCAACACCGCTGTCCCTTATATCCGTGTCACGCAATCGCCTGCCGGCAGACACCGCTGCCAGAATGGGCTGCAGCCAGGCCGGTTCATAACCCTGCGCACGGGTTGGCTGGCATACCTTGCAGGCCCGATAGCCGGCGGCCTGTGCCTGCTCTACACCGGCAAAAAATTCGACATGCTCGCGTTTCGGTTTGCGGGCTGAGCAGGCTGGTCGACAAAATATTCCGGTTGTGCGCACCCCTACAACAAAAATACCCTCATATTCCCGGTTCCGGTTCAACAAGGCCTGATACATTTCTTCTTCCGGTGGTAAAGCGACCGTCGGAGTCATCGACAACTGATTAATCATTCTGGTTTACTGTGCTGTGATCTTGCCGCTGGAAAACCAGTATGCCCGGCTTGAGCGCATTGCGCATACGAAAACTGAACAGACAATTTCTACGCCAAGCAGTCACAGTGGCGAGTCAGCCGCCCGGCCAATCAGGTTCTTTCGCAGAAACTTCAGCATTTCTGCCTGCGCAAACTGGCTTTCAGGCATCGCAGGATTAGCGGTAAAACCATGCCACATCGCGTCCAAGACCAGCAGGTCAGCTGGCTGCCCAGCGGCGCGAAGTGCGCTGTGAAGGCGGACCGTACAGCTGAGCAATAAATCGCGAGTACCACTGATCAGCAAACTGGGCGGAAAGCCCTGCGTGTAGTCAGCGTACACCGGCGATACCAGCGGGTGCTGTAGCCCGGCCTCGCCGGCATACAGCCTGGCCGCTGCGCCGAGAAAATTATCATAACTGGGCAGCACTGGGTCGACGCCGTCCAATGTGAAATAGCTGTCTCCGGTTTTGCTCAGATCGGACCAGGGTGTGTTCAATATGGCCGCGGCTGGCATAGGCAGCCCCTGGTCACGCAAGCTGACAATAGTGGCTGCCACCAGCCCGCCCCCGGCACTGGCGCCAAATAGTGCAATCTGCTGAGAAGAATGGCTTTTAAGCAACTCACGATACACGCTTACCGCATCGTCAACGGCGGCAGGAAATGGGTGCTCCGGTGGCATCCGGTAATCGACCGACAGCACTCGATACGACCCAGCCAGGGCCAGGCTCGCGCCCTCCAGAACGCTCAGCTCCCCTGCAAACTGTACATAAGCGCCGCCGTGTAGGTTAACCAACAGTACGTTCTCATGTGCTTTGGGAAGTTGATCAGGAAGTAAATAGTGTACGGCTACCCCGGCAATTTCGGCCGGTTGCACCGTCAAAGGCTGCTGCTTCAACCACTGCAGCCGTGGCCGATAAGCAGCCGCCGCTGCCTCCAGCGCTTGTTTCCATTGTTGCGGTGTTGCTGGCGCATGCTGTGCACGAGCCATATCGATGGGTTTATTAAGCACGGCTTTGGCCGCATCGCTAACATGCGCGGGCACCGGATATTTCGGAGGCTGTAATTGCTGCGCCGCACCCTGTTGAGCGAACGAAGGCGTCGTCAGCAACAGCAATGCCGACGCCGTGAGAATGAATAATCTAAACAAAGTAATGGCCTCCGGTTTTGTGCGACAATAAACAGCCCCGCCAGCGATATTACCTCGATTGAGTCAACCAAACAGCAAGCCGCTCACCATCGAAGACAGTGACAACCGGCCCCGTGGCAGCGCCAAATTATCGGTGTTCGCTGCATTATTTCGCTTTTTGTTGCCGTATCGCTGGCGCTTGTTCGGTGCTGCCACAGCCCTATTATTGACTGCGCTGATAACCCTGTCCATCGGCCAGGGAGTGCGTCTTTTGATTGACGACGGCTTCCTTGCGGGCTCTGGAAGCCAGCTGAATTCTGCCGTGTCCTTAATCATGCTGCTGGCCGTCGCCATGGCAATCGGCAGTAGTATCCGCTTTTACCTGGTTTCTTGGCTGGGTGAACGAGTGTCCGCTGATTTGAGAAGCGCGGTGTTCGATCACCTAATCGGCGTACAACCCAGCTACTTTGACACCAACTCCAGCGGAGAGATCATGTCCCGCTTGACCGCTGATACCACTATTCTCCAGACGGTTATCGGCAGTTCACTGAGCCTCGCCTTACGAAATGCGGTCACCCTGTTCGGCGCACTGATTATTTTGCTGGTCACCAATTTGAAGCTGACCGCCATCATCATTGCCAGCGTCCCGCTGGTATTGCTGCCAGTGATCCTGGTCGGTCGCCGAGTCAGACGATTGTCCCGTCAAAGCCAGGACAGTATCGCCGGTGTGGGACGCTATGCGGGTGAGGCTATCGTTAATATCAAGACAGTGCAGAGCTTCGCGCAGGAATCCACCGAACGTAACAACTTTGCGGCGGAAGTCGACCGTGCATTTTCAGTTGCGCGCCGCCGAATAGTTCAGCGTTCCTTCATGATCGCCATTGCAATCACAATTATGTTCGGTGGCTTGTGCGGTATGTTGTGGGCGGGCGGACATGATGTGATTAGTGGCGTCATGAGCGCCGGGGAACTGGGGGCATTCATGTTCTATGCTCTACTGGTTGGCATGGCCGTTGGAACATTGTCAGAGGTCTGGGGTGATCTGCAGCGCGCTGCCGGCGCCGCAGAACGCCTGCTTGAGTTGCTGCAGGTACCCATCACCATTGGCGCCGACACTGCACACAGCACACCGGCGGAACAACTCCCGGCCAGGGCCAACTTGCGAGAAATCACTTTTGCTTACCCGGCAAAACCGGACAAGCCGGCATTACAGGGCTTTTCACTCAATATTCCTGAAGGGCAGAGTCTGGCACTGGTGGGCCCATCAGGAGCGGGCAAATCGACCGTGTTTGAACTGTTGCAGCGTTTCTACGATCCGCAACAAGGGCTTGTTGAGTTTGGCGGCATTGACATCCGCCAGCTGGAACCCGCTCAATTGCGCCGGCAGATTGCCGTTGTAGCCCAGGAGCCGGCGTTGTTCAGCACCGATGTCGCGAGCAATATCCGCTACGCCCGCCCGTCCGCCAGCGACGAAGAATTGCTGGCCGCAGCCAGGGCCGCGCACGCCCATGATTTCATCATGCAGCTACCACAAGAATACAACAGCCACCTCGGTGAGCGCGGAGTGCGGTTGTCCGGCGGACAACGCCAGCGAATCGCAATCGCCCGGGCGTTGCTGAAAAACCCACGCCTCCTGCTGCTCGACGAGGCTACCAGCTCGCTGGACGCTGAAAGCGAATATCAAATCCAGCTAGCGCTGCGGGAGATAATGCAAGACCGAACCACAATCATCATTGCGCATCGCCTGGCAACAGTATTGCATGTTGACAGTATCGCCGTGCTTGATCAGGGTAAACTCGTGGCACAGGGCACGCACAACAGTCTGCTCAGCAGCTCGCCGCTTTACAAACGCCTTGCTGATTTACAGTTCCGGGAATCGAAAAATCACTAGCTCAGTGACTCAGGACGCTCACTCAAATCCGAGGATAGCTGTGCAAACTCCGGGTCGGCTGATCGCAAGCTGTCTATTACCAAAGATGCGCCGCGTGGAATGGCTTCGATGACGGCCGTCGCAATATCCACACCATGGTCCGGCAGCTGCTGCGAGAGCCTGGACACGAACTCACCGGCTCGCTGATAGGTATCCGGCGCGGGCGCACCCTCCTCTTGATGTTCGCGCAGCATTTCTCCGTAGACAGCTGCAATTTGGGGGGCGGCATCAGGGAGCGCTTCAGCCATGGCCCTGGCGAGTTCTCCCGACTGCTCGGGCACCAGGTCACCTAATGCCTTAACCACTTCACTAATCCAGTCTTCGCTGTGCTCATGCTCACGGTCAGCCGGCCGCATTTCATCAAGGCTTTCCGATAAAGTCTCCGCATAGGATTGGGCAAGCTCAACCACATCCTCCGGAGCGGATTCCGCCATGGTTTCAGCGGCCGCCGCAAGCACATCCGCACCTGACTCCGGTGCTGCTCGGGTAATCGCCGTCACATAATCTGTCAGCTCTTCATCGTTGCGCTGAACAATCTGACGTATTATATCTGCTGCATATTCTGGTGAGTTCGAAGCTACCGCTTCGGCCAGTTCCAATTTCGAATCCGGCAATGCTCCACTCATCGCATTGAATAACCTGACTGCATTAACCCCATCAATTTGGGAAATTGCGCCGGCTAAGCGAGAGGCCTGAGCGGGTGACATCTCACCCAGGGTTTTAGCGATATTCACCGCCAGTCCCGGATGGTTTTCAGCCACCGACAGCGCGTACTGCGCCTCTCTGCCAAACAGCTCTTCGGGGGAATGGAATTCAGATCGTGGATCCAGCTCGATGGCATTACCGCCTTCATAGACCATTGGCACATAGCTTTCCTGATCTTCCACAGGCAGCGCTTCGCGCACCTGCATGCGATAAAGAACGATCACCAGTAACAAGCCTTCCATGATTGCAAGGAACACGAATAACGCGTCGGCCCCATAATCCCTGATCACCAGAGACGACGCATACGGTCCGACCATACTGCCCAGTGCATACACGGCAATAAGCCCGCCCATCGCGGCAACCATGTCTTTTTGCTGGAGCTTGTCAAAAGTCTCGGAGATTCCCATTGGATACAGACAGGCCATTACCCCAACCGATAGTCCAACTGCCAGCATCATCAGAGCAAACTGTCCGGCGGCCGCAGCAAAGGGCACCGCAATGCCGGCTCCAGCACAAATCAGCAACAGAACCAGCATCAGTGTCCGTCGATCGATTCGGTCTGATAAGTAGCCCACTGGAAACTGTAGGGCCATTGCACCAAAGACCGCAGCCCCCATAAACTGGGACAAACGCAGGCCATCAATACCATAGTGACCACCAAACAACGGCAGCATATTCAATGAGCCCGAATACAACAGGCCACCGAACAGGCAGGTAATAACCCCCAGCGGCGAGATGATGAACAGCTTCTTAAGCGGCATGTGTCCACCTTCCTCTATCGGCGGCCCGGCGGAACGGCTCATCACCATGGGAATCACGGCAAAGGACATGACCATACCGGCCAGTACAAACAAGGTATTGCCTGTCGGGTCGGCCAGGTTCAGACCAAACTGGCCAATGAAAATTGCGCTCATCACCGAGATTTGATTGCTGGCCAGGATTCTTCCGCGAGTCTCCCGAGTGGCCACTCCACTTAACCAGCTGTCAATGGCTGTAAAGGCACAGGCGTTGCAAAAACCAAGCAGCATTCGCAAAAAACCCCACAGTATTGGGTCAGTGTAAAGGCCGCACCCCAGAATACTGATTGCAGAAAGAGCTGCGGTCGCGGCGAACATGCGAATATGGCCCGCGCGATTAATCAGATCTTTGCTGTACAGACCACCAGCAAGCATGCCCACGGCATACATGGATAGCACCAGGCCAATCGTATCCGGGCTCATCTGCTCCAGACCCATGCGAACCGGCAACAAAATACCGATCAGCCCGAAGCCCAGCATCAGGATAAAGCCGCTGATCAATGGCGACAGCAGAGAAGCCAGCGTACCAATCATGGGGCAGCTAATGAGTCAGCTAGTGAATGGGTCATATAAACAGCCAAACTCCGATGCTTAAAAAAACAGCAACTTGATGATAAACACAATCAGTATGGCATTGAACAGCAGACGGATTGTGTTATCACCGCGGTCGATACTAACCCTGGCACCCAGCCAACCACCCAGCGAGTTACCCAGCGCCAGGCACAAGCCAAGCATCCACAGTATTTCCACCTGGGATGCAAATACCAACAAAGCAGCAATGGTATACACCAAAACTACGAACACCTTGTGCATATTGACTCTTACCAGGTCCAGACCCAGCACCCGATGTAAAATCGGCATGATCAGGAAGCCCACGCCAAGTTGAATAAAGCCACCCCAAAGCCCGGCGCCGAACATACACAGATGACCAAGCCACCAGCGCCGGCGAGTCAGCGTGAGTGACTGCTGACCAGCAGCGGGTTCACTGTGACCACCCACTCCCGTCGCCATCAGAACCATCACAGCGATCATGATGATGGCAACGGTTGCTTCAAACAGCTCACCATCAAGACGTGCCCCTATGCTCGCCCCAATGACCGCACCGGGCAGGGCTGCGCCAGCCAATGACAGACTGAGTTTGAAATCCGAATAGCCGCGCCGAAAAAAAGTCGTCACGGCAACGGCATTCTGAGCCAGAATGGCAATGCGGTTGGTACCATTAGCCGCTGGACCAGGCACCCCCAGAAAAAGCATCACAGGTACGGTCAGCAACGAGCCACCACCGGCGACCACATTCATAAATCCGCCAGCGGTTCCGGCAACAAACAGCAAAGCCAGCTGCCAAATTTCCATTACGCGGCCCACCGTAAAATGCGCTGCTTTGTGAAACGGTTCATCGCTGTCTGCACTCCTGCTCACCCGGGATTGGCTCGGGGGCTGTATCCTGCTGCATGTTCTCCTGGCGTTGCAACTCCAGCAGCAATGCCAAAGTCACCAGGCTCAGTACCGGAACGGCCAGTACTGCAAGCAGCAACAGGCTGAATGGCAGGCCATGGGTATCCACCAACCAGCCCAGCACCGGACCAAAACCGATGAACAGACCGCGAATCGCCAGGTTCAGCACCGAATTGATAGTGGCCCGAAACGTGGCTTCTACACGGCGATTGAGCGCATCGAACAATATGACCGAGTTCACTCCGCGGCACAATGGAAACAGCAGAGCGCAGACAATAGCCGCGTAGCCAGGCAAACCCACCATACCCAGCAGCGCGACACACGGTAGCGCTGCGATAATGACCAGTAATTGACGGGCTCCAAAAAAACCTTCCAGCCAGACCGCAAAACGGGCACTGAACGCACGCAGCGTACAGTGTAGCGCCCACAAAAACCCGAACATTTCCAGTGGAATGTTACGCCACTCCCAGAAGGGCTGAAACGTCCAGAAGGCGAGCAAGGCAATCAAGCCAAAGGCAACTGTGTTGACCGCAACCCAGAAAACCAGACGGTCACCAAAAATCAGCGTCGTGGCAATTTTTCGGGCATTTTCGCTGTGCCCGAACTCACTGATCAAACGGGGTGGTTCAACCAGGCTCAGGGCAAGCAAAACCGGAGGCAGCCCAACCAGCAATTGCAGGCCGAGCAGCACTTCAAACGCCAGGCCTGTGTCTAATAACAGAAACACAGCGCTGGCTGCCACAGCGGCCAGTGCTTCGGCTGCCGAAGTGAAGCTCACCAGATTGCCGACTGATGCCGGCAAGCGAAATCGAGCGCTGAGCTTTTGCAAGGCCAACTGGGAATCGAACAGCAATGCCATATCGGCTCCTGAGCTGAGACTAATGGCTATGCCAGCCACAATTTCAAACACCAGAAAATCCGTAAATGTGCTCGCGTTATACAAACAGGCATAGGACAGCAGCATGAACAAAGCTGAGGCGAGCAAACTGAATTTACGGCCTAGCAAATCAGCCAGATAGCCTGAAGGGACTTCGCAGATCGCAACCGTAATGGCAAAAACGGCTTGGGTTTGCAATATTTCGGCCATAGACAGGCCCTTGCCCATCAATAGGGGCACAAAAACAGGGATGACCAGTTGTAATGCATTGAAGAAACCCAACGCATAGATCTTTACAATATTCGCGAGCAGGGCGCGTTCCATTTTTCCTTCCTTTTCTCTGCTGTAGACCCAATCCGGCTAAACAAACCCCAAAACGAAAAAACCCCCGGGAACAAAGTTCACGGGGGTTTTTGCTGAATCAATTTGACTTAACTAAAAACGTCCCCCGAAGGCAGCACAACCTGTTTGCTGATGGTCACGCGAAATTCTGCATGGCGCAGAGCACGCATTGCCGACCACTGCCCCTGACAGCCCGATGTGCTGGTCATTACCTTCTGTTGTAATGTTGAATTCATAAAAAAGGGCGAACCTTCCAAATCAAGGGCTAAGTGTGGACCATTCCATGTGGCAGCGCAAGCGCACTTTTCAGGTTTTTTTACTTACCGAAGACAGATTCGAATACTTCATCAAAATGCTCAACAAAGTGAACCGTTAGCCCCTGTCGAAGATAATCGGGCAACTCCTCAAACGCGCTTCGGCAAGCTGCGGGGAGAATAAGCTCTTTAATGGCACTGCGCCGCGCCGCTATGACTTTTTCCCGAATCCCTCCTACCGCAAGCACCTGCCCGGTCAAAGTAAGTTCGCCAGTCATTGCCAGCGGTCTGGGGACCTTGCGATTACGTGCCAGCGAAACCAGGGCCGTTGCCATGGTGATGCCCGCGCTCGGCCCATCTTTGGGCGTAGCACCTTCAGGCACGTGTAAATGAATATAGGATTTATCAAAAAAATCCAGATCACATTGATAATGCGCCAAATTTGAAATCACATAACTGAGCGCGATATCAGCCGATTCGCGCATCACTTCGCCCAGCTTGCCGGTAATCTTGAATCCCCGGTTATTGGTATGAACCCGTGTGGCTTCAATTGGCAGAGTCGCACCGCCCATATTGGTCCAGGCCAGGCCTGTGACCACACCCACCCCGGAAATTTTCCGCTCGGCGCGGAAGCTGGGTGGACCGAGGTACTCTTCCAGATTGTCTTTACTGACACTGATTCGCAGCTCCGGGTCATCAAGCAGTTTTACTACCGCCTTGCGTACAATACGCTTCAGCTGCTTCTCCAGATTGCGCACGCCGGCTTCCCGAGCATAGCCCTCTATCACGGCACGCAGCGCTCCCTTATTGATTCGCAGCTGCCGTGATTTCACGCCGGCGGAGGCAAGCGCCTTGGGCCACAGATGATTGCGTGCAATCGACAGCTTTTCTTCGGTGATATAGCCAGCCAGTCGAATGGTTTCCATACGATCGAGTAAGGGTCCTGGAATCGTATCCAGCTGATTCGCGGTACAAATGAACAGCACCTTGGAAAGATCTATCGGCAGGTCAATATAGTGGTCTCTGAACTCCGTGTTTTGTTCAGGGTCCAGAACTTCCAGCAGTGCCGACGCCGGGTCGCCCTGATAAGATGCACCTACCTTGTCTATTTCATCAAGCATGATGACAGGGTTGGATACCCCGACCTGCTTAAGTGCCTGTACAAACTTTCCAGGCATGGCACCGATATAGGTTCTTCGATGCCCTTTGATCTCGGCCTCGTCTCGCATTCCGCCCAGGCTGAACCGATAGAACTCCCTGCCAAGCGCATCAGCAATCGATCGCCCGATGGAAGTCTTACCCACTCCGGGCGGGCCTACCAGCAACAATATGGAGCCAGCAATTTCACCTTTGAATACGCCCACCGCCAGAAACTCCCTGATTCGCTCCTTAACATCGGCCAGGCCGTCATGATGCTTGTCTAGCACTACGGTGGCATGACTCAGGTCCAGGTGGTCTTCCGAGGTGACTCCCCAGGGTACCGAGGTAACCCAATCGAGATAGTTGCGGGTGACACCGTATTCCGGAGAACCGGAATCCAGCATTGAGAGTTTATTCAACTCCTCATCAATTCGCTGCTGCGCGTGCTCGGGAACGCTGAGCTTGTCCAGCCTTTGACGGAACTGGTCCGCATCCGCCGTGCGATCGTCTTTGGTGATACCCAGTTCTTTCTGGATTATTTTCAATTGCTCGCGCAGGAAGAATTCGCGCTGGTTTTCATTGACCTGTTCATTGATCCGCTTGGTGATCGAAGTTTGCAATTCCGCCACTTCCATTTCATGGCGCAGCAACACCAGCACTTTTTCCATGCGCTCGAGCAATGGCAGGGTTTCCAGAATATCCTGCAATTCCTCTCCCTTAGCGGTGGTAATCGCTGCTGCAAAATCCGTCAGTGGCGACGGCTCATTCGGGCTGAAGCGGCTCAGGTAATTCTTCAACTCCTCGGTGTACAGTGGATTCAGCGGCAAAAGGTCTTTGATCGCCTTGACGATCGACATCGCATAGGCCTTGATGTTGTCATCGCTGGCAGACGCCACTTCCGGATAATGCACCTTGGCGATCAGTGGGGGTTCAGCATTGAACCAGTGCTGGATTCGAAAGCGTCGAACCCCCTGGGCAACGAATTGCAAATTGTTTTCATCCGCCACAATGTTATGCACTTTAACCACACAGCCAATCTCGGGCAGCTCATCCGCCAACACCTCATCAGGATCATGGTCACCCACGTACACCAGACCGAGAGCCGCATGTGGTGTTTTGCTCACCCGACGCAAGGTTTCTTTCCAACGTGCCTTGTTCACCAGCACTGGCTGAATCTGTGCCGGAAAGAATGGTCGCCCTGCTATCGGGAGGATGTACAGTTTGTCCGGAAGAACATCGTCTTGGCGGGCCAGGTTGTGACCGCCCGCCGTGGGTTCGACCTCTACTATCGTGCTATTGGCCAATTCACTTTCCAGTTCGTTGCGATCGCTCATATCTCATCGGGGTAAATGCGCTGTAAACCGGGTAAATTGGGCCGTTCATCCCACTTTTCAAGCGGTTGTTGCGCCTGGAAAACCGTGATTCTGCAAAAGCGGGCAATTATTGATCAAAAACTGCGCAAAAAAAGTAATCCTGTCTATACTTTTTTAAGTGGATATAAGGCCTGGCATCGAGCGGGTAAAAACCACGCTGGGGTCAATGAAGGCCCGTTGTTTGTAGACCTTTAGTGTTTTTATCGTTAGAAAATTAGAAAATACGCATGAATAAGATGCAGGGTTTTATGATTCGAGAGCTATTGCAGATCAGCGATACGTTCTGCCGTGATCACCTGGCGTTGTTCTATCAGCGTTTTGAAGAAAAAAACCAGCAATTGGCAACCCTGGTTGAAGGCGGTAAGGATCAGGGTTCACTGCGTTCCTTCGTTTTGCAAAAGCGCAACAAGGCCTTATTCGAGCAGTTTGAAGCGGCTTACCTGCAAAGTATTCAGATCACCTTTGGGCAGTTTTCCAACATGCTGGCCCGGCGCGAGGCCGGCGAGCCCACGGCAGGCACTATTGACCGTGTTATAGAGAGCGAACTGGCGCTGCCTAACATGGTGCAATCTGCCGAGCGACGGGAAGAGTTTGCTTTACAGGCCCTCAATCACCGCCTGTCGGTCATCTGCCAGTCAAAAGTGACTCTGCAATGCAACCCGTTTTCACCACAGTCTTATGCTTACGCGTTTGAGCAGGTCATCCTAAGCCTGAACTGGAACCTGCAAACCCGAATACTGGGCTTTCGACTGTTTGATGCCGAATTGTTACGGCATCTTGGCTCGATGTACAGCAGCATGAATGAGCATCTCGCCAGCCAGGGAATTCTGCCTAATCTCAAACCCGAAGAGCTGGGCTGTGGCTCAAAGCGTAAAGCGCTCAGCACCGCCCAGCAAAGTGCCGCCCGACAGCATGACCAAAGCCTGGCAGCAGTAACCCCACCATACAAGCCATCCACATTAAGCGATAATCCAACCGGGCAGTTTGCAGACTTGTCAGAAACCCCGGCTGCGAATGAGCCACTGGACGCTACCCACATTCGAGCCATTGAACATATTGGGCAAATGTTCAATGATCTGTTGAGCAGTGACTCGGTCAATGGCCAGCTAAAAAGCTTGCTCAGCCGATTGTATACGCCCTATGTTCGCCTGGCTCTGGCGGATGCAACACTGGCACATAACAGCAACCATCCTGCTCAACGTCTGCTACAAAGCCTGAACAGGGCAATCGCATTGCACTGCAGCCCAGAAGCCACGTTACAACGGCCCGCCATTTTGCTGCAGATAAAATCGGTTATCGAACAACTCAGCGGTGAAAAAGAACTGGCACCAAGGGTTTTCTCGGAACTTGCCTTCCGGTTCAGCGCGGAGTTGCGCCATTACGACCGGCTGATAAACGCAAGGCTGGACAAGAAGAAACGCAGTTTGTCTGGCATGCGTCAGCTCGACGGCCTGCGCTTGAGTATCCGCAACATCATTGCCACTCAGTTGGAACAAGCTGAGCACCCTGTTCCGGATTTCGTTAGCCAATTCCTGTTTAACACCTGGGTGAGCTATGTGACCAGCCTTTGTGCCCGACCAGAAGGAAGCAGCCAGGAAACCGATAACGCCCTGGCGATGGTTGAGCAGATTATCCGTTATAGCAATGGTGAGAAGGATTGCGCACAGGAATTTACCCAACTGGCACCACAAATTCGTCAGGGTTTCCTGACCTGCGGTGGCGAGAGTCTTGAAATACGGCAATTCTTACAGCGTTTGATGCACCATCACAAACACCCTCAGTCCAATAACCTGAAAAGCGGGTACCGGATGCCATCCATGGAGGCAAAAACAGGATGAACATGACTGCAGTCGATTACAGCAACCAGCGGCGCCATCGCCGGGTTTACCTGAGTACCGATGTCGCCGTTTTCGACGTCATTTCCGGTGAGCGTATGGGCGAAGTGGTCAACATCACCGTTGAAGGCCTGATGCTCGTTACCGAGAGGGCCATGGAAACCGGCAGCATCTATCAGTTGGCACTCGCCTTGCCAGAAAGCGTGGATGAGCACCAGGTGATCAACGTCGGCGCGGAATGCCTGTGGTCCAGCCCCACCAGCGTTGCGGGGCATAACTGGGCCGGCTTTCAGATTATCGACGCATCCTCTGTAGCGGAAACCCTGATCCAGCACCTGATTGCCACCTACGCTTCGGCGTAAACGGTAAGCCAGCACACACTTTTCTGATCAAGGGGGTCACGCGCGCAGTGCGTCTTGCTTACTGGCCCTGTTTGCTTGCTGGCCCTGAAGGGCCAGCACAATCGATGTGCCCGTTTACTCCGAAGAGTCGAACGGCGCCCGGTTTGGCAGCGGCAATTGAGTGACCTTTTCAAACCCACCCTTGGACTCGGATATCTTGCCGACCCCTTCGCGCTCCACCTCATCGATGCGGATGATCGAGTGCATGGGGATGTAACTGCGTGATACCCCACTAAACTCGTTTTTCAGCTTTTCCTCACCCGGGTCAACCAGCACATTGGAGCGCTCGCCGAACACAAACTCTTCCACCTCGATGAAGCCATACATATCGCTCTGGTATATCTCCCGAGCATATACCTCGTACACCTGATTTTGGTTGTGAAAGATAACCTTGAAAATTGCCTGGTCGGACATGGTGCTACCTGGAAACTCCACCGCAGTGGGCTTAAACAACTGTGCCCTGTAAATATACCATATATCGAGGCCTGCGGTTATAATGCGCGCCCCTTCACGCTGCCCGGAATGTTATGGCAACTGTGGCCAAAAAACTGTTTATACGCACCCATGGCTGCCAGATGAACGAATACGATTCGCAGCGCCTGCGCGATTTATTGCAGATTGAGCAGGAATTGGTCCCCACCGATTGCGAGGAGGAGGCCGATGTACTGCTGCTGAATACCTGCTCAATCCGCGAAAAGGCCCAGGAGAAGGTTTTTCACCAACTCGGCCGCTGGCGCCAACTGAAGGAAAAACGCCCGGGGGTGGTCATAGGGGTTGGCGGCTGTGTCGCCAGCCAGGAGGGCGATGCGATTACCCAACGCGCACCTTTTGTTGACCTTGTGTTTGGCCCCCAGACCCTGCATCGCGTCCCAGACATGTTGGAATCGCGCAAACCTGGTATTCCAGTGGTTGACGTCACCTTCCCGGAAATTGAGAAATTTGACCGCCTGCCCGACCCCCGGGTTGAAGGTCCCACAGCATTTGTGTCAGTTATGGAGGGTTGCAGTAAGTATTGCACCTTCTGCGTGGTGCCTTACACCCGTGGAGAGGAAATCAGCCGACCGTTCGACGACGTTCTGTCAGAGGTGGTTTCCCTGAGCGAGCGCGGTGTCAAGGAAGTTAACCTCTTGGGCCAAAATGTAAATGCCTACAGGGGGCAGAACCACCTCGGCGAAATCATCGATTTTGCAGAACTCCTCAGTTTTGTCGCGGCGGTCCCCGGGATCCAGCGAATCCGCTACACAACTTCTCACCCGGTGGAATTCGGTGCCGATTTGGTAGAAGCGTATCGGCACATTCCTGAGCTCGTTGACCATCTGCACCTGCCGGTACAAAGTGGCGCAGACAGCGTATTACAGCGCATGAAACGTGGCCATACCGTCGCAGAATACGAAGAAACCATCCGTCAATTGCGTGAAATCCGGCCCGAGATCAGCCTATCATCAGACTTTATCGTCGGCTTTCCAGGAGAAACCGACCAGGAATTTGCCGAAACCATGCGCCTGATTGAAGCCGTTGGCTTCGATCACAGCTTCAGCTTTATTTACAGCGCCCGCCCAGGAACACCGGCGGCCGAACTCGCAGACCCTACCCCTCTGGAGGTAAAAAAGCAGCGCTTACAGGCCTTGCAAAGCCTTCTACAACAACAGGCACAGCAGATTAGTCGACGAATGGTAGGCCAGGAGCAACGCATTCTGGTGACGGGAGTATCCTCAAGAGACCCTGGCCAGCTGCACGGCCGCACAGAGAACAATCGAGTTGTTAACTTTTTCTCGTCAAATCATGAACTTATTGGTGAATTCGTTGATGTGCGGCTTACCGAAGCTTTGCCCAATTCGCTCAGAGCTTGTTTGGTCTGACTGCAGGCGGTGCGCGGCTACCCAAAAACGCAAATTCGTTATATTCTTGTAAGAATGTTTTATAAGGCCTCAGGCCTGTACCGGCGATTGAAACCCTTGATGACCAGTCCAATTTACTTTTGATTTGTAGTCCTCAGGAGAAACCGGCATTCCCTCTTTGAAACAAAACGATTCCGTAAATCCAACAGCAGACTCCACCGCCCCCTCACCCTCTGAACCGATGTCCGGCGACCCAAACAACCGGTTGGATGTCCAGCAGCTCCAGGTTAAGCTGATGCCAGACAACACCCGTCGGTTGGCCGATTTGTGCGGCCAGTTTGATCAGAATCTTCGGCAGATAGAGCAGCGTCTCGGCGTTCGGCTGCGCAATCGCGGAAACAGCTTTGTGGTCAGTGGCGACCAGCATCAGCTTGCAATCACCGAACAATTGCTACACGACCTCTATAAAGAGACCGAACAGGGGCACCTGAGCCCGGAACAGATTCACCTGCATTTGCAACAGTCCAGCTGCGAACAGGGCGCTCGTATGCCCGAACCGGGGGTCGCGGAAATCGGGCTGCTGAGAACACGCCGCAAGGTAATCAAACCACGAGGTGCTAACCAAAAGCGTTATGTAAAGCTGATCCAGACCCACGATATAAATTTTGGCATTGGCCCGGCGGGAACCGGCAAGACCTGGCTTGCAGTCGCCTGTGGTGTCGCCGCTCTTGAAGCAGGGCGTGTCAGCCGCATTCTATTGGTTCGCCCAGCAGTGGAAGCAGGAGAAAAACTCGGCTTCCTGCCCGGTGATTTAAGCCAGAAAATTGACCCTTATCTGCGGCCCTTGTATGACGCGTTGTACGAATTGCTGGGTTACGAGCAGGTGGGCAAATTGATTGACCGCCAGATTATTGAAGTGGCCCCACTGGCCTATATGCGCGGACGCACACTCAATGACAGTTTTATTATCCTGGACGAAGCGCAAAACACCACCAAAGCCCAGATGAAAATGTTCCTGACCCGAGTGGGTTTCGGCTCCACGGCGGTTATTACCGGTGACCTGACGCAAATAGATTTACCCCAGGACAGCGCTTCTGGATTAATACATGCGCTCGGCGTGCTAAATGGCGTGAAGGAAATAGGCCAGGTTCACTTTAATTCCAAGGATGTGGTTCGACATGCTCTGGTGCAGCGAATTATTGAAGCCTACGCCAGCCATGAAGCCGGGGAACAGGAAACGGACCGAAATAATCGAGATTCCAAGCAATAGTGCCAGAATTGACTGTACACATCAGCAATGCAAGCAGCACCAACGATGCGCCGTCGGACCAGACCTTTCAATACTGGGCCACGTTGTTTTCCGACCGTATCGATGGAAACCGCAGTGTCTCACTGCGTTTGGTTGATGACGCAGAGATGACCAGCCTTAATGAATCGTACCGCGGCAAGCACGGTCCGACCAATGTGCTGTCTTTTGTCGCTGATCATCATTTACTGGCGAGTCAAAACGACCCGGAATCCCTACAGATCAAAGAGTTTCTTGGCGATGTGGTCATCTGCAGTGAGCAGGTACAGCGCGAAAGCGAACAGCAGAACAAGCCGCTGGAAAACCATTGGGCACACCTGTTCATTCATGGCGTACTTCATCTGCTGGGCTATGATCACGAACAGGCCAAAGACGCTGCAGAAATGGAAAGCCTGGAAACCGAGCTGCTGAGCCTGCTGAATATTGCGGCACCTTATTAATCATTGTAAAGCCTGCCACGCGCATTGGAGAACACTGACTCATGAACGACGACCGCGACGACAGTTCAGATAAAAGCTGGCTGGAAAAACTCGGTCATTTATTCGATTCTTCCCCAAAAAGCAGGGAGGATTTGCTGGAATTGCTCAACGAGGCACAACGCAATGATCTTATCGACCGGGAAGCGTTCGGTATTATCGAGGGTGCTTTGCAGGTTTCAGACAAGCAAGTGAGAGACATCCTTATCCCAGCCTCGCAAATGGTCATGGTCTCTGCTGTTGAGCCACCTTCTGAGTTCATGCCAAAGATCATCAAGTCGGCACATTCCCGCTTCCCGGTAGTCGGAGAGACCAAAGATGATGTTCTCGGCATACTTCTGGCCAAAGATCTGTTGCCGCAGGTATTGAAAGGCATCGACGAGCCGCTGGACCTGCATGAACTGATCCGTCCTGCGACCTTCGTCCCAGAGAGCAAAAGGCTAAATGTACTATTGCGGGAGTTTCGGGAAACCCGTAACCATATGGCAATTGTGCTGGACGAGTACGGGGACGTTGAAGGGTTGGTGACAATTGAGGATGTTCTGGAAGAGATCGTTGGTGAAATTGAGGATGAGCACGATACTCAACCCGACAGTTACATCCGTATGGTCAATGAAGGTGACTATCTCATCAAGGCATTGACCCCTATCGAGGCATTCAACCGAACGTTCAAAGCCGAATTCAGCGAGCAAGATTTTGACACCATCGGCGGTATTCTGATGCAGGAATTCGGCCACCTGCCAAAACGCAATGAAACCATCAGTCTGGGCGGCTTTACTTTCCGGGTGATCAACGCGGACACTCGACAAATTCATTTGCTTCGCATGTCCACCAGCTGATGAGCTGGCTGAGAGCGGTCTGTGCCGCAGTTGCCGGATTGGCAATCACCCTCAGCCTGGCCCCATTATCCATCTGGATTCTGGCCCCGATCGGCCTGGCGATGTTCGCCTGGAGCCTTCAGGGCCAGACTGTCAAAACGGCTTTTTGGGTCGGCTGGCTGTTCGGTATTGGCCTGTTTGGCAGCGGCGCTTCATGGGTTTATGTCAGTATTAACCAGTTCGGTAATGCCAGTGTTCTCTTAGCCGGTGCGTTGACGGTTTTATGGTGCGTGTCCTTGGGCTTGTTGGGTGGCCTGTTTGGCGCTGTATTGAGAACCATAAACCCAGCATCTCCGCGCAGTGATGTGCTTTTATTTCCTGCCTTGTGGGTGTTAAGCGAGTGGTTGCGAACCTGGCTTCTAACGGGCTTTCCCTGGCTTTTTGTGGGCTACTCCCAAGTCGATGGCCCCTTGCAGTCGTGGGCACCTCTGGGTGGCGTGCTCATAATCAGCTTTCTGCTGGCACTTACCGCCAGCTATTGCCTGCATATTCCCAGACTCAGCCGCCCGGTGGCGGCCTGGGCCGGCCTGCTGCTTGTAGCGGCCTGGTCAATTTCCTGGTGGCTGCCAGCAACGACCTGGAGCAAACCCAGTGGACAGACACTCTCGGTCGGCATGGTGCAAGCCAATATCGACCAGAACGAAAAGTGGTTGGCAGCGAAGATTCCTGATCACATTCGATTGCAGCGGCGCATGAGCCAGCCCTTGTGGGGTAAGGACCTGGTGCTGTGGCCAGAGGCCGCGGTGCCCGCTCTCTACCAGCGTGCCCAGCCTCTGCTGCAGGCTTTGCAACGTGACGCCGTGGCAAGCGGCTCGACCTTCGTCACCGGCATCCCCTATCGCGATGATAGCGGGCACGTCTATAACAGCATCGCCAGCTTTGGGAAGCAAACGCAGGTGTACCATAAACGCAAACTGGTTCCATTCGGCGAGTTCATGCCGCTGGAAAGTCTGCTGCGTGGCCTGATTGATTTTTTTGACCTGCCCATGTCCAGCTTCAGCGCCGGCGACTGGCACCAAGACTATTTGAAGATTGGCCGGTTTACAGCAGCCGCTTTGATCTGCTACGAGGCCGTGTATCTTGACACAGTGAGCAAGCCACAACACGACGCGCCAGACCTGCTGTTAACGATCAGCAATGACACTTGGTTTGGTTCCTCCTTCGGCCCCTTGCAGCACTTGCAGATGGCGCGGATGCGGGCTCTTGAGTGGGGCCGAAGCATGGCCAGAGGCACCAACAATGGAGTATCAGCACTGATTGCACCAGATGGCTCAATTCTACAACAGAGCGAGCAATTCAAGCGTGAGGTAATCGCCGGAGAGCTACCCGTTCACTCTGGGCTAACGCCCTATGCCCGATATGGAACCAGGCCGATTCTCACCCTCGCAGCCTTACTGTGTGCCGTGACTCTCGGGCTACGACTGAGACAGCTGTTCTGAATTCCTGCAGTGGCTCTGACAGTTGAGCTGCTGTATCCTTGCGTTCTTCGCAAACCATGGAACAAGCAACGTCAGCAATGCAAGAGCAGTATCACCCCGAAGCAGTCGAGCAGGAAGCACAGCAATATTGGCAGCAACACGACAGTTTCACAGTCGACGAAAACAGCGACAAGCCGAAATACTACTGTCTGGCGATGTTCCCCTATCCCAGCGGCCGGGCGCACATGGGCCATGTGCGCAACTATACGATTATCGACGTCATAAGCCGCTTTCAGCGCATGCTTGGCAAGAATGTTCTCAACCCGATTGGTTGGGATGCCTTTGGCTTACCTGCCGAGAACGCTGCGCTGCAGAACAAGGTTCCGCCTGCTGAATGGACCTACCAGAATATTGACCATATGCGCGGCCAGCTTCAACAACTTGGGTTCGCCTATGACTGGAGCCGGGAATTTGCCACTTGCGATAAAGATTATTACCGCTGGGAGCAGTGGTTCTTCCTGCGACTGTATAAAAAAGGCCTGGTTTATAAAAAAGAAGCGGAAGTCAACTGGGATCCGGTGGATCAGACCGTGTTGGCCAATGAGCAAGTCGACGCGGATGGCAGAGGTTGGCGATCAGGAGCATTGGTTGAACGGCGAAAAATACCGCAGTGGTTTATAAAAATTACCGATTACGCCGACGAATTGTTGGCATCGCTGGAGCAGCTTGAGCACTGGCCGCAGCAAGTCAAAACCATGCAAACGAATTGGATTGGGCGATCCGAAGGCTTGCAGATTGAATTTGATACCAATGCCGGCCAGCCGATCAGTGTGTACACCACGCGGCCTGATACGCTGATGGGCGCCACTTATATGGCGGTTGCGGCAGGGCACCCAATTGCAGAACTGGCTGCGAAAAACAACCCCGAACTCGCTGATTTTCTCAGTAAGCTACAGCAAAGCAGTGTTGCAGAAGCCGAGCTGGCCACTATGGAAAAACTGGGTTGCGACACGGGCATGACAGCAACTCACCCGATCACCGGGGCCGAGCTGCCCATTTGGGTAGCCAACTTTGTATTGATGAGTTACGGCTCTGGCGCCGTGATGTCTGTTCCAGCGCATGATCAGCGCGATTGGGAATTTGCCCGCAAATACGAGCTGCCGATAGTGCAGGTTATAGAAGCGGACGGCAGCAAGAAAGAGCAGGACGTCAACGAAGCCGCCATCACAGAAAAGGGCACTCTCATCAATTCCGGCCAGTACGATGGCTTGAGTTCACGCGAGGCTTTTGAGGCAATTGCCAAGCTGCTTGGTGAACGCAATAAGGCGGAGCGCCAAACCCAATATCGCTTGAGGGACTGGGGCGTGTCCAGGCAGCGTTATTGGGGCACACCAATCCCCATGATTGACTGCGCCCGATGCGGTTCGGTTCCGGTACCGGAAGAACAACTTCCAGTGGAGCTGCCAACCGATGTGCGCCTTGAAGGACCTGGTTCACCATTGAACAAAATGCCAGAGTTCTACGAGACAAGCTGCCCCAGCTGCGGCGGTGACGCCCGCCGAGAAACGGATACCTTTGATACTTTTGTTGAATCGTCCTGGTATTACGCGCGCTTCGCCTGCCCGGATGCTGACTCGATGCTGGACAAACGCGCAAATTACTGGACTCCAGTGGACCAGTATGTTGGTGGTATCGAGCACGCCATACTGCATCTTCTGTACGCTCGTTTTTTTCACAAACTAATGCGTGACGAAGGGCTGGTGGCAAGTGATGAACCGTTCACCCGCTTGCTGACCCAGGGCATGGTCCTTAAAGACGGTAGCAAAATGTCAAAGTCCAAGGGCAATGTTGTGGACCCACAGGATTTGATTGAGCAATACGGGGCCGATACGATTCGCCTGTTCATGATGTTTGCCGCCCCCCCTGAACAGAGCTTCGAATGGTCGGACTCGGGCGTGGAAGGAGCGCATCGATTCCTGCGTAAATTGTGGAAGATGGTCCATAGGCTTGTTACCCAGTCGACAACAGACGACACCGGGGAGCTAAATGATGCGCAAAAAACGCTTCGACGCAAGACTCATGAAACCATCAGCAAGGTGACCGACGATTACGGCTCTCGAATTGTGTTCAACACGGCGGTAGCGGCATGCATGGAGCTGTCGAATGAGGTAAGCCGTCTGCAAAGCGACGAAGACAATGGCAAGCATAAGGTCGTGCGGGAAGCGGTAGAGACAATTGTATTGTTGCTGGCACCGGTCGTCCCGCATATCGCCCACAGTCTATGGGCTCATCTGGGGCACCAGGGTGCTGTGCTTGACGCAAGCTGGCCAGTAGCCGATGCACAAGCAATGCAACGCAGTGAAATCAATATCGCTGTACAGGTTAATGGCAAGCTACGCGGCACTATCCAGGTAGCCGCAGATGCCACCGAGGATAACATCATCGAGCTTGCCAGAGCGGAAAACAACGTACAGCGCTTTACCAAAGACCACACAGTGCGCAAAACCATCTATGTTCCTGGTAAATTGGTTAATATAGTCGTTTCGAAATGATAAAGGTAATACAACATGGCTAAGCGGGTTCTAAGCCTGTTTCTGGTTGCCAGCCTTGTGACGCTCGGCGCCTGTGGTTTTCAGCTGCGTGGCGCCTACCAGGTTCCAAGCAATCTGCGCACACTACATCTTGTTGGCGAAACTCCTGCCAGCCCGATTGTCAGCCACTTGCGCCGCAGCATGCTGTCATCCGGTGTCACCCTGGTGGACAATCAAACAGAGGCGCCCTACACCCTTTATGTCAGCCGGGAGCGCAGTGAAAAGCGCTCGCTCAGTGTTGACAGCCTAGCGGCAGCGGCGGAGTTTCAACTGCGCCAATTTGCCAGCTTTGAAATTCGCGACCAGGCGGATCAGCTGGTGTTGGGCCCGCACGAGCTAATCACAGAACGTAATTTCCAGAATGATATTAATAACGTGGTTGGCAAGCGCGACGAAGAACGGTTGATTCGCCAGGAAATGCACGCACAGCTCGCCCGGCAGATCATGCGCCGCTATCAGTCAATCGATCCGGCTCAGCTCAACCAGGCCAACTCGCTGTCATCGGGCAGCCCCCGGTGAAATGGAGCTTAAACCGGAACAATTAGCATCCAGGCTTCGCGAAGCACTGCCACCGATCATTCTGCTCAGTTCTGACGATGCTTTTCAGCTGCAGGAAAATTCAGATGCTGCTCGGCAGGCAGCAATCCGCCAGGGCTACACCCAGCGCTGCAAAATTGCCATCGAACGACCCGCCGACTGGGCCGACCTGATTCAGCAAGCGCAAAGCCAATCATTATTCGACGAACGAAAGCTGCTGGAAATTCACCTCCCGAACGCCAAGCCGGGAGACAGTGGCGCGAAGGTGTTACAGGAGTATATCGGCCTGCAATCTGATGACTGTCGGCTATTAATGACAATGGGCAAGCTGGACCGGCAATCGCTGCGCAGCAAATGGTATCGCAGCATTGAAGCCAATGCAGTGGTATGCCGGCTGTGGCCTATCGGCGTGCGTGAGCTGCCACGCTGGCTTAACAATCGGGCAAAAACCGCTGGCTTCCAAATTGACCAGGATGCCGTACAGCTTTTAACCGACCGGGTGGAAGGCAACCTACTGGCCGCCGCGCAGGAGCTCGACAAACTGCTGCTGTTGAGCGAGGACCGCCGGATCAGCATTGAATTAGTGCGTGATTCGGTTGGCAACAGCGCCCGCTACAACAGTTTTGAGCTGGTAGAACACTGCTTACTCGGCAATATTCCACAGGCCCTGCGCATGCTCTTTGGGCTCAGAAGTGAAGGTGTCGATGCAAGAGCAGTGCTCTGGGCGTTCAGCTATGAAACCAGACAATTGAGCGATGTGCTAGCCGCCGGGCCACAGGATGCCCAGCGGCGCGTTCAGCAATTGCGCATCGCCTTCCCGAGAAAAAAAGCCATGCAAGCCTACTTGAGACGAACAGCCGGACAGGAAAGCCAGCTCTTAAGCCGGCTGTGCTTCAAGGTAGATAAGCAAATAAAAGGCGCCGAAGCGGGTGATCCCTGGGACTCCCTCGCCGAACTGGTTACCCTGCTCGGTGGCAAACCGACTCCCCTGGTGACCAGCACGCTAAGGCACTAGCGAAGCGACGCACTCAGCGCCGCTGAAAGAATATCTGCCAAGCGGCTTTTACTGCTTGCCAGCAGTGATTCGGTGGACTCTGAGGACACCATTTCGGCCAGGTTACACACCTCTAATCCTGGATAACCGCAAGGGTTGATTCGCGAAAAATGCTCTTTATCAACGTCGATGTTAAGGCTAAACCCATGGTAGCTGAAACCGCGTCGTACTCGAAAGCCAAGCGATGCGATCTTTCGATCTGCGACATAAACGCCAGGAGCACCGGTTCTGGTCTCAGCATCAACCTGGAAGGTTTTTAACAACTCGATGAGCGACTGCTCAACAATGTCGACCAGTGCCCGTACTCCAAGTTTGCGCTTTGCCAGATTAAGTAAAAGATAGCCCACTAGCTGCCCCGGACCATGATAGGTCACTTCGCCGCCACGGTCAGACTGAAGGACAGGTATATCTCCGGCGGCAAGTACGTGCTCAGGCTTTGCGGCCTGACCGAGTGTGAACACCGCTGGATGTTGCACAAACCAGAGTTGGTCGTCCGTACAATCACGTGGGCGGGCGGCACTCAACTCCTGCATGTCCTTCAGGACACTGCCATAAGTACGTGACCCAAGGTCAAGCACTCGCAGTTGAACGGCCATTAAAGAACCATCTTTATCTGTCCGCTGGCCTTCAGCTCTTCAAACAGCGCTTGCAATTGCGCTTCTCCAGTTGCCTCTATCCAGCAACGCACACTTCGATAATTCCCGTGCCGACTGTCTATCAGCTCAATGCTTTCAGCTTTAAAGCCAGGATCATGGCGGGTGATAATGGAAACTACCAGTTCCGTAAAGCCCTCCACCGACACCCCAATCACCTTGATGGGATAGCGGCACGGGAATTCGATTTTTGGAGGCTCCGTGTCATTCATACGTGTCGTGCGTCAATCACCAAGCAGACCATGCAAACGGCGTTTGGCCGCATCCAGAAGCCGCGCAAATATACCCGCCTGGGCGATGTCTCCAAGGGCAACCAGCGATCGCTCGGCCAGTATTTTCCCATCCAACTTGACGGCCAACCGTCCATATACCTGACCAGTACGAATTGGCGCGAGCAGCTCGTCGTCAACTAGCATATCGTACTCAAGAGCGTCGTGCTTGCCTTTGGGTATTGTCAGAAAGAGATCCTCGTCTATTCCGAGCGCCACTTGCTCTTCCTCGCCTTCCCAGACTCTCGCTGGAGTCACCGCTTCGCCCGCCTGAAATATTCTATGAGTATCAAAATAACGGAAGCCGTAAGACAGCAATTTCTGTGCCTCACGCGTTCTGGACTGAAGCGTAGGCGTGCCCATTACAACACTGATGAGACGCATATCGTCACGCTGCCCCGACGCAACCAGACAGTAGCCTGCGTCAGACGTATGCCCGGTCTTCAGTCCGTCCACCGAATCGTCCCGCCATAACAATTTATTGCGGTTCGCTTGAGTGATATTGTTATAGGTAAACTCTTTTTCAGAATAGATGCTGTACTGTTCCGGAAAGCGGGTA
Source organism: Gammaproteobacteria bacterium (assembly GCA_030431775.1). Lineage (GTDB taxonomy): Bacteria > Pseudomonadota > Gammaproteobacteria > Pseudomonadales > JAUIET01 > JAUIET01. Next base: position 31,448 of record JAUIHW010000018.1, read on the forward strand.
ATCAGAGCCTTGGCAAGAATTGCCAGGTCCCGCGCTGTCATATACTGGTCTTCATGCGGCAGACCGTGCGAATTGACAAAGTGGCTGCCGGTCATTCCGAGTGATTCCGCGTGTTTATTCATAACTTCCGCAAATTCCTGCTCGCTACCGGCCAGATGCTCAGCAATTGCGACGCTGGCATCATTGCCGGAAGAAATCACAATCCCGCGATGCAAATCTTCGACTGTTACCTGGGTATCCACCTCGATCCACATCAGCGATGACCCCGGGAAATTCTTGGCCCAGGCGCGTCGACTGACGTCAACCAGGTCGGAATTTTTGATCGTACCCTGTGCCAATTCGTAGGACAGCACATAGCTGGTCATTATTTTTGTCAGGCTGGCCGGCGGCATAGGCTCATCGGCCAGATGTTCACTCAGTACCCGCCCGCTGGTGGCATCGACCAGCAGATGGGCGCGCGCATTGATCTCCGGTGGCTCGGGAATTACGCTAGCGTGCGCCGCCGGCACAATGACAAGAAGTAATAAGGCTAGATACAGTCTGGACATAAAAGCTATTGGTTTTTGGTAAAAATAAAAGGATTCCCCATGCGCACTGCCAGCATTTCGTTTTTTAGCTTTTGCAGCGGCGCCTGGTCATTGCTGGGCCCTATGTGGACGCGATAAATTGTTGTGCTCTGTTCCGATTCTGCGTTGACGCGAACCGGCAAGCTGGTGATGTACTCTAATCGCCGACGAAGTTTCAACGCTGGCTGCTCCTGATAAAACGCAGCTGCCTGCAGATACCAATGCTCTGCTGTGTTGCTGACCGGGGAAACGGTAGGAACCGCGACCGACTTGCGCGCCGCCACCCCCTCACGGACAGGAACAGTACTGGCGCGACGTGGCATCACCCGCTGTTCGGCGGTGACTACTTCCACTTCAACCGGTGCGGTTCCCCGGTCGGCAAAACCCAGGCGAACGGCCGCCGCGTAGGAAAGATCAATCAGCCGATTGCCATGAAACGGCCCGCGGTCATTCACCCGGACTATAACTGAGCGATTGTTAAGCGTGTTAGTCACCCTGACATAGCAGGGTATTGGCAGTGTTTTGTGAGCAGCGGTCATGCCATTCATGTCATAGATTTCGCCATTGGCAGTGCGTCGTCCATGAAATTTAGTGCCATACCAGGAAGCGGTGCCTCGGGCACGATAACCTTTGGAAGCCGGCAGCAAATGGTAGGTTTTACCAAATACCTGATAAGGATTTTTGTTTCCTGCATTCGTGACTGGCTCGTCTTTGGGAATTGCATCCGGCACGCGCAGCAATACCGACTTATTGATTCTCGGTGCGCCATCTTTTACAGGCTGCTCGGCGCAGCCGGCCAAAAAAGCCAATAATGACGTAACCACCACCAGGTAAGCCGCAGATGCCTGTTGCCGAACCAAGCTAATCACAAGCCGCCTATCGCCTCGCTGAGAGTGAGCACTGCCATTGCATACAAGCGGCTGTGATTGTAGCGGGTAATTACGTAAAAATTCTTCGCGCCCGCCCAGTATAGTGGCTCGCTTGCAGTTTTGAATTCAAACAGCGCGAGCTTAGTTGCGGGGTCGATTGTCTGCCTGCTTAGCAATCCAAAGGTCGACAGATCGGCAGTGCTAACCGTCGGCTTCAGCGCCTTGTTCAACTGCCCGGATGGCGCATCCTGATCTTCCTTCAGGTGCAGCTCGTAGCCAATTGTTCTGTTCTCCTGCCAACCGTGTCGGGCAAGATAGTTGGCCACGCTACCGATGGCATCTACCGGATTGTTCCAGATGTCCGCCTGGCCATCTTCATCAAAGTCAACAGCGTAATGGCGGTAACTGCTCGGCATGAACTGGCCGTAGCCCATTGCACCGGCATAGGACCCAAGCGGATCGACAGGGTTCAAGCCCTGCTCTTTGCACAACAACAAGAAATGTTGCAGCTCCTTGCGAAAAAAACGCGCGCGCTTCGGGTATTCAAACGCCAGAGTAGCGAGAGCATCCAGTACCCTATGCTTGCCCATTACCGCTCCGAATTTGGTTTCTACACCGATGATCGCGGTTGTTATTTCGGCTGGCACTCCAAATTTCTGCTGCGAGCGCAGCAAGGTTGCACGGTTGGACTGCAAAAAATGCTTGCCAGCGTTAATCCTATCGGCTTGTATGAAAATATCGCGGTACTGGTGCCACACTAGCGTACGCTCAACCGGCCTGCTGATCGACTCCAATATGCCTGCTTTAACCTCGGCCTGTGCCAGTGCCTGCAGGACATAGGCCTTTTCAAGACCGTGTTGCCGCTTTACCAGTTCCGCAAAGTCCTGCACATCCTGCCGTTCAGTCAACGACCCGGCAAAACCTACCAGCGGTGTACACAGCAGTAATAGCAGCAAGTTCTTTATCGGGATCATCACAACATTCTGCCTGTTGGGCACGACGTCACTGCAACTAGCGAGTGATGCGTTTTGCCTCGGTACTTACCGCCATCAGCAGCCCAAAACCTGCCAACAAGGTAATCAGGGACGTTCCACCCTGACTGATAAATGGCAATGGCACGCCAACTACCGGCAGCAGACCGGACACCATACCCATATTGACGAAGGCATACACGAAAAACGTTAAGGTAATACTACCAGCGATTAAGCGACTGAACTCATCCTGGGCGCGCAAACCAATGAGTAAGCCGCGACCAATAATAAGCAGGTACAACGATATCAATACCAGTACTCCGAACAAACCCAATTCTTCAGCAAGCACTGCAATGATAAAATCAGTATGACTTTCCGGCAGGAAATCCAATTGCGACTGGGTACCGTTCATCCAGCCTTTGCCCTGCCAGCCACCGGAACCTATTGCCGTTTTTGACTGAATGATATTCCACCCAGCACCCAGCTTGTCGGCTTCCGGATCAAGAAGTGTCAGTATTCGCTGCTTCTGATAATCGTGCAGAACGTAAGACCAAAGCAACGGTGAACTGACGCCCACCGCCACTAACACCGCAGCAACGTAGTACCAGCTAAGGCCTGCAAAATACAATACAAACAAGCCCGACACCGCCACCAGGATGGATGTTCCCAGATCCGGCTGCGCGCCGATCAAAAGGGTTGGAATTCCTATCAGTACTACACACACCATGACCTGAAAAAAGCTGGGCGGCATGGTGCGCCCCGACAGATAAGTAGCAACCGTTAGAGGCAGGGCGAGCTTCATAATCTCGGACGGCTGGAAACGCGGCAATCCGGGTAAATCCAACCAACGAGTGGCACCTTTTGCACCAACCCCGTAGAAAATTACTGCCACAAGCAAGCCAATGCCCAGCAAGTACAGTAGGGCTGCCCAACGCCGCACAAAGCGAATATCCAGTTGCGCGACCACTACCATGGCGAACAAACCGGCCACCATGAACACCCCTTGTCTAAGCACCGTTCCGAACTGTTGACCGCTGGCGCTGTACAAAACGGCGAGGCCAAAGCCACAAACCGCCAACAAGCTGAACATCAGGAACGGATCGATGTGAAAGCGTTGTAGCTGGCTGACTCGTGGTTCGAAGCCGGCTGACGCACCGGGCAAGCTTCGTACAAAATCTCCGCTGCTCATTGCAAACTGCTCTCTGCAAGCGCCTCTCCACCTTGCTGCGGTGATTCCAGGTAAGCATCAATCACCTTGCGGACCAAGGGCGCACCCACAACTTTGCCCGTAGTGCCTCCGTTTTCAACAACCGCTGCAACAGCAATCAGGGGCTTTTCAGCCGGGGCGAAGCCAATAAACAACTTGTGGTCACGAAGCCTCTCAGCCAGGGCTTCCGCGTCATATTCTTCACCCTGAGCTATCCCGACCACCTGCGCCGTTCCCGTTTTGCCCGCAATACGATAATCCAGCCCACGGGAGATACTTCGGGCGGTTCCTCGATTGCCATGCACAACATCCTCCATCGCGGCCAATACCGCATTCCAGTCCGCTTCGCTGTTTTCCAGATGGTTGGTAACGACGGCCCGTTCGTCTGCAATATTTCTGACCAGCCGTGGCTGCATGCTTTTCCCCCTGCGAGCCAGTGTTGCCGTCGCATTGGCCAGTTGCAATGGAGTGGCCAGCATATAGCCCTGCCCAATTCCAGCGCTCAGGGTTTCTCCGGGAAACCATGGCTGACCGCGCGCCGCACGCTTCCATTGGGTAGACGGCAGAATACCTTTGCGTTCACTGGGAATATCCAGCCCGGTGCGCTGCCCCAAACCGAACTGCGCTGTAAAATCATGCAAACGATCGATACCCAAATTAAACGCCAGGTCGTAAAAATAGATATCGCAGGATTCAACGACGGCCTGATGCAAATCGACCCAGGTGCCATGGCCATTTTTTTTCCAGTCTCGATAGAAACGACTGTCGTTGGGAAGCCGATACCAGCCTCGATCACGGACGGTGTGTGCAGTATCAACAACCCCATAGTGCAGCCCGGCCAGCGCAAAAATGGGCTTTAGCGTCGAACCAGGGGGGTATTGGCCCTGAATCGATCGGTTATACAAAGGAAGGTCTGGCGAGTCGCGCCAGGCTGAATACTGTTTCGTGCTCACGCCGGCGACAAACTTATTTGCATCAAAGCTCGGCGTACTCGCCATGGCAACAACCCCACCGGTACGAACCTCGATTGCCACAATGGCACCACGATTTTCCCCAAGTGCTTCATAGGCTGCGCGATGAACCCGGCTGTCCAAATACAATTCCAGGTTCTGCCCCGGTTTGGGATCGATGCGCTCTAGCTCGCGTATTACCCTACCAAAGGCATTGACCTCAACATTCTCATACCCCACTTCACCGAGCAGAATGTCTTCGTACTGTTTCTCCAGGCCCACCTTGCCAATATGATGGGTACCGTCATACCGATCTTTATCGATGGCTTGCTGCTCTCGCTGATTAATCCGCCCGGTATAGCCAACAACATGCGCATACAGTGGCCCTTCCGGGTAGTAACGAGCCAGTTCGGCCACAATTTCAGCACCGTGCAGCTTGTGTTTATTGACTGCGAGAACAGCGCGTTCCTTCTCGCTCAAATTGAACTTCAGGGGAACGGCCTTGAAGGGGCGTGCAAATCGTAACTCCTCACGAAAGCGCTGCAGATCATCCTCAGGAATACCCAGTAGGCTGTCGATGGTTTCCAAAGTTTCCTGCAGGTTTCTAGTACGTTCCTTCACCAGCCCCAGCGTGAAACTTGGCCGGTTCTCCGCCAACAGCACGCCGTTTCGATCCTTTATAAGCCCCCGTTTTGGGGAGATCGCGCGAACGTGCACACGGTTTTTCTCAGATTCGGTCGTGTAGCGGCTGTGCTCAACAATCTGCAGGCTGAAATAGCGATACACGATGATCGCCAGGCATACACATACTATGACCGACGCAAAGCTCGCCCGCGACGCGAACAATTGCTGTTCGGATCGCGTATCTTTAATTCGCAGTGAATCGACCAAAGTAAACTGTCACGGGCACATTACGGGGCCCCATTGTGCAACCACTGCCAGTTAAATTACAGGCAAGTATTTTACAGTTTACCGGTGGTAGGGGTGGCCCTGGCTGCAGCTCCACGCCCGGTAAAGCTGTTCGATCAACACAACCCGTACCAGTGGGTGTGGCATGGTCAGCTTTGACAATGACCAGCAATGGTCGGCGCGCTGCAAACAGGCAGGACCCAGTCCTTCGGCCCCGCCAATCATGATGATGGTGTTACGGCCATGCTGTTGCCATTGTTCCAGGCGCTGTGCCAGTTCCAGGGTAGACCATTGTTCTCCGGAACGCTCCAGAGCGATCACTTGATCCGCCGGACTGACCTGGGCCAGTAGGCGCTCCTGTTCAATGGCCATGAGTTGTTCTGGAGGCTGCTTGCCCGCCTTGGCCGGCGCCAACTCAAGCAATTCAGGACGGTACGCTTTTGGTAAACGCTTGGCATACTCGCAGTAGGCCTCCGAGACCCACTTCGGCATCCGATTGCCCACGGCAAGAACCCTAACTTTCATCCCGACTGAGCGACTGAGAAGGCTCCATGTGCGACCACAAGCCTTCCAGGTCATAGAAGCTGCGAGTTGCCGCTTGCATGATGTGCACAATAATGTCGGCAAAATCGACCAGCACCCATTCGGCACCTTCCTTCCCTTCAACGCCTAAAGCCTGCACACCCGCTTTTTTGGCCTCCAGCTCAACGTGTTCAGCCAGCGAACTCACGTGGCGATTGGAGCGGCCACTTGCGATCACCATATAATCGGCCAGATCAGTCATGCTCTGAACGTTCAGTACGACCACGTTTTCCGCCTTGAGCTCATCAAGGGCATTTTCGACAATTTCGAGAAGAGTGTCCGAATTCATAAACTACTTCTATAGAGTTGATGGGCTTCTATGTACTCGCATACGGTCTGAGGCAACAAAAACCGCGGCGACCAGCCCTTTGCGATCTGCGCCCGGATGCGCGTTGACGAAATAGCCAGCGGCGTCATATCCAGCGAGTACAGTTTGCCACTGGCTTGCTGGCGCAACGGTTCAGCTTCGTCGGACCATGCAGATTCAAAAGGTGGTCCGCAGGCAGAGCGGGCAATTATCTCACTGCCCGGCCGACTCAACACCGCAATATGCGCCAACTGCAGCAGTTCATCGGCGCGGTGCCATTTGGCAATGTGTTCAAATGCGTCCGCACCAAGCCCAAAAATTATTGGCGTTGCGGCCCCGTATTCCTCACGTAAAGAAGCTAGCGTGTCATACGTGTAAGAGGGACCCGCGCGATCCAGTTCCCGGCTATCAAGAAACAATTCGGTACTTTGGCGCAAGGCCAATTGCAACATGGCCACGCGGTGACCAGCATTCACGAAAGCCCTGGGGCGGTGCGGCGGCTGACCATTGGGCACTAGCAATACTTTTTCGAGATCAAAGGTAAATGCCAGCTCCAGCGCAGCGCGTAAATGCCCGAAATGCACCGGGTCAAAAGCCCCACCAAACACGCCGATTGCTGTGCAGCCGGCTTTATGCTCTGTTGCCCGGTTGCGCTCGATCACTTACGCACTTGCCCTTCTCCGAGCACGATATATTTTTGTGAGGTCAGGCCCTCCAGACCCACGGGGCCACGCGCATGCAACTTGTCAGTCGAGATGCCGATCTCAGCCCCCAGACCGTACTCAAATCCATCTGCAAAACGGGTGGATACATTCACCATAACCGAACTGGAATCAACCGCACGCAAAAAACGCTGTGCATTTGGCAGATACTCGGTAACAATGCTGTCGGTGTGACGAGAGCCATAACAGTTGATGTGCTCAATCGCTTGATCCACACTTTCCACAATGCGGATGGATAAAATCGGCGCCAGATATTCAGTCGCCCAGTCGGCGTCCACAGCGAGCTCACAGTCCGGAAGAATTGCCTGTGTCGCCGGGCAGCCGCGCAGTTCTACGCCGGCTGCAGACAGCTGCGCGCCAATTTCGGGCAGCAATTCTGCTGCTAGCTCACTCGCCACTAACAAAGTCTCCATGGTGTTACAGGTTCCGTAACGCTGGGTCTTTGCATTCACTGCAATGGAGATGGCCTTCTCGCAATCGGCATGACTGTCAATATACACATGACAAACACCATCGAGATGTTTAATTACCGGCACCGTGGCCTCGGTACTGACTCTTTCAATGAGACCCTTGCCGCCGCGCGGCACAATCACATCGATGTAATCAGACATGCCAAGCATCAGACCCACCGCCGCCCGATCGATGGTCGAGACCAACTGCACCGTGGCTAAAGGCAGGCCAGCTGCTTCCAGCCCGCTGGTAATGCAACGAGCAATGGCTCGATTCGAAGCAATTGCCTCTGATCCTCCGCGCAGAATAACCGCATTACCTGACTTAAGGCACAGACTCGCGGCCTCCATGGTAACGTTTGGTCGAGATTCATAGATCATGCCGATCACACCCAGCGGCACCCGCATTTTGCCGACCTGAATACCACTCGGTTGATATTTTAGATCGCTGATCTCACCGACCGGGTCAGAGAGCTGGGCAACCTGTAGCAGCCCATTAACCATGCCGTCGATTCGACTGTCGGTAAGCTCCAATCGATCGACCAGGGCACTTTCCAATGCCCGTTCACGTGCAGCGGCCATATCCTCGGCATTTGCGGCCAGCAGTTCATTGCGCTGCTCGAGCAGGGCATCAGCCATCGCCTGCAGCGCGGTATTCTTAGCCTGCGTGCTTTGTGTGGCCAGCTCAGCGGCTGCCGCCCGCGCCGCTTTCCCCATGGTACGCATCGTCTGGTCAAGCGCGACAGCCTGTTCGCTTGCACCACCAGACGCACCAGAGGAAGAGGTAGAATTAATCATTGACACATCGTTCATCGGAACATTATATCGTGCTGCTCCCCAACTGTCAGAAAGCAAGATGCTAACAATCGAGGAAATCCAGGGCAGTGAACTGTATCTTTGGCTGGCGGCACATCCCGACTGGATTGCTATCAGCATTTTGCTGATCGCATTCGCTGAGTCATTCGCGATTGTTGGCATTGTGGTGCCTGGCGTATTGTTCCTGTACATCGCCGCTTTCCTGGGCGGCAGCGGCCTGCTTTCCTGGCCAGCCTGCCTGCTGATGGCTTTTTTTGGTGCCGTACTGGGAGATGGACTCAGTTATCTGCTTGGCCGCCACTATCGCGAGCGGGTCTGGCAGTGGCCGGTACTGCGCAATGACCAACAATGGCGTCACCGGGGCGAAAACTTTATCCACAACCACGGCATCAAAAGCATCGTAGCCGGGCGGTTCATCGGCCCTATTCGTCCAATCATGCCGCTGATTGCCGGCACCCTGGCTATGCCAACGGGTCGATTCTTTATGATTAATGTCTTATCAGCGATTGCCTGGGCACCGGTTTATATTGTGCCGGGTTACTCCCTGGGAGCGGCGCTTGATATGCCACTCACGTCCACGCAACTGGCAGCAATCGCGATATTAATACTTGTTGCCGTCGGCGGCTTCTTTTATGGTATTCGACGCTGGTTCTATGCAGGGTCAAACAATGGCAAAGCGCAATAAGCCGTCCGGCCACGGCCTGGAACACGTGCAGCGAGCAACCCGCTTCTCGATACGAGGCCTGCGCGCCGCCTGGCGGGAGGAGTTTTCCTTTCGAATCGAGATCTATCTCGCCTTGCTGTTCATGCCGCTGGCTTTCTGGGTTGGTCAGAATGCGCTGGAGCGCAGCATACTGATCATGTGCGCCATGCTGGTGTTAATCTGCGAATTGTTTAATTCAGCACTGGAAGCTGTGGTAGATCGCATTGGCAAGGAACGCCATACTCTGTCGGGTCAAGCCAAAGACATTGGTTCGGCCGCGGTGTTTCTGGCACTGGGAAACTTTCTGTTGGTCTGGGGTTTTCACGTCCTGCAACGTTTCAACATCCTCTGAACAAACCGCTTGAGATGAGTATGGCCCTGGGGGTGGAGCTCTGCGCTCAGGCTACCCATCGCCGCTCGCTCCGCTCCGTCGGGCGCTGCGAAACTCGACCTCGCGCCGCCGGCGCTCGGGACTCAGACAGTCCTCGCGCTTTTTCCGACTCCGCTGCGCTCGCAACAGCGCGATGTGACTGGTAGCCAGAGCGCAGAGCTCCACCCCCAGGGCCATACTCAGCCGTTTCAAGCGCTCGCGCTACTTGACAAATCGCCCTTAAATCGGAATAATCGCCGCCCGCTGTGGCCCCGTAAGACGGGAGGTTCGCATGGAATCACCGCAGCGTAAACAGTGCAAATACGACTAGGAGCATACTTTGGCAAATTCGCCCCAAGCCCGCAAACGTGCTCGGCAGACAGTGTCTCGCCGTGCTCTTCGAATAGGCCAACGATCAGCGATTCGCACTGCGATCAAAAAGGTACAGGCTGCCATAGAGGCGGGTGACCAGGCGCAGGCTACCGCAGCATTCACCGCTGCGATGCCGGTCATCGATCGTCTTGCCGACAAAGGGGTGATCCACAAAAACAAGGCCGCCCGGCATAAAAGCCGATTGGCTGCGCACATCAAGGCGATGGCCTGAGCTGGCTACCTCCCCGCAGATTAGAAGTCAATTCTCGCCGTTGAGGGCAACCCCGGCACCGTAATATCGTAATGTGCCAAGATCGCCGGTGCAATCTCCCGCAAGGCGAGCTTATCCGCAGCCGGCTTGTGGGTACGGGAGGGGTTTCGTACCCAAAACATACCGTCTGGATGATGCATTCCGCTCTTTACACTGTCAGCCTGGTAAAACAGCTCAGCAAGTGCTCGTTGCGTGCCATCCGGTAATTGCAGCACGGCATCGGAACCCAGCTTCGCAAAAATCTGACAACCGGCAAACACGTCATTGCCCTCACGGCGGGCCTTCATAACGGGTCGATTATCGTCCAGACGCAAATCCAGCAGAGTTTGCAGACCCTGCTCAGCGGCCGACTCGTTGTCAAAATACACATGAAATTCTTCAGACATGACCGGGGAGATCTGCGTTACCCCGGTTAAACCCAGAGTCGCGGCAAAGGCAGAAAAGTCGTGTGGTCGATAAAACACCTTACCCCCGTCATCCTCTGCACCGAGATAAGGTTGTTGACTCAGGGCCGTAGCAAACACCAGAGTGGTGTTTTCGTCAGCCAGCTGCAAGGCTTTACCCATGAGCTGGTCTGTCTGCTGATACGCAAAGAGAATAGCGTCTCTATATTGCTCCTGTTCAGCGGCGCTGGGCTTCACCGAGAACAACTCAGGTTCCATATTGCGCCAGTATTTATGCTGAAAGTGGGCGCAGGAATTGCTAAATAATGTGGCAAAATCTGGCTGCTCGCGCCGATAAATATAGGCGAATACATCCCACAACAGCTTATCCAGTAACACCGCGCGCTTCCAGCCGTCGCGGCCCCGCGCTTCGCTGAAGAGCTGGCCTAGAATCGCGGTGGTTGTTGACAGGCTCAAGCCATGGCTCAGCAGGAACGACAGCACACGAAAATAGTCAGCTTTGGACATGGGTACTTTTTCGTTAGTGTGCTCCTGCACACTGCGGCGCACAAAATTGCACAGCGGCTCAAGCTCCGGAGTGCACGGCGTGCGCTCGCTGCTCCAGGCGTCCGGCAGAACCAGGCCATTGATCGGCTGCTCATACTTCAGGTTCATGCTGCCGCAAATCCAAACTTTGTAATTCTTTTCGCTCAGGAAGTCCCAAACGCTGCGCGCCTGCAACTTGTGAGCGTCGCCCAGGTTAAACACACCATGCTCTTCATAACGCAACCCGGTATGCACGGTAATCCACTGGATCCACGGTTCGAGGGCTTCCTGTTGCTCTTCAGCATCGGTAATGAAAAGCTGCGATTCGTCGCGCATGCGTTTGAAATTGGGCAGCTTGCCCGCTGCAATGAACCGTTCCATCAGCGAGGGGCAAAGCTCATTACATTCCAGCTGTATGATTCGGGATTTACTCATGGTTACTCAATATGAAAGATTCATGCTTAAGTATAGCCAGATTGTACTACACGGCCGTGTAATATTTGATCAAAAAGCCTGTGTTGCGCGAGCAAACCCAGGGCTCACGGTTTCTTTAGAGAAGAATCAAATTGTCCAGGTGGATCAGTTCCTTGTCTCGCGGGCTAACATTTCTCGCCGCGATTTCTTTGCTGCTCAGGCCCATAATCTCCTGAACCTCGGCTGCATTGAAGCCTACCAGCCCCCGGGCTATTTCCTGATCATCCGGAGCGAGACAACTGACCACGTCACCCGCTGTAAACCTTCCCTCACACCGGGTCACACCAATGGGCAATAGACTGCTTTTGCCCGCGGTGATCGCTCGGACCGCTCCATCATCCAGCCACAGGCGCCCCCGGGTCCGCGCATGGCCGGCAATCCATTGTTTCCTGGCAACAGCCGGCTTGCGATCGGCCTGCAGGTGCGTACCAATGGCCTCCCCGTCTGCCAACCGCAGCAGAACCTGAGGCTCCAACCCACTGACGATGTAGGTATCTGTTCCGGATGTCGCTGCCTGGCGAGCGGAAGTGACCTTAGTCTGCATACCACCTCGCCCTAAGGCGCCACCACTTGGGCCCGCAGCCGCAAGCAACGCTGGGTCGGATGCCTTAGCCTGACGAATCAGCTGGGCGTCGGGGTTTTTTGATGGGTCCGCGCTGTACATGCCAGGCTGGTCGGTCATAATGACCAGACGATCCGCGTAAATCAGGTTGGCCACCAGGGCAGCCAGACGATCATTATCACCAAAGCGAATTTCGTCAGTGGCGATGGTGTCATTCTCATTGACCACGGGAATGACATTCAGTGCCAGCAAGGTATTGATAGTTTTTCGTGCGTTCAGATAGCGGTTGCGATCGCTGACATCTTCTCCAACGAGCAAAACTTGTGCGGTGTGCGCGTCAAACTCCTTGAATTGTGATTCCCAAGCCTGCACCAGCCCCATCTGGCCAACTGCGGCAGCGGCTTGCAGCCGATGCAGCTCACTCGGGCGGCTGGTCCAACCCAGACGACTGCAACCTTCCGCGATTGAACCCGAAGATACAACGACAAAATCAATGCCCTGCTTCCTGAGTTCTGCAATTTGGGCAACCCAGTCACCAATAAAATGAGTCGCCAAACCAAGTCCGTTCTCAGTCAGCAGGGAACTGCCTATCTTGACAACCCAACGACCACGGGAAGATTTCTTTCGCTGTTTCATGGCCGGTATTCTACTTCGACTGCACCATCGTCGTTACGCCCTGCCCGCTTGCGCTGTTCACGGCGCTGCTGTGCCAGCAGATCAATTCGCTCCCGCCCCTGCTGCTGAATGGTCACGAACAACTCACTTTGCGCCTGAGAATAGTCAGGGTCGTTTGCAAGCTTTTCCCGGTGCTGGCCAATATGTTCCATCAGTTCGGTGCATAAGATTTGAGTACCACTGCCCGTTAACGCGGAAACCCTAAACAAAGGGCGGTGTGCGAATTGTTGTTCCTCTGCGAAACGCTGCTCCAGCCGCTCTAGATCCGAGTCATCCAGCAAATCACATTTGTTCAGAACCAGCCAGCGAGGGCGCACCAGAAATGCCTGTGAGTACAGGGCCAGTTCCTCCTCCAGCAATATCGCGTTATCCAGCGGATCACTGCCATCAGCCGGCAGCACATCGAGCACGTGAAGCAATACCGGTGTTCTAGCGAGGTGCTTGAGAAAACGAATCCCCAGTCCGGCACCACTGGCTGCGCCGCTGATCAAGCCCGGAATATCAGCCATCACAAAGCTCTGCAATGGGTTCACATTCACTACCCCAAGCTTCGGTACCAGCGTGGTGAACGGGTAGTCGGCCACCTTGGGCTCCGCAGCTGATACGGCACGAATCAAACTGGATTTGCCGGCATTCGGCAAGCCCATGAGGCCGACATCAGCCAGCAATTTCAACTCCAGCAGTAGTTGCCGGGTTTCACCTTCAGTGCCGGGCGTTGTTTTGCGCGGCGCGCGGTTGGTACTGGATTTAAAACGCGTGTTCCCCAAGCCATGGCGGCCTCCCTGGGCAACCAGAAGCACCTGCCCTGGCTCAAGCAAATCGCCGATCACCTGCCCACTTTCCTCATCAATGACGGTAGTACCCACCGGCACCGGCAGGTATAGGTCTTCGCCTGCCTTGCCAGTACAGTTTTTGCCAGCCCCGGACTGGCCGGGCGGAGCGGCATATCGACGCTGATAGCGATAGTCGACCATCGTGGTCAGCGCGTCGTCGGCGGTCAGATAAACACTGCCACCGTCACCGCCATCGCCACCATCCGGGCCACCTTTTGGAATGTATTTCTCGCGACGGAAGCTCAAACAGCCACTGCCGCCTCTGCCAGCAACAACGGTGATACGAGCCTCATCTACAAACTTCATCGCCTATCAATCCTTCCGGACACAAAAAACCCCGCTCGTGGCGGGGTTTGCGCAGCCCAGTCTGTCGCTGCTACTCCGGCACCACATTCACGTATTTACGCGCTCTAGGGCCCTTGACTGTAAACTGCACCTTGCCTGGCGATGTCGCAAACAGCGTATAGTCCTTGCCGCAACCCACATTGTCGCCTGCATGAAACCGGGTGCCCCGCTGACGAACGATTATACTGCCCGCGGAAACCACCTGCCCACCAAAACGCTTGACGCCAAGTCGTTTGGATTCGGAATCACGACCGTTGCGGGTACTGCCCCCTGCTTTTTTATGAGCCATATCAAACCTTCCTATGAATAACCGAGCGTCTCGGGCCGCTTACCCGGAAATGCCCGTAATTTTTACTTCGGTGTACCACTGGCGATGACCGGCCTGCTTCTTGTGGTGCTTGCGACGGCGAAACTTCACGATCTTGATCTTGTCGTGCCGCCCATGCTCCACAACTTCCGCCTTGACTACGCCATTGGCCAGGTAGGGCGCGCCTACAGACAGGTTTTGACCACCGCCAACCAGTAGCACTTTATCAAAGCTGATTGCGTCGCCAGCATCGGCATCCAGCTTTTCAAGTTTAAGCACGTCGCCTTCCGACACCCGATGCTGTTTGCCACCGCTTTCGATTACCGCGTACATAATATCCAACCGAGAATCAATTAACTGGGATGAGCCCTAGCAGCTCAAGGGGCGCGAATTGTACGGAAAACCTAGCTTTTAGGCAAGGATTTAGTCGCCGTGCACTTGAAATAACGCCTGTTTTCGAACTCAATGTCAGAAAAACCACAATGCCGAAGACACCGAGCCATAGAACCACGAGTTTGAAATGACTCAATAACATTACCAACAGGCCAACGGAACAATCGACCGAATAAATGGAAACAACATCCATTAATAATGGCATAGCTCCTGAATAGCACGCCTTTTGCACTCAGCTGCCGGGCGGAATCAGAAAACTGCTGGAGCGATTTGCTCAAGGGGTGAAGGGTAATCCAGATTGAGCCACCAGGCTTGAGCACCCGATGCAGTTCTGCGATGGACCGCGGAATGTCTGTATAGGGCATGGCCACCCTGGAAATGATTTTGTCGAAAGAATTGTCGGCAAATGGCAGGTGTTCAGCATTGCCATTAATATACCGGATGGAATCATAATGCTTGCGACCGTAGACCAATGACTCCAGTTCGATATCCATACCAATTACCAGCCGTCGGTTTCCCAGTTGACTGGCGATCAGGGTTTGCCCAATACCACAACCGATATCAAGTATATACTGATCCCCAGCTTCGAATTTCGGTTGCACGTGATATGGAGAAGATGGGTCACTGGCAACTTCCAGCTCGTCAAGATGATACTGAATTCGATCGCTAACTTGCATTCATCCGCTGCCCTGGCACCAGTAATCAGGATGTCAATTTCCCGGCCGTTTGGAAGCGCGTAGTCGGCAAAATGCAGCAAAGCTGAGCTAGCCTGTACCCCATCTGAGCGATTCTGCGCGCGGTTTTGACCGCTTCAACCACCGATTTTTGATTATAGGCAAGATCCCCCCCCTTGTCGTTGTTCCAGATTCCGGGATGGGCGCTTCCTAGCATAAGCTCCATCCGAATGGCCAGATTTAGCCAATCATCTCAGCGGATGCAGCTTGACTTCAAGCGGGTCAATTCATAGCATGCCCTGCCCTTTCCAACATCATTTGCAATGCGTGAATTTTTGCAATCCTTGCAGCCCGAACTGGCGCGACTGAACACCGTCATCCAGACGAAATTGCAGTCTCAGGTACCCTTGGTAGAAGAGATTGGCGAGCACTTGATTGCCGCAGGTGGTAAGCGTTTGCGCCCGCTACTGACCTTATTGGCCTATCGATTGGCAGCCGGCGATGTTCCCGCCGACAAACTGCCTGATTCGGCCTACGAATTGGCGGCGGTCCTCGAGTTTCTGCACACGGCAACTCTGCTGCACGACGATGTTATTGATGTTTCCATGCTGCGCCGGGGGCGGCCAACGGCGAACGCAACCTGGGGTAATGCGCCCAGCGTCCTGGTGGGCGACTTTCTGTATTCCAGAGCCTTTCAGATGCTGGTTGCCATCAGTCATAACGGGATTATGGCCGAAATAGCCGATACCACCAACCTGATTGCCGAAGGAGAGGTACTGCAACTGGCCCGTGCCGGGCAGGCCGATACAACTGAGCAACAGTATCTCGAGGTGATTCACTACAAAACCGCACGCTTGTTTGAGGCCGCTGCGCGCTGTGGTGCGATGCTGGCCGGGGCCGAACAAACCCTACAGCAAACAATGGGCGAATATGGACTCGCGCTCGGCATGGCGTTTCAGCTCATGGACGATTACCTCGACTACGCCGGTAACGCCGATATTATGGGTAAAAATGTGGGCGATGACCTGGCCGAAGGTAAACCCACCCTGCCATTGATTCGGGCGATGCAACTGTGTGCAGACTCGGATGCTGCCATTATCCGGGAAGCCATCGAGCACAAAACCAGTAAAGACCTTGCTCGGATCAGTGGGCTCGTACTTTCCTCAGGAGCGCTTAGCGAAACCATCGACAAGGCCCAATGGTATGCGCAGAAAGCCTCTCAGGTCCTGCAGACTGTGCCAAACAGCGCCACCCGCAAGCGCCTGATAACTCTGGCTGAGCTGGCCACAGCCAGGCAGGCCTGACTCCCAGAGCATATTGCAAATTCCACTCGCAAACCGCTGATATTGCAATAAAAAGCCCTAACTCAACACTGAACAAAAAACGCTCACATCGGGCGTTTTGCTAGGTGCTGCAGCCGCTTTGTGGCATACTGACAAAAAATAATTGCTAGTGCATATGGAAGCGTCCGAGACTGAATTTACCGCCACGGCATCACAAGGGTCGCATCTGCGTCCGGCGAAAGGCAAAAGCCTACCCACGGTGGTGCAACTGATCAGAGAACACAGTAGCAAGTCTCTGGAAGCCCAGCTGGATAACTATTTAAGCAGCGCGGAAGAATTGTTCTTTCAGCTTGCAGATCGCGCCCGTTCAAATTCTGACCAGACCTTGTGTTTTGAAGCGCGCCGCGAAATTCAGCGCAAAAAGAACAGTGTGATCGCTCGTTTCAAATTCGCCTATGAAGACGGCTTTTCAATACTCACGGCCCGCCCGAATAACGCGCCCAAACAAGCTGAACCATCAGTCGATGAGTTGAACCTTATAGAAACCGGCGAAATGGAGACCAGTGTGGCAATCAGCCGAATGGTCACCCGAAGCCGACAGGACTGCCGTAGTGAACTTTATCAGTTGCAACAGCGCTTTCAGCACCTTTTCCGGGACTACCAGATTAACCCGGATAACAACCCTTTGGACCCGCAACAAATTGCTAACGTGCTGAAACAGGCCTGCAATATTCTCGATCTGGAAACTCAAGGGAAAGTAATCCTTTTCAGGCATTTTGAACGCTGTGTAGCCACCCACTTCCCAGCATTGTATCAGGCCGCCAATCAGCAGCTGATCGATGCCGGCGTTCTGCCCAAAGTCAGCCACGCGGTGCGTAAATCCCCAACCCAGAAAGGCGATATAGGCCCGGTGACAGGGCAGGGCGAGCAGGGCAAAGAGTCTGCGCAGCGAGGCAGTCAACCGCCTGCGGAATTCAGTCGTGAGTTCAGTGAACTCAGCCAATTACTGAGCAATGTACGCGAATATGCAGTGCGTGGAAATCTGGGCTTCCCGCTTTTCATCAGCCAGGGAAACGGACCGGCTCTGGAACCTCAGGAGCTGACTTCTCTGCTGTCAGAAATCCAGAAAAGCAATCCTTTGGAACGCAGCGGCGCACAACTTTTGCAGCCGCAACTGGATCTGCGAACCCTGCTGGAACAGACACTGGCCGAACGCCGGAATCGAGGAGAGAAAAACAAAGTTCAACGATCGGATGAAGACGTTATTAATCTGATCGCAATGTTTTTTGACTTCGTACTGGACGACAAACAGCTGCCCATTCAGGTTCAGGCACTGGTAAGCAGATTACAAATACCGGTACTGAAAGTCGCGCTGAGGGACCGAAAGTTTTTCAGCTCAAGCAGCCACCCGGCACGCCGCTTGATTAACGAAATAGTCGCCGCTGGCGTTGGCCTGGATGACCGGGAAGCGGAGAGCCGAACAGCTCTGGTGAAAAAGATTTCGGATGTTGTTCACGATATTCATGATAACTACGAAGAAGGCAATGCGGTCTTCCTGACGGGATTGGAGATTTTACGCGCGTTCCGTAAACGCGAAGAACAGCGCTCAAGGAAAATAGAAAAGCGCACCAGCGAGGCGGCGGAGGCCGAAGCCAGAACGCGCCATACCAAGGCCATGATTGAAGATCTGGTTCTGGAACGGCTGGAGAATATTGAAGCCCCGAAAATCGTTCAGGAATTTGCAATACACGAATGGCAACAGGTTTTATTGCTGGCTTTTCTGAAACACGGCAAAGGCAGTGCCGAATGGGTGGAAGCGATGCAATGCCTTGATGACCTGATCTGGACTTCGCTCAAGCACGATGATGAAAAGTCACTGCGACGGCTACAACGAATTTTGCCGGACCTGCAGCAACGTCAGCTGAAACTCCTGGCAACGGCAAAGCCTTCCGAAGACGCCGCGCGCAATGCCTTGCATGAAATTGTGGCGTTTCAGGATTTGCTTCGAACTACCGAGCCGGTCGCGGTAGACCGTGAAACCCTGGCCGAAGAGCAAAAACAAGTGCTGCAGAGCACACCGCGCCCGGAAAAAAGTTGGAAGGAAATGACTGCTGTAGAGCGACAGCAAGTGCAATACCAGGCGCTGACCTATGATTTCATTCGCAAAGCGGATGAAATACCGGTAGGCACCTGGGTAATATTCAGCAAATCACCGGATGGCGGCGACAGTATACGGTGCAAACTCGCGGCCAAAATTGAAACCAGCGACTCTTATATTTTCGTCAATCGCATGGGTTTCAAACTTGCGGAAAAGAAACGCAAGGAATTTGCTTACAACCTGCAGCAGGGGCGGGCCAGGGTCATTGAACACGAGCGGTTTTTTGACCGCATGATGAATAAAGTGACAACGCGGCTACACAGCCAGATTGAGCAGGAGCAAGCCGCCCCACCGTTGCCAGCGACTTAGACAAGCAGGCCGTTACGGTCTATTTTTAATGAGGGACAGTTCACTTGGCAATCGGTTTGCCCCTCATCGTGCCACAAAACAAAAAACCCTATACCAATCAATTACTTGCAGGCCTGCCAAAGCCTCTGGCTCAGTTGTATGAAGCCCTGTTGCCCGAGCTCGAGCGGCACCTTCAGGATTTCTTTGCCCGTTGCGATGACTCACTCTTCGAATCCGCAGAGTCCGCGCAAAACAATCTTGATCAGACAAGCTATTTCGATACCATGCGGCAACTGCGCCTAAAGAAAGCCCAGGTTTCGGAGCAGTTTCTCAGCGGCTTCCGTGACTGTTTCCAAGCCATCATCCAACCCGCCGAGAAGCAACAATCTGCTTCGCTTCGTGACCTGGTTCTTGATGCAGACCAGCTTGAATTGGTTCAAAACGAAGAGTTGGAAGAAAGCGTCGCTCTCAGAAGCATTGTCGGCCGCGCTCGTACTCGGTACGCTGAGCCACTGGTGCAGCTGAACACCCGCTTCGAATACCTGCTGAAATCTGCAATTGCGGAGGACCAACTTCCCCTCGACCCCGGCGTATTACTGGGCTTGTTCAAAACGAGCACCCAGTTGCTGGATATCGATTTATCTTTGCGGCTATTCATCTATCAGCGATTCGAACAGTCTTTCATCCAGCAGTTGGGCGCTGTTTATGGCAGTGCCAATGAAATATTGATCGTTGCTGGAGTTCTGCCCAAATTGCGCCTGCAAATTAAGACAGCGGCCAATGAGCAGGACTCCAGCAAACGTCCGGACCTCAAGGGAGCCACCAGCCATCACGCACCTGCAGCTTTGGCGGCGCGCGAGCTGGCTGAAGTTCAGGAGTTGTTGCAGCAGCTGAAGCAGCAGATGATAGATGCGCCTGGTTTGCTCTCCACCGAAAAGTTTGCCGCTACTGGCGAACTGAGCAGTGTAGAGCTCACTGACCTGCTATCTATCACTACGAGCAGTGCCAACAGCAACTACCGTCTTATCGATCAGGTTCAGAACCTGCTGGAACACCGCTTTTCCAGGGGCGAAGCAGCCACGGTTAGCGAAAACAATGAGCATACGATTAATTTGGTCGCTCTGTTTTTCGACTTCATTCTGCAGGACGAAGCGCTACCAGTGGATGTTCAGGCCTTGCTGGCCAGATTGCAATTGCCTGTCTTGAAAGTTGCATTGCGCGACGCTGCATTGTTTTCGGCAAAAGACCATCCCTTGCGTAAACTGATTAACGAGCTTGCCCATGCCGGGTATGGCCGCCACGCCGGCAGTGCTGCTGACCAGGAGTTTTTTGCGTTGGCGAACCAGATTGTTCTCCAGCTGGGAGAATCAGTGGACGAGATCATTCCACGTTCCTCGGATCTCCTGGGGCAGTTGCAGCGCTTCCTGGCCTGCGAAAAAGCAGAGTCCGACGCGCTGGAGGAGCGAGTCAGTCGATCAGCACGAAATTCAGCCATCACTCGTCATGCCAGAGAAAAAATTGAAATTCTACTGGAGGAAAAATACCGTAATACCCGGCCTCCACAGCTGGTTATCGACCTGCTGAATGACGATTGGAAAGACGTCATGTTACATGCCTACTTAAATCATGGAGAGGATAGCCAGGAGTGGCTGACGGTGGATCAAATTGCCGATGATTTGCTCTGGTCGTCACAACTGCATACCGACCGTAAATCATTGCAGCGCTTGAAGCGGATTCTTGACGAGTTGTATCAAAAAATCGAGTCTGCGCTTTCTGCAAACCGCAAGACCCCCAAACTCCAGGAAAAGCTGCAGGCGCTGCAATCACTGCATCAAGTCGTACTTAGAAAAGATCACGAAGCCTACGCCAACTACCTTACAGAGCAAACTGCTCGCAACAATAAACAGCGCCCTGATAACAGCACTCTTGCCGAAGCAAATCCGGAATTCCGCTATATAAGACAAATAAAGAACTTACGACCTGGCGACTGGCTGCGCTTGATATTACCGGAAAGCCCGGCCGGCAAGTACTGCAAAGTGTCAGCGTTTATCGAACAGGAACAGAGTTTCCTTCTGGTAAATCGGGTCGGCGCCCGAGTGGCTATTCTGGATTATCGAATACTCGCGCAAAGCCTACAGGATGGCAAACTCAAGATCATTGAAGACACACCATTGTTTGATCAAGCCGTTGCTAACATTTCCAACCAACTGCGAAGCCTGACTTCTCAGTAGCTTCCAAGCTCCAGGAAACTCCAAAGTATTTCACAACGCGTCCGAAGCGCTTTGTAGCATAATGCTGTTGAGTATCCAGCCACACTTGAGCCGATGCAAATAGCGGAAATTGCCGTGACCAGCCACGCAGCTGCCAGCCTGCTCTTTGTAGTATTGGCCGGTTTTTTTGTCCGCCCCTGGCGCGAAAAGCTGTATTCCGGCTTTTTTATTATTGCCAGCCTGGTGACGGCCTACTGGCAAATGAGTATGGCTCCGGGTGCCGGCTCTCAAACCGGCGTTCACTTCCAGGTGTTCAGCAGCTTGCACATGAGCTTGTGGATTCTCGCTTTATTGCGAACTCTTGTGCTGAACATGTCCGATGCTCAAAATACCTGGAAAGAGCTTCGCCCATTGTATTTGGCACTGCTGGCACTGGCTGTACTTGGTGCTGTTGTTGTTCCCTACCTAATGCTCGGGGCGATCGTCTCCCAAGCTGGAGATTTGTCAATCTGGGTCAATCTGTTGCTCGGCCTACTGGGAATTATTACGGCAGAGCAGGTATTCCGTAACACGCTGGATCAGCAAAAGCAGGCGATCACTTTTCTCTGTATTGGCGCATCCCTGTTTTTTGCATTCGACGTGCTGGTCTATTCAAATGCCCTTTTGTTCAGCAAGCTGGATCAGAATTTCGCTGAGCTGCGGCCTATCGTTAACCTGGCTGCCGCGATTTGCCTCGTTTTTGCCACCACACGAACCCAGCAAAGTAGCCGAGTCAGCATATCAAGGTCAGTGGTGTTCTACAGTGCCAGCCTCGTAGTCGCCGGCGTTTTCTTACTGATTATGGCGGCAGTCGCTTACTACGTTACCTTGTTTGGCGGTGACTGGAGCGCCATATTGAGAGCGACACTGCTTGGCGTGGCTATTTTAGTACTGGGAGTGGTCTTCGCATCGCCGCGCTGGCGCGCATCGCTGCGGGTCTTCATAAACAAGAATTTTTTCATGCACAAGTACGACTATCGTACTGAGTGGTTGAACCTGATCAACATACTGTCGCAACCGTCCCAAGAAAAAGACGAAAAGACGATTGCCATGGAAGCGGCCTGCGCAGTATTTCATGCTGATCATGCAAGGCTATGGCTCAAAGTGGACAATCAATATCAGCTGGTAGCCAGCACTCATGATTCGGAAGAAAACCTTCCCAGTATTGCTGCCGACAGCGACATCTGCGAAATATTGGCGTCGGAATGGGTATTCCATCCAAGCAGCAAAACCCGCTTTAACGCAAATAATAATCTTGCACTTCCAGAATGGACTGACTCCATCCAAAATTTATGGATCATTGCGCCGCTGATAGCGCAACAACGATTGCTTGGCTTTATCATGCTGGACAAACAAGACTACAAGATACCTCTCACCTGGGAGGACCTCGATGTCTTGCGGACTGTGGGGCGCCAGCTCGGCAGTTACCTTGCTCTGAATTCTGCGGCTGAGCAGCTGGCCCAATCCAAGCAATTTGATACATACAATAAGCTCACTGCATTCATTATGCATGACCTTAAAAATCTAATTGCTCAGCAAGCTCTGGTCGTGGAGAACGCAAAAAAACATAAGGAGAACCCGGCATTTGTTGAGGATGCAATTCGCACCATCGAAAACTCTGTAGAGCGTATGAGCAAGCTGCTTGG
The DNA here is from genome assembly GCA_030431775.1 of Gammaproteobacteria bacterium. Lineage (GTDB taxonomy): Bacteria > Pseudomonadota > Gammaproteobacteria > Pseudomonadales > JAUIET01 > JAUIET01. The sequence goes on from JAUIHW010000018.1 coordinate 54,328, forward strand.
TAAGATGCAGCAGCGCGGTCCCAGCAAGGTACGTAGCCTTGAACTGCAGAAGATTCTGCTGGAATCGGTCAACAAATGTCGTGATAAGAAGCCAGCGCCATCTCTTCGTCTCAATGATGAGCCACTATGGGTTGCCGGGGACCGTGATCATCTGGTCATGATATTGGCACACGTCATCAAGAATGCTCAGGAAGCAACGCCAACCAATGGCTTTGTTGATGTCTTTACCAGCCGCGACCGTGAGTTTGCCATTATAACCGTAGAGGATAATGGCCAGGGTATGAGCGATAAATTCATTAAGAATCGCCTGTTCCAGCCATTTGATACCACCAAGTCCGGTCAGGGCATGGGCATTGGTGTGTATCAGACCCGTGAGTATATTCGTAACCTGGGTGGAGACGTTCAGGTGGAAAGCGCTGAAGGTATTGGCACGACCTTCACTATCAGTATGCCTATTGTGCAGGAGATGTCTCAGAATGTCGGATAACGAAGTAAAAACACTACTGATTGTCGAGGATGACCTTGGCCTACAAAGTCAACTCCGTTGGCACTTTGATCAGTATGAAGTAGTGATCGCTGAAGACCGGGAAGCCGCTATCGAGGAATTGCGACGGCACGAACCGGAAGTCGTTCTGCAGGACCTTGGCCTACCACCAGACGACGAAGGTGTTGAAGAAGGGTTTAAGGCATTGGATGAAATTCTTCGTTTGGCTCCGTACACCAAGGTTATCGTTGTCACCGGCAATCATGACTATGAGAACGCCGTTCGCGCAGTATCCCTGGGCGCCTATGACTTTTACGAAAAGCCGGTCAACACCGACGTGCTGGATCTGATTGTTCAGCGAGCATTCCAGATGTATGACCTGGAGCGTCAAAACCGCACCCTGGCCGCTCAAACCAGGTCACCACTGGATGGCATCATTGCATCGTCACAGAACATGCTGGATATTTGTCGAACCGTTGAGAAAATTGCCCCTACCCAGGTCACCTGCTTAGTCCTTGGCGAGAGCGGTACCGGCAAAGAAGTATTTGCTCGCGCAATCCACAATCTAAGTACCGTCAGTGACGGTCGTTTTGTCGCTATTAACTGCGCTGCCGTTCCCGAAAACCTTATGGAAAGCGAGTTATTTGGGTATGAAAAAGGTGCCTTCACCGGTGCGGCCAAACGCACACTTGGCAAGGTGGAAGTTGCCAATAATGGCACATTGTTCCTTGATGAGATTGGCGATATGCCCCTGGCGCTCCAGGCCAAGCTGCTCCGTTTTCTTCAGGAGCGGGTGATCGAACGTGTTGGTGGCCGCGAGGAGATCGCAGTTGACGTCAGGGTTGTCTGTGCAACCAACAAGGACCTCAGTGCCATGGTACAGGAAGGGACTTTTCGTGAAGACCTGTACTACAGGATCAGTGAAATGGTGATCGAAATACCTCCGCTACGCGAGCGCGAGGCCGATAAGGTTTTACTGGCGCGCCATTTGGTAGCAAAGTTCAATACTGAGCTTAAGAAGAAAATTAAAGGGCTATCCGCTGATGCAGCACTGGCCGTGGATAATTACAACTGGCCAGGCAATATTCGTGAGCTTGAAAATAAAGTGAAACGCGCAGTTATTATGACCGACGGGAATAAGATTTCCGCTGCGGACCTCGGCCTGTCGCCAGGCGAAAGTGGCACGCTAAACCTGCGTCAGGTACGCCAGGAGGCCGAAGTTAAGGCGATTAACAACGCGCTGGGCACAGCGAACGGAAATGTGTCGGCAGCGGCCAAACTGTTGGGTATTACTCGCCCAACTCTATATGACCTTTGCAAAAAATATGAAATTGATATGGGTGCAGACGGCGCTTAGCGCGCCTGGCGCCGGGTAAGGACTCGCTCACGGACATTCATATACAGATCGTTACCTACGGTACGGCGAATTCCACTCAGCACCGCGCTGCGCCATTTTAGTTGGCGAAAAAATCTGGCGTCGCCAGATACCATGCGAACAAAATCTTCCATCGCAAGATCTTTTCGAATCGCGATTCTGGGTATTGAAAATGGGAAGTGACGCTGCTCGTATAGGCCGGTCGCAGACGTGCACACATATTGCAAACCGAGTTTTTCACACAGCTTAGATAGCTGTGCCGGCAACTGTCCGCCTGGTGCGGAAAAACTAGCGACAGGCTGAACCGCAAGCGTGCGAAGCAGATGTAACGATTCTTGTAATTCCTCTTCAGCTTCATCGTAGCTGAGGTCATTAAAGAACCGGTGACTGTGCCCATGACTGCCTATACCCATTCCCGCACGGCTCAGAGCCTCAATGCCGGCTGCATCAACGTAACCTGGCTGTCCCACCCACGCAGTGGTTACAAAGAACTCAGCATTGAAGCCAAACTCCTGCAGGAGTGGCAGTGCCACGTCGACATCACTCGCGTGACCATCGTCGAAGGTGATTATCACGCGCTTGTCGACGGCATCAATCCACTTAAGTTGGCTCAGCAAGCAAGTGGTATAGCCATGCTCACGGAGATAGCGAAGATGCTCCCGAAACCGTGATTCAGAAACCGTGAAGTCACCATCATCAAACTCCTGCGTACCGCTACTGGCCTCGCCGATAGCGTGATACATAAGCACGGGGATACTCATCGTTGCGGGCTTCGCTCAGGACGCAGACTTGTAGGCAAACGACCAGAGTCCATCTTTTTTGCCGCTTGCCAAACGGTAAAAGCCAACCAGAATAGCTGCATTCAATATGCAGAAGAAGTATATAAGACCTGGTATACGCAGCTGCCGTAAGCCTTCGATAAAGAACGACAGCGCACCAATCAGATAAGCCATGCACTGCATCATGAACAATACTGAGTAAAGCGTGCCTTCCAGCAAGAAACTACTGACCAGCATACCAAGCAAACAAAACGGCAAACTGAGACGAAGTATTTTATGGGAAATGAATTGTAACCAGACCGGATTGGCTAAGGGGCTAAGAAACTTCGGACGAATAACCATCATCTGCCAGTTACCGGCCAGAGTACGGACTTTGCGCAACCACTCTTTGTTACTGTCTGTCGGCGCCACATCGTATGCATGTGCATCATCCGCGAACAGCACCCTATAACCCTGCATACAGATCTGCATCGGAATAACCACATCGTCGATTAGGGTCCGATCCGGAATACTCTTGAATAATGACTTGCGAATAGCATAGATAGCACCAGTAGCCCCGATTGTCGAATGCAGACGTGCTTCGAGCTTACGAATCAGCTTTTCGTAACGCCAGTAAGCTCCCATATCTGCAATGCTGTCCTGATCCGTCGGTTCTTTCAGAAACAATTCACCGCTGACGGCTCCAACTGCCGGGTTGGCGAAGCGACGCGCGATGTTACGTACCGCATCTCTAGAGAAAGTCTGACGCACGTCCGCTAATAATACTATGTCATGTTTGCAATGCTGAATTGCCTCATTCAGAACACGTGGCTTTCCACCGCGCTGGGCAAACTCAATTATCATCAGGTCCACACCCAGGCCCTGTGCGCGCTCTTCATACTCACGCAATAGCGGAAGCGTCTGATCGCTTGAACCATCTGAGCCGACAATAATCTGCAACTTCCTCAGGTCGTAGTTCTGCTCAAATAAATTCTCCAGGCGCTGGCGAACATTTTGCTCTTCATTATGCGCCGCAATGACGATACTAACGGCCGGATGATAGTCCTGAGACTGCAGCGTTTCTTTATCGAATCGTAAAATCCGTCGCACTAGCACGAGCAGCCACAGCAATAGCGGATAGCCTATAAACATATAGGCAACGATCGCGGCACAAACAATAAAAACCAATTCCATCGCGAACCAGCTGGACAAGAAAAAAGCAGAGTCTAAGCGGCAGCTTAGCCAGTTACTTATTCAGTATAACCGGTCGTTAGACTTCTAATTGGCCACTGTGAAGCTATTGCAAACTGTCAGATAAACGGTGGTGCCCGTAGGACGCAGAGACGGCTGCTTTGTTGAACGCTACCGCTTATCGGCTGCTTGCATTACATTGAAGAAATCCATCGGAAAGACCATCTCCAGCCCATAAAAACCGTAGTCCTGCTCACCACCAATCCAGCCGGATCGAAATCGCTTCGACTGTTGTCGTGCGATGTCCAGCCATTTGTCTGAGGTGTCATACCAATGCGCATTCGCAACCTTGCCATCTTTGATATTCTGCTCAAGCAACTGGTGTAAATACACCAAACTGTACAGCAGGTGCTCACTACCACCATCAGCGTCCGGCTGAGACTCAGAATAGGCAAAAAACTTCTTCTCTTCATTCCAGCCATATTTGACGACATAATTTAGGCACTGCCACATCATATCTTTCAACTCAGCGTGGTCTATGCCAGAAGGCATCAATTGGTCGTGCTGATAAAATTGAATCAGCGCGGAAAACAGCGCGCCGGCCATCCACGGGTTCGTGCCGTTACCATCGCCATTATTCATGTCATCCATCTCCCACCAGCCGGTTCCCTTGCTGGCGTCATTGCGACCTAGAATACGGCCATTGATCTCATGCTTGCCAGGGGTTTTCCACCACTCGATCAAGTGGCGTACGATTTGAGCGCCCACTTCCTTGTGATACTGCGGATCGCTTGAAACGCGCACTACTTCATTCGCAACATACAATGGCCAACCAAAATCACGCTCGGCCTCAGCCCATAAGCGACCGCTATCCGGGTCAGCGGGTCTGGGCGTTGGAAAAGCAATAGGTGCCATGAACCGCCACCAGTCTGCGGTCAGGTCAAGCACATCCTTGGTTCGCTTGTCTCCGGTCAACAGGTAATAGTTGGTCATTCCGGAAACATGCGCATGTCCAAGGTGCACACCTCGACCGGTGTGATCATAATTGGTATGCGTTATCAGCATGGACTCTCCAGGCGGAGTCCAGATCATCTGACCTTTTTTGTTTGAATGCCGGCCGAAACGACGTCCATGCGAGACATCAATATCAATAAAATGATGGGTCGCTATCGCCGCGGTATGCCACCAGCGAACATCGCCAGTCCGAATGTACTGCAGGAAAAATGGATTTGAGCCTACGTGCGCATCATTGTAGAAGCCAGGGATGCGTACGCCATTTTCGACGTCGATCCAGCCGTGAACCATACGATCGCCGTAATCCCGCCAGCCGTACATAACAGGTCGTTTACCTTCCTGGAAGCTTGGCTCATAAATGTGTGACATCAGATAATTGTCGTAGCGCCGCGTGTAGCTGTTACTGGGGCTGACATCGCCAAATACGCCGCTTTCGGTGTAGGTTAAGGCATCGGCAATCAATAGCGGCGCGTGCTGCTGAAAATGTCGATTATTGGCCACAATGGCCTTGGCCGGGAGCTTCCCCCGGTTAAATAACAGGCGGATACGTGAAGTTTTCGCCATACCCTCTTGCGGGGAATAAAGGGTATTTGGCCTCTCATAACGTTTGCTTTCGCTGCTGAGTTTCACTTCATGAGTATCCGGCTTGTCACCTGTCGCCCGCGCCGGGTGAAGCCTTATCAGCAGGTGCTCAGGCGTCACTGCAAGTTCATTAGGAAACTCCTGCCAGAAATCTTTAACCAGCGCCGCCATGCCCGCGCGACCATCGTTCACCGCCAACCAGCCGCTGGCACGGTAACCCTCGGCAACACCATTGTAACGGGTACTGAAAGTGTCCCGCGGCTGCAGTGAGCCGTCAATGAAGTTCAGCTGGCCATTCTGAAACAGATAGTGCTCGCCCTTGACCTGACCGTAGTGCACCTTGTTTTTATCACCGCCAAAATAGAATTGCGGGTTCGCCAGTTCATGGGTAAACCGCAGTCCATACTCTTTGACCGCCAGGGGGAGCTTTCGGGAAACTTCTCTGGCGTCGCCATCATCCCGCCGATCAATCAGAGTGTATTCGATGTCTACCTGATCCGAACGGGCGTAAGCATAAATACGCACCAGGAAATCAGTTAATGATCGTGCCGAGTGGCTGAGCATATTCCCTTCTGCCTTAATCACTGTGCGCAACGGGCCGGATTCCTCTATCGAAACTCGAGGCTTACCGTCCAGGCTTGATCTGTAAACCTGATCATCATTTGCATCAATCAGAAATATCTCGCCAGGTCCGGCTAGCTGTTCATCTGGCGTGAACTGCCCGTCAGCATTCAAATCACGCCAAACGCCTTCTAGCACCGTGAACTGCTCTTTACTCACAATGAGTTTCAATGGGCCGGTATGGATCACAATCGAACTTGCGGTTTCGCTTTGCACCAGTGAGCCCGCAGCAATCGCTTGTGGGGCCTGCTCAACGGCCAGTTGTAGCGTGCTCTTACCAGTTGCTGGCTCCAGCAAAGTAGACACGAGAACAGATTTCAAGCTGCCATCTGGCCATCGAGACAACACATCGAACTGGGTAAGCGCCGGATCCAGCAGCGCTTGGCCGCTCAGTCGCAAGCTGCGTGTGTTTTTCAGTTCACCGTTGGCAAATGTCACTCCACCTTTCACAAAAACCGGCGAGCCTGCAGCAGCGTTGCGCACTTCCAGTTCAATCGTTCTTGCAATGGACAATGAAGGCAGCAGGCAGACTATGCAAGCGAGCAATGTCAACAGTTTTTGACAAGGCATGTTGTTTTCCTGGTGAATGGATGGACTGAGCAAGGACATAATCATTTCAAACCCCGCTTTATCAATGAACGCAATAAACAGGATTTAAAAGCGGGGAGCGATAAGCCGGACACATGCAGACGCCTCAACTCAAACGGGTCGGTATTCTCATTATTAACACCTTCGATGGTGCTGTAGGCTAACTTATACCCGGCATTACGAACGATTGTCTTGGTTTCTTGAGTAAAGTCCTGCGATCGACCATTTGGGTAGCAAAAGCTCTGCTGTACAAATCCAAGATCCGACAGATAATCGCGGGAGCTTTCAACTTCGTAACGCGCTACATCGGCATCAATCTGACTCATAATTGGGTGAGAGCGCGTATGTGCTGCGACCGATACCCTGCCTTGCTGCAGCCTCTGCATTTGCTCGGCAGTTAACATATATCCCGTGCGCTGATCAGCTGACAATTCGCCCAGTTGTCGGGAAATCTCGCTGAGGCATCCTAGTCGTTCAGCGTTATCCAGCTGCTTCAAGATGCTCTTGATCGCCCAAAGAGCCTCGACTTTATCCGCCTCATTCGCAAGACTAAAGCGATACTGTTCCCCACCTATTGCTATATCCAAAACACTGAGATTACTGTGCTTCAATAATAGCGCCAGCTCATCGGTCCACAGCAGACCGTCGAACTGACAGGCTTCCTGACATACAAACACAATACCGGGTATGCCGTATTTTTCCAGCACCGGAAGAGCAAGCGAGTACGTGTCTTCAGTGCCATCATCAAAGGTAACAAACACTGCCCCTTCAGGCAGTGGCTTTGAATCGTAATAGAAGTCCAGAACCTGTTGCTCACTGACGGGATGCCAGTGTTCTGCGATGTAACGCATCTGCTGATCAAACTGTTGAAGAAGAATTCCGTCAAAAAATGGATCCGGCTTCGTGATCACCCGGTGATACATTAATACGGTCAAAGACCTCTTGGAATGCTTTTGCGCAAGTGCAACACAGACGTCCAGCATACCGCTGCTGTTCAGCAACGCAGTTATGCCATTTCTAAACCTGGTGTTCACAGAGGGTATACCTGATCATCTGGTATACTTTTCTGGCGATGCGCCTTGATATCCTGCGCAAGCCGGTTAATAACCAGTGCATATATAAAGGCGTAGCCACAAACTTCGATGCTCACCATTCTTGAACCAAAGACATTAAACACCGCTACACAGGCTGCAACCATCGCCCCTCCAAGGGCAATGCCGCGAATAAATGGCTGCGTACTATTCTGGTAGACGTAGTTGCTTCTGAAGAACATAAATATCCATATAAAGATAAATGCTACCAGCGCAGGAATGCCCATCTGTGACGCCAAGTAGAAGTACATGCTATGTGGATCATCAATGCCGATGTCCACGCCCGAATATCCCATGACCAAGGTTTCAAACATTTTAAAGCCCTTGCCAAATATAGGGCTTTCAAGCGCCATCTCCGTGGCCGCATTCCACATTACGAACCGCATAGTGGAGCTCTTGTCCAGTTCCGGACCTTCGCTTAATTCAACATGCGATTCGTCTCCCATCCCTAAGCGCGCAAGAATTGAATCCGGAATGACCTGCGGGAACAGGAGCACGGTAATCAGCGCTAGGGTACCCATACCGAGAGTAAACTTAATGCCACGAACGTAACTCGCAGCAAGAGCGCCTACCGCGAGCGCAACATAGGCCCCGCGAGAGAAGGTCGCTAACATTACGCGGGCCATCAACAGGGCTTGCAAAGCGAATGGCATTACCCGAAACAGGTTGGGAAAGTATACCAGGCACATTCCGATAAAAGGCGCAGCTGTATAGACGATCAAGGCTCCAAAATCATTTGGATTATCAATCGATCCACTAATGCGTGACTTTTCTATAGTGGACATACCCGATTTTTCCAGCGCTTCCTGTAAGCCCAGCAAGGAAATTAGTACATGGCCAACCATCATATAAATAACAAGACGGGTAGCAGTGCTGCTGTTCTTTATTAATGCTGCAAATGCAAATACCAGCAAAACCAGATCTATCCAGCCTTTATAGGTCAGGAGGTGATACGAAAGTATGTGGCTAAGTCCATTGGCGATAATTGCGGTAACTCCCGAGAACGCTGTGAAGACCATGTAAAACTTAAGGAGAGGTGCTCTGACACCTTTTGGTGCGGGAGGTATCTCACCCAGTTTGGTGGCGTCAAAGTCCAGATAGTCAACCTCGGGTAGTGCAGGCTTTCTATGAATAAATGCCATAACAATCAGCGTCATCAGAAAGATATTGGTCGCATTGACGCCAGTAACAATCGAAACCGGAACCATCAAGCTCAAAGGCAAGTAAAAGATGAAACAAGCCATCAGATATTCGGGATTTCGGCTGGACTTGTACAACAAGACAACGCCATAGACCAAGGCAAACCCATACATAACAAAGCGTGGTATCACACCCAGTATGAGCACCAGAAAGGCAAAGACCGCCGGAATAGCCAGGAACTTTATGATCGCGACAAAATCATCATCAAACCAATCGACCGTAAAGAGATCATCAGAATTCTGATCTTTTACGACCGGCTGCTTATCAGTATTGTCTAACGGGTAGTCCATTTTTTATGCATGACAGGATGATTGTTTATACTCGCTGCGGAAGAAACCGGTCGAACTCGGCACGAGCGTTGCAATCCAACAGCAGCACTATTAAAGAATAGATCATCACCCCTAAAACTCCTTTATAAACAAGCTCCCAGAAAATCTGCGATGGCGACCAGATATCCAGCAGCCCATACATGAGAGTACCAGCCAGCAATGCTGCAAAAAGCGAGCGCCAGGGTATTTGAATATGCAAGTATCGACTGCCCCATTGATAGCTAACAATAATGCAACCTACGTAGCACAATAGGGTGCTGAAGGCGGCGCCAATAAGACCGAACACTGGAATTGTAAGCAGATTAAGCACTACGTTAGCAGCAGCGGTACCCAGTATTATGTAGAACATCTTCCCGGTATTCTTACTGAGGTACAGGCCAGCAGCCACCAGCTCAAACACACCAAATAGGCCGATTCCAGCAGCCACCCAGGGCATTACAACGGCCCCAGCCGCATACCCGTCACCGGCCAGAAATCGCAGTCCCGCCTCTCCGGCGCTGGCCAGCAGAAAGATAATTGGAACCGAAGCCCATATGTAAATTTGCAGCGCGTTGGTGAGAAAACGCTGGGCTTCATGCAGGCTTTGATCTGCATTGAGGCGCAGAAAAGTGGGAATCGCCGATGCGATCAATGCCGTCGCGACTATATTCTGGGCATAATTCACTAAGGTATGCGCTGATGAATACGCGCCGAGTGCTTCGCTATCCAGATAAGCATTAATGATGTAACGATCAGCCACATTCATGATAGCCCCGCCAAACTCCATACCGAACATTGGAATCCCAAACACCATCATGGCTTTAACAAGACCAGTGCGATAAAAGGAAAACCTGATGGACTTAAACGGCACATGATAGACAGCGAAACCCAAGATCAGAATCGCTTCCGCTATGGCCAGTGCGACAAAATACGGCACCAAATCTGCTCTGTAGAAAATAATCACCGCAAGCGTCACGCCCAGCACAACAAAACGTTTGCTCACTTTGAAAACAGTGTGCTGAAAGGCTTTCTCCTGTGCCTGTAACACGTTCAGAATAGCGCTCTCCAAAATTTGAAAGAACACGATATAGCTACAGATCACAAACAGCATGCACAGCGTAGGCTCCGAAAAGATCATTTCGCCTACAGTGAGAACCACGCCGTTCCAGATCAGGAAAAGCGCTCCCCCAGCCATGAGCAAGGTCAGGTAAAGACTGGAGAAGTATTCAGGTGAGCTCCATTGTGACTTGCCGCTATTGATCTCCGCATAAAATCTCAAGGACGCATGTTGCATACCCACTTTGCCAATGCCAACCAGCAGCGGTATGGTGCCAGTCACAAGACCGAGCATGCCGTACTCACCGACCTCAAACAGACGGGTTAGTATTGGAAAAGAAACAATGCTCGCAAGCACCGACAGGAACGACGCCGACGTATAGATGCCGGCATTCTTGAGGAAATTTGTCTTGGCCAAAACGGTTAAGCGCCCTTGTTAGTAAGGGCACACCTCACCATAGGCGGTAATTGATTAACAAGCGGGCAACGTCGTTGTCGAAATTCAGGTTAAAGTCCTCTCCGGCCGGGTCTGCGGCGGGAAGAACCGGGCTGCTTTGCGTGTCATGCAAGACAGCGAGTGACAGGTCCAGACGTCGTGAAACCTGCCAATCAAACGTTAGCGAATATGTTGTTTCCTCGATATTAACGTCCTGCTGCACCGGCAGGCCCAGATCCTGGCCTTCTATATTGCGATCCTGGTAATCTACACCGAGCGTGACGTCAAAACGCTGGCTAAAGGCATAGCTGAACCCGAGGCTGAAAATGGCATTTTTCTCTCGCCGATCTTCCGTTTCATAATCCAGGTCCACGTAGCCAAGACCCGCACTCACCGTGCAGCTGCGACAGAAAATATTTCCATCGTAATTGAATTGAGCTTGCCTTTGAGTTAATAAATCGTTGCCATCAAAAACCTGAATGTCTTCAGTTCCACGGTTATCAATATTGAGCGCGAAATTTACGTCCGTCAACGCAATCGATGTATCAGTCAGCTCATCAATTACGATCAAATAATACCTGTGCACCGACTGCTCGATAGCGCCCTCGAGTCGTATGTACTCAGCCGTTAGGCTATCGCCAACATCCGGCTCGATACTGGACACACCTATTTGAATGGAATAGTCCAGCACGCGAAGATCAGCAGAATACTCAGCAAATACACGGAACATATCGTAGTCTGCTTCCACTTCGGTGAAATCCACCTGATTGTATTCGCTGTTTACCGAAAAATCCGACACCGCCGTCAATGCGCGCCGCCAGCCAACGGCACCGCCCCAGCGACGACTGTCATTGTTATTGGCAGTTTCCTGACTGACATCAACATATCTCAGGCTCGTTATTATCTGGTCTCCGCTGTTCAAACGGAAAAACATAACCGGCTGAGTTGTAAACACCTGACGAACTTCACGGTTGTCAGGAATATCAGGGTCAAGTACAGACTGAGTTTCATTCTGCCTGGAATGGGTAAAACTCCACTCAAACAAGCCCGGCTTGGGCCGCCAGATAAAGTCCGACACACCCAGAAACAAAGTTTCATCCTGATTCAGATCTTCAGTGTAATCCACCCGAACCATTTGATAGTTGCCGCCGACATCCCAGCTTGCCTCACGATGCTCAAAGTCCAGTGCGACACCATAGGATATGCCAATATCTTCTTCTTCCGTTTGCGGCGACTGCAGTGCATTGCTTTCAAACTCACTTTGTACCTGTGCATTTACTCGAAATTCGAGAGCATTGGTGACACTGGACGCAGCCAATAGTATCGCCGCGGGGACAGCAGTGATATATCGCAGTGTTGTTCTAGTCATTGAAAATCACTCCCACAAATTTATCCCGACCGACAATGTCTACACCGCTAAGGATTTGTCCCGGGGTAGACTTGCCGTGTGGAACAACAATAATGGATTGATCGGCCAACCTGGCCAGCACTCGAACTTCTGCACCAGAAGTTAATGGCGGCGCATCCAGAATAATATAACGATCCGGATAGCGCTCTTTCAGCCCGGTGATCACATCCTGCATCCCTTGTGACGCAAACAGTTCCGCAGCAATTTCAGAACGGGTACCAGCTGGTACCATGCGCATGCGTGGAATTCCGGATGCATAAATAATGTCATCCAGATTGACTGAGGGGTTTTGCAAACAATCCGTCAGGCCATAATCCGGCGGTATACTCAGCATCTGATCCAAATACGGGTTGAGCACATTGCAATCGACAATAACCGAGGTCTTACTTTGATCCAGCGCAAATGCTGCCGCAAGATTAAGACTGACCAGGCTCCCTCCGCCGCCCGCACAAGTTGAGCTTACCAGCACCACAAAGTTGTCCTGGTCCTGACGCTGCAAAAGACGAGTACGTAGATTACGAAATACTTCTAACAGTTCGCGATGCTTGGTACTGGGGTGAATAATCTTTCGTCGATCCAGCTCATCGATTTCAAGGCCTTTGATGTCAGCCATTTTGTCGATCGATTGGTGCGCATCACTTGGACCCGTTGACTCCAATCTAACGACGCGATTTTCCGAACTACTCATGATGCGTTCTGCCTTGTGCGTCAAGCGGCGGTTAATTTGTACGCGCCTACAACAATATAGGCCACTACTACCAATGCAAGCGCCAGAAAATGTGGCAGCAAATCGGAGCGTAGGAAACTCTGCCGTATATTTGTTGTCACATGCGGAACGACGGCCAAAACGGGTATACGCAGTTGTTCCTGGATGACACTGGCCATTCGAATTCTCGGATCAAGTTCCACAAACGCATAGATCATCCCAATTGGCGCCAGCAATGCAATCAGCGGACCCAGAATGGCGAAATGCAGAAACCGTAAACCTGATGGCAATACCGGGAATACCGGCGGCTCCTGAATCTTGTAGGAACTGCCTCGACCTTGCGCGTCCAAGGTCATCGTCATGCGAGTACTTTCCAGCTGAGTCAGTAGATTATTGTAGATGGTACTCATAGTGTCATAGTCGCGCGTCAGCTCAGACAGCTCCGTCTCCCGGCCAACAATCCGATCCATGCGCGCATATTCCTGCTCCAGCATTTCTTCACTGGCTCGCAGTCTCTTCTTGCTGGTTTCAACCTTGACCCGCTCCGCTGCCAGCTGCTTGCGCAACTCTTCATACAATGGATTCAGAACCCCGCGCTTGCCGTCGGATTGCGTCAAGCCCGAGATACCCTGAACATCTTTTGCCAGCACACCAGCTTCCATCTCTGCAATCTGTTCCTGCAACGTAACCACATCCGGGTGTGTTTCGGTAAAATTAAGCAACAGGTTATCCAAGCGCTGACGAGCGGAAGCCAGTCGTTTGCGCAACTCCTCGGACTCTTCCCGTTTCTTCACATACTTACCCTCAGCATTGAGCTGCCGGCCAATTGTCCGCGCCTTAATATTGGCTTCGTCGATATCAAGCTGCAGCTGCTCAATCTTGCCCTGCAGGTCGACAATACGCGCCGTCACGAGTTCTTTCGTGCCATCGCGATTACTGGACCTGAAATCGCTCAGCCGGTTATCAGCCTCGTCCAGCTGATTTTTGTAGCTTCGAACCTGCTCCTGCACGAACTCGAACGCTTCTCTACTTTCCTTACGCTTGGCTGCACTGCTTTCCTTGATAAAAGCATCGACCGCAGCATTAAGTATCTCAAAGGACATTTCTGGAGATTTGTCCGTGTAAGTAATCTCAATATACTTTTGGCCTTTTGACCGCACGTTCAGATTCTCACGGATCTTCGCCAACTCGCGCTCGTACTCACGTTTCGACAATTTTTTCGGGTCCAACACCCCGGATTGTTGCACCACATGATCCATAAAGCGTCGGGTTTGTGGAATTTCCTTCGCAATCTCAGCCTGGTCAATGGTATCCAGTGACAGCCTTCCAGTGAGCTGTTGGCTGACTATTTGATCAGAAATAGTGGCAACGTCGGCGTACAACAGTGCCTCGGTATCGTAGTTTTTCGGAATAACCGAGCCAATGGCCAACATAATCAGCGCAATGACTACTATGCTGGCAACAAAACCGTTTTTGTGAATCTGTATTTCACGCAGAACGGCCTTAATACGCTGCTCAACGGGGCTACTCATCGCATACCCTGCTAAGCTGATGTGCAATCAGTGACATCATCAAAAACCTCTTTCTGGAACAGTGATAATGTCTGAAGGCAGTAAAGGGTAATTGGTCTCCAATTGACCCTTGTTAAGAATGTCGCTCAGATATACAGGGTACACCTTTGTGCCTGTGGCCGTTTTGCGATAAAGCTTAGTACGATTCGGTACGGCAAATTCGTTTGTCCCACCGGCTTCTAAAACCAGGTCCAACACCGTCATGCCATCGCGATAGGCCATGGACGTGGGGTCCATCACGGCACCAGTCACGCGCACCCGTTGTTGAAAGTCCACGCTGCTGGCGTTGCTGACTACTACAGTCACCTGCGGGTTGCGGATGAATTGTGACAATTGGTTTTCGATACTGCGGGCCAGATCTTCAGTAGACACACCCGCTGCAACAATATCACCGACCAGCGGTGTAGAGATTCGACCGTCCGGCCGCACTGGAACTTCTGTAGACAAGTCAGGGTTACGCCACACGCGCACATCCAGTTCATCGCCCACGCCAATCAGGTACTCTTCCTCTTCATAATTGGCCGTTTCCACAGGAACGTCCTGCACCTTAGGCTGGCCACCACAGGAGGACAACACGCTTCCAAAAAGAATGCTGACGCAAAAAAACGCTAGTCGATTCATGATTTATCCCGTTTCACTCAGTGTCCGCTTCATAGCGGCTCTCATTGCAGACCACTTTAGTTCAAGCTGCTACCAACGTGCTCACCTACCAAATTGGTCAGTTAGCGAACACCTTTGCCTATCAACACAACCTCTATTGTTTGTATCAATATGCGCAGATCCAGCAATAGACTGTGGTTCTTCACATAGTATAGATCGTATCTGAGTTTTTGCGCCGCATCTTCAGCCGAGGCGCCATAGGGATAACACAGTTGCGCCCATCCCATAAGCCCGGGTCGCACCGTGTGCCGATAGGCGTAAAATGGAATCTGCTCAGTAAACTCATCGACGAATTCGGGCCGTTCCGGTCGAGGGCCAATAAAACTCATTTCACCGCGCAGAACATTGTATATCTGTGGCAACTCATCGATCCGAAGGTCTCTGATGACACTGCCTACTTTGGTAATTCGACTGTCGTTCTGCTGTGCCCATTGGGCACCGTTTTGCTCGGCATTCTGAATCATGCTGCGAAACTTCAATAGCTTGAATGGCTGCCCACCCTCGCCGACTCGCAGTTGTCGGTAAATAACCGGTGCCTTAAGCCCTTCTTCAATTTTGATAAGCAGCGCTGTTATTAGCATCACCGGCCAGATCAACAACAACAGCAAGCCGGCCACCAAAATGTCAAATAGCCGCTTCAACACATCACGAAGAATATTGAACTGGAAGCCATCGGAATAGATCATCCAGCTGGCACGTAGCTCCCTCAATTCGACAAATTGCAGCTCGCGTTCATAGAAGCTCATGGCCTCGAGTACACTGATGCCATTCATTTTACAGGCCAGCAATTCATCCTGAGGGAAATAACCACCGTCGCTCTGCCGGCGACTATCGAGAGCCACAACTATTTCGTCGATTTCATAGTCGACTGCAAGCTCCTGCAGGCTACGCTGATCGTGCAGCTGATGCTCAGAGCGCACTTGTGGTTCGATACCCGGCACAGGGAGAAAGCCAACCACTGAAATATTGCCGTGAAAATCGGGGCGAAAAACAGCCTCTTCTATTCGTTTGGCCCGCTCACCCGCACCCAGCACCAGAACGTTTCGTTTGAACCGGGCATCACCCATACCCAGAAAATAGAAGAATCGAAAAATCGAAACCAATACCATGGCCACTGCCACTGAAATGGCTAATACACCTCGACCTAGATACAAATTAGGCAGAATGTAATAAAGGATGGTTAGTGCAGAACAACCTAGCAGCGCATAGCTGACTAAAGTACGCAGCAGAATACCCGTATGCCCCTCACTCAGACCGGATTCATAAACTCGCATTGCATGCGTACATAATGAGAGCACAATTGCATAGGTGAAAACTTTCAGCGGGATACTGCCGGTCAATTCATCGCCCAAGTCATCGATGGCACCGAAGCGCAGCCAGATACCGGCATAGGCCGATATAACCAACAACAGCCATTCACTCAGCAATACCAAAACGGGCGGCAGCCGAAAAGAATGGTTGAATAAACGGATATATGCCATTAAGCCGTAATGCCTGAGCTAAGATTAGTGACTACGTGGGCGTGCAAAAAAGCAGCGCAACGGCTCTGCATCTGCACCCTATCTTTTCTAGTATAGGAGCCGCAGCGAAGAATATCATTGTCCTCTTTAGGCAACTGTTAAATGCGCTAAAATCAACCAGGCTTTGACGTCAGCCGATGAACTGCGGGCAACATGCCAACCTGGGACTATTCAATGGCTATACTGTTCGGATAGCGGAAGAAATTGGAACATTGAGTTGGGCATAAACGATCGCATTGGTGTTATTGGGCTGGGTTACGTTGGGCTTCCCCTGGCGGCCGAGTTTGGGCGGAAATTTACAACTGTTGGTTTTGACATCAATGAGTCCCGAATTGCTGAATTACTGGAAGGCAGGGACGCGACCCGGGAGATCAGTCCGGAAGAACTGCAGGAGGCTGAACATTTATCGTTCAGTAGCGATAGCAGCGCGCTCGCTGAGTGCAATATTTATATAGTCACGGTGCCCACTCCGATTGACCGCCACCAGCGACCCAATCTGGCACCGCTGGAATCAGCCAGTGCAATGCTTGGGGAAGTAGTCTCACCAGGCGATATCGTGATCTATGAATCAACGGTCTATCCTGGATGCACTGAAGAGGTTTGCATCCCGATCATTGAAGAGGTATCCGGGCTGCGCTACAACCGGGACTTCTTCGCAGGCTACTCGCCGGAGCGCATTAACCCCGGGGACAAGGAGCACCGCTTTAGCTCAATCGTCAAAGTCACGTCGGGCTCAACTGAAGAAATCGCTGATCGCATCGACGAGTTATACCGCCAGGTCGTTACTGTCGGCACGCATCGTGCCAGTAGTATCCGGGTGGCTGAAGCCGCCAAAGTCATCGAGAATACCCAGCGCGATGTCAACATCGCGCTAATCAATGAGCTGTCTTTGATTTTCAGCCGCCTGGACATCGATACACTGGAAGTGCTGGAAGCTGCGGGCAGTAAATGGAATTTTTTGCCATTCCGCCCTGGTCTGGTGGGCGGCCATTGCATCGGTGTAGATCCTTACTACCTGACGCATAAAGCTCAGGAAATCGGCTATCACCCCGAAGTGATTTTATCAGGCCGGCGCATCAATGATGGCATGGGTGAGCACGTCGCTGATTCAGTGGTTAAGCTGATGACCAAAAAGCGCATTCATGTAGTCGACTCGCGGGTGCTCGTCATGGGGCTCGCTTTCAAAGAAAACTGCCCCGACGTGCGCAACACCAAGGTGATTGACATCATTGATGCCTTGGGTAGCTATAGCGCTCGCGTTGATGTGTTCGACCCCTGGGTAAACCAGGAAGAAGCCGAAAGAATCTACTCCGTGACAATGGTGGATAAACCGAGAGAAAATTACTACGATGCCATTATCATCTGCGTGAAGCATCAGGAATTTACCAAGCTCGGTGCCGCCGGCATTCGAAAATTCGGCCTCCGCGAACACGTCTTGTATGACGTTAAATACCTGCTACCCAAAGACCAGGTTGACGGCCGCCTGTAAATTGTCAACAAAAAGAGTAAGCCCATGAAAATATTAGTAACCGGAACCGCCGGATTTATCGGCTCTCATTTGGCGTTGCGTTTATTGGAACGCGGCGATGAAGTCATTGGTGTTGACAATCTGAACGATTACTATGACGTGACGCTGAAGCAGGCCCGACTTGCGCGCTGCAAGGAACACGCGGCCTTCACCGATGTCCGACTGAGTATCGAGGACAAACAGGGTATGGAAGAGCTGTTTGCCCAGCACCAGCCCCAACGTGTGGTCAATCTGGCGGCTCAAGCCGGTGTTCGCTATTCGCTGATTAATCCACACGCTTATATGGACGCCAACATTCAGGGCTTCATGAACATTCTGGAAGGCTGTCGCCACCATGAAGTGGAGCACCTGGTGTATGCGTCCAGCAGCTCAGTTTACGGCGCCAACACCAGCATGCCTTTCTCAGTGCATAACAATGTTGACCACCCCGTCAGCTTATATGCCGCCAGCAAGAAGGCCAACGAACTGATGGCTCATACCTACAGTCATTTGTTTGCCTTGCCGACTACGGGATTGCGCTTTTTTACAGTGTATGGTCCATGGGGGCGACCTGACATGGCATTGTTTATCTTCACCAAGAAGATTCTTGCCGGCGAGCCCATTGATGTCTTCAACTATGGTAATCATCGACGTGATTTCACCTTTATCGACGATATTGTTGAGGGCGTAATCAGAACGCTGGATCATGTCGCGCCTGCCAATGAACAATGGAGCGGCGATTCGCCTGACCCGGCCACCTCGCAGGCGCCATACAGGCTATACAACATCGGGTCTAACAATCCGGTGGAGCTCATGCGCTACATAGAAGTACTGGAAAGCTGCCTGGGCAAGACGGCCGAGAAGCACCTGCTACCGATACAGCCTGGCGATGTACCTGACACCTATGCGGATGTCGATGCGCTGGTGGAAGACGTCGACTACCGGCCAACCACTCCAGTAGAGACCGGAGTCGCCCGCTTTGTTGAATGGTACAAAGATTATTACCGTATAGACTGAGGCTCGGGTAGCTTCACATCTATAGATCAAACGCCCGGCTTTTATCGCATCAGGCTCAGTAGTTCGTCACGCTGCTCTTCCATCAGCGCCGTATCTGCGCGGCTTTCCACGTTAAGTCGTACTACCGGCTCAGTATTTGACATGCGCAAATTAAACCGCCAGTCGGCAAATTCCATGCTCAAACCATCGACGTGTTCAACCCGTATCGCCGCATCAGAATAGCGAGCTTCTATGGCTTCAAGCAGGGCTGCGGGATCTGCTATTTTACGATTGATTTCACCACTGACAGGGTAAGCAAGCATTCGCTCATCGACCAGCTGGCTCAATGATTTTCCGCTGGAACACACATGTTCAGCGACAAGCAACCAGGGAATCATACCGCTGTCGCAGTAAGCAAATTCGCGAAAATAGTGATGCGCGCTCATCTCCCCGCCATACACGGCATCCTCTAGACGCATTCTTTCCTTGATGAAAGCATGCCCCGTTTTGCTTTGCACAGCATTGCCGCCCGCACTTTCTGCAAGTTCAATGGTATTCCAGGTCAAGCGCGGGTCATGAACAATTTTTGACCCTTTCGGCGAACGCTTCAGGAATGCGTCCGCCAACATGCCAACCACATAATAACCCTCTATAAAGCGAGCATTCTCATCAAAAAAGAAACAGCGGTCGAAGTCCCCGTCCCAGGCTATACCCAGCTGAGCATTATTCTCTTTGATGGCATCGATTGTTGATTGCCGGTTTTCTTCAAGCAAGGGGTTGGGTACGCCATTAGGAAAATGACCATCTGGTTTGTGGTGAACCTTAATAAAATTAAACGGCAAATAAGCTTCCAGCAGGTCAATGATCAGGCCAGCGCCGCCATTCCCGGCATTGACTACGATATCCATTGGCTTCAACTTGGCCCGATCAATATAAGTCAGCAGGTGTTCTACATACTGCTCGCGCATATCAACCTGCTGCCATTGACCACGCTTCGCCTCAATGGCCGGATAGCTTTCATTCTCCGCAAGCATTTTTATATCCAGCAGCCCGGTATCCCCACTGATTGGCCTGGAGTCTTCCCGCACGAATTTCATGCCGTTGTAATCCTTGGGGTTATGGCTGGCCGTCACTACGATTCCACCATCGTAGTTACCCGCAAAAGTCGCGTGATAGATCTGCTCTGTGCCACACAGCCCAATATCATCAACATCCACCCCGGCATCCAGCAGGCCATTCGCCAGTGCTGTCTTTAGCGCCGGGCTTGTCAGCCGAATATCACAACCAACCACTACCCGCTGCGGTTTGACCACCGCCGCATACGCGCGACCGATCCGGTAAGCAACGTCCTCATTGAGTTCCGATGGAACCTGCCCGCGAACGTCATAGGCTT
>JAUIHW010000082.1 GCA_030431775.1 Gammaproteobacteria bacterium
TCCACCACCAACTCAAAATTCAACCGGAGACTGCGTGCGTCCAGGTTGGAGGACCCTAGCTGAACGTAATATTCGTCGACGACAAATAATTTGCTGTGCACGAATGGGCCCGGCGAGGTATATATTTTTACCCCGGTAGCAATCAGTGCACCCAACACATGGGTCGTCGCCCAGGTCATGAAAGGCAGGTTATTGTTCGCTGGTAACAGGATATTCACATCCACACCACGCAGCGCTGCAGTTTGCAATGCCACCTCAAGTTCGCGGGACGGAAGAAAATACGGCGTCATAATTCGGATGCTGCGGTGAGCCAGCGAAATTGCTCCAACCAACACCCAGGTCAGCTTGTCAACATCTTCATTGGGCCCTTCAAGCAGCACTCTGCAGGCCATGTCTGCGGAGCTTTCTCGGAAATCCACCGCGTCATTGCACTGCAGCTGCTCCCCTGTAGTGAACAGCCAGTCGTTGATAAACACCCGCTCAAGCTGCCGAAGCACCGGGCCTTTTATCAAAAAATGCAAGTCAATAAAGCCGTCTTCATTAGTACGTGTCAGGTGGTTTTTACGAATATTCATACCGCCGGTAAAACCCAGCTCCCCATCGACCAGCAGTAGCTTTCGGTGATTTCGAAGATTGATACTCAGATTCAACGGGACCAGCGTTGGCGGTAAATACAGGGCCGCATCCACACCTGTCTTGCGCAGCTCCCTGCTGGCAAAGGGAAAATCATACTTCTCACCCACCCCATCAATCAGCACCCTGACCTTTACGCCGCGCTTGTTGGCAGCGCCCAGCGCTTCGATGAACTGACGACCAATATGGCGGGTTTCGAATATATAAGTGGTCAGATAGATATAGTGCTCAGCACCTGCTATTGCATCCAGCATGGCTGGATAGGCTTCATCGCCGTTGTACAGTGGCTGCACATGGTTGCCGGCCAATAACCGGCGCTTGCTGGAGGCGGCCGAAAGCTGAGCCAGATTGTCGTAATCGGGAATCACGGTTGCTTCCCGAATGCCCAGCGTTGGGTCCACTTTAACCTGGTTCGATTGTACCTGCAGCCGCTGAGCCCGGGTCCGGATTCTATTTTTGCCGAACACAAAGTACAGAAACACACCAATAAACGGCATCGCGATACACACGGCAATCCATGCCAGGGCGCTGCGTGGGTCACGCTTGTTAAGCAGCGCATGCGTTCCGCCGATCAACGTAAGAACCACGCCAAGCGCAAAAATCAGCAGGCCGGTTATGATTTCAAAATCGTTCATTTTAGTTCTTCTGGACGCGATGGCAGTGTATCACTTGCTGCGTTGAGCAGCCCCATTGGTGTCAACTTTTTGACATCTTTGCAGCACTTATACCACATGCTAGACTCGGCCAAGTTGTTGCCATCAGAGACGGATTTCCCTCCCATGTTACGGAGCTTTCCCCAGTTTTATAGAGTAGCCAATGTGCTCGCACTTATATTGCTTGCTCTGCTCGCCGTACCGGGCAAGTCTGCGGAGCCCCATGCGATAGATGTGGAGCTGGAGCTTGCTAAGCTCGCTCAGTATGAGCGACGTATCGTTCGCCTGGAACGCACAATTCATCGCCTGAACGCCGACCATGATGTGCTTGGCCGGGCACTGGAAGAACAACGCGGCAAAGTACAGCGAGCACAAGAGCGCTATCGACTGGCACAGCGTGACCACAAGCAAGCCTTAGAAAGCTTGTCAGGGTTTCCGGCTGATCAACGAACCGCGCGGCGCCATCATGCAGAGTTCGCCTTTTATCTGGTTGAGCGGGATCTCCAGGAAGC
Organism: Gammaproteobacteria bacterium; assembly: GCA_030431775.1. Lineage (GTDB taxonomy): Bacteria > Pseudomonadota > Gammaproteobacteria > Pseudomonadales > JAUIET01 > JAUIET01. Next base: position 1,799 of record JAUIHW010000082.1, read on the forward strand.
ACGGCAACGTTTGGAGGAGCTAAACCACAAATTTCAGACAAGCCGTAATTATCTGCAAAATCGACAGGATTTGTTGCGCCGCAATCTACAAGGCGTAAAATGGCAGCATGCTGTATTACGCAAAGCCAAGCTGGAGCCTGATGAGCGTCTGGCTCAACTACAGTGAGCAAGTGGTGAGTAGCGGTGCCTGCCGCTAGTGTCTGTCAAACGTCCTACTATCAAACCCGCTGAGATCAGTTGGCTCGACCAACACACACCCTACCATTCGTCTACTGAAGACATATATTTTGCCACCGGGCAAGGACTTGCAGAAAGCCGCTACGTATTCGTGGAAGGCAATAAGCTGCCGGAGCGCTGGTCCAAACCTCTGGCAGAATTCACAATTGTCGAAACCGGTTTCGGAACCGGCCTGAATTTTCTTCTTGCCGCCTCGCTGTGGGAAAAAGCCCAGGACACCGGGCGGCTGCATTACATCAGCGTGGAAAAAGAACCATTGCAAGGCGCTGATTTGCAAAGGGTGCATGCGGCTTTTCCTGAGCTTGCCCGGCTATCCGCGCAGCTGTTGGCGGTTTACCCTCCGTTCGTCGCCGGCTTCCATGCACTGCGTATCAATCAGCGGGTTCATCTAACACTGCTTTTTGGCGATGCGGAGGAAATGCTTAGCAAACTCAGGCATTCAGACCGTCCTGTCCTCGGACAATCGATACACCGAATTGATGCCTGGTTTCTCGATGGCTTTGCGCCGAGCAAGAACCCGGATATGTGGTCGCCGGCGGTGCTGAGGCTGATTTCTGGGCTCAGCCAGAAAGGAGCGACGGCGGCAACCTTTACCGCAGCAGGCAACGTACGTCGCGGCCTGCAGGGCAACGGTTTTACGGTCAGCAAGCGCGCAGGCTTTGGAAGCAAACGTGACATGCTACAGGCCATCTACACGGGCTCCACCGAACACGCTGTTTACCGGCGCAATCAACATTTCCCAGCGGCTGGCTGGTATGTACAGGCGGCCGAGACAGAACGACCGCGCCATGTGGCAATAGTGGGTGCCGGGCTGGCCGGCTGCGTTACTGCGTACACATTGGCGCAACTGGGCTTTACCGTCAGCCTGATTGATGCGGGCCCCGGCCCGGCCAACGCAGCTTCCGGAACACCAGCGGCTGTCTTGTACACGCGCCTGTCACAATACAGCTCGCCGCAGAACGACTTCAACCTGCACGCTTATCTTTATGCCTGCCGTTTTTACCCACCACTACTCGACTCGGCCACCTGTGGCGTCCTTCAATTGCTGCCTTCCGAGCGTAAATCCGATGCCCAGGATCTGGTCAATCAGATCGGAGCGGCCCAATATCTTCAATTACTCGACCCTCAGTCAGCATCCGCTAGAGCCGGCATTAATATCGCTCAAGCGGCGCTGTTTTTCCCGCTTGGAACGGCTATTTCCATTAGCAGACTGTGTGTAAAGTTGCTGGAGTCACCGGCCATTCAGGGTTTTTTTCACAGTCCGGTTTCAGATTTACAGCAGCGGTATAATGGCTGGCAATTAGACCTCGCGGATAGCGACAAGCGAATTGAAGCCGACGCCGTGATACTGTGTTGCGGTGCTCAGAGCCAACAGTTCTTACAGACTGAGTGGCTTCCTTTAACGCCGATTCGCGGACAGCTCACCGCGGCCAGCGCGAATTCAACGAGCAAAAAGTTGCGTGTTGTGCTGTGCGGCGATCGCTTTATCACACCGGCTGAATCCGACACCCACCAGTTTGGTGCCAGCTATGGCCTGCACGATGCGTCGCTGCAAATGCTCGAAGGCGACAATAAGGCCAACCTGGCCACTGCCAGGCAGTTACTGCAAGACCCAGGCTTCGCCGCCAATGGTGCCCAATCGGCCTGGGTTGGCGTGCGTTGTGCAACACCCGATTACTTGCCCATCGTCGGCCCAGTACCGCATTACTCAGACTTCATCGAAACCTATCGGCCTTTGCAGCATGATAAAAAAAGGCCACTCGAGCAGGCCGCTCCGGGTTTGCCAGGCCTGTACCTGAATTGTGGCTATGGCTCGCGTGGCTTAAGCTTTGCTCCGCTGTGCGCTGCAGAAATTGCCTCGCAGCTTCAGAGGGGCTTATCACCCCTGCCTTCAACCATTCGCCACGCCTTGTTGCCCGGGCGCTTTATTATCCGAAATATTACCCGTGGGCACTTCGCAGACCCGTAATTCTGTGTTTAACTGCCTGTCGAAAGTGAGCCATAACTCATCATTCGGGTGGGAGCTTTATGCTGATGAAATCGTCACTGGATTGGCGCGACAGAGATTTCTCCTCGGAGGCCTTCCATAACTTCTATGAACGTCTGGTCATGGACCATATTCTTATCATTGAGGCCGACCGGGCTGATGACATAGAGTACATCACCAATGTGGCCTGCGTCGCTCTCAATCACCTGCCGCCCCGCTATATCCGAAGCGATGTCGACCTGACCTTATACATGTCACCCAAAGAATGTCAGGAGATCGAGCTCAAGGTTAGCCGTGCGGTCAAAAACGCCATTATTTTTGTCAACGAAAGGGCCTCGCATTTCGAGTCTGCTCTGAGCTGATTTGTACATTTTTACTCTGTTCCGTGCGGGTTGCCTGGCGATATTGGCCGCGTCGGTGTTCGCCCTGCCCATTGAAGCGAATACTCGCGTGCTTGAAGCGCGCTATGAAATTGTAGCGATCCACCCTCATTCACCGCGCGCTTTTACCCAAGGCTTGTTGTTAAACAGCCAGGGCCAGATTATCGAAAGTTCAGGTAATTATGGGGCCTCCTACCTGGCCCGCTACTCGCTACACAAACCGCTGCAACCCCTTGCCCGATATGCCTTCGCCAATCGGTACTTCGCTGAGGGTGCTGCGTTGCTCACCAACAAGCTGTTCGTGCTCACGTGGAAGTCGGGCCTGTGTTTCGTGCTCAAGCCCGATGATTTCTCAAAACTTGGCACGCTGCGCTACTCCGGCCAGGGCTGGGGTCTGACCAGCGACGGAAAACACTTGATAATGAGTGATGGCAGCGCAACTCTGACCGTTCGCTCGCCCGAAGACTTCAGTATACAACGCGAAATTTCGGTCACTTTGAATGGCCGCCCGGTACAACGACTGAACGAACTCGAATGGGCGCGCGATCGAATCTATGCCAACATTTGGTACTCTGACGCCATCATAGGCATCGAGCCGAACACCGGGCAGGTTGTCGAACGTGTCGACTTAAGCGCATTGCGGCGCATGCAGGGTAGCCGGGCCGATGCTCTGAACGGAATCGCCTACGATATCAATCGGGACCTGTTTTACGTTACCGGGAAGTACTGGCGGCATCTGTATGCGGTAAAATTCCTGGAACCGGAACAACAAACCCTTAAAAGCCACCAACAGCCAATTAACGAACTATGAACGCTTACCAGAGCTTTGAGCATGTGCGCAGCCGTGAAATCGCTGCGCTTAACCTAACCTTGGAAGAATACGAGCACCGCAAGACCGGCGCTAAACATTACCACCTTGCGGCGGACAACCCGGAGAACGTTTTTCTGGTAGCGGTTCGCACCGTGCCAGAAGACTCCACCGGTGTTGCGCATATCCTGGAACATACTGCGTTGTGCGGTAGCGAACGTTACCCAGTACGCGACCCCTTCTTCATGATGATTCGCCGGTCCCTGAATACTTTCATGAACGCATTCACCAGCAGTGACTGGACGGCTTATCCGTTTGCCAGCCAGAACCGTAAGGACTTCGACAATCTGTTGCAGGTGTATCTGGACTCAGTCTTTTTCTCCCGCCTCGATGAGCTCGACTTCGCCCAGGAAGGCCACCGTGTTGAGTTCAGCGAACCTGGCAACCCGGACAGCCCACTGGTGTATAAAGGTGTGGTATTTAATGAAATGAAAGGTGCGATGAGCTCCATCGGGAGCCAACTGTGGCAGACGCTCAGCGCTCACCTCTTCCCGACCACAACCTACCATTACAACAGCGGCGGTGACCCGGAAGTGATCCCTGAACTCAGTTACCAGCAGTTGGTGGACTTTTACCGCAGCCATTACCACCCGAGCAACGCCATGTTCATGACCTACGGCGATATTAGCGCGGCAGAACATCAAGAGAAGTTTGAGGATCTGGCCTTGCACCGCTTCGACCGCCTGGATGAAAGCATTGCCGTGGGACCGGAGGAACGCTTTGTAGAGCCGCGCCGAATCAGCGAGTTTTATCCGGTTGATGACCCGGACACCAGCAACAAAACTCACCTGGTGATGGGCTGGCTGCTGGGCAATAGCACCGACCTGGAAGGCTTATTGGAAGCACAACTGTTGGCCAATGTGCTATTGGATAACTCGTCATCACCTCTCCTTCATACCTTGGAGACTACTGAGCTTGGCAAAGCACCCAGCCCACTGTGCGGCCTGGAGGATTCCAACCGGGAGATGGTGTTTTGTTGCGGTATTGAAGGGGCCGCAAGCGATACCATACCGGCATTTGAAGAGCTGGTTCTGGGTAAATTGCAGGAGCTCGCCGAGCACGGCATTGAGCAGGAACGCCTTGAGTCTGTGTTGCACCAACTCGAATTTCATCAACGTGAGATCACTGGCGACGGCTACCCATTTGGTCTGCAGATTATTCTTGCCGCGCTCGGCCCGGCTACACACCGTGGTGACACGGCCGCCATTTTGGATATTGAGCCGGTTCTGGACAAGCTGCGCGAGCGCATCACCAGCCCGCAGTACATCAAAGGCCTGGTGCGGCGTTTGCTGCTGGATAACCCGCACCGGATTACCCTGGAATTGCGTCCAGACCCGCAGTTGAACGCCGTTCGGGCAGCCAGCGAACAGGCTAGGCTTGATGCCCTGCGCGATGGCATGAGTGAGCAAGAGGTGCAGGCAGTCATTGATTTGGCACAGCGTCTGAAAACGCGACAGGAGCAGGAAGACGACGCCAGTATATTGCCGAAAGTGGAACTGAGCGATGTACCACCGGAGATCAAAACTCACCCCTTCAGCCAGGAGACGCTGGGCGGTGATACAGGTATGCCGATGACCTTCTTTCCACAGGGCACCAATGGCATCGTGTATCAACAACTGATTCTTCCAATGCCAGCGTTCACACCGGAGCAGGCACAGTTGCTGCCATTGTTCACCACCTGTCTGACAGAACTTGGCATGGCTGACCTCAATTACCTTCAGGTACAGGCCTTACAAGCCGCTCACTGCGGCAGCCTGACCGCATTCAGCTCTGTCAGACCTCTGCCGGATGATGAACAGGAGGTGCGCGCCTACCTGGTGCTTTCCGGTAAAGCATTGCAGCGTAAAGCCGCCCATATGTCCGAGCTCATGCAGCGGCTGTTCAGTGAAGTACGCTTTGATGAACTTGACCGCTTGCGCGAATTGATCGCGCAAATGTCAGCGCGGCGGGAAAACAGCATAACCGGCAATGGCCATGCCCTGGCGATGAGCGCCGCCTCCAGCGGTATGAGCCCGGCGGCGGCCCTAAGCTATCAAACGTCTGGGCTGGCCGGCATTCGGTGGCTCAAGCAGTTTAACAATGCCCCGGATCTCGATTGGCTGAGCCACCAGTTGAGTGGAATGCACCAGCAACTTCTCGGGCAACAGAGCCAGTTATTGCTGGTTGCCGAGCAGGCGAGCCAGTCTGAGCTGTCTCAGATAGCGGCCAGCCATTTCAGCAGTGGCAGCAACAGCGAGTCCTATCAGTTTGCGCGCCTGCGAGACCAGCGTCGCCTGGCTTGGCAAACCAACACTCAAGTGAACTTCTGTGCCAAGGCCTACCCGACGGTACCCACCAACCATGACGACGCGCCTGCGTTAACAGTACTGGCCGGCTTTCTGCGTAATGGCTACCTTCACCGGGCTGTTCGGGAACAGGGCGGAGCATATGGCGGAGGGGCCAGCCATGATGCCGCTAATGCGACCTTCCGTTTCTACAGCTATCGTGACCCGCGACTGGTCGACACCATGCAGGACTTCGACGCATCGATCGAGTGGCTGCTGAGCAGCCGTCATGACAAACAGGCAGTGGAGGAAGCGGTGCTGGGAGTCGTCTCGTCGCTGGACAAGCCAGGCTCGCCGGCTGGTGAAGCCAAGCAGCAATTTCACAGCACCCTGTTCGGCAGGCCGCCCGAGCAACGAGCGCGTTTTCGTAGCGGTGTCCTGGCCGTCGACGAGGCCGAGTTAAAGCGGGTTGCTGAGCAATGGCTGCGCGACCCCAATTCGGCCAGTATTGCAGTAGTCAGTAATGAAAGCGCCCTGCAGGAAAATAACACTTGGCTTGAGCGGAATGCCCTGCAAAGGGAAACCTTGTGATCATGTTAGCCAAAGAATTACAAGACGCGAGCTACATTAGCTTCGCCACATACAAGCGCAATGGTGACGCAGTACAGACCCCTGTTTGGGCAGGACCAGACGGCGACAGCCTGTATGTGTTCTCTGAAGCCAAGGCCGGCAAGGTCAAACGCTTACGGAATTTTTCCAAGTCGCGTGTCGCCCCCTGCACTGTGAGTGGCAAAATAACCGGCGGTTGGTACCGTGCTGAGGCTGTTGTTCTGAGTGAAGCGGCCGATATACAAAAAGCGTATGCTGCCTTGCAGGCAAAATACGGTCTGCTGATGAGCCTGACCAATATACTGTCAAGGCTCAGTGGTCGCTACCATAGGCGTGCCTTGATCCGGATTGATGTCGGCCCGCCAACAAAGCAAGAAATGGACTAGCCAATGCATGGAATCACCCCCGCTGTTCTGATCGCCGCGATCGTATTAATTGGCTTCCTTTGCCAATGGTTAGCTTGGCGAATCAAGCTGCCGGCCATTTTGTTTCTGCTGCTGGCGGGAATTGCTTTCGGCCCACTCAGTGGCGCCTTGGATCCTGATGCACTTCTCGGTGAGTTGTTGTTCCCGGTGGTGTCGCTCAGTGTTGCAATTATTCTGTTTGAAGGCAGCCTAACCTTGCATTTCAGTGAAATACGGGACTTGAATGCCATTGTTCGGCGGCTGGTCAGTATCGGCGCCCTGCTGACCTGGATTCTAACCGCCGCGGTCAGTAAAGTGCTGTTTGGGCTGGACTGGTCAATTGCATTTTTACTTGGCTCGCTGCTGGTTGTAACCGGCCCGACCGTGATCGTGCCGATGCTTCGCACAGTGCGGCCGACGGCACGCATCGGTAATGTCCTGCGCTGGGAAGGCATTGTGATTGATCCGATCGGCGCACTGCTGGCCGTTGTTGCTTACGAGTACATCATCTCGGCGCAAAGTGGTACCAGAGCTCTGGAAAATTCGCTATTGGTATTCTTCGAGATCATTGTGATCGGCACATCACTGGGGCTGGCGGCAGCACAACTGCTTGGCTTTCTATTGCGCAAGCACTGGCTACCGGAGTTTTTGCAAAACTTTGCCACCATTGCTCTGGTTCTGGGCACCTTTTCCTTCAGTAATCAACTTGAGCATGAATCCGGACTGCTGGCTGTCACCGTGATGGGTATTTACCTGGCCAACATGCGGAACATTCATGTCGATCATATATTGTCATTTAAGGAAAACCTGACTGTATTGCTGATTTCGGGCTTGTTCATTCTGCTGGCGGCACGACTTGAATTCAGCCAACTGCAGGCCGTTGGCTGGGCGGCGCTAATTCTGCTGTTGCTGATGCAATTTGTAATTCGGCCACTCATGGTGTTTCTTTGCGGATATGGCACGGACCTGAACTGGCGGGAAAAAGCCATGATATCCTGGATTGGTCCACGCGGTATCGTCGCCGCCGCTATCTCAGGCTTGTTTGCACTGCAGCTGGAGCAACGCGGATCAGCCGACGGCGAAATACTGGTTGCGGTCACATTTTTTATTATTATTGGCACCGTCGTTTTGCAAAGTGCCACGGCGGGCATGGTGGCCAGCTGGTTGGGCGTGGTTGAACCTGCACCACGGGGTGCCTTGATTATCGGCGCTAACCCTGTTGCCCGGGCCATTGGCGAAGCTCTGCATAAAAACGGTTTTACTGTGCTGCTTGCCGATCCGAGCTGGGAAAACATTCGTGAAGCGCGGCTTATGGGATTGCCAACATTTTATGGCAACCCAATCTCTGAGCACGCGGATCGCAATCTTGACCTGGTGGGTATTGGCCGATTGATCGCAGTCTCTCCACGGCGGGAAGACAACGTTCTGGCGAGTATGCGATACCGACACGAATTTGGCCGGGAGAACATTTACGCGGTACAAACCAAGGCCGAAGCGAGCAGCGCCGGCAAGTCAACCGCAATCTCTGGCAGCTATAAAGGCGAATTTATCGGCGCGGAAAACTTCACCTTTACAAAAGCCATGCAATGGGTGCGCCAAGGGGCACGCATAAGCTCCACGCAAATCAGTGAGGAATATTCCTTCGACGATTTCATCACACAAAATGCTGGCTCGGTCATTCCTTTGTTCGCCATCGACAAACGCAGAAAACTGCATGTGTACACTGAACTCCATCCCCCCAGCCCCAAACCCGGCTGGCAGATTGTCAGCTTGTACCGTGAATCCACCGAGTCCAAAGCCGAAAGCAAAGCTGAAAAGAAAGCGGAAATTGAAGCGAAAAAAGCTGAAAACAAACAAGACAGCCGTAAGGATAACAAGCCAACATGAAAACCCTACACCGTCCGTTCCCAGCCACTCGAATGCGGCGACTGCGAGCCACGCCGTTTGCGCGTTCCCTGGTGGCTGAAAGCAGCCTGCGAGCTGCCGACCTGGTTTACCCAATGTTTGTCATTGAAGGCCAGACACAGCGCGAAGCAGTCGCCTCCATGCCGGGTATTGAGCGCCTGAGTATCGACTTATTGTGCGAGGAAGCGAGCACAGTATGGGAACTGGGCGTGCCGGCAATTGCCCTGTTCCCAGTGGTACCGGCCAGCAAAAAAACCGACCTGGCTGAAGAAGCCTACAACCCGCAAGGGCTGGCTCAACGTGCTGTGCGCGAACTGAAGCAGCAACTCCCCGAACTTGGTGTCATCACAGACGTCGCCCTTGACCCATTTACCTCGCATGGTCAGGATGGATTAATCGACAGCACAGGGTATGTGGTCAACGACGCCAGCGTTGAAGTGCTGGTCAAACAGGCTCTGTCGCACGCCGACGCGGGTGCGGATGTCGTGGCTCCCTCCGATATGATGGACCACCGCATTGGCGCCATACGTTCAGCCCTGGAAACCAAAGGCTTCGTGAACACACTGATCATGGCCTACTCAGCCAAATATGCCTCGGCCTATTACGGCCCCTTTCGTGACGCCGTGGGCTCGGCCGGCAACCTGGGCAAAAGCGATAAAAAAAGCTACCAGATGAACCCGGCAAACAGTGACGAAGCCCTGCATGAAATTGCCCTGGATATTAGTGAAGGTGCCGATATGGTGATGGTAAAACCGGGTATGCCTTACCTGGACGTCGTTCAACGCGCGAGCAGTGAATTCGGCGTACCCACTTTTGCCTACCAGGTTAGCGGCGAGTACGCCATGCACCAGGCCGCTGCGCAAAACGGCTGGCTGGACGCCGACGCCGTTATGCTGGAATCCCTGCTGTGTTTCAAACGCGCCGGCGCCAGTGGCATTTTAAGCTACTACGCCAAACGCGCGGCGGAGCTACTGCAAGCGGGCCGCTAGGCGTTCAGCGACCGTTGGCAACAATGCGGATTGCCTCGCGGCCCTCATTCCTATAAAGTACCGCACCTTC
>JAUIHW010000121.1 GCA_030431775.1 Gammaproteobacteria bacterium
CACCAATGCGGTCACTGCCCAAATGCACGGCATGGAGCGAGCCTGGTCAGATGCTGATAGCCTGCTTGCTGCATTGGTGGATCCTGAGTGCGCAGCGGCTCGAGATGCCTATATCAAGGCGAAGATGGCAAAATGATCTCCGCGGCTCTTACAAGCCATCCATTTCGGCCAGCCGGCCAATCAACTCCTCCATCCGCGTGCTATAACCCCATTCGTTGTCATACCAGCTGACAACCTTGGCCAGCCTGGAATCCATTACCTGAGTCAGTTGTGCATCGAAAATGCTGGAGTGGCTGTCGCCGATGATGTCGCCGGATACAATGGGGTCGGTGCAGTAGCTCAGTATCCCTTTGAGTTCGCCTTCGGCGCTTGCTCGCATGGCGGCGTTGATGGCGTCAATGTCAACATCCTGTTCCAGCTCAACGGTCATGTCTACGAGGCTGCCATCGGCCACCGGCACCCGCATGGCCAGGCCGTCAAGTTTGCCGGCAAGTTCGGGCAGCACCACGCCAATCGCCTTTGCAGCGCCAGTGGAGGTCGGTACGATGTTTGTTGCGGCGCTGCGCGAGCGTCGCGGATCTTTGTGCGGTGCGTCAATCAGTCGTTGATCCGAGGTGTAGGCGTGCACCGTGGTTAGCAGGCCGCGGCGAATCCCGAAGTTCTCGTGCAATACCTTGGCGACTGGCGCCGCGCAATTGGTGGTGCAGCTCGCATTACTGATAATGGTTGAATCTGCGGTAACGACGTGATCGTTCACACCCATCACCAGTGTGGCATCGAGAGGCTCTTTGGTCGGTACGGTGAGCAGAACCCGCTTGGCGCCAGCTTGCAGGTGCTCCTGCAGCTGCTCTATCAGCCGGAACTTCCCGGTGCTCTCCACAACATAATCAACGCCCAGCTCCTTCCAGGGAAGATTGGCCGGGTCGCGTTCACTGAGCACCTTAAATGGGTCACCGTCGATAGTCATGGTGTCACCGTCAACGTCTACCTGGCCATGAAATTTGCCGTGGATGCTGTCGTATTTAAAGGCATACGCCAGCTGCTCGGGGCTGGCCAGGTCGTTCACGGCAACTACATCGTAGTGTTTTCGCAGCTTCGCGATGCGGGTGATGGTGCGCCCAATGCGGCCAAAGCCATTGATAGCGATGCGGGGTAGCGACATATTTCCTCTCCAAAGGGGCTTGGATTATCTTGAGACGGAAGAAGCTTATCAAAGAAGTGGAGTATTACATCTGACTTGAATCAACCGAACCGGGAAATAATTTCTACCGTATAACGTTGACGTTAACGTAAGCCACGGCTAGTATTGTGGCCATCTGGTTCAAGCTGGTTTTTATGGCCGTCGAAGCTGTCTATTCCATATCCGATCTTGCGGGTGAATTTGGCGTTACCACGCGGACCATTCGCTTCTATGAGGAAAAAGGATTGCTCAGCCCGGAGCGCAGAGGGATGCACCGCGTGTACAGTCCCAGAGACCGGGTGCGACTCGAATTGATTCTGCGGGGCAAGAGGGTGGGCCTGACGCTGGAGGAGAGTCGGGAAATCATCGACATGTACAAACCGGGTGGAAACAACGCCAGGCAATATCATGCCTTGCTTGACAAAGTGGACGAAAAGCAGGCGGCGCTGGAACGCCAAATGGATGATATTCGCGAGTTAATGGAAGGCTTGCAGGAAATTCGTAAGCGTTGCGAAACTGCGCTCGGTGAACTCAACGGTACAACATTCTCAAGCAGGAGCAAGACATGAGCCCGGCCTACCCAAGCCTTAATTTTGACCTTGGCGAAGAAATCGATATGTTGCGCGACAGCGTGCGCGGCTTCAGTGAAGCTGAAATTCTGCCAAGAGCGGCTGATATCGATCGGGATAACGAATTCCCGCAGGATCTCTGGCGCAAAATGGGGTCACTTGGTTTGCTGGGAATTACCGTGGCCGAGCAATTCGGTGGTTCTGATATGGGGTATTTAGCCCATGTGGTTGCCATGGAGGAAATATCCAGAGCATCTGCATCCGTGGGCCTGTCCTATGGGGCGCATTCCAATCTGTGTGTTAATCAGATTTACCGCAATGGCAATGCAGCGCAGAAGGAGAAATACCTGCCGGGCTTGTGTTCCGGTGAGCACGTTGG
>JAUIHW010000019.1 GCA_030431775.1 Gammaproteobacteria bacterium
TCCGCACCGTCCCCTCCGACGAGCGTGTTCATCGCGGCATTACCGACAAGCGTGTCACTGTCAGCGGAGCCGGTGATGTTCTCAATGCTAATCAGCGTATCTGAGCCGCCGTCGCCGTCGACGTTCGCCAGCACACCAGACAGGTCAACGACGACACCACCCGCCGCTTGCGAGTAATCAGCAGTGTCTGTATTGGCACCACCATTCAAGGTGTCATTTCCGCTGCCACCGCGGAGTATGTCGTTGCCGCCTTCGCCCTGCAGGCTGTCATTGCCGCCGAGGCCGATCAACGTATCGCCACCACCACCACCTTGCAGGATGTTGCCACCACCTTCACCGGTGATGCTGTCTGCGGAGCCGGAACCAATCACATGGTCGATCGCCAGCAGAATATCGTTTGCGCCGTCGCCATCGTCTGACGCTGCATTACTTGACAGGTCAACCACGACGCCCGACCCGGCATTGGCGTAAGTGACGGTGTCGTCGCCGCCACCGCCTTGCAGAGTATCCACACCACCGCGGCCCATCAAGGTATCGTTACCCAATCCACCGTCGATGGTGTTGTTACCACCATCACCACTCAAGGTGTCGTTATTGCTTGAACCAGTCAGGTTTTCGATGTCGATGAAGGTATCAGTGGTACCGTCCCCATCGTCGCTGGCCCCATTGGCTTGCAAATCAGCTGTGACGTCGCCACCAACGCCGGCGTAACTGACCGTATCATTGTCGGCGCCACCGTCCAAAACGTCGGTTCCCCCGCGCCCATTCAGCACGTCGTCGCCAGCGCCACCGCTAAGCACGTTATCCCCTCCGTTGCCGGTGATGCTGTCATTGCTTGTGCTGCCAGTAACATTTTCTATGTTGTTCAGGGTATCGCTGCCACCATCACCATCATCACTGGCGATATTCGCCGAAAGATCGACCGTAACACCAGTGGCTGCTGTTCCATAGCTTACTGTGTCAGTATCGGCTCCCCCATCGATAGTGTCATTACCCGCGCCGCCGGAGATTAGATCATCGCCTGCCAGACCGTTGATGGTATCACCGCCACCATCACCGGTGATGATATTGGCATCAACCGTACCCGTTAGCGTGTCTGCGAAATTGGAGCCGAGCAGGAATTCAAAATTACTGATGGTGTCGCTGAAGCCAAAGCCATCATCGGTAACGGTATCAGTATCCAGATTAACGTTCACCCCGCCGCCTGCGGAAGAATAGTCCAGGGTATCCAGACCGCCGCTGCCATCCAGCGTATCGGCACCGGAACCACCGGAGATTATGTCGCCTCCGTCACCACCAATCAGCGTGTTTTGCTGTGCGTCACCGTGCAGCGTATCCGCGCCACTGCTACCCGTAATACTTTCGATGTTCCGCACGGTGTCATCCGTGCCACCATTGACAGTAACAAACACTGAGCTGCTGCCGTTCAGGCTTACCGAGATGGACGTTACCCCGGCCACGCCGGAGTAATCCAGGCTGTCATTGTCGGCGCCGCCATCGTAACTGTCCGCACCGGCGCTGGCGGTAATGCTGTCATTGCCGGCGCCTGTATTGATCACATTGGAGGCACCACTACCGCTGACCACGTCAGCACTGGCGGAACCGATAAAGTTCTCAATCGATGCCAGAGTGTCACTGCCACCATCACCATCGTCACTGACCACACCGCTGCCCAGGTTAGCGTTCACGCCGCTCGCTGCTGTGGAGTAATCGGCTGTATCCACATCCAGGCCACCGTCTAATACATCAGTACCTGCGCCGCCTGATAAGGTGTCGTTACCTTGCCCACCGATCAGGGTGTTGTTCGCCGCATCACCATGAATGGTGTCATCGCCAGCGGTACCGGTCACGTTTTCTATGTTCTGGATAGTGTCATTGGCATCGCCAGCTACAGTTACCGTTGCCAGGGTAGCGCCGTCCAGGGTCACCGATATGGAGCCCGCACTGGGGTGCACGCTGTAGTCGATGGAGTCGTTGCCACTACCGCCATCAATCGTGTCCGCACCACTGCTGGCGAGAACCGTGTCGGCACCGGCGCCGGCGTTCAGGGTATCGCCACCCGCGCCACCGTCCAGGGTATCCGCCCCATCACCGGAGCTGATAATGTCTGCTCCGCCCATGCCAAGCAGTGTATTGTCGTTAGCATCACCGGTAATGGTGTCATCACCGCCGGTACCGGTCACGTTCTCAATTTCACTGATTGTGTCGTTATCACCGCCATCCACCGTAACGGTGACCGCTGCACCACCATTCAGTGTGACGTTGATAAAGTTTGCACCCAGACCCGAATAGTCTATGGTATCGCTGTCGGCACCACCGGTGATGGTGTCACTGCCGGCACCGGCGATGAAGGTATCGTTGCCTTCATCACCCAGTAGAATGTCATCGCCGCCGGCACCATCCAGTACGTCATCACCGCTGTTGCCATCCAACACATTCACCAGGCCATCGCCGGTGATTGTATCGTCGTCCACACTGCCGATAATATTCTCGAAGCCGCTTATGGTGTCGTTGTCGCCGGCGCTGACGTTAACCACAATCGCCGCCCCACCATTCAGAGTCAGGCTGACGCCGGTAATGCCGCCAAGCACCGAGTAATCCAGGGTGTCGGTACCAGCACCTGCGTTCAGCACATCGTTGCCATGGCTGGCGTCAAAGGCGTCATCACCATCCAGGCTATCCACTACATCATCATTCGACGAACCGCGAATCACATCGGCCTGGTCAGTCAGAATGTAAGATTCAATATTGCTAAACAGGTCGGTGAAGCTGCCACCAACGGTTGAGAAGCTGCCCGAGAGGTTGAGTTCAATTCCAGTAGCAAGGCCCTGGTAGTCCAACACGTCATTGCTACCTGCGCCGCCGTCCAATATGTCACTACCCGTGCTTCCAAAAATCGTGTCATCGCCCGCGCCGGCAGCAATATTGTTTATCGCCGAATCGCCGCCTATCGTGTCGTCGCCTTGTGAGCCAATGATATTTTCGATGCTGTTAATCGTATGATTGTCTCCGCCATTGACGGTCACGGTTACGTTACTGCCGCCATTTAATGTGACGTCGATAAAGTTGCCGGCCGCAAAGCCTGAGTAGTCCAGCGTATCGGTTCCGCTGCTACCTATGTATGTATCAAGACCCGTACCCGCGATAATAGTGTCATTGCCAGCGCCACCGTTTAGGACGTTGGCCAGACTGTTACCTTCGATACTGTCAGCGCCATCTGAGCCCTGAATGTTCTCGATATTGCGGATGGTGTCGTTACTTTGACCATTAACCACAATCGTGGTATCGCCGCTTTCGTTCAGATTGACCGTAATTCCAGCGCCGGTATTGTTATAACGGATAGTGTCGATATCGGCACCGCCGTCAAATACGCTACCACCACCGCGCGATTCGAAGGTGTCATTGCCGGCGTCGCCTTCCAGGGTATTTGCGTATACGCCCCAGTTTCCGAGGAAATCGTCGCCGTCGCCACCACTGCCCGTGTTGCCACTGGAGTAGGTCCACAGCGTATCGTCTTCTGTCCCCAGTGTAATGTTTGCGTTCCCGCCGTAGGCGCGCACTATATCAGCACCGCTGCCCGCGTCTGCCGTGGCATTGGTGCCGAACAGATCTACATTGTCGGCGCCATCACCGGAGTTAACGGTTGCATCATCGGCGTTCAAATCGATGACATCGTTACCAGCCAGGGTCTCCAGCAGAATAATGTTGCCGTCGGTCTCGACCGTATCACCACCGGTGGTGGTGCGAAGAATTTCGATGCTATTGGCCCGGTCACCTTCAGCACCGCCTCCAATATCCAGCGTGAAGAATCCGCCCGCGACCGCCGTCATGTCCACGCTCAATCCAGAGCTCAGGTCACTGTAGTCCAGCGTATCGTCGCCCCCGCCGCCATGGATTTCATCGTCGCCACCGGCGGCATAAAAGGTATCGTCCCCGCCCTGGCCATAGAAGAAGTTTTCCTGGGTGTGGCCACGCATGATGTCGTTGCCATTGGTGCCGAATACCCGCTCAATGTTGACGATGGTGTCATTGTCGCCGCCATCAACGATGACCGTCGAAACGCTACCGCCATTGAGGTCGATGTCGATAAAGTTGATACCGCTTTCAAATCGATAATCAACGGCGTCGCGGCTGCCGCTACCACCGTCCATGGCATCAGCACCGGCACCGCCGCGCAGCGTATCCCAGTTGCCAGAGCCTCCTTCCAAGGTGTCATCGCCAGCACCGCCTTCCAGCGTATCGTGGCTTTCTTCGCCTTGGAGCAAGTCATCACCCTCGCCGCCACGGAGAATGTCTGAACCGAGATCACCGCGCAGCGTGTTATTTTGCGCATCGCCGGTAATATCATCATTACCCTGGCTGCCGATAATATCGCGGATATTCGATGCGGTATCTGTTTCAGAGGTGCCCACGTTAACGGTAAATGCTCCGCCAGTGAGTGCGCTCATATCGGTTACCACACGATCCACGCGGTCGTTGTATTCCAGGGTGTTAATACCAGCACCACCATCGAGCACGTCATTGCCGCCCTCACCGCGCAAGATATCGTCACCGTCGCCAGCCGTAAAAGTATTCGCGTTGCCATCACCGCGAATCACGTCATTGCCGGAAGTACCAACAATATTTTCAATATTGCGCACCAGGTCGTTATCGCTGCCATTAACAGTAACAGTGCTTTGTATACCGGAGTTCAGGTTAACGGAAATCGAGGTAACGCCGGCCTGCAGGGAGTAGTCCAGTGTGTCTGAGCCGTTGTCACCTTCGATAACATCAACACCAGCGCTTGAGACAAAATAGTCATCACCTTCACCGCCATCAAGATCGTTGGCCTCTGCACCACCTGTGATGGTATCGTCAAAATCGGAACCAATAATATTCTCGATGCTGGTCAGTGTATCGCTGGCGCCATCGCCGTCGTCGCTTGCCGCGTCGGCCGACAGATCCACCACAATTCCGGCGGCGGCCTCTTCGTAATTAGCGGTGTCCGTATCGTTACCACCATCCAGAATATCAATACCTGCTCCACCGGACAACTCATCGTCGCCGTCCAGGGTAGTAATGACGTTAGCGCTGGAATCGCCATGTACAGTGTCGTTACCTGCGGTTGCAATCACATTCTCGATGTTCAGTACGATGTCATTGTTGGCACCATCAACCGTAACACTGGCAGACCCGGAACCATCCAAAGCGACACTGATAAAATTGATGCCAGCCTGAGAGGAATAGTCCACCGTGTCGGTATCAGCGCCACCGTCAAAGCGGTTAGTTCCCGCACTGCCAAGAAACAGGTCGTCTCCTGCTTCACCCCACAAGCGGTTGTCGGCATTGCTGCCACCGCTCATGGTATCGTCACCGGCGCCGCCCCAGAAGTAGTTATTTGCGCCATCGCCATGAATTGTGTCGTTACCCGCCGTACCACGGATGCGCTCTACATTGCGGACCGTGTCGTCCTGGTCGCCATCCACGGTTACGGTCGCATCGATTCCTCCAGTCAGCGTAACGCTGATGAAATTGGCACTGGTTTGACCGGAGTAATCCAGAGTATCAGTCGCACTGCCGCCATCGATGATGTCCGCTCCGTCGCTGGCAATCAGGTTGTCCCAACCGGCACCGCCAAGATAGGTGTCATCGCCGATACCACCGTCCAAGGTGTCACCTGTGTCGCCACCGTCCAGTATATCGTCGCCGGCGCCGCCGATCAGGGTGTCTGACTCGCTGCCACCAATCAGGGTGTCATTGCCTGCGCCGCCGTCCAATACGTCGGTGCCCACCCGGCCTTCGATCACGTTGTCTTGCATGTCGCCGGTAATATTGTCCGCCCCGGCAGAACCGATGATGTCGCGGAAATTAGCAGCCTGATCAGTGTCGGCTCCGACAGTTACTGAGAAGAAACCGCCGGATAAGACATTCATGTCCGTCGTGATACCCAAACCGGAATCGGTGTAGCTCAAGGTGTTGGTACCTGCACCACCGTCCAGGGTATCACTGCCACCGCCACCACGAATCACATCATCGCCGCCCTGGCCGTCGATATTGTTGACCTGGCTGTCACCACTAATGGTGTCATTGCCGGCCGTGCCGATCACATTCTCGATCGCCCGCACCGTATCATTGTCAGCACCGTCAACGATTACCGTGGCATCGCTACCACCGTTCAGTTGAACGTCAATAAAGTTAATGCCCACTTCCTGTGAGTAATCGACTGTATCAGAATCGTTTCCGCCATCCAGTATGTCTGCGCCGGCACCGCCCACCAGGATATCGTTACCGTCTTCACCTTCCAGTGTATTGACCAGTCCATCGCCGCGAATCGTGTCATCACCGGCTGTGCCGATCACATTCTCGATTTCACGAATGGTGTCGTTGGCACCACCGTCTACGGTTACCGTGACATCACTGCCGCCGTTCAGGGTAACGTCGATAAAGTTGATGCCCACCTCACCGGAGTAATCAACGGTATCGTTGTCGGCACCACCAATCAGCAGGTCTGCGCCTGAACGACCGGATAGAATATCGTCGCCAGCACCACCTTGGAATTCGTTATCAGAGCCATCACCGATCAGTGTGTCATCACCGGCCGTGCCGATGACATTCTCGATATTAAGAGCCAGGTCATTGTCACCGCCCGCCACGATCACGGCCGAACTACCGGTGCCGTTTAACTGCACCGATACCGAGGCGATACCGGCCTGGCCGGAATAATCGATGGTATCGGTGTCGCTGCCACCATCAAAGGTATTCTGGCCGGCACTGCCCAGGAAAGTATCGTTACCAGCGTTCCCTTCCAGGAAGTCGATGCCAGCGCCACCACTGATGATGTCATCGCCACCCTGGCCTTGTATGGTATTACTCTGATCGTCACCGGTAATCGTATCCACACCGGCTGTACCGATCACATTTTCAATATTTCGAATCGTATCGTTGTCGCCACCGTCGACCGTCACTGTTGCCGCGTTCGCGCCATCCAAGGTGACGTTGATGAAGTTCACACCACCGAGACTGGAGTAGTCGATGGTGTCGGAATCCGTGCCGCCATCAAAGTCATCACTGCCGGCGCTGGCCCGGAAGCTGTCGTCACCACCCAGACTGAATACCACGTCGGCATTGGTAGAGCCGATAATGGTGTCATCCTGGTTGGTCAGATAGTATTCTTCAAAGTTGATAAAATTGTCGGTGCTGCTGTCAGCACTGTAAAACGCTGTATTGTTGGTGAGGTTGATATCGACCCCAACCCCGGTCAGGTCATCAAAGCGCAACTGGTCGCCCGTGGTGTGGCCACCACCGTCCAGCGTATCGCTGCCGCCGCCACCCCAGATGACATCGTCACCATCGCCACCGCTTAAGGTATTGTCGTTGCCGTCGCCACGTAAGGTGTCGTCACCGGCGGTGGCCACAATGTTCTCTACGCTGCGCAGTGTATCGGTGCCATTGCCGCCCGATACCACCACGGTGGCGTCCACGCCGCCACGCAGGGTCACGTCAATACTGGGCGAACCGGCCATGCCAGAGTAATCGGCCGTATCAGAGCCGAAGCCGCCTTCAATGATGTCGTCATTGGTGCTTCCGCGGAAAATATCGTTGTTATCCCCACCCTGCAACAGGTTGACGTTGCCGTCACCGGTGATGTCATCAGCAAAGTCGGAACCAACAATATTTTCGATGCTGGTGAGCGTGTCAACGCTGCCATCACCGTCGTTGCTGGCCTGATTGGCACTCAGGTCTACCGTGATGCCAGCCGCTGCCTGGCTGTAGTCAGCCGTATCGATACCATCACCACCGTCTAGCGTGTCGGCACCCGCCAGGCCGGACAGTGTGTCATTCAAGAGTCCACCACTCAGAACGTTGGCACCAGTGCTACCGACAATGATGTCGGCCTGGTTACTACCGGTAACGTTTTCGATATTGTTCAGCGTATCTGACGCTCCATCACCATCGTTAGCCGCTACATTATTTTGCAGGTTAACGTTAATGCCATTTGCCGCGCCGGAGTAATCAACCGTATCGATGTCATTGCCACCATCAATCGTGTCCGCGCCACCGCGTCCTCGAAGAGTGTCATTGCCATCGTCACCAAATAAGGTATTCGCCGCGCCGTCGCCGGACAAATCGTCCGCGCCGCTGGAGCCACTCAGGTTTTCAATATCGACAAAGGTATCGGAGCCACCATCACCGTCATCGCTGGCACTGTTCGCCGCAATATCAGCGGTTACACCGGCCGCTGCCAGCGAGTAGTCCGCCGTGTCAGAGCCGGAGCCGCCATCCAGCGTGTCATTGCCACCGCGGCCGCGCAGCACATCGTCGCGATTGCGGCCGTCCAGAACGTTATCGGCTGCATCCCCGGTCAGGGTGTCGTCAAAGTTCGAGCCGGTTACATTCTGGATCTGGCTCAAGGTATCCGTGCCGCCATCACCGTCATTGCTGGTCAGGTTATTACTCAGGTCAACCGAAACGCCGGAGCCGGCCGTGATGTAGTCTACGGTGTTGTTACCGGTGCCACCGATAATATCGTCGTCACCGGCACCACCGCGGATAACGTCATCTCCCGCGGCGCCGTCCAGGCGATTGTCGCCCACGCTGCCGACGATAAAATCGCCATTGTCGGAGCCAATCACGTTCTCGATCGAGGACAGGGTATCGGTATCACCAAATCCGTCGTTATTGGCTACCTGGTTTTGCAGGTCTACATCAATGGCGTTATCAGAGTTGGCGTAACTGACGGTATCAATACCAATACCACCAATGATTTCGTCATCGCCTTCCATGCCGCGGATGGTGTCGTTACCACCTCCGCCATCGAGACGGTTGTCAAACTCGTCACCAATCAGAATATCGTCACTACCGGAACCGATAATGCCTTCGATGCTAATCAGCGTGTCCACGCCACCGGAGCCGTCGTCGCCGACGATGCCGGTAGACAGGTCGATGGTTACCCCGCTGCCCGCCGCTGAATAATCCGCAACGTCAAAGTCAGCCCCACCGTCCAGAGTGTCAGAACCCCCGCTGCCAATCAGCAGGTCATCACCACCACGGCCTTCCAAAACATTGCCGTTGTTGTCGCCTTCAATGCGGTCGTCCTGCGCTGAACCCCAGACATTCTCAATGTTCTGCAGCACATCAGAGTCACCATCGCCATCGTTGGCGGCGGCATTTAAGCTAAGATTGACGACAATACCATTCGCTGCGCCAGTGTAATCGGCTACGTCACCGGTACCGGTACCGCCGTCCAACGTATCGCTGCCACCCCGGCCACGCAGTACGTCGTCCGAGTCACCGCCGAGGAGTGTGTTGGCGCCGGCATCGCCACCGAGATCATCGGCGAAAGCCGAGCCGGTCAAATGCTCGATGCTGACAAAGGTATCACTGCCGCCATCCCCGTCATCCGTGGCCTGATTGCTGGCCAGATCAGCCGTAACCGGTCCACCGGCCAGTGAATAGTCGGCTATATCCTGGCCAAAGCCACCATCCAGTGTGTCATCACCACCGCGGCCACGCAGCGTATCCGCCGAGTTACCGCCTTCGATTAGGTTATCGCTGCCATCGCCCGTTAAGGTATCGACAAATGCCGAACCAGTAATATTTTCGATTTCAAACAACTGATCCGAGCCACCGTCACCGTCAACCGATGCCTGGTTGGCGGACAGGTCAACGACAACCGTGCTGGCCGCGTTGGAATAATCGGCGGTGTCGACGCCGTCACCACCGGTTAAGATGTCGTTGCCGGCACGGCCGCTCAGAACATCATCACCGTCGTCACCGCTGATGGCGTTGTCGTTACCGTCGCCCTCAATGCGGTCATCACCCTGCGAGCCGGTGACGTTTTCTATACCACTGATGGTTTGGTCGTCTGTGCCAGCAACGCTCACAGTCGTGGGAGTGGAACCGTTCAGGGTCACATCAATGGAGTTGGCCGCGCCGAAGCTGCTGAAATCAACACCATCACCGGTACCCAGGCCGCCCTGAATGTTATCCGCACCCAGTGTGGCAATAAAGCTGTCGTCGCCCTGACCGCCTTGCAACACGTTCGCCGCGCCATCACCCTGAATGGTGTCGTCATTATCTGAGCCAATAACGTTCTCAATATCTACCAGGGTATCAACGCCGCCGTCGCCGTCGTCGCTGGCCGTATTGCCAGCCAAATTGACATTCACACCGGACACCGCGCCGCTGTAATCTACGGTGTCAACATCCGCGCCGCCATCCAGCGTATCGTTACCACCCCGCCCGGACAGCAAATCATTACCGGCCAAGCCACGCAGCTCATTGTCCAGGGCATCCCCGGTTAGGGTGTCATCGCCGGCTGTGCCGGTAACGTTTTCAATGTTTCGCAGCGTATCGTTGCCATCACCATTGACCACAGCGGTTGAGTTGGCAGCACCGGCCAGGGTAACGTTGACAAAATTGGCCGTTGCCAGGCTTGAATAATCGATGCTGTCTACACCAACTCCGCCATCAATGGTGTCGGTGTTGGAGCTGGCGATGAACTGATCATCGCCATCCCGACCCTGCAAAATATTGATTGCATTGTCACCACCGATGACGTCGTTGCCGTCGGTGCCGATCACATTTTCAATGTTACGGGCAATATCGTTATCACCACCGGTCACGGTAACTGTGACATCGTTACCATCATCCAGATCAACACTGATGCCGGATACACCGCTGAGTGACGAATAATCCAGAGTATCGGTGTTGGCACCACCGTCCAGCACGTCGGAACCGGCACTGGCCGTCAGTATGTCGTCACCCGCATTACCCAGAAGTTCGTTATCACTACCATCACCGGCCAGCGTGTCATTAAAGGCTGAGCCGTGCACGTTTTCGATTTCAAACAACTGGTCGGAGGCACCGTCACCATCCGTGGTCGCCTGATTGGCTGCCAGATTGACATTAACGTTGCTCGCCGCGCCGGAGTAATCGGCGGTGTCCACGCCGTCGCCGCCGGTCAGTACATCATTACCCGCGCGCCCACTGAGCACATCGTCGCCGTCATCGCCGCTGAGCTCATTGTCGTTACCGTCACCGACGATACGATCATCACCCTGCGAGCCGGTTACATCTTCAATGCCACGGATAGTCTGATTGTCTGCATTGTTAACGTTAACCGTCGCATCACCATTGCCAGCGAGGGTTACATCAATGGAATTCGCTGCGGCAAAGGAGGAGAAGTTGATTTCGTCGCTGCTGCCCAGACCACCGTCGACCGTGTCTGCACCCAGAGTGGCATTGATGACGTCATCGCCGTCGCGCCCTTCCAGTACGTTGGCGTTGGCATCCCCTTCAATCACATCGTCATTGGCCGAGCCTATGACGTTTTCAATTTCCTGCAGCGTATCAACGCCACCGTCACCATCGTCGCTGGCGGTGTTCCCCGCCAGACTGACATTCACACCGGTATTCGCGGAGCTATAATCCACAGTATCAGTGTCTGCACCACCGACCAATAAATCGTTACCACCGCGACCGGACAGCATATCGTCTCCGGCTTCGCCGCGCAGCTCATTGTCCAGACCATCACCAATTAGCGTGTCATTGCCGCTGGTACCCGTTACGTTTTCAATGTTTCTGATGGTGTCATTGCCACCGCCATTCACGACTACGATGGCATCGGCCGTGCTGTTCAAAGTGACATTGATAAAATTGGCGCTGAGCAGACCGGAATAATCAGCCGTATCGGAACCCAGACCACCATCCAGTGTGTCGGTACCGGCGCTGGCGAGAAAAGTATCATTCCCGGACTGGCCCTCAAGCAAATTGATCGAGGCATCACCACCGATGGTATCGTCACCATCGGTGCCAATGATATTTTCGATATTGCGGACCTGATCGTTGTCGCCACCGGTCACGGTCACCGTGACGGTATTGGCGCCGTCCAGATCAACATTGATGGCTGTAGCGCCAGCCAGGCTGGAGTAGTCCAGAGTGTCGTTGTTGGCACCACCGTCCAGGGTGTCAGTACCGGCGCTGGCATTAATCAGGTCATCGCCGGCATTACCTTCCAGCAGGTTGGCACTGGTATTACCGCTGATGGTGTCGTCAAAGTTGGAGCCGCGAATATTCTCGATGTCAAATAGCTGGTCCGAAGCACCGTCACCATCGGCGCTGGCCTGGTTACTGGCCAGGCTGACTGTAACATTACCGGCAGCACCGCTGTAGTCAGCAGTATCAGAGCCGTCACCGCCTCGCAAAATATCGTTTCCGGCGCGCCCGGCCAGCGTATCGTCGCCGGCGGAACCACCCAGTTCGTTATCATTACCATCACCAAAGATAACGTCGTCGCCCTGCGAGCCGGTCACGTTTTCAATGCCGCGCAAGGTCTGGTCATCCGCGTTGTTCACACTGACGGTCGCATCGCTGCTGCCAGCCAGCGTCACGTTAATGGCGTTGGTGGCCGCCAGCGCCGAGTAATCCACCCCGTCGCTGTTGCCGACGCCGCCATCGATCAGATCGGCTCCCAGTGTGCCACCAAAGCTGTCATCGCCATCACGTCCTTGCAGGACGTTGGCGTTGCCATCGCCTTCGATCACATCGTCATTGATCGAGCCAATAACGTTTTCAATATTCTGCAGAGTATCAACGCCGCCATCGCCATCATTACTGGCCGTATTAGACGCCAGACTGACATCGATCGCCGTGGTCGCGGCCGAGTAATCCACGGTATCATTATCAGCACCGCCATCCAGCAAATCATTACCACCACGACCGGACAGCACATCGTCGCCCGCCGCGCCGAGCAGCTCATTATCAAGGCCATCGCCCACCAGCGTATCATTGCCCGTGGTGCCGGTAACATTCTCGATATTACGGATGGTGTCGTTACCACCGCCATTGACGACTACGATCGCATCCGACGTGCTGTTCAAGGTGACGTTAATGAAGTTGGCGCCCACCAGACCCGAATAGTCGGCGGTGTCTTCACCGAGGCCGCCGTCCAGAGTATCGGTATTATCACTGGCCAGGAAAGTATCGTTACCTGCTCGACCCTCAAGTAGGTTGATTGATGCGTCGCCGCCTATGGTATCGTTACCACCCGTACCGATAATGTTTTCCACATTGCGGACGCGATCATCGTCATCCCCGCTTACAGTTACTGTAACCGTGTTGGATCCATCAAGATCCACATTGATCGCTGTGGCACTGGCCAAGGCGGAGTAGTCCAGAGTATCCGAACTACTACCACCGTCAATAACATCCGCACCGCTACTGGCATTGAAGGAATCATCGCCCCCACGGCCTTGCAACAGGTTGTCGCTGCCATCGCCAGTGATGGTGTCATCAAAGTTGGATCCTCGAATATTCTCGATTTCAAACAGCTGATCCGAGGCGCCATCACCATCGGCACTGGCCTGATTGCTGGCCAGGTTAACAGTGATTGCACCCGCCGACGACGAATAGTCAGCGGTATCTATACCGTCACCACCGGTGATAATGTCATTCCCGGCGCGCCCGCTCAGCGTATCGTCACCGTCATCACCGCTGATTTCGTTGTTGTTACTGTCACCGACTATGGTGTCATCGCCTTGCGAACCGGTAACGTGTTCGATACCACGTAAGGTCTGATTATCAGCATTGGCCACATTGGCGATGGCATCGACCGCGCCATTCAGGGTTACATCCACGGCATTGTTTGCCGCAAACCCCGAGAAGTCCACCCGGTCGCCCGCACCAACGCCACCGTCCAGAATATCTGCACCGAGCGATGCATTGAACTGGTCGTCTCCATCGCGGCCCTGGAGAACATTGGCGTTGGCATCCCCCTGAATCACGTCATCATTGACCGAGCCGATAACATTCTCTATTTCCTGCAGCGTATCGGCGCCGCCTTCACCGTCATCAGTCGCGATATTGCCTTGCAGGTTGACATTAACACCAGTGGTGGCGCCACTGTAGTCCACAGTGTCGGTATCGGCACCACCGATCAGGGTGTCATTGCCGCCTCGCCCGGAAAGAACGTCGTCACCGCCCCGACCATCCAGGGTATTGTCCAGGGCATCACCGATCAGGGTGTCATCGCCGTCGGTTCCAATTACATTTTCAATTCGCCGAATGGTGTCGTTGCCGTCGCCATTCACAACAACCACGGCATCCGAACCACTGTTCAGCGTCACGTTAATGAAGTTGGCTGTGGTCAACCCAGAGTAGTCGACTGTGTCGTCACCCAAACCCCCATCCATGGTGTCGGTATTGGAGCTGGCCAGGAAGGTATCGTCGCCTGCGCCGCCTTCCAAAGTATTCAGAGAGTCGTCACCACCGATGGTGTCATCACCGATCGTGCCGATAATGTTTTCAACATTTCTGACCAGGTTGTTCGGGCCACCGGTAATCATCACCAGCACCGTATTCGCACCGTCCAGATCCACATTGATCGCCGTTGCCGACGCGAGCGTCGAGTAGTCCAGCGTATCCGAGTTGGCGCCACCGTCTATAACGTCAGTACCGGCACTGGCGTTGAACAAGTCGTTACCAATGCCACCTTCCAGCAGGTTGTCGCTGGTGTTGCCAGTGATGGTGTCATTAAAATTGGAACCACGAATGTTTTCGATTTGAAACAGCTGATCCTGGCCACCGTCACCATCAACCGATGCCTGACTGGCACCCAGGTTAACCGTTACACTGCTGGCCGCTGTCGAATAATCGGCCGTATCAATGCCATCGCCACCCGTCAGTACATCATTTCCCGAGCGGCCACTCAGAAAGTCATCCCCGGCGTCCCCACTGAGGTTATTGTTACGGTTATCGCCTTCAATACGGTCGTCGCCCTGTGAGCCGGTTACATGCTCGATATTGCGGATCGTCTGGTCATCAGCACCAGTGATCAAAACCGCCGCATTACCGGTTCCGTTCAGTGTGACATCGATGGGATTTGGCACCGAGTTGTTGCTGTAATCAATCTCGTCGTTTTCACCGAGACCGCCATCAACCGTGTCCGCGCCGAGGCTGCCAAGAAACAGGTCTTCGCCCAGGCCACCTTCCAGGAGGTTGGCGTTATTGTCCCCTTCGATAACATCGTCGTTGTCGGAGCCGATCACGTTCTCTATAGTTTGCAGTGTGTCAACACCGCCATCACCGTCGTCAAAGGCGGTGTTATTCAGCAGACTGACATCCACTGAGCCGCTGGCGCCACTGTAGTCAACGGTATCCGTATCCGCACCACCGATCAGCGTGTCATTGCCGCCGCGCCCGGCCAACACATCGTCACCGGCCAGACCGCTCAGGCGGTTATCCTGGCTGTCACCAATTAATGTGTCATCGCCAAGGGTTCCGGTAACATTCTCAATGCTGCGCAAAGTGTCATTGCCGTCACCATTAATAACGACAATAGCATCAGCCGCGTCATTCAATGTAACGCTGACGAAATTGGCAGTCGCAAGCGTCGAATAATCGATTTCGTCAACGCCCAGGCCTCCGTCGATGGTATCGGTACCGGAACTGGCACCAAATACATCATCGCCGGCCAAACCTTGCAATATATTGATCGCATCGTCACCGCCAATGAAATCATTGCCGGAAGTACCGATAACGTTTTCGATATTACGCGCCGTATCATTATCGCTACCGACAACTGTCACGGTGGCGTCGTTAGCCCCATCAAGGGTGACATCGATAGAGGTCGCAGAGGTCAGACCGGAATAATCCAGAGTGTCATTATCCGCTCCGCCATCCAGTACATCAGAACCTTCGCTGCCAAGCAGGGTATCTGCGCCACTTTCGCCCAGCAGCGTATCGTTGCCGCCGCCGCCGTTTAGAATATCGTCGCCGCCCCGGCCGCTGAGCTGGTTGTCCTGCGCATCGCCGGTCAGTGTATCGTCACCGGCGGTGCCGATTACGTTTTCAATATTGACCAAAACATCGTTGTCGCCGCCGTTGACCACCACCACGGCACCGGTCGCGCCGTTAAGGGCAACATTGATAAAATTGACACCAATCAGGCCGCTGTAATCGGCGGTGTCGACATCCGCACCACCGTCCAGCGTGTCGTTCCCGGCGCTGGCGAAAAAGCGGTCGTTGCCGGCGGCACCTGTTAAGACGTTGTCGCCATTATCGCCGGTCATTCGGTCGTCACCAACCGTGCCTACCACATTCTCAAAATTGCGGATGGTGTCGTTGTCACCACCGTCGACGATCACGGTTGCATCGCTGCTGCCATTCAGCACGACGTCAATAAAGTTCACGCCACCCAGGCCGGAGTAGTCGAGGGTATCGCTGTCGGCTCCACCGTCCAGAATATCCGCACCCAGCGATGCGTTCACCGTGTCGTCACCGCCCAACGTTGATACAACATCCGCTGCGGTTGAGCCGCTGACCGTATCGGCCTGTTCGGTGGTAAAGTATTCTTCGAATCCGGCGAAGGTATCTACGGAGCCGTCGAAACCGTAGGTGGCCTCGCTATTCTCCAGGTCCAGATTTACGCCGGCGTCGGTCAGGTCATCAAAACGCAGCTGGTCTGCGCCGGTCTGGTTACCGCCGAACAACTGGTCTGAGCCAGCGCCACCATAAATAACGTCGTTGCCATCTTCGCCGCGAATAATGTTGGCACCCGTATCGCCGCGAATATTGTCAGCCTGCGAAGAGCCGGTAATGTTCTCAATGCCGCGCAGGGTGTCGGTACCGCCCTCACCATCGTTGCTGGCCTGCTCGCTTGATAAGTCCAAAGATACGCCGGATGAGGCGGAAGAGTAATCGGCGGTATCCTGACCCGTTCCACCGTCCAGCAAATCGTTACCCACATTGCCGCGCAAAGTGTCATCGCCCAGGCCACCGAACAGGTCATCGGCGCCAGCACCACCTTCCAGCACATCATTGCCACTGAGCCCGCGCAGTTCATTGTCGGCGTCATCACCGACAATGGTATCGTCGCCGGAAGTGCCGATAACGTTTTCGATATTTCGCAGGGTATCGTCATCGCCGCCAGCGACTGTCACTGTCGCATCACTGCCCAGGGCCAGCGTGACAGAGATTGAGCTTATGCCGGAGAGAGTCGAGTAATCAACCGTATCCAGGCCTGCCCCGCCGTCAAATTCGTCATTGCCTGCGCTGGTGTTAAATAAATCGTCCCCACCGAGAGCAAAGACCAGATCATTGGCCGTAGAGGAGTTAATCAGATCATCCTGATTGGTAGTGAAGTAGCGCTCAAATTCTGAGAATACATCGGTACTGTTGTCGCCGGTATAACTCGCCGTTCCACCGGGGCCATTCAGATTCAGCGTGATACCCACACCAGTCAAGTTGTCGAAACGCAGGTCGTCAGTGCCATCACCACCGATCAGGGTGTCGCTACCGCCACCGCCGCTGATGACATCATCGCCACCTTCGCCAATCAGAATGTTGCTGATTGCATCACCAATAATGGTGTCGTCACCGCTGGTGCCGGTAACGTTTTCAATATTGCGAACCGTATCATTGTCTCCGCCAGTCACGCTGACGACCACATCGTTTTCACCATTGAGACTGACGCTGACCGCACTTGCACCGGCTAATCCGGAATAGTTGATCGTGTCCAGACCGTCGCCACCATCCAGAGTATCGGTGCCCTGGCTGGCAGTGAAACTGTCGTTGCCACCAAGCCCGAATACGGTGTCGGCGGCTACTGAACCAATCAGCGTATCGCCCTGGTTGGTGGCATAGTAAATCTCAAAACCGCTTAGAATATCGGTAGTGGCATCTCCGGCAAAAAATGCGGTACCCCCTCCAATATCCAAAGTAATGCCCGCGCCGGTCAGGTCATCAAAACGAACCTCATCGAAACCGCCGCCACCTTGCAGGTTGTCAGCACCGCCGCCACCGCGAATAACATCGTTGCCACCCAGTCCGCTCAGCGTGTTGCCCTGTGCATTACCAGTGATGTTGTCACTGTTGCCGGTACCAATAATGTTCTCGACATTTGAGAGCACATCCGAGCCACCGTCGCCGTCATTGATGGCCGCATTCTGCGACAGATCAACCAGTACTCCGGTTCCTGCGCCCGAATAGTCGACGGTATCCAGCCCGGCGCCGCCATCAAATGTGTCATCGCCAACGCCGCTGAGCAACATGTCAGCACCGGCCCCGCCCAGCAGAGTGTCGTCACCACCGGCACCATCCAGAAGGTCATCGCCAGCCGCGCCATCGAGAACATTGTCGGCATTGTCCCCGGTAATGGTGTCATCGCCTGCGGAACCGATCACGTTCTCAATCAGACGAATCGTGTCGTTGTCGCCGCCATCCACGGTCACCGTGGCATCGCCAGCACTGTTCATGACCACCGATATGAAATTGATGTCGGCCAGTGTTGAGTAGTCGACCGTATCCAGACCACCCCCGCCAATGAACAGGTCACTGCCGTCACTGGCCACAAACTGATCATCGCCGAGCAGACCATCGACCGTATCCACGCCTGCACTGCTGATGATCACATCGGCCTGATTACTGCCCGCGTAGCTTTCGAAATTGATGAAGGAATCAATACTGCTGTCGACAGAATAGGATGCGTTGCCGTTGATCAGGTCCAGAGTAATTCCTACCGAGACCAGGTCGTCAAATCGCAGTTCATCGTTACCGTCGCCGCCGTCGAGCGCATCGGAACCGGCACCACCACGAATCACATCGTCGCCTGCACCACCGATCAGTTGGTTCGCCAGAAAATCACCGCCAATGCTGTCATCGCCGGCTGTACCGACCACATTTTCAACATTGCGAACAACATCATCCTGATCGCCGTCGACCTGTACAACCACATCGAAGCTGCCATTCAGGGTGACATCGATACTGTTAGCACCGGCAAACTGCGAATAGTCCAGGGTATCGATGGCGGCGCCACCGTCATAGGTATTGGCTCCGCTGCTGGCCACCAGAGTGTCCAAGCCTTCGCCGCCTTCCAGCAAGTCATCACCGGCTCCACCATTAAGCGTGTCATCGCCACCGATACCGCTCAGGATGTTGTCGTTGCTATCACCAAGCAGGGTATCGTTGAACGCTGAGCCGCGGACATTTTCAATGCTGTCGAAGGTATCCAGACCGCCATCGCCGTCAGCCGAGTTGCCAACGGCCAGGTCGATATTGACGGAGTTCGCTGCCAGCGAGTAGTCCGCTGTATCCGAACCGGCGCCACCAACCAGGGTATCATTACCCGCACGGCCTGACAGAAAATCATCGCCATCACCACCGCTCAGGACATTCGCGCTGTCATCACCAGCGATACGGTCATCGAAGGCCGAACCGGTGAGGTCTTCAATGCCATCCAGTATGTCGGTACCACCATCACCGTCGTTGTTGACAACGCCAGTGGACAAATCCAGATCCACCGCAGACGCCGCCTGGCTGTAATCAGCCGAGTCACGGCCCTCACCCCCGATCAGAATATCGTCACCGCCACGGCCCGCCAGAGCGTCATCGCCGGCACCGCCCTCAAAGCGGTTGTCGGACGCATCCCCGGTGATGGAGTCATCACCATCGGTGCCGATAATATTCTCTACATTGCGCAGCGTGTCGTTGTCGCTGCCATCAACAATAACCGTTGCCGCCTGATCACCGGCCAGCGTTGTACTGATGGAATTCGCACTTTCCAGCACTGAGTAATCAACGGTATCGCTGTCCGCGCCACCATCAATAGCATCAGACCCTTCGCTGGAGAGGATCAGGTCGTCTCCAGCGTCGCCGTTAACCGTATCATTGCCCTCGCCGCCATCCAGGGTGTCAGCACCGCCGCCCCCGGATATAGTGTCGTCGCCACCGGCACCGAATAGAATCTGTTCTTCTTCATTGCCAATGATGGTGTCGCCAAATTCGGAACCGCTTACATCTTCTATGTTGCGCAACCGGTCAACTTCAGAGCCCATAACTGCCGTCGTAAAGCCTTGATTGTCAGCTGCTTCTGACAAATCGATACTAACCGCCTGGGTTGCCCGGCTGAAGTCGATGACATCATGCTCGCCATCACCACCATCCAGCTCATCATTGCCACGACCGCCGGACAAGCGGTCATTGCCGGCACCACCGGAAATGGCGTTGTTGCCATCCGAGCCATGAATACGATCGTCAAAGTCGGTGCCAACGATGTTCTCAACACCCTGCAGCGTATCGATGTTGGACTCATCGACTGTTACGTTGCCTTCGGACAGCGTGAGATCGGCGTCAATCGCCTTGGTTTCCCCGGAGTAGTCCGCTGTATCGGTACCGCTTCCACCAATCAGCAGGTCATTACCTCCGCGGCCGGCCAACAAATCATTACCGGCGCCACCGTCCAGAGTGTTATCGGCGCTATTGCCGATCAGCCGGTCGTCTGCCGTGCCCGCACGAATATTCTCGATTTCACGAACCCGGTCGACTTGAAACTGCGGGCCGTTCCGGTCCACATTGATCTCGGCAAAATCCTGAATCAATAATGACAAATCAGCGTCGATTGTTACGCTGAGATCAGAATAATCCACGGTATCACTGCCGGAACCACCCACCAGCGTGTCATCGCCCGCCCCGCCGTGGAGTAAATCGTCGCCTTCCGCACCGTCGATGAAATCATCACCGCGATTGCCACGAATCACATCGTCGCCAGCACCCGAGTTAATGACGTCGTCGGCCACAGCGCCTTCGATGGTGTCGTTCCCGGAACCGGTAAATACCCGGTTGGCATTGGGATTGTTGGCCAAGACCCAGACTTCATCACCGCTTTGGTTAACAAAGTTCAAGTCCTGCGGGCCGAATACATTGCGGACGGAAAACAGCTGGTCATCCTGCGATACCAGCACGGTCTCCGGAGGCGGTGTCAACGGTACACCATCCTCATCCGTGGTTTCTTCATTGAATTTGGAGGTCACTTTGAACTGCACAGTGAACTCATCATCGGATGGCACCGGGTAGCTCAGGTTGAGCTTAACCGCACCGCGGTCATCAGTCTCAAACTCTTCGATCGTCCAGGTATTGCCGGTTTTTTGACCGCCTTCTATCACGAAGTTGTCGGGCAGGCCGGACAACTCGATCTTGTCAATTTCAAAACCCACCGGGAATTTTGGTGATATTTCGATCACCCGAGACATCAGGGTCTCACCAAAAAACCCGCTATGGTCTGCTTCCACAATCAGGTCTTCAGTGGCCGTGGAGAAGTTCAGCACCTCGGTTGAAAACTGCGATTCATTGGATGGGTCGAAAGCCGAGGCTTCTGAGCCACCACCGCCCTGGATCAGGCGGACTTCTTCGCCACTCACAGTGGTCGTTGTTTCAGAACTGGCCAGCTGCAACAGATTCAGGTCGAATAAGGCTATATCCTCGGGCTCGGGCGGTGCTTCGCTGGTGGAGAAGCTGATGGCACTGCTGGTATCCGACGCCGTTGACTCGGCCTCTTCAATAGCCACCCCTTCTTCATCTATGGAACGGCTGGTCTGGTTGCCTTCCTCTTCGAATTCAAACTGGTTTTCCGACTGGCTTTGCGACTGCTGTTGCTGCATCTGCTGCATGGCCTGCTGCATCATGGCCATGACTTGCTGAGTCTGTTCCTGCTGTTCTTCCTGTTCTTCCTGCTGTTCTTGCTGTTGCTTTTCCTGCTCGGCCGCCTGAGCCTCAATCATGGATTCGAATTCAGCGCGCAAGATGCTGGAAATGGCGATAAAATCCTCAACACTGAGGTTGCCGACCTCACCGATTTTGGACAATAGAATGTGCGTCTCTACTTCTTCATCGTCGAAATAGAATTCCGGTGCTAATTCCTCTTCAAACAGCAGCAGGGCCAGGCTATTAAAAACTACCTGAGCATCATTGGCGGCATTGGTAATAATAATGTCAGAGTCAACGATATCGATCTTGGCTTCTTTGAACGTAACATCGCTGATCTTGATCGTCGCTTTGGGCCCGGCAACGACGGCTTCAACCGCTCCCGGCTTTGCCAGACTGACATGAATACTTGCTGCTTTTTGAACCATCTTTTTCTACTACCAAGCTTACACAGGCGCACCAAGCCGCACGGAAAAACTCCGGCTGCTCATATACAAGAGTAGGAAAAAGTGTCGGTTTGGCTAGTTTGTCGTCAAAAAGCCAACCAGTTTGTGTCGACTATCTGACGGACGTCACATTTTTGGCGAGTCGGCGGTCATCGCGGGGTGGCCCTAGCTCACTTCCGCGAGCGGACAGTCATAGCCCATCTGCCCAGCCAGCTCGGCGAAATGCTCCAACAAAAAGTCGCGGTCCTGCGTAGCCAGCCCGCAGTCCCATTGCCCAAGTGAGGCCTGCGCATTGCTGCTGGTAACATGATGACTTTCGCGGTGCGAAAATACCGCCTGCAAGGTGTTTAGTTGACTGCAGTCCAGCTCAAGATAGCGCAACACGGCTGCCAGGGCCTCAGGCAAATTCTGCATCAGCGCTTCATACCTCAGCACATGGTGCTCGATACCTGCCCTCTGATAGCGTTTGATCTCGGCAAATATCTTTTGATAACTGCGCCCAAAATCACCGGTTGCCAGGTCGATAATGCTGCGGGGTGTGCCCTGATCGTATTGTTGCTTTACTTTATGAGTCCAGCGGCTCATTGAGACTACCGCATCACGCGGGTCGCGAATCAAAAAGACCGGTTTGACCGTTTCGAACAGGCCGCGGAACGTGTCCGCTTCTCCGATGCCCACTTTCTCGATAAAGTATCGGCTGTCTGGCTGACCCAACTCGGTGGCGGCCTGATGATAGAAATCCCGCACCATGTCAACCAGACCTGCCGTTAGCGGGTCAACCACGCATGCTTTGTATATCGACTCGACCGGTCCTTCACCCTGGTTCAATGAAAACGGTGAGCGTCCATTCTTGTAAAGGCGATTGATAGCGTAATTCTCAGGCGCATCCTCGCCTGGGGTTCCAATGCTCAGACCAAGATAGGCCTGCATCAGATAAGCAGCCGGGCGTTGCTCGAATGGCCAGGCGCCACACACGAATACCTGCGAATGGCTCGCCAGCG
Organism: Gammaproteobacteria bacterium; assembly: GCA_030431775.1. Lineage (GTDB taxonomy): Bacteria > Pseudomonadota > Gammaproteobacteria > Pseudomonadales > JAUIET01 > JAUIET01. The sequence goes on from JAUIHW010000019.1 coordinate 22,904, forward strand.
TCTTGGTGACTATCGAACCACCACTGCGGCCAGGGGTAATCAGTAAAAGAGGTATCATTTTATGGCTCCCTGACGGCTATGGTCGGTTTCCTGAAAATCAGTTGAATTAGCCGCCTTTGTTGCTGCCTGCTTTATCGGCTTCACCGGTTTAATGACTTTGGTGCGCAATTTCTCAATTAGCTGCTGCTGACGCTCAATGCGCGCCTCCGCCCGGGCGAGCGACTGACGCAGCCCGCCGACTTTGGCACGCTCAGCACTGAGCTTGTCTCTCTGTTGATCTATTGTTTGGGACAGCGCCTGTTTCGATGCTTTGAGTTGTGCGCGGCATTGCTGTTCAGCGCCCAGCCTGGCCTGCAGATCGGCAATCATGCCAGCCCGCTTTTCTCCAACACTTTTCAGGGACTGTTCAACTTCGAGCCGTTGCGCGCGTATCTTGCTAATTAAGGCTGCTTGTCTGGCAATACTTGCCTTGGCAGCCTGCAAGGCCTCAGCCTGTCCGCGCTGCTCCTGCTGTTTCTGTTTGAGTTTTTCTGACTGCTCTTCAAGCTTATATTTTAGTTCGTTCTTTTCCTTAAGGACTGCCTGTTTTTCGCTGCGCAGCTTATCCATACTTGCCGTCTGTTCAGCAATCGTCTGCTTAAGTGCCTGCTTGTCCACGAGCAAGCCTTCGGCTTTTGCCCGCGACTGCGCAGAACGCTTTCTCAGGCTTTCTTCACGACGCTTGTCAGAGAGCCTGGCTTCCTGCAAACCATCAATTTTTTCGCGTAACGCGGTTAAGTCCTTAGCAAGCTTCTCGGACTGCTCCCGCAGTGTCTGCTCGCGTTGTAAGCTACTGGCCTTTTCATCGCTGTAGGTCAGTAGGCGCTGTTTTAATTCTTGCACCTGCGCCCTTAGCGCCTGCTCACGCTGCAGGCTTCTGCTTTCTCTATCACTGTAAGCCTGTTGACGTTGCCTTAAATGATCTACCTGCTCACGGAGCGTTCCTTCCTGCTCCGTTGAGTGATGCAGTTTTCCATTCACTACAGCCAGCTTTGATCGGAGTGACTCCACTTCTTCCAGCTGATATTCAATGCGGGCCTGAAGCTGCTGGTTTCGTTGTTCTGCTGCATTTTTCTTGGTCACCGCATCTTGCAGGCTTTCCTGGCGCTGTAAGGAATTTGCCAGGCTTTGTTGCATTGCAGCCAGCTTGCCACGAGTCGTCTCCAGTTCCTGGAGACAGGACTCATACTGTTTTTGGTATCGCTCGGTGCGGTCCTGCGCAGTGGTGAACTTTTCAGCGGCCGCCTCCAGACGTTTCCTGTACTCTTCCAACTGCTCCTGCAGCTTGTCACGGCCATTCTCAAATTGCCTGCGTTGCTCGCTACTGGCCTCAATCAGAGCTTCATATTTGGCGCTTAACCTCCTCCCTTGCTCATGCACATTAAGCAGCTGCTCAACGTTCGCCTTGGAGAAACTTCGGGTACCCAGTGATCGGGCTGACAGGTACTCATACAACACTTGCTGCTCCGCACTCAGGCAACCCAATGCTTCGGAACACAGTCGCTGCGTGTAAAGCTCCGCTGAAATGAGCTCCCTGGCACCACTCAGGTCATTACTGAGCTTGATTCCTCGCCGGGTAAGGCCCCGCCTCAGACGCAATAGCTCATCTTGCGGACTTTCCATCAGCCGATTGAAATGCACAACAAGGCGCGCCTCTCCCCGGGTTTGCTCAAGCATCTGGCAGTTATACCAATGCCACAATGCCAAGCCAACAGGCAGAGGAATGCCATTGCGGCGCAACAACGACTGCGCCACTTCAACCGGGTGCCTGACACATAACAGATAAACTGGATCAGATAAAACCTTTTTCCAATTATTCAGAGTGATAACCAGGCGTGGATCCTTGATCGCAAACGGCGAAGACTCTGCCAGTTGCCTTATCACCTTACCCGCCTTTCTTGAGAAGGCTCTATCAAGCTTCTTAGACACAGAGTCGCTTGCGTAACTCTGCGGCGCAATCCAGTCAGCTCCCTGCTCCTGCAGAAGCGCCTTATTCAACTCAATGACGTCCTCCCGCTCATAGTAGCCTTGCGGATTGGCTGAATTGCTGGGTATGAGCTCACTATCAGTGCCTATGTGACAACCCAGATGCGCCACTACGCGTGCCGCCAAACTGGTGCCACTACGATGCATACCAAGAACAACCAGTTGAGAGGCCATCTCAGGCTACCTGCACGCGCCGGCCTTGCAGCGCTTTCGAACCAAGAACTTTATTGGCGCGCGCCCGAAAATGATCATCTTCTTCCAGTTGAAACATGGCGTCGCACAGTACTTCGGGAAATCGTTGCCGCAATAGAATTTTCTCTGCCAGTTCATCGCACTTTCCACGACTGGTGCCTGGCTCATGCAGTACGGTCAGGTGGCCTAGATAAATGTTTCTCAGCCCTGCCCTGCGTACTCGTAGATTGTATTCAACATCATTGTATCCGTTAGGGAACTCAATACTGTTGAGCGGACCAACCTTCTGGTAATTCTTCTTCGATAATGCCGCGACAGCAAATGTATTGGCAAAAACCTCCCGTCGATGGTGGCTAAGTAGCTGCTCTCTGGACTCTTCGACCAGGGAGTTATACTCGGTGCCCACCACAACCCGGGCGCGGATGCCTGCACAAACCAAATCACCTGAAGTCGATTCAATGCGACAGCCCACAGTACCCACATTAAGTTGTACCGCCTGCGCAGCCATCTCCTGAAGTGCAGTTGTGCCAATGAAGCAGGCATCATTATTCAAAAACACCAGCACCTCTCCACTGGCGCTCTGCGCTCCCAAGTTGCACTGTGCGCTGTGGTTAAAAGGCTTGTCATAATCCAGTATCCGACAAACCAGGTTATCATCGTTACTGCTGAACAATGTTCTCAAGCCCTTATTCAAAGTATCAATACTATCCGCAGTGGATTGATTATTGATCAGCAGTACTTCCAGGTGTCCATTCAGTTCCTGGTTCAGCAAGCTTTGCAAACACCTCAAGGTAAGCTCAGGTTTGTCTCGGAAAGGTATGATTACGCTAATCGAAAATTCCGTTTCCACTGAGGGTTGCCGACAAGCCACGGGCGGTCCTGGGTACTGATGCAGAGATTGCGGCACCAGCTGCAGGAACTCCGCTAAGGCATGAAAACTGGTGCTTTCGCACTTCGCCTTCTCGAGCAGATACCGCACGCGTTGCGAGCTTTCGAAAATGCCAGCCCAAGAGAACCCGGACATGCTGTTTCGATAGGCCGCACTTCGCTGTATATAATCGTAAGAAGCCAAGGTCGTCGGCTGCAGCTGCGGTTTGCGGAGAAACAGCAATACGTTGTTACCCTCATCATTGATAACCTGAGTATTCCAGGTAATGATGTCCGCACCAGCCTGCTTAGCTGTACAGGCTACGCGATGGGCCAGCCCCGGATGATGCAGCTCACCCGGCTGAGCAATAATGATGTAGGCATCTCCAGGTGGAACACAGGAGTCTGCCGGACCAATCTGCAGCCACTCACTCCCCGCTCTGCGAAAGGTTTTTACAATATCACCGAGCTGCCCTATCTGGCTTGGTCGGCATAGCACATGAACCAACGAGCCAGGGTGGGATTGCAATGCCCAGAGCGTCAGAGTGTTGTGTAGATTCTGCTCCACTTTGCGGTCAATCACCTCAGGCATATCGATCAGCAGCGTGACTGGTGGCAAGGTATCATCAGTGCAGTGTATGCGACGCTGGGTTAGCAGTGCGGCATGCATGGCCGCGCAATCACCACCTCTGAAGACGTGCTCAAACAGGCTTTTGCCCAGCAATGCGGATTCTTCCAGTTGTGATTTATAGCCTGGCAGACCACTTTGTACTTGTTCACTACTCAGCATGCTGCCAGCTCCGCTTCTTCGGCATCAACAAACCTGGATTCGAGATTGGCAATGCCAGTGGCGCTGTCGGTTGACACAACACTTAGCTGAAGTACATCCATGCGCCGATCGAGAGGTGTGATGTCCGCACCATTTTCTTCTGAAAGCCCACAGGAAATAAAATACTCACCGCCGACCAATGCCAGCCTAAGTGCAAACTCCACGCAGTGAATCTTATTGGCTGGTACGGCATTTACCTGCAGTTTTCGCGAGCGAGTGTTTGCGATATACACATCCCAACCGCGCTGATTGCGAACCCGAAATCCGAATACCGGCTTATTGACCGTGCGGCGGGCGCGCACGGTTAGCCTCAGGCGCACCGTGTCACCTGACACAAAGACTCTCGAGGGCTGCCCATTGCGGCCGATAATCTCTATGCTTTCGATCTTGGCATCTCCGTTACCGAAGCGAAATTCACTGTCTGCAGCTACAAAAGCTGTTTGCTTTGCCGGCTTCTTCCTCTTGCTCGGCGCAGCACAAGTGACATTAGGTTTGTCTGCTTCAGTTTCCGAGCTGACAGCCGGGAGACCTCCGCCTCCGACGGGAAGCTTTGCATCAGTTTCTTCAACGGTATCTCTCACTAAGGTACTCTGTTCAGACGGGAACAAAGTAGCCTTGTAGATGTGCGCCGCCTCCTTGGGGCAGCCATCGAAGATTACCCGACCGGCATCCATAACCAGAGCACGCGTACAAAACGATACGATTTGGGGAACGCTGTGGCTGACCAGAAGAAAGGTTTTACCCTGGTTTTTCAGCGAGTCTATCAGGCGCAGGCATTTCATTTGGAAGGCGGCATCACCCACCGATAAAGCCTCATCGACAATAATTATTTCGGGGTCAAGTGACACTATGGTTGAAAATGCAAGTCGCACTCGCATACCACTGGAGTAGGTTTTGAGAGGTCGATCGATGTATTGACCAATATCGGCAAACTCCAGGATGTCATCCAGTCGCTGTGTTACCTGTTTGCGAGTTAAGCCAAGTATTGAGCCTTGCAGATAAACATTGTCCCGGCCACTGAATTCCGGGTTGAACCCACTACCCAGCTCAAGCAGGGCCGTAATCTTGCCATTGATATCTACTGAACCCTGACTGGGTGTCAGCGTTCCGGCAATCATTTGTAGTAGTGTGCTCTTACCCGCTCCATTGCGGCCCAGAATGCCCACCACCTCACCGTGATGTATGGTAAAGCTTGTCGGCTGAACCGCGCTGACTCGGGTATGTCTGCGAACGCCGAACAAAAGCTCCCGCATTCGTTGTGCGGGCGACTCATACATCAGGTAGTGTTTCGCGATTTCCTGCACTTGAATGGCTGGTTCATACGACATCGGCAAACCCATTCCTTAAACGCTTAAACACCCAATAGCCTATGACAGCAATTCCAATAGCCGCCAGATAAAACCAGGCCAATGCAAACAAATCAGGTGGTTGACCCTCCAGGAGAACGGTGCGTAAATGCGCCACCATGCTGGTCATTGGGTTTAACCAGAAATACGCTTGATACTGTTGTGGGATAACGCTCAAGGGATACACAATAGGCGTTAAATAAAACAGCATGCGCAGCATCGGTGTCATGATCTGGCCAATATCCGGCAGATAAACACTCACTGCGGACAAGGTAAAGGCGATGCCCAGCATCATCAGTACACTCGGTAAAATGATCAGTGGCAGGTAGAAAGCGGTCACTGGTACCGAATCATTCAATGCCGCAATGAACACCAGCAGAATGACTATGTTCACGAGGAAGGTCACTGTGCAGGAAAGCACTTTTGACCCAACCAGCACCGGTAGTGGAAAAACAACCTTTTTAACAAAATTAGCCTTCTTGGCAATCATTTCCGGGCATGCTGATAAAACCTCGGATACAAAGAAGAATACGATTAGCCCGGAAAACAACATGATCACATACTGTAGTGGCCCGTCACCGTCGCCAACCATGCGGTGAACGCCAAGAATCACTGAAAAGGCGAACGCGTAAACCGCCAGCGTCAGTATGGGTGTTAACACCATCCAGACCAGGCCAAGATGCGACTTACGGTAGCGTGACTCGATATCGCGCCGAGTAAAGTCAATAAATAGAGACAGGTGCTGTGCTGCCATCAACCGACTCCCTCATCAATCAATGGACGCTTATCCGCACTGTTACCGGTGAATCGCTGAGCAATCTGGCGCCAACGCGGCATCGCGAGTTTCTCCTGTAAATCGTGGATCGCACGCTTTTGAAGCTGCAATTTGTCCCTGAGTTGTTGATTTTCCTTTTTCAGGCGCCCAATTTGTTTGGCAACCACGGGTAACTTGGTAAAACGCCCTCCGGGATAATCCTGATTCCATTCCAAGTGCCGAATAAACGCGAATTCTTCGTCGCCAATCAGCGCTAGTCGGAGACCCAGAGCCTCAACTTTCTTGCTGATGCCTATCTCTGCTGCGATACATTCACCGTAGTTGTGGCCGATTGGAAAACCATCAATTGCGCAAAGCGTTTCCATGCGTGCTGCAAAACAAAGACTCCGTAAATGAAGCCCGCTTTGGCCAGGGTCGATACCATAGTTTTGCAGACAGTGCAGATACACATCAATTCGATTTGCCACTTCACCATCAATCAAATGTTCCGGCAGCGGTGTATTCTGTAAGCGTATTCGCAGAGCATCCCAGTTAAGGTTCCAGCCGTTATTGAATGTTTCACCCAGCAGGCCAAGCTGAGAATCCGCCAATTTGCTTTCTACGGCCGCCAGCCAATTGTTGGCAACCATATAACAATCATCCTGCAGGAAAAGTACTCGATCGAAGTCTTTTCTCAGGCGCCATCCATAGTCCCAGGCACCGATATTCATACCAATGTTGTGTCGGTAATGGACTTCCGGTTGCAAACCGGCCGCATCAAACTTGAGCGCTTCGTCCGTTGTTCGGTTAACAACAATCACCAATGAATACTCGGCTCCGGCATCGAATTCACACATGCTTTGCAGCAGCTGCTCAAGATTGCTGATGGGTCGACGGTCGTAGAATGAAACTACAACCAGGTTTTTGCCTTCCATATCGGTCGTCCTTGACCTTGCGACTTTTATAGGGCCGCTTCGGTCGGTGCGGTTTTCTTTCTCAGGTTTTCATCCATGAACTCAATCCACCGGTCGGCAATGGTCGCCAGGTTCCAATGCCGGCTAACGTATTCCATGCCAGCCAGCGCCCGCTCTTTTTCTCGAGCAGGGCTGTCAATCAATGCATCCAGATTGGCTGACCAGTCGCCAAAGCGAACGTAGTCCGAGAATTCATAGTAACTGGGTATGGCGTCGGCGATCACCGGCTTGCCATAATTCAGCGCGGTGACCAGGCGGTTATTGCTCTTGCATCGAGAGAAGGCATTTTCAGTAATTGGCAGCAGCACTGCGGTCGCCTGGCGAAGTTCTGAATCAAAGCTCTCGTAGCTCCACTCTGAATACCGGGTTTGGAATGGTAACGGTTCGATATGTTCCCGATACTTTTGCTGATTATTGCTGACGACGTGCAGCTCAATCGGGACACGCTCTGCCAGTCTGGTGAGCGGTGTCGCAATGTTTAAAATATCCAGCATGCCGCCGTCGGCATTCGGTGAACCGTGGCTGCCAAACCACAGAAGCTGCATGACTGCGCCTGGGGTGCTGTTATGCAGCGCATCATTCACCGGCAGGTGTTCTATTGCATCGCCGATCACAGTCGGTCGCTGAATGAAGGGTGCCTCTTGCTGAATTTCATTCGCCAGTGCTTCTGTGGTGCACACCACATGATCGCACAGCCACAGCATCTGCAGCAGGTTCTTACGAACTTTCTGATAATCCGGCAGCGCCCGAGGATTATAAAAATGATTGTCACAGATATCCAAAACCACCTGTGCACCGCGCTGCTTTAAACGTCTTGCCAAGGCAATATTTTTAAGGTCATACAGCTTCGAGAAAATCACTGAGCTATAGTACTGTTCACGATCTTCCCGAAAAATTTCTACCGGATAGCGGCGCGCCTGCAGCGCAGACAGCGGCATCAAGCACCGGTAACGTACACTGGCGATCGTAGAGTCAGCGGATTTTGGCTTCCATGCAATCATTTATAGCAGTTCCTCAGGCAGCTTTGGTGGCGCTGTTTTTCATTTTGCTGAAACGCTTGTAAGGCGGCACCCAATCGTTAGCAGCCTGATCCGAAGGCGTCGATTTCTCGAGCCCCAGCCAGTTTAATAGCAACGGCGATACATGCCCCTGTGCTATTTCCTCGCGCAACCAGTCGAGCGAAATAAAACCGTCCTCAACAGCTTCTCTTGCCACCTTGTACCACAGCTCACCGTTCTTATTATCTCCACAGACCCACGGTTGAGTGGGCATATCTGTGTAATGAATCAGGCGCGTTTTCCCTGCCTCGTAATGCTCAAGTGAATTCCATTCAAACGGCAAACCGGCCCGCTTCTTGGAGGGTGGAACGATACACATGTGGTACATAATGTCGTGATAATCCCAGCGCTCTTCGTCGAATCCCTGAATAATGTCAGCGACATTCCAGTCCAGTTTACTGCAATCCATCAACATGACGCTGTTTTGTGGTATTCGCTTACCGTCCTTGCCTTCAAGCTCGGAATACAACACATGAGCACCGTCGAAAGAGGTGTTCCATAGCTCGGCAATGTCTTTGAATACCAGCATGTCGGCATCCATGTATATTGCTTTGCCCCTGTAATTACACAGCTCAGGAATATGCAATCTTGAGAAAGAAAAACCCGTACGCGAACGTTGTTTTGGGTCTTTGGGCACGGGTATTTTCTGGTCGTCGATCGGCACCACTTCTACCGACAAACTGGCGTATTTCTTAATGCTGTACTCAAGCACTTTAACGCCCGCCATCTGAGCTGCATCGGTGCCCACAAACACTCTAACGGGAACCTGGTTGTGCAATGGGCCATAGGTAATATTCTTTTCTCTGATCGTCCGGGCGATACCGCGGAACTGTATATCAAATGTTTCGTGGCCATTATTAAGACGGGTTTTATCATTCAGGTCTTCAAACCGCCCACTGTAAGCCGTTCCGCCATCGACTCCGAGCGAGCGCACCGTACGAGCACCCAAGGTGGCCAACAAATCCAGCGCCGCCTCTGCGCTAAAAAATTTGACCTGAATCACCGGCGATTTTTCCTGGACTTTTTCTTTGGCAGAAGACAGGTTGTAGGCAATCAGCCGACCCTCGTTTTCAAGTTTTTGTAACAAGGTGTTTTCAGCAACATACTCTGCCAGAGTTTTAGCTGATACCGTATTGTTCTCGTGGGGTCGGTACGGCATTACCAGGTAGTCGGCGTTACGATCAATGTCGTCGGCGCAGTCAAATACCACATCAATGTCGATGATATGGGCGAGTTTTGCCGGTACTTCACGGATTACGTGATTCAGTGTACAAACCTGAAAGTCGTCGATGCCGATGTTTTCCAGTTTGCCCAGAGACGGCCCCTTGCCGAGCATCAGCCAGGGTTTTTCATTGATGTCGAAAGATTTAACCCAATCCAGTATGTCTAGCATGTCAACTCCTTTTGCGCTCTCCTGACTTTTGTCCTTTTATGCCAGGGTTTTTACCAGCTTATTCGTCGCTGGCTGCATGTTTATTTGGCGGTCAATTTGGTTTGGTGGTGGCTGCTTATCAGTAATTATTCTTGCTTTGTAAGAGTAGTAGAAATTTTCGCCCTTCGTGGATTCACGCGACATTTTCCCAGTTTCCGGAGTCCTGACCGCACTCACTGTTCAGCCCCAGACTTTTCGGCAAACCCAATTTACCCAGAAACCGTTCAAACTCGTGCAGATAGGCATGCTCGCTGTATTGATTCTGCACTTTTTGTTGCGCGTTTCGCACCAGCAGCCGGCGTCTCTGCTCGTCGCCCAGCAGGCTTTCCAACGCATGCGGCCAGTCGGCAGGCTGCTCGATCAGCAGTCCGCAGTCCGTACCTATCACGTCGCGGTATACCGGATGATCACTGGCAACAACCGCCGTGCCCACACAACTGTACTCCAGCCACTTCGTACTTGTTTTGTAGCCATTAAACTCCAAGTCTGCTAATGGACAGATTCCTATGGACCAACGTCGACTGGCAAGCTGTTGCAGAAAGCTGCCGTAATCCCGATTAGGCGCCAATAACCGCACTCGATCACCGAAGCGACTCAATTCTGCAGGCCGAGCAATAGTGCCGAACAGTTCAAGCTCCACCCTGAAGTCGCTGTCCAGAACGTGAATCAGACCTGGCAGGGCAAGCTGTAAATCGTGTTCGTGCCCAAAGCCCATGTAACCGATTCGAAAACCCGCAGTACTCTCCGCTGTATTCAATATGCGCCCCGGGCAAAACAGGCTTGCGGTATGAATTGGTGCGGCAACATCGTATTCACTCAAGCGCTCACTCAACGCTGCAGTTGATGAGTAAATGGCATCGGCGTGATCAAAGCTGTAGCGCAGACGCGCTTTCCGCTTGGTGTCCTGATAGAAACGGTACTTTTGCTCGCCAATTTCCGGCGGTACGTCCAGTAAATCGTCATCGATACAACTGATAATTCGAGCGCCATTTTCTCTCGCTCGATCAACGATGTGTTCAGCCATTGGGCCTGTATAGCGGCACATGACCACCAGATCCGGTTGCAGTCGCTGCAGGGTTTTATCGATAAATGTCGACAATGACCAGCGTCTTAGCAAACGGATACGCGAAAACTTGCGCAAAGTCGCCTCCGAGAGCACCTCACAATGCAAGTGACCAGTGTCACGAGCGTGTCTCAGCGGGTGCATAAAGGCCAGTTGCAGGGTGGGCAGGTTCGCGGAGTTCGCAACAAACAGTACTCGCAAGGCATTTTCCTGTCGGTGCGCAACGTATTCCTGCTGTTTCTGTTTGCGCTCCAGATTGGCTGCAATAACTGCCCGATGTTTCTGGTAGCCGGCTCGGCGATCAATCAGCGCGTAGCGTAATCGCGCCGCCCAGTTGGCAGCGCCATACCGGCGTACCGGATAACGTTGTAAATCATCCAGCTCAGTCAGCAACGAAGGGCGGGCATAGCCGAGGCGAACCTCTTCAAGCAGTGATTGTTCATCAATTACCCCTTCATCGAGCATGTCTCGCAGTGTCGCCAGCCACAAAAATCCCAACGGGTTGTTTGTACTGACCCAGGGCTGGGTAGGCATATCGGTAAAGTGCAGATTGCAGGTATCGCTGTTATACACCTCCAGGCTATTCCATTGTGCGGGAATGCTATAGCCGAGCTCTTCGTCGTTAAGAATACAGAGCTCAGACATCAGTTGTTCGTAGTTGTACTCGCCGTCCAGCCCGGCGATGATCTTCTCGGGGTGCCAGTCCAGCGCTCCGCAATCCAGCAAGGCCACTGCGCACTGTTTTTTTCGCAAACGAACACTGTTCACATCAGCACTGGCATCAGCCGGTTCTGCTACCGCTTCCTGAATCAACATTTTCCGGCCATTAAACGGCAGATCCCAAAGTTCGCCGATATCGCGAAACACCAGCATATCCGCGTCCATATAAATCGCTTTGCCGCGAAACCCCGCGAGCTTTGGAATCGCAAATCGGGCAAACGAAAAACCGGTACGCTGCACCTGCCGTTTGTCTTCCGGCTCCGGCAGTTGCACATCTTCGAGAGAAATCACTTCAAAGGGACGCTGAGTATGTCTGGCAATGCTGTATTCCAGAACTTTCACGCCGATACGCTGGCTACGATCAGTGCCAACAAATATACGAATAGGGTCTTCTATCGCGGTTTCCATTCCGGGCTCAGGCATCCTGCCAGCAGGTGTTCTTATTCTTTTCCTTCCTCAGTGTAGACCAGTATCGCCGGACCCTCCGCCGTGGCAGCCTGGATTGTGCCAATAATTTTTACATTTTCGTCAGCCGCCACCAGAGACCGAGCAACATCGGGCGCAACGGCGGCCAGCAGAGGACCACTGGTTTGTGGGTCAAGCAAAATGGTCTGCCAGGCTGCATCCAGATCAGCGGCGAAGCAACATTGCTCCAGTAGTGGCCGCAATGCCGGCAGCAGGCTGGGCTCCACTCCAGCCCGTGCCAGGGAGAGCACCTCGGGCAGCAAGGGTATCTGGTGAGCAAATAAGCTCACCTGCAGCGTGCCATTCGGCAACATCTCCTGCAGGTGGCCAAGCAGGCCAAAGCCACTGATATCAGTCACCGCATGGGTTTCACGTTGTCGCAACTGCTCAAAAAAAGACCGGTTACTTCGGTTCATTTGATCAACGGCCTGCTGCAAGGCGTAACCACAGTGGCGACCCTGCATGCTGGCCGCCAGAATCACGCCCGTACCGAGGGCTTTGTTTACAACCAGACAATCACCGGCTTGGGCTCCCTGTTTGCGCCACATCGACTCGCCCTGGCTGAGCGCATTAGCTACAACAGCAATATGGTCTTCCGGGCCTTCGCTACTGTGCCCGCCGCTCAGCACTGCCCCAGCAGCATGCAGGCTATCGCGAACGCCGCATATCAGGCGCAAATGGTCCCGCTGTTGAAGGCGCGGGTGGGCAAAGGCCAGATTAGCCCAGAGCAGCGCATGGACAGGCGCTGCGCCCATCGCAAAGACATCATTCAGCGAGTGTTCGGTCGCAATTCGACCGAAGCGATAATGGTCATCAATGAAACTGCGCAAACCATCAATACTCTGTAGTAGCGTTAGCGATTCACCAGGCGACCAACTGACTGCATCTTCGCTGCGCTCCAGTCCATGAGCAAATTCAGCCGGCAAGGGCTGCTGCAGTGCGCGCAGATTGCTCTCCAATAGTTCCGGACCAAGCTTGCTGCCACAGCCAGTGCAATGCATAAGCGCCGAATTCCCAGCCTCTGTAATCATCGGGCCATTGTCGGCAAACTGCCGCATGAACTTGCGATCGATGGCGTCCTTCCAGCGCCAGATCCAGTCTCCTTTCAGCACCAGCCCATTGCGAATAGCGATGGCCCGGCGTTCTCCCAGCGAGATGAGACGCAGAAAATCGTTCTGTAAATCAGCTTTACGCAGACTTTTGCCTGAGAAATAGCGGCGCCAGTTGTCGACCAGATACGGTGCCTGACGAACCGCATAGACACCCGCTTTAGGGCGAGGCGAATGCTGCAGGTGCGCGATATCACCTGCGGCAAACACATTATTGTGCGAGCTGCTCTGCAGATACTCATTAACGCTAATAAACCCTGCATCGTCGCAGGCTAAGCCACTGTGCTGTGGCCAACCGGCAGCGGCGGCGCTGGTGCAAAGAAAACTGCGATCCAGCGCAATAAAGTCACCCGTGGTACTCAGCAGGCCAGTGGCTTGACACTCCAGCAAACGAAACCCCGGGTGCAGTTCTACCTGCATGGCCTGTAAGGCTGCAGTGGCAATGCGTTGCGCCCGCCCAGGCAGGCCAGGCATTACACTCTGGTGGGGGAACAGCAGATGAATACGGCAGTTCGGTGCGGATCTTAGTCGATACGCTAACGCCAGGGCCAGCTCTGTGCCGCCCACTCCAGCACCCACCACACCAATATTACAGTCCCTAGAACTACGCTCCAGCTGGCCGAGTAAAATGTCCCAACGATCATGAAACTGACTAATGGGTTTGACGCCGGTCGCAAATTCTTCAGCCCCTGGGAAACGATTGTCAGGTTTTGAGCCGATGTCGATCGACACAAGGTCATAGGCCAGGTCAGCACCACTTTTGAGGTGTATGCGCTGCGCTTGTGGATCGAGACCAATCACCTCGGCGCAAACCCATCGCACGCCGCACTCACGACACAGCGCCGGCAAATCAATCAACGTGTCCAATTTGCTGTAATGGCCCGCGACAAAGCCAGGCAACATACCGGAATACGGCGTGAGTGCTTGCTCTGATACCAGGGTTACCCTGACAGAATCAATAGCTTGCATACGCAAAGCCTGAATGGCCAATACATGAGCATGACCTCCACCGACCAGCACCAGGTCATGCTCTAGCACGGCTATCCTCTTGGGCCTGTTCGGCCAGCCACTGCAATACTTCAGACTGATTGCCACGAAGTACGATTTTCCTGGGATAACGACTCAGCTGATGGGCGTACTGGCGATCATAGTAATGGTCCAACAGCTCGGCAAACATCTGCCTGAAACCCTGAGAGGATTGCTGGTCTCTCAGCTGTGCAATGCTGATATCCAGCAACTCGAGTAACTCACTGGTCTTCTTTCCGCCAAGGCGCCGCTGTATACCAGACAATGCCTTAGTAATGTACTGCTTCAATGCAGGCCACGGCTCCGTATCTGCGGCGCTAAAATGCGCGATAGCAAAATCAATATAGTCGCGCTGCAGTCGCTGCAAGCGTTCTTCGCGCGATGCATGCAGTTCAATCACGGGCGCCCGTCGCATGGCCTCTTGCAGCACCAAAGGCACATGCAGGCGGCCAATCAATCGGGATTCCGCTTCAACGAGCAATATTTTGTACCCTTGCGCTTCCTTCTTAAGGCAGTCAGCAATTAGCGCGTTTTCGAAGCTAACCTGCGCCGGTTGGTCGGTGAAGCAGGTACCAAACGCGCTACCGCGGTGCCGGGCGTGGCCTTCCAGATCAATGCTTGCGGACCAGGCATGGATTACATCTGTCTTCCCGCAGGCTGTAGCACCTGCCAATAACAGTATCTGCGAGCTCGCGCAGAACCGCTCCAGCTCAGCCAGCAGGAAGCGGCGCAGGGCTTTGTAACCGCCGTCAACCCTTGGGTAGGCCAGACCCTGCTCGGCCAACCACTGCTGGCTGATCTTGGAACGTAGGCCGCCGCGAAAGCAATACAACGCCCCTTCTGGATTGGCGGATACAAACTCATTCCAGGCAGCAAGTCTTTGAGCACGAACATCAGCTGTCGCCATTTCCAGCCCCCGCTCGACGGCCTTGTCCTGACCATACTCTGCATACGTGCTGCCGATTACCTGCCGCTGCTCATCATCCAGCAGTGGTCGGTTGTCCGAGCGAGGAAACGCACCAGCCTGAAATTCAACTGGCGCACGGACATCCAGTAGAGGAATGTCATGGATAAACAAGCGCCGGAAATCTGCAGATCCAATGACTTCCGGGATCATGGATTGTTGTTCACTGACGGAAACAGTATGACCTGAACGGTCACTCACTCAGGCACTGACATTTTTATTAATGGCAGTTCTTCTTCCGGCATTCCACCAAGGGCGACGGCACAGCGCGAAAAAGTGTTAAACAACACCACAGCGATGGACATGTGAGTAATCTCCTGTGCACTGAATTCGGCCGCAAGGGTGCTGGCAAGCTCTGCGTCCAACGCCCCGGGATCTTCCAAATAATGGTCGACAAAGCGCAACAGCAATTTTTCACGTTGGCTCAACTCACTGGCGGCGTGATCATCATCGATCTGTGCGACTTTTGATTCCGTTAAACCCGCATTCAGTGCTTCGTCATAACGAACTGCCTTGCAGAACACGCAGCCAACCTTACGCGCGTTACGCAGCCGAATCATTTCCAGCTCTGCCGCGCTTAACGGACCGGAAGACCAAACCGCTTTGTTAAGGACAAGATACGGCTCCAATGACTCCGGTACCAGCCCAAGCGCCGAGTCGCGAACCACATTACCGGTCGGCTGTTGTGGCACATAATTCACTCGCGGTTCAGTCACTGTTTGCTCCTGGTAGTTGCCAGAGTTTCTCCAGGCGACATTCGCCATTGAACAAACCCAGAGCCTGTATAAGTGCCACCAGACCCTGTTCGCCAAAATACTGCTTCACAGCGTTGGCCTGCTCGTCACTAATTGCATGCACGTCCATAACATAAACTTCAGTAAACTCGAGACAGGCACGCTCTGGCGATGTAATGCGGGAATCTTCATGCCAGCAGGCCAGTGCTTCTAGCTTGTCGGCTGTTACCTGGGCAGCGCCCCGGCGAGCACAGGCGTTGCCGTGCAGTTGTGCAACCCTCTGCTCACACAAAGCAAGAACCTCAGCGGGTATCTGTGGCAGCGCCTGGAAACTATTGACAAAGTCAGCCCATAAAGGCGCCAGTGTCGGATGTGCGGCCAACACCGCTTCGCGGGTGTCGGCCTTCATAAACCAGGTCATATCTGGTCTTCCAGCAGTATGAATGTAAGGCATTATACGGATTACTCAATGTCATTTGTAGGATTTGAGCCGCCCTGCCACTGCCAGCCTTTCTTACGACTGACTGTAACGCGCCGGCTCAGTCCAATTCCCCCAGTGCCAACAGGCTGGCGTTACCGCCTGATGCCGTGGTGTCGGTGGATACATGTCGTTCCAATACCAGACGCTTCAACAATGCCAGCCCTCGGGTCTCGGTGACCAACGGCAATAATTCACCTTCGCGCTGGCGCAGTGCTCGATCCACCCCCCTGAGTTCAGCGTCCGCCGCGTGGCTGACCACTCCGTCAATAGAATGATTAAGCAGCACATCCAGCAGCTCGGCTGCACTGTTTAAACGCGCGTTTTGGAAAGGGATATCCGGGTTAAAGCGAAACTCCGAGGCCGCAATAGCAGGCTCACTCTCGGCTGGCACGCAGCGCAGAACCGCGTTGCCGGCGAGTAGGCTGGCAAAAATCTGCCGCACGCTGTGCGGAGACTGGGATGGGCCCAACGCCAACAATACACCGCGCGGGTCCACACTTAGTACATTGCTTTCACCGGTCGGCCCAAGAAGTTGCTGGGCTGCGTATTCCATCTGCGCAAGCTCATATAAAGCATTGATCTCTGTCAGTAATTGCCCGCTCTCCGGTAATTGCTCGCAGGTGTTTTTAAGGGCGGCACAGCGCGTTTCCAAAGTGAGCGCCCGCCATTGCTGCGCCGTAGCGTGCAAGCCTTGTATTTGATCTTCCATTGAAGCCGGAGAGCATGCGGTGGGCTCAATGGTTGCTAAATCAGGAAACAACTCAGGCAAGGATTCAACCGGACTGTCTATCGGCTCCGCACACAAGCGATACAGGTAGGATGGCCCGCCTGCTTTAGGCCCCGTTCCCGACAAGCCCCGACCACCGAAAGGTTGCACGCCCACAATTGCACCAATTGTATTGCGGTTAACATATATATTGCCCGCTCTTATTTGCTCACTAAAGCGCTTGCAGGTCAGGTCAATGCGAGAATGTACCCCTGCTGTCAAGCCGAAGCCGGTAGAGTTGATCGCTTCCAGCACATTCGACAACTCGCTGGCCCGATAGCGTATAACGTGTAACACTGGGCCAAACACCTCGCCTCTCAACAGACTGATGTCGTCAATTTCGTACAGTCTTGGGGCGAAAAATGTGCCATTGCTGCAATCACTACCCAGTGAGCAGGCATACACCAGGCGGGCTTTACCACCAACACACAGGCCGTCAAGATAGGCTTGGTGCTCTGTAAGAGCCCGTCTCGCCTGCTCATCAATGAGCGGTCCGACATCGGTTTGCAAGCACGCCGGGTCGCCAATGGACAGCTCCGCCATTGCCCCTGCAAGCATGCGGATTGTGCTGTCTGCCGCTTCTTCCTGAATGTACAACACCCGCAATGCCGAGCACCGCTGACCGGCGCTTCGGAACGCCGAGCTTATTACATCATCAACCAACTGTTCAGTAAGAGCTGTCGTGTCGGCCAACATGCAGTTCTGGCCTCCGGTTTCAGCGATCAGAGGGATTCGTCGGCCAGGGCGTTGCGCCAATCGCTCTGCAATCCACCTGGCAGTGCGGGTTGAGCCGGTAAACAACACCGCTTGAATCCGTTCATCACCCACCAGGTGTTCGCCGGTGTCAATGCCCCGGGCGCACACGACCTGAAGCACCCCTTCCGGAAGGCCACTGGCTTTAAGCAACTCGCCAGCGCGCAGAGCTACCTGACAGGTTTGTTCAGCGGGCTTGGCAAGCACCGTATTACCTGCCGCCAGCGCCGCGCTAAGCTGGCCAAGAAAAATGGCCAGCGGAAAGTTCCACGGACTGATACACAGGACCACCCCCAACGGCTTGAGAGACGGTTCATCAGCCTGCATTTGTTCGGCCTGGCAGGCATAGTAACGACAGAAATCAATAGCTTCACGCACCTCACCGACACCATCGTGCAAGGTCTTGCCCGCCTCCTTGCAACATAAGCTAATCAGTTCAGCCTCGTGGGCCTGCAGCTTATCAGCGAAAGCGCGCAGGATGGTGGCACGTTCACTGGCCGTACTAAGCGACCAGCCAGCAAAGGCCTGTTCGGCCGTATGGAGGCAGGCCAACAGTTCGGCAGGCGTGGCAAAAGGTACCCGGGCGATGATCTGCCGGGTATCAGCCGGATTCACTGACGGCTCTCCTTGTGCACGTTCGGCTGTCTGTACCAACTGCTCCGTCCATTTGGCCACAGAGCACTCCAACTCCGCATGGCAGATCGCATCCTGCAGGTCAATACCTGAAGAGTTCAGACGCTTTTCACCGTATATATTGGCCGGCAGTAGTATTCCTGGATGCGCTTTTGCCTGCCAGCTTCGTACTTTGCTGACCGGGTCGGCCACCAGTGATTCGAGCGGCACCCGATCATCCAGAATTTTGTTGACGAACGAGGTATTCGCGCCGTTTTCCAGAAGACGCCTGACCAGGTAGGCAAGCAGATCTTCGTGCTCGCCTACCGGTGCGTAGATGCGACATGGAACAGCCACCTTCTCGCGCAGGCTGGCATACAACTCATCACCCATACCGTGCAGGCGTTGAAACTCAAAGCCATCATGCTCACCGGCCATTTCCAGAATGGCTGCCACAGTATTGGCGTTATGGGTAGCGAATTGAGGGTATACAAGATCGCGATTCTCAAGCAGTAGTCGAGCACAGGCTCGGTAGGAAGCATCGGTACTTGCCTTACGTGTGAACACCGGGTAGCCCGCCAAGCCCTCGACTTGGGCCAGTTTGATTTCCGCGTCCCAATAAGCCCCTTTCACCAATCGGATCATGATTCGTTGCTGACAAACCCTGGCAAGTTCCAGCAACCAACGCAGCACTTCCAGCGCTCGTTTTTGATAGGCCTGCACAACCACACCAAACCCTTGCCAGTTCCCGAGGTCTGGATCTCGAAGCAGGCGTTCGATCAAATCCAGGGACAGCTCCAGCCTGTCGGCTTCCTCAGCATCAATGGAAACGCCGATATCAAATTGTCGGGCAAGCAATACCAGCTCTTTCAGACGGGGATACATTTCAGCATGCACGCGTTGGGAGTTGGCGTACTCGTAGCGTGGGTGCAGCGCCGACAGCTTGATGGATATACCCGGGCCTTCGATACAATCCCGACCCGTCGACACATGGCCGATATGTTCGATCGCTCGTCGATAGGCAGTCAAATAGGCTTCAGCGGTTTCCTGGGTACGACTGGCCTCACCCAGCATATCGTAACTGTAGCGATAACCGCGCTGCTCATTGTTGCGTGCATTTTGGCAGGCTTTTTCAATGCTCTGCCCAAGTACAAACTGGGTACCCATTATGCGCATGGCCTGCCGCATGGCGGCTCGAATAACCGGCTCTCCCAGACGACCAACCACTTTCCCTAAACCAAAAAGCCCGGCGCGCTCATCAGGACGGTTCAAACCAACCACTTTTCCGGTCAGTAACAACCCCCATGCTGAGGCGTGCACAAAAAAAGAATCGTCGGACTCCAGGTTGGCCGCCCAATCGCCTTTGAGAATTTTGTCCTGGATCAGCTGGTCGGCTGTTTCATTATCCGGTATGCGCAATAGCGCCTCAGCAAGGCACATCAATACAATACCTTCTTCCGAGTTCAGATCGTACTCGTTCAGCAATGCCTGCACACCGCTCTCACCAGCGGCTAACGCCCGTACTCTTTCAGACAGCGCCAGAGCGAGCGATTGGACCCGATCTACAGCTGGTTGCTCAAGCTGCGCCAGTGGCAGCAATCGTTCAAGAGCCTCCGCATCTGTGGCGCGATGGTAGCGCCGCACGGAGCGACGCAAATCAACTAACCGACTAGCGGCGCCGTCAGCTGTCATTGGCGCGCTGTTCCTGCAGCTTCTTCCCCCGCCATGCCTGCTGAATCACATACTGTCGAATCAACTCAGCTTGAGAGTCGTTCAGCAGATAATCCATCTGCGGCATGCCGCGTTCTTTTAATCGGCCTTCCACGACTACGGCACGCCACGCTGCCGAATCGTGCAAGAAGCCCGAGCCGCGAAGGTCCGGTAATAATAGGCCTGATACCGCATTCAAACCGTGACAACCCATGCAAGTGTCCTGATAAAGGCGGAAACCCTGCACCAGTTCTTGCTCGTCCGCAGTCAATTCAGGCGGGCTGAACACAACCGTCCGCTTCCAGTCTACAGGGGGTAACTGATTGCCTGCACCCAGTTTAAAGGTCAACACGCGGCTTACATTCGGCAAGCTCTCTGCCTGAACATACTCGCCAAACACCATCGCGAAAGCGCCACCCCAGCCAACACTAACACTGATGTATTGTTCGCCGTCAACTTCATAGCTTATCGGTGCGGCGACAATGCCGGTCTGCGCCGGAAATTCCCATAGGCTTTCACCACTCGCCGCGTTATAGGCGATGAATTTTCCGCTGGCCGAGCCCTGGAATACCAAGCCCCCTGCAGTACTCAGTACGCCACCATTCCACGGGCCGGCCTGCTCCACACTCCAGGCTGCGCTTTGCTTCTTAGGATCCCAGGCAAGCAAGCGGCCTTTGATCAAGGCGCCAAAAGCGCGCCGCTCAGACTCGTCATCGGGCAGACTGCCAACTATGCCATCGATGCCCATATTCGTTCCCGCTGGGCGATGCTCAAAGCCGGCATCGTGCCCGTAAACAGCTGGCATATCGTTCACTGGCACATATACCAGGCCGGTTTGCGCACTGTAGGACATGGGATGCCAGTTATGGCCACCGAGGTAAGACGGAAATTGCAGTACCGGCTGCTCTTTGTATCGCGCTGCCGGATCTTCTACCGGACGGCCGCTTTCCAGATCCACATGGCTTGCCCAAGTCACATTGACGTAGTTATTGGCAGACAACAGTTCACCTGACGCTCGATCCAGCACATAGAAAAAGCCATTTTTGGGTGCCTGCATGATGACTTTACGCGGCTTGCCGTCAATTTCCATGTCAGCCAGAATCATGTGCTGGGTTGCCGTGTAATCCCAGGTCTCACCCGGCGTGGTCTGGTAATGCCACACGTATTCGCCATTGTCCGGGTTCAGCGCCACAATGGATGACAGGAACAGGTTGTCGCCACCATCCGGTGAACGAATCTGCTGGTTCCAGGGTGCGCCATTACCCACTCCAATGTATAACAGGTTCAATTGTGGATCGTAAGCCATCGAGTCCCAAACCGTACCGCCCCCGCCGAGCTTCCACCATTCACCTGTCCAGGTATCAGCCGCTAAGCGCATGGCATCATTCTCAAAACCATCCGCCGGGTTGCCAGGCACGGTATGAAAGCGCCAGGCCAGACTTCCATCCTCTACGTTATAGGCCGAGACATAACCGCGAACATCAAACTCGGCGCCGCCATTACCGATGATTACCTTGCCGTTTATCACCCGCGGAGCGCCGGTAATGGTGTAGGCCTGGTTTGGGTCGACCGTCATTACCTCCCACAACACTTCCCCACTGCGCGCATCCAGTGCGATCAGCCGACCGTCGAAGGCACCGACAAACACCTTACCCTGCCAAACCGCTACTCCGCGATTCACCGGGCCGCAACAGGCGTGGCCCGCCTTGTCTCGCGCAACCTGGGGATCATAAGTCCATAACAACGCGCCAGTCTTGGCGTCCAGAGCATGCACAATGCTCCACGAGGAAGTGGTGTACATAGTGCCGTCCACGACAATTGGTGTTGCTTCAACGCCCCGCTGGGTACCCAGATCAAATGCCCAGGCCAGGCCCAAATCAGCAACATTGTTGGTGGACACTCGCTGCAATGGACTGTAACGCTGCTCTGAATACGTGCGCCCGTGGCTCATCCAGTTCTGTGGTTCGCTGTCAGCGCCCAGCAAGCGCGCGGCATCAACTTGCGCAACCCTTACTTCCGACTTGTTACCAAAAGCTACATCCGGGGCATCCGCGCTTGGTTTCTGCTCAGCACCACAAGCGGCCAGCAGCGGAATCAACAGCCAAAGACTCAATGAAAAAACCTTGTTATTGTGCATCTCATATCTCCAGTGAAACACGTGCCTCTGCGTACAATACCCTACCACGTTTTGCTCGGCGCTCGCAGTCAAAGTCAGGTCACGACTCCAACAATTGCCTGATACTCCGCTGAGTTACTTACCACACCAGCAAACGGTTTTTGCTAAACTGCGGCTTTCCGAGCTCCGAGCCAATATGAACCTCGCAGACACCGTTCTTTCTGTTAACCACGATCTACCGATTCGCACTGCTCAGGCAGTTCACAACGGTAAGGTGCGCTCAGTGTACTGGCTGACCGCGGCTGACAGTCGGCGGCTGATCGAGGAACGCGGTTATGCTGTTGCAGCGGATGCCGAGCTGGCTGTAATGGTTATCAGCGACCGGATTTCGGCCTTCGAATGCATCTGGCGTGGGCAAGGCGGCATGGCTGGAGTACCGGGCAAAGGCGCAGCTCTGAACGCCATTTCCAACCATTGGTTCGACAGTTTCCGCAAGGCCGGACTGAACGACAGCCACATTCTGGAGGTGCCTCATCCTCTGGTATGGCTGGTACAGAAGGCTCAGCCGGTGATGATTGAGGCCATCGCCCGTCAGTATATAACGGGTTCTATGTGGCGCGCCTATCAGCAGGGCGAACGCAGCATCTGCGGTATAGAACTGCCCGATAATCTTGAGAAAAACCAAAAGCTGCCTGAGCTGTTAATCACACCATCTACCAAAGGTATTTTGCGCGCTATTCCCGGTGTGCCTGAACAAGACGACAGCAATGTCAGTCGCATGACCATTGAACAGAACTATGCCGCTTTCAACTTCGACTGCGCGGCGGATATTGACCGCTACGAAAACTTGCTGCGCGATGGGTTTCAACTGATCAGCGAGCAACTGCAAGCGATTGACCAGATTTTTGTCGATACAAAATTTGAGTTCGGTTATATCCATGATGCACACGGCCAACGTAAGCTGATCTACATGGATGAAGTCGGCACCCCCGACTCATCGCGCATCTGGGATGGCGCACAGTACCGCGAGGGCAACGTAGTGGAAAACTCCAAGGAGGCGTTTCGCCAGGCATTGCTAAGCCACTTTCCTGACCCGGATATTCTAACCAATAAGGCCCGCATGGCCGAACGCACAGCCCTGGCGGAGGGCCATGAGTTACCACTGGAAATCATGCAACAGGTTTCGGACACATATGTCGGCATGGCGGAGAAAATCATCGGCGCTAAATTGCCGATTTCTGACAATCCAAAAGCAGAGATCATTGACGTGTTGCACAACACCTACGGCATCATAGTTTAACCAGACCACAACTCAGGCTTCTGTATGCGCAGCTCAGGCCCAGGCATCATGGTAACGGCGGCCTTTATCGGCCCTGGCACATTAACGACCTGCACACTGGCCGGGGCGAACTTCGGTCATGCGTTGCTATGGGCCTTGCTGTTTTCAGTGGTAGCCACCTATATATTGCAGGAAATGTGCGCGCGGTTGGGCGTAGTCACACAGCGGGGTCTTGGTGAAAGTTTGCGCAAGCAGTTTACCTCACCACTGCCCAGAGCGCTGGTAATCGCTACTGTGGTTGGCGCTATTGTTGTGGGCAACAGCGCTTACCAGGGCGGCAATATTTCCGGAGCGTCCCTGGGCCTACAGGCATTGGTCGGTGACAGCGCTCCATTTGGCGCTAAAGTCTGGCCCATCCTGATTGGAATGGCGGCCTTAATACTGCTGTGGACAGGGTCACTGCAAGGTCTTGAGTGGGCATTGTTGCTATTGGTGCTGGCCATGAGCCTGGCCTTTTTGGCAACGTTTCTAATGGCCGATATTGAGATCGGCAGCTTTCTGTCCGGGCTGCTAGTGCCTGGCATGCCCGATGGTGCCACACTGACGGTGGCCGCACTGATCGGTACAACCATCGTACCGTACAATCTGTTTCTACACGCAGCGGCAGCGCGCGACCACTGGAATGAACCTCAGGAGCTGGGCGCGGCCCGTCGAGACCTGGCGCTGTCACTGGGGCTTGGCGGCCTGATTTCAATCGCCATTGTTTCCACCGCCGCCGCCGCATTTTTCCAGCAGCAGGTGGAGATTCATTCTGCGGCTGATCTTGGCACTCAATTGCAGCCCCTGTTTGGCTCCTGGGCTCTGCTTTTCACAAGCTTGGGGCTGTTTGCCGCGGGTTTGTCGTCTGCGGTCACGGCACCGCTGGCTGGTGCGTACGCGCTTGGCGGCATCCTTGGATGGAAGTCCTCGTTAACGGACTGGCGAATCCGCAGTGTCTGGCTGACGATCCTGATCGCCGGTACGATTACAGCTGCGAGTGGCTTCAAACCCGTCAGCATCATCTGGTTTGCACAGCTGATTAATGCCGTGCTGCTACCCTTGATTGTGCTGTTTTTGCTTGTCGCAATGAACCAACGGGAAAGTCTCGGCAAATACCGTAACGGTCCGGTTCAAAATACCCTCGGCATGTTTGTGCTAGCGCTTACTATCGCTTTATCTGCACGCACCTTTTGGATTTTGTTAGTCTCCTGATTCAGCGGCAAATCTCCGGATTGGCCAGTATCAACTCTACCCGTCGATTTTGCGCCCGACCTGCTGCGCTTGCATTGTCGGCAACCGGTTGTGACTCGCCAAGACCTACGGCCCGCAACTGCACGGCCCGTACCCCACGATCGAGGAAGTAGCGGCGCACTGCATTGGCCCGGCGTTCTGACAACCAGTCATTGCTGAACGTCGAACCCTGGGCATCGGTGTGCGCTCGAATCTCAACTCTCGCCTCCTCTTTAGCCGCCAGACTGTCTGCAAGAGGACGCAAAATTTCGCGGGCTTGGGCCGACAGTTCATCCGAAGCACTGGCAAACTGGACTCCGGCAACCACGCCAGCGAAGTCAGCACACTGAAAGACAGGCAAGGGCCCACTGGGCAGCGGCGCTGGAGCCGCTGCTGGGACAGGCATAGGCGCTGGACGCGGGTCCGGAGGAACCACGCCACGCTCCGGTGGTGGGATCAGGCCGGGTTTTTGCGGTGCTTCACCACCAAAATAACGGTTGATGGACAGCGAGGCATACCAGGCGTCTGTATCGTAGCTATCGAAATTGAGCCGGAAGAACCACGGCGAATGTTGCTGTCGATACTGCACCCCGAGGCCCAGGGCCAGTTGCACAGTGGTCACCTCTCGGAAATTGACGGTATCGGCATCATCTTCAGCACGATTGAAAATAGCCGAGGCCCCGGCTTTGAGATACGCATTGAAGGAATGCTCCGGCTGTCGCAGAAGATAGCCCGCCATTAAGGATGGCACTTTGTAACTGATCGCGGCATCGGGGTAGGCCGCGTCAATAGCCGGAACAGCATTGCCCAGCCCGGCTTCACCGATCTCGGCGTATTTAAACTCGGCAAACCAACGCGGCTTGAAGTGCCACCCCGCCTGTATTTCCCAACCATCGGATTCACTGTCATCAGTACTCCAACCATTGGACTCTCGTTCAGGGTCGAGGTGTGACCCGCCATAACCAATGCCAGCATACCAGCAGTCGCGGAATGCATACCGGTCGTATTCGGTGCCACAATCAGTCGCCGCTCCCGCTTGAGTCGCCGCTAAGGTGGCCACTCCCAGTACGAGCACCGGCACAACCTGCCGCGTACCGCGCGTTACGAGTAAACCTAACATCGCCAGCAGTCCGAACATTCCCGTTGAGCCACCGCCACCGTCAACAGACGTAATCAATTCGCCTTCGCTGGCGGGCTGCAAACGATCCGCTATGCCGTCGTTGTCAAAGTCACCGCCATCCTCATTCTCCAGAGCATCGCTAAAGCCATCATTATCACTGTCGCCGTCCAGGAAATCGGCGATGCCATCGCCATCGGTATCCACAGGTATTGCCGGATTGTCGCCTGCTTCTTCGGCGTCGCTCGCACCATCATTGTCGCTGTCCTGGTCTTCAGAATTGATCAGCCCGTCGCCATCCGTGTCGTCACTCCCCTCCACCGCATCAGGTATGCCGTCGGCATCGTTGTCCGGCGGCGGTGGTGGCAGCATGACATCATCACCGCCATTACCGACGGTCGGGTCGGTGCTATTCTCTAACACTTCCTCACCATCGTTGACACTACCATCGTCGGTGTCGCTGTCCAACGGGTCGGTCGCGCCTATACCGGATAGGGGCCCGGTTGCCAGCACTTCCTCACCATCGCTTAAGCCGTCTCCGTCGGTGTCGGCATTGTTCGGGTCAGTCTCTCCATTACCATCGGTACCGGTTCCGCCCACTACATTGACCGTTGCGCCATCACCATTGGCGTCTTCGGCGCCATCAATCAGGCCGTCACCATCGGTATCAGCCAGCAACGGGTTGGTCGTGCTGGCCGGGTCCTGATCGGCGGTAAAATTCGGCGAGGCCGGGTCGGTCGCGGTGAAGGGAATGCCAGCCAGATCGCTATTTCCAGCGGCTATGGGCGAGTCCACTCCTAACTCAAGCCCGTCCGACAGGCCGTCGTTATCAGTGTCTGCGTTCAATGGGTCGCTGTCATCACCGCTGTTAACCAGGCCATCGACTCCCAGCACTTCAGCGCCATCGCTCAGACCGTCGTCATCCGAGTCCGCGTCCAGCGGAAAGGTATCACCTGAGTCCTGCTGGCCGTCAAAACCGATCTCAAAGCCGTCACTCAGACCATCATTGTCGCTGTCGGGGTCATTGGGGTCAGTACCCAGTGAGGCCTCGCTTCCATCACTGATTCCGTCAGCATCGCTGTCGACACCACTGTCATCCGCGCCATTGCCCGCGACCGGATTGGATCCATCAGCCAACGCTTCCTCGCCATCCTGAATGCCGCCATCATCGCTGTCGGTATCCAGCGGGTCGGTTGCGCCGAATGTCGCCAGGGGGCCAAGCCCGCCGATCTCATCGCCGTCATTGAGGCCATCGCCATCCGTATCCGGGTTATTCGGGTCGGTTTCACCAGAGCCCGCCGTGCCGGTCCCACCGATTGTATTGCTTGTGGCACCATCGGCATTGAGGTCTTCCGCGCCGTCATTGATACCGTCAGCATCGCTATCGACCAGAATCGGGTCGGTTGTGGTGCTTGGATCGGCGTCGGGCACATAGGCAGGCGAGCCGGTATCGGTGCCACTGAATGCCACGCCATTCGGCGTGCTGGTGCCGCCGGCTACCGGCGCGGTAACACCGGCCTCGGTGCCGTCATTGAGGCCGTCCGAATCAGAATCAGCGTTCAGTGGGTCTGTCGCGTCAGAGCCACCCAAACGGCCGTCGGGACCAAGCACTTCCCGGCCATCCGCCAGGCCATCATCATCGGTATCGGCGTCCAAGGGATTGGTTTCGCCCGAACCTACCACACCATCAACGCCTGCCTCATCAGCGTCACTCAAGCCATCGCCATCCGTATCCGGGTTGTCCGGGTCCGTACCCAGAGCACTCTCCAGATCATCGCTGAGCCCATCATTGTCAGTGTCCACGGCAAGCACGTCGTCGGCCGCGTTCCCAACCAGCGGTACGGTGCCATCCACCAGTACTTCTGCCCCATCCAAGGCGCCACCATCGTCAGTGTCGGTATCCAGTGGATCCGTGCTGCCAATCGAACTGAGCGGTCCTTGCGCGTTGAGCTCATCACCGTCGCGCAAGCCGTCACCGTCCGTATCTGGATTATTGGGATCGGTTTCGCCTGAGCCCGCACTATTGCTGTCGCCCACAGTATTGAGTGTCGCACCATCCTGGTTGGCGTCCTCCGCACCATCGCTAATACCGTCACTATCGGTATCAGGATTATTTGGGTCAGTTTGCGAAAGCGGATCAGCGTCACCAATAAACGCGTCGCTGCCGGCATAGGGCAGCATGCTGCCCGCTGACATTCCGCCAGCGACACCGGGCGTGCCAACGCCAACTTCCACGCCATCAGCAATCAGGTCAGCATCGCTGTCGGCATCGAGCGGGTCGGTGGATGCAAACCCGGCAAGCGGCCCAGTGCCATTTACCTCGTCACCATCATTGATTCCGTCATCATCACTGTCCGCATCCATTGGATCGGTTTCGCCCGGGTCACGCAGCGCATCGCCACCTAACTCGTCAAAGTCGAGTAAACCATCGTTATCACTGTCGGCTGACAAGGGGTCTGTACCCAGCGCGGCTTCTTCGTCGTCAGTCAGGCCGTCTGCGTCGGCATCTGGTGCGTTCAGCGCATCAAGTTCAGCGCTCGCAGCCGCGCTGGCCACCACGGCACCGCTGGCTGCATAAATATCGGCACCTCCGGCCCGCAATCCTTCGTCATCGGTGGTATCCAACGGAAAATCACTCAGGCCTACCAGGTCATTGGCATCGCTGACATCGTCAGGAAACAGCGAAATACCGTAATAGATTTGCCCCGGCGTCAGACCCAGATCACTGCCCCAGGTGACCAGGGCGCCACCAGGGCCTTCCAATGACGTATCAATATTTTCCGGTAACTGCCCGCTGAAACTCTGTGCCGGTGGTGTAAGCACGCTGCCTTCCACCAGAAAGCCGTAATCCTGCTGTGGCAGGGCTTCTGCCATATCGGCATTGCTGACCGACACCAATGGCCCGTAGCTTAGCGGGTTGCCGTTAATATCGAGGCTCAGGATGGCCGCAAACTGCGCCCCGTTATTGGCCTGCTTTTCAATCAGCAGGTGGCCGCCTTCTTCAAGCAACGCCGGAGTGGTCGGCACCACCAGCCCTTCTTCTCTGACATAATCAACGCGCTCGATATTACCGGCAAACTGCGTGCCATCCCCACTGTTTTTGAACACATCCAGAATGCCGCGATTCAAGTGCAGCCCAGACAGAATACTTTCGTAGCTGAACTGGCCGGCAACCCCCGGGTAGGAAGGAAGGTAGACCAGGGTATTGCCCGGATTATCCAGCTGAGCAAAAAACTTGCTACGCTCACCGCTGACCAAGGGGTTGTCCACAGTCTGTACCCGAACGGCAAACTCCTGATAAACGTTCACGCTCAAACCACTTGCCAATGTGGCGCCATCGAGCAGCAGGTCTGCGCCGCTACCAAATTCGTAGTCATCGCCACCAACAGAATAATTGAATGGCTCACCAGGGTTGCTTTGCGTGCTGAGAACAGTAGTGGTATCTACCGCAAAAGCAGGGTTTAAAAAACCGCCCAACAGCACAGCGGGCAATAAACGTCGTATACGCATAGGAGTAGTATTCCAGCTTCGGGAGAATTCTTTCGACAACCTTTCAATATTTGCCCCCAGAGTGGATGGCGGCAAGTAACTATCCCCAGTATAGAAACGTTTTTACAATTGTTTACCAGACTGTGATTACTACCACAGTGCCTACACCAAACAAGCTTCCGCGCATTGACCACCGTTCACAATCAGCGCATTCTTACGCTTATTCGCGGTAATTGGCTTGCACCTACAGCAGTGATGAAACACTTTGAATTCTGGCACCCTCGTGTATTTGAAGCGCCTTACTACGCCTGGCTGGCGATGCTGTGTCTGCGTCACGGCCTGTCGGTACGCAGCCTGGCAAAAGCCAATTACGCGCTTGACCATGGTGAAATCGGCATAGGCTCCAAACTGGCCACGCAGCTGGCATTCGATCAGCAGTATTTTTTGCCCAGCGAACTGCTCACGGGCACTCAGTCCGCGGACGAAAAAGCCCTCCAGATACAGGCTTTTATTCAGGCACACGGTTCACCGGCCATCATCAAGCCCGACATGGGCTGTGTCGGTAAAGGTGTGCGCAAGGTATTCGATAATGCCGAGCTACCAGCAATCGCCGCTCAACTGCAACAGGACCATATTCTCCAGAAGTACTGCGATCTGGACCAAGAATACGGGGTGTTTTACATTCGCTCTCAAGGCGAGCACCGAATAACCGGCATTAACCAGAAGCATTTCCCAAGCGTGGTCGGCGATAGTAAGCGCTCACTTCGCGAGCTGGCTGAAGCCCACCCGCGCTTTACCCGGCATTGGGACCTGTTCCTGCAATACCTGGATACCAGTGTGGTTCCCGCCAAGGGGCAGGCAGTGCGCTTATCATTTGTAGGCTCGCACACCATGGGCTGCAAGTTCACCAACGACAGTCATCTGGCAAGCGACGCTGTCTATCGGCGTATTGGCGAGCTGGCTGAGGGCCAACCCGGCTTCAACTTTGGGCGCCTGGATGTCCGCGCCGCCTGCCGCGACGCCTTTCTGGACGGTGAGTTTGTCATCATTGAGGTTAATGGGGTGGCGTCGCTGCCCACACATATGTTCGACCCGAACCATAGCCTGCTGGAGGCTTACCGAATCTTACTTGCTCACGCCGGGCATCTGGCGCGCATTGCCGCCGAGCACCGCGGCCAATCCATGCAATTGCTACCCACTCGCACCATCTGGCAAAGGGTGAAAGAAAACCAGCAGCAGCTCAACCGCATTCACGATGTAACACTCGCTGGTGTTTAAACCAGGTCCTTCAGCTTCATCACCCGAGCCTCAAGATCCGGATGCCGTTTGGCTCCGATCCAACGCCAACACATCGTGCCCTGATCATGACCACAGGTTTCAATCCAGTTCGGGTGACCGGGATCTGAGTGCGCTACCACCACGCGCACACTGCCGTCGTCGTTGTAGTGTGCCGTGTGTTTATTGACATGAATTTTATGGTAGCGGTAATCCAACGACTCCATCCACCAGTTATCCAGCTGGAAGTTCCAGGTTTGGCATTCTGGTATGTCCGGCGCATCAATGACAAACACCTCGTCTTCGGCTAATTTCCAGGCGCTATGGAAATAATAGATATTCGGATCACCACCAATTGACTGGCAGTAGGCCTGGTCGGCCGGCGGCAGCTGATTCTGGTGCGGCAGGAAGCTCTCCGCCCAATCTTCAAACAGTTGCGCAGAGCCATTGACGAACATCGCCGCTCGCTGCAGAGCAAAGTCCAGCTTCTGTGGCGTCAGCGGACTGGGCCGGTCATCAGAGGCCCCGATTCGCTCGATGGTAAGCTTGGCCGGAATCTCATTGAGGCGGTCCTGAAAGGTCTGGCGCACATTAATAGAGTTGGTCTCCGGGCCCATCGGTAGCCAGTTGCCGGGGTGCTCGCGCTGGCTGATGATGATTTCGAAATGCCCATCGGCATTGATCTCCATGTCCATGGAATCCAGGTAACCGGTCGTTTCCATGGTGCCGCCGGAAGAGTACTTGTTGATAACGGCACCAAAGCCCAGATAGTCCACGGTGCCTCGGCTACCAGACAGGCGATAATCATACTGCGGATTGACCGAGCAGCTTTCATAGCGGTTATCAGGGTTGTCGGCCCCAAGCTTAATAGTTTCATGAGCACCAGAGCGCAAGACCGGATAGGCCGGGTCACCAAATTCCAGGAAGCTTTCCAGCCCACCACGTAATAGACGCGTCAGGTAGCGATACCCCTCAGCCTGATTAAAAGCGTCCTGAGGCGCTTTATCGCTGCGAATGATTTTGCCCGCTTCTTTCAAAGCGTCACAAAACTCATCCCAACTGCTGCCATCGAGTACGCGTTGTTCGGGAGATTTGTCATTCATTGTTTATCGTCCTTTATTTGGATTTCAGTGTTAATCGAGCAAAAGTCTGACTATCTTCGAAGCATATTCCGCCATTGCGGGCATCAACTAAGCTGGTAACGCTCGCTGTAGGTTCTGAACAGGTTTTCAACCTGCTCAGCCGTTACTCCATAGTCCTCCAGGCAATATTCATGCTGACCGTGCTTACCTTTAGGGTTGCGCGCCAGCCACGCCTGCATGGCCGCACGGCCCTGATCAGTAAGTTCGACGTCAGCGGCAGCGTATATCTTTTCCAGACTTGGCCAGGGGTTGGCAACAAAATCATCATGGTAAACATCGATGAACTGCCCTGCGTGGCTGGGCTCAAGCTCTGCCCTGGCCGCTTCAAATTCACCGGTGTACAGTTCTAACATTCGCATCCAGTCTCGCCCGACCGCCTTGCGGTCCACATGATCGGAGTTACCTTTGCGGATCAATTCATTGAAGCTGAAGCCGGATGGTACAAAGCTCATGGGTGAACGATGCGTCTGTACGATAACCGCTTCGGGGTGGTTAGCAAGAATTGCCCGCAAGCCCAACTGGTGCAGAGGGGTCTTCAGCGCCCAGCGGCCGGGTTTCTTACTCTGCAGCAGCTGCATCTGCTTTTTATGGTAGGCATACAGCGGGACAAAATCCTGCTGGTACACCCACTCGGTGTAAGACGGTACATTGTAACTGGCGGTGAATTCCACCGACACCAGCGTTTGGTTGAAGAACAGGTGGCATTCGTCTGGCGCCTCAGCATCCAGCAAATGAGTTTTGAAAAAGCCCGGCATCACCTGCTCGGTCATTTTGACACCTTCGCGCGACGCCTGAATACGCGGGTCACTGAGATAGGTGGCTGTTTCAGCCGGCGGCACCATATCTTCGGCTTCCCACAGGCGAATAGTTCGTATCGCCGGGTCTTCATTCATCATATGGTGCAATGCGGTAGTACCGGTACGCGGTAAGCCGGCAATGAAAATGGGGCGCTCGACTGTCTGCTCCAGCACTTCCGGGTGGCGGGCGAAGTAGTATTCAATTTTGAGGCGGTTCTTCAGCGCCTTGGTAATGGACACCGCGGCCCGATAGGCGCCAATCGCATTCAGCTCAGCCTCCTGATTCAGCGCATCAACCAGCCGCTGCAAGGCCTCGAATAGCTGCTCGCCATTCAAGTCCTCAAGGCCCGTTTCTTCGCGCGCTCGCTGCAGCAGTTGATCGGCGTCCAGCATTGGGTTTTTCCTGGCCTGTCCTGTTGTTATAGAACGCCATTATAGAGCGGGCGCCAAGCTAAGGCGCAATTCCTACAAAGTCGAAACGTGTTTGAGCTTGTCCACTGGCCTATTATTAGCCCCAACCAGATTACCGGAGCCCGATCGTGTCAGAAAACAGCTCATCGCCCATCAAACCCGTCCAGATGAACCAGGTCAGCAACTGGGACTTTGAAACAGATGTCGCCATAGTCGGCTTTGGAGGAGCGGGCAGTTGTGCCGCTATTGAGGCCAGTGACGCAGGCGCCGAGGTCATACTGTTCGAGGCCAGCAGCGACAGCGGTGGCTCAACCGCGCTCAGCAGTGCAGAAATTTATATGGGCGGTAATGGCGGCACACGGGTGCAGAAAGCCTGCGGCTACGACGACAGCTCTGAGGACATGTTCAATTACCTCATGGCCGCTGCCGGCCCGCAAGCCGATGAGGCCAAGATCCGGGCCTATGTAGAAGGTAGCGTGGATCATTTCAACTGGCTGGTGTCGAAAGGAATTGAGTTTAAGGACACGGAATACAAGCAGCGTGCAATCATGTCCATGACTGATGACTGCCTGTTGTACACCGGCAGTGAGAAAGCCTGGCCTTTTCGCGAATTGGCAAAACCCTGCCCACGTGGCCATAACCTCTATATAGAAGGCGACAATGGCGGCCCTCTGTTCATGAAAATCATGACTGAGAATGTGCACAAGAACGGTGTACAGGTCGAATTTGAAACCCGGGCCCTGAGCCTGATTGTTGATGATCAGGGGGCTGTTGCCGGCCTGGTCGTTCGACAGAACCGTGAGGAAAAGTATGTGCGTGCTCGCAAGGGTGTGGTGCTCTGCGCTGGCGGTTTCATTATGAATGAGGCCATGGTGAAACGCTTCGCGCCCTTCCTGCTGGCAGGCAATTCGCCGATTGGCAACCCTGGCGACACGGGCTCCGGCATTCTAATGGGCATGGGCGTTGGTGCGGCGGCCATCAATATGCACGAAGGGTTCATCACCCTGCCCTATTACCCGCCATCCAGTCTGACCTATGGCATTTTCGTCAATGACCTTGGCCGGCGCTACATCAACGAGGATTGCTACCACGGGCGGGTTGGCTATTTCAGTGTGGCCCAGGAGAGCAAGCGTATATTTCTGGTGTTCAGCGCTGAAGACTTCCAGGACTATCAGACCAACAGCTACCTGGGGGCCGAAGTGGCCGGCACGGGTGACACGATCGAAGAATTGGAAGGCGAACTGGGCCTGCCCGCTGGCAGTCTGGTCGACACAGTGCAGGAATACAACCGATTCGCTGCCGAAGGCAAAGACCCTGCGTTTAACAAGTCGGCCGAATGGCTGAAGCCCATCACGGCACCGTTTGCCGCGTTGGACTGCACACCGGGACGAGGGGTATTTGTTCCGGTATTCACTCTTGGCGGTCTGGACACACTACCAAGCGGGGAAGTATTGGACCTGGAGGGCAAGGCAATTGCAGGCCTGTACGCGGCCGGGCGTACCACGGCGGGTATTCCCCGGCGCGGCCAAGGCTACAGCAGCGGCATGTCAGTTGGTGATGCCACCTTCTTCGGGCGCATGGCTGGCAAGGCAGCCGCTGCTAATTAGGCAAGAGGTGCAAGCGGCCCTGCAGCACGGTACCCAACACGGGTATCTCGGGCAGTTGGTCAGTTTCTACGGTTAGAGGGTCTTGCGCCAATACGGTAATGTTGGCCAGCTTGCCTACCGCCAGGCTCCCCATCCGGTCATCCAGCTGCAGCGCTTTGGCTGCGTCCAGAGTCATAGTACGCAACGCCTGTTCAATACTAAGGCGCTGCTCTTCAGCGGGCTGGGTCATGGCCAACCAGGCCTGTTGCAATGGGCGCAACGGAAGTGTAGGTCTGGCCGCACTCATGGTCGGGCTCACAGCAGCGCCAGTGCTCTTATTCATCGAATACTTCTTAATCGGTATGTTAGGATTTTCCCAGAAACTCGCCACCTGCTTTGCGGCGTTATCATCACCAATCACTTGCGATTCAGCAACCACGGTTACTCCACCCGAATGCAGATAAGCACGCAGGGCCTGCAGGCCCCGCTGCATTCGATTACCTGCAAGCAGCAGTGGCAGCAACTTTGGCAAAGCAAAATCGGCCAAGGCCTGTTCCTCGATACGCCCTTCCGCCAACAAGACAGCTGCTTGCAGCTCGCCTGTCAGTGCCGAAAGCGCTGCCTCGTTAATACCGGAAGCTTCCAGAGCCGGGGTATTCAGTATCAGCGATTGAGACGATCGTTGCCATAATAGCATCGGTAACTCGTTACTCATCAGGTCCAGCTGAACGCGGCTGATCTGGCCGTGAAATTCTGCATGGTAACCCCAGGAAAACAACAGCTCCGCTCGTGCATCGCGGGCCAGCGCCGCCGAGAGCTGAAACAGGTATTCAATATGAGAACGCGCCGCTGACCAGCTGGCGTCACCCAGCTGCCACGGCTCAGTTGACACAATGGCTGAGGTTGCAAGCAGTGCAGCAAACGCGGTATGCACATTGGGCAAAATAAAGCCCGGCAGCAACACCTGCTCACTGAATCGTTCGTCGATGGTCTGGTCCAAAGCCTCGGTTTGCGCCACCACCAGCGGAAGATCACCCACTGCAACAATGCGCTCGCCAGCCAGTGCAATGGCCGTGGCGACAGGCCGTTCAGGGTCCATTGTTAGAATCCGTTGCGCCGGGTAAATGGTTACCGGCTCACCCGCTTCCTGTGCCTGAACAATCGTGCTGACTGCCAGCAAAAAAAGAAGCTGTAATAGGCGCATCCCTTGTTCCCGCAGCGGGAGAGCACCTATGGTATGCCTTTGTGCGCCATCAACGCAATCGTCGCGGCTGATTGACCGCCCCGCGGCGCTGTCGTCCGGAGCGGTTACCCGCTTGCGGCACGCGGCGCTGAGTTTGTAGCTGGCGACTGTTTGAACGATTGCTCGCTTGGTGAACAGCCGGTTGCTGCCGGTCGAACGAGCGGTGCTGCACTGGCCGTTCATTACGAATCACCGGTTGGCTGACCCGACGGGCAGGCTCGCCGCGGTCGCCCCGCAGCGCCCTGTTCTGATTCCGCTGCACTGGCCGGCGAGTAGACGTGTGGGACGGCGAGCGTTTCAGGCGCGGCTGGGGCGCCATGCGACTGCTAGCTGACTGATTGGCGTTGCTGGCTGTCGCCGAGCGCTCAGACCGGATGCTTCGCCCGCTTTGTACGGCAGAGCTGCGGGAGCCTTTCCAGGCGCGGGTATTCATGTCAGGGCGGCTGCTTGGATTTTGCTGCCTCTCGCCAGAGGGATTGCGGCCAGACAGCGCGCTGACCGTGCGCTGGTCCTGGTGGCGCACGCTGCCATCACGGTCATGCTGGCGGGTGCTGCGAAAATCGCGGCGTTCAACCGGCCGGTGCGCCGAGTAGCGTTGCAGCGTGTGCCGCCGAGCGTTGCGATAATGACCACGATTATGATGATAGCGGTCATAGTATTTGGGTTGATGACGCCAACGCTTGCCACGGTACGGACTGCGCACATCCCGATATGCGTTATAACTGTAGTACGGCCGGTAATGCTTGTAGCGATAATACCGGTAATAGGAAGAACCGTGATAAGGCTGATAAAACAGGTGGCGATGGTGCCAGTCCAGAGTGTGGTGCAACCAACCGCCCAGCAGCAGGCCTGCGCCGAAATGCAGCCCTACAGAGTGGCTGTGATGACTGTCGTAGATGTAGTGTGAATCATAGCGCGGCACATGCACGTAGTACGGATCGGCATGTACGATGCGAATTATGGTTTCGCTGCTGGTAGAGGCTGGCTCGCGTACGATGTCCTGAACGTCGTTGTCCGGCAGCCGGCCATTGGCGTCCGCAATCTGGCGCAGCCGCTGAATAGCCGCAAATACCTCATCAGGTTGCGACAGAAAAGCATCGCCCAACTGCTGGGTCCAGGCAATGTCTTCGTCCATCTGCGCCAGCACATCCGGATAACGAGTCAGCGCTTTAACACTATCAGGCCAGTCCTGTTGCTCTCCCGCTTCAGCGTGTGGATGATCTTCACGCCAGCGTGCTGCCTGCACAATCGCCAACGGATAGGTAGACGCCGGCAACATTTCAGCCAGCAATACATCAGGGTGTAGCGCAATCGGTGCAACCAATTGTTCCAGCGCCTGTGCTGACAAGGCCGACCCTGGCGGCGGCAAATACACCCGCTCCCCAACGCGCACGGCTCCGGATTCGTCTATTTGAGGGTTGTTGACTAACAATGCCGCTACAGTTGTTCCACAACGGGCCGCAATCTCGCTCAGCGTATCACCGGAATGCACGGTAACCGGGCTTTCACAGTCGGCCGCCCTCAGCGTCATTGACTGCAGCCCCATCAACAAGACGCCAAACAGACAGGCCATCTGCAGCGGCAGCTTGCTCTGCATTGGCAGAGGCTCGATTCTTAGTGTTGAGGCCATAATTTCCCCGGGCTCAAAGAGCCGCAATATTGCCAGAATAACACTATACGAGGAGTGCTCTGAATGAAGCCTGAACAGGTCTGCATGGTCTATACTGACAATAATGAATAACTTCTTAAAAAATCAAAGACTTAAATACAATTCACCGCTTATCTGGGGGGTTATTCTAGTCTGGGGGTTCAGCCAGCCGACATGGTCCCAAACGGCCAGCGAGCTGTTTGATCGCTACCAGAGAGCCGTGTTTCAGGTTCGCACCATTGACCTGGCTTCCGGTGATAAGTCCAGTATTGGCTCGGGTTTTGCGTTGGCGGACAGCGCCCTGATCGGCACCAATTTTCATGTGGTATCGCAGGTGGTGCACTCACCAGAAACCTTTCGGTTGGAAATTCTCGATCACAACGGAGACATCTACCCAGCCCAGGTGGTTGCCATCGATATTGTTCACGATTTGGCCTTGCTGAATACAGAAACCCGCACTGAGCGTGGCTTCCGGCTGCGCAGTGACAAACCAAAGCAGGGTGACCCAATGTTCTCCATGGGCAACCCGCAAGATCTCGGCATGACGATAATTGACGGCACCTATAATGGTTTGGTCGAACATTCCCGCTATCAGAAAATACTGTTCTCCGGCTCGTTGAACTCAGGCATGAGTGGCGGGCCTGCGCTGGACGCCAGTGGCCGACTGTTAGGCATTAATGTGGCCAAAGGTGGGGAACAGCTTAGTTTTCTGGTGCCGGTACAGCACTTGAAAAACCTGCTGCAGAGCCAGAAAAATGATGGCGCTGAGGTCTCAGCCACGTTGCGCAGCCAAAATTTTGCTCAGCAAATTCGCACCGACCTGATGAATGACCAGGCGACGTTCTACAGTGAGCTGATTGAAAAAGTCTGGGAGAAACAGCCTTTTGGCGAACTGATGGTTCCCAAAGAGATAAGCGCCAGCCTGAAGTGTTGGGGCCACACACTGGATGATGACGATCTGCGCTATGAAAGCGTTCATCAGCACTGCCAATCCAATGACGTTATTTACGTAGACGACAGTTTTTACACGGGCCAGTTCGACTATGACCACGAGTGGCTGAAAGCCGGAGAGCTCAACAGCCTGCAGTTTTACTCTGCACTGCAGGGCCGCTTCGAGCATACCGTGTTACATAACATCAGCAGCGAGGACGATGCCGGCAATTATGAGTGCATCACCGACCGGGTAAATATCGCGGGCAGCCGCTGGAAAGTATCCAGCTGTTTTCGCGCGTACCGCGACTACACAGGCTTGTATGACGCGCTGCTGTTAATGGCGTCATTAGACCGACCTCGCCAGGGCGCTATCATCAAAGCCGCAGCCAGTGGGATTAGCCGCAATAGCGCCAATGCGCTGTTCGCCAAAATCATGCGGAGTGTTGAATGGAAACCCTGATCATTCAGGTCGGCCTCAAGCAGGGACGCAGTGCCGACATCTATAAAACCCGTGACCGTGAACTGTACATTGGCCGGGCCTACAGCAACGACATTGTGTTGAGCGACCCCTATGTTGCTCCGCAACAGCTGCGCCTGTATCGCTATGGCACAGACGATGAACAGCTGGGCTGGCACATGAATGTGCTGGATGCCAGTAACCCCACGTTGATTAACGGAGAACCACTGACCGATGCAACGGCTGCCGTCTCGGCCGGAGACACAATTACCGTAGGGCGCACGCAGCTCCAGGTATTTGCCGATGACACACCGGTAGAACCTACCCGTAAGCTGTTGGTCAGCAGTTGGCTGCACGGCGCGTCACGAAATGCCGCCATTCCGGCCGCTCTGTTTGTCTTAGCGGCTCTGTTAGACGGAGTTTCCAACTATCTGGTGTCCAATACTGATGGTGACTGGAAAGCACACGGCACATTTGTGTTGACTGGCATGGCCGTCCTGCTGTTATGGGCCGGCGCATGGGCCGTGGTTGGCAGGCTGCTGCGCCATCAGCACCATTTTAGCCAGCAGCTTCTGGTCACCAGCGTGGTGGCGCTGCTTGGCCTGCTGGTAAGCCCTGTGGAAGCCTATGTAGAATTTGTCAGCAACAATCTGGTTTGGCGAGACATCGTAACTTACGCCGCGGGCACTTTGCTGTTTGCCTATCTGCTGCACTACAATTTCTTCTTTGCGACCAACATCAAACACACCGGTATGTGGGCGCTGGGGATCAGTATCGGCATCAGCTCGCTGACATTTTTATTCAGTGCCGCTGTTGACGACAACGGCCTGGAAATCAGACCTGCTTACTCAAACACCCTGCTGGCACCCGGGGTTGCCCCAAGCGGCGCCAGCAGCCTGGAAGACTATTTGCAGCGCATGGATAGAGTGTACGCTCAGACCGAGTCTGACTGAGCGCTGACCCACTGCTCAATACGGCGCTGCAACACATTCAGCGGCAAGGGGCCGTACTTCAACACCTCGTCGTGGTAGGCGCGAATATCAAAATTCTCACCCAGCTTGTCACGGGCCGCTTCGCGCAGTTCCAGTATCTTCAACATACCTACTTTATAGGCCGTGGCCTGCGACGGCATTACGATGTGCCGTTCAACCATTTTAATCGCGTCCCACTCGGCATTTGGTGTATTGTCCACGTAGTACTGTATGCCTTGCTCACGGGTCCACTTTTTACTGTGAATGCCAGTGTCCACGACCAAACGGCAGGCACGCCATAATTCCATTGCCAGCCGACCAAAGTCGGAATACGGATCCTGGTAAAAACCGAACTCCTTCGGCAACAACTCCGAGTACAAACCCCAGCCCTCGGTATAGGCCGTATACCCTCCGAGCTTGCGGAACTTCGGTACATCTTCCAGCTCCTGGGAGATCGCCAGCTGCATATGGTGGCCAGGAACCCCTTCATGATAGGCCAGCGCCGCCATCTGGTAGGTGGGCATGGACTTCATGTCGTAGAGGTTAGCGTAGTAAATACCAGGACGGCTGCCATCTTCTGATGGTCGCTGGTAAAACGCCTTTCCGGCTGATTGTTCGCGAAATGCCTCAACCGCCTTAACCCGCAATTTAGCCCTGGGGAGAGTCAGAAACATGCGGTCCAACTCATCGCGCATGGCGTCGATCAGGGCAGTCGCCTCACTGAGGTATCGCGCCCGGCCCTCCTCGGTGGCCGGGTAATAGAACTGCTCGTCTGAGCGCATAAAATCCATGAATGCACGCAAATCGCCAGCAAATCCTACCGACTCCTTAATCGCCCGCATTTCATCATGAATACGTGCCACCTCACTGAGGCCCAGCTTATGAATGTCTTCTGCAGTCAACTCAGTGGTGGTCGTGCGCTGCAGGGCCACTTCGAAGAACGCAGCGCCCTCAGGCCATTTCCATACCCCGGCATCCGTGGTGGCCGACTTCTCCTGTTCTTGCAAGTGCGCGATCAGCGCTTCGTAAGCGGGCTTTAGCGAATTCAGTAGCGCGGCTTCCATGGCCTCAAGCAGCTGTTGCCGCTTTTCGGTATCCAGCTGCTCAGCACTCAGCGCCTCCAGCTTGCTCTTGAAGTCTGCCAGCAGTGGGTTGTCGTCTCCTTCTGCGTCAAAGGGCTTGCCACGCATGATATTGCGGCTATCGCGGATTACATGCGCGAACACGAATTTCGGCGGCACAATTCCCGCGTCGCTGCGCCGCTCAATACTGTCGATCAATTGTGAGAAGTAATCCGGCAGCGCATTGACCCGGGCGACGTACGCCATGGCATCGCTGAAATCGCTGATTCGGTGTTGGTTAATCAGTAATGACGGCACCGCACTGTGTTCACCGCGCATCTGGTTCACTGGATAGTTGTGCAGCCGCCACTTAAAGTCGTCAATACGCTCGCTCAATTCCTGTTTCATGAGCTCATAGCTGAGCGCCCTGTCGGCATCCAGCTGAGAAGCATCCAAGGTGTGCAACTCGGCCAGTTGGCGCTTGTGCAGCTCATGGGTTGCCCTTTCAAAGGCCTCACTGAGGTCGTCCCACTTGTCGTTATTGGTCTTACGGCCCAGGTACGTCTGATAGCTTGGACTGCGCTCCACCCACTCTTCAAAAAAGCGCGCAAAAAGGGCATCGGCCCGGTCATTTTCGCTGAGTGTTTGCGGCTCTTTTTCAGCAGCGGGCGGGTTGGCCACCTGCTGGCGGGGCTCGCAGGCGGTTAACAGCAAAGCCAGAAACGCCAGCACCGCACCGGCACGAATTGAGTAATCTCTGAACATAAAGGTTCTCACAGTCTTTTGCTAACAACGAACAGACGGGTAAATGCCTCAATAATCTTGCCTTACAGGCCGCACTGACAGAGGCTGGGGTACCGCGTCGCCGTCATGATAAAATTTTCACCGTTGAGCTTTACACCTTTTTTACACTGCCAAGCTGAGCTTAACGGCTCTGCTTCGCGTAAGCTGACATCTATCCGGTTTTTGGAGATTGCTTAATGTCCGCAAACGGGCAACGATTTAGCGTGCCAAAATTTGTCCCGCCGCTGGTGATTCTGGCGGTATTGCTGCTGGTCGCGCTCATTTTTTTCTCTGGTCGCCCCGAAGCCAAACGCGAAGTCAACCGGGAAACCGCGCAAATGGCCGTAGAGGCGGTCACGCTGCAACCGCAAGACTATCCTGTGCAGGTGCAGAGCTATGGCACAGTCCAGCCGCGCACCCAGAGCCTGCTGGTTGCCCAGGTCAGCGGCGCAATCACCCGGCTTGAACCCGAGCTACGCGAGGGCAGTTTTTTCAAGAAAGGCGATTTACTGCTGGAAATTGACCCTCGGGACGCCAGCGCAAACGTTAAAATTGCCGAGGCCAGCCTGATGGATGCCCGCCAGGCGCTGCAGGAGGAAAAGGCCCGCGCCCAACAGGCCGCGATTGACTGGAAGCGTTTAAGCCGTGATGAAGAACCCAATGAACTGGTCCTTCGCAAGCCACAGCTGCTGGCGGCGGAATCCCGACTGGTATCTGCACAGGCCAACCTGGACAAAGCCCGCCTGGCGCTGGAACGCACTCGTGTGGTGGCCCCCTTCGACGGCCGGGTATTGCAGAAATTTGTCGACCTAGGCCAGGTGGTCAGCCCGAACAGCCAGCTTGCCGAAATATACGCCACCGACGTGGTTGAAGTTCGTTTACCGATTCGCAACCGCGACCTGGTGTACATCGACTTGCCGGAAACCTATTCCGACGCAGCCAACAGCCAGGATTCACTGCCCGACGTCACCCTGCGTTCCAATCTGATCAGCTCTCAGAGCTGGCTGGGCAAGGTTGTACGCACCGAAGGCGCAATCGATACCACAGCCCGCCAATTGCATGTGGTTGCGCAGATTGACCAACCCTTTGCCGCTGCCAGTAACGATGGGGCCACCATCAAAATCGGCCAATATGTTACCGCCATGATCGAGGGGCGCACTGTGAACGGTGCACTGGTAATACCGGATGCGGCCGTCTACCAAAACAGTTTTGTCTACCTGGTTGAAGACAATCGGCTGCAACGCAAAACCATTGATATCGCCTGGCAAAATAGCGAAGAGGTGGTAGTGGCCGCCGGCCTTGAGGCGGGCCAACGCTTGGTGGTAACCCCGCTGGGCCAGATAACCTCGGGAACCCCGGTGCGGGTTGAGGACGCAACACTGTGATCGACTGGTTTACCCGCAACAGCGTTGCTGCCAACCTGCTGATGCTGAGCATTCTGCTCGGTGGGCTGGTGGCAATGAAATCCAGCCTGATTCTGGAAATCTTTCCCATGCCGGAGGCCCGCAACATCAGTATTTCCGTGGTGCTGCGCGGCGCCACACCGGAAGATATCGAGCGCGGGGTTGCACTGCGCATTGAAGAAGCCATTCAGGACATCGAAGGCATTCGTGAAATTGTCAGTTCCTCACAGGAAGGTTCGACCAACGTCAATGTGGAAGTGGAGCAGGGTTATGATACCCGCGACATACTCGCCGACGTCAAGGCCCGGGTAGATGCGATCAACACTTTTCCGGTCGAAGCAGAAAAGCCCGTCGTCAGCCTGGCACAGCGCAATTTTGCGGTGATCGATGTCACTGTGTTCGGCAACACATCTCCGGAGGAAATCCGGGCGTTTGGCGAAGTCGTGCGCGACGACCTGTCACGGCTGCCCGAGGTATCCATGGTGGAGATGCGCTACCACCGCAACTATGAAATTAGCATCGAGATTTCTCAGGATCGACTGCGCGATATCAACCTTACCCTGGGCGATATCGCCAATGAAATTCGCAACAGTTCTTTGGATACCTCAGCCGGCAACATCCGTGCAGAAGGCGGCGACGTACTGATCCGTTCACGTGGCCAGGCCTATCGGAAGGATGAGTTTGAGAGCATTGTTGTAAAAACCAACCCGGATGGTTCAATTATTACTCTCGGCGACGTTGCTGAAGTCAAAGACGGTTTCGAGGAAGACGGTGTTATCACCGAAATTGACGGCAAACCTGGTTTGTTAGTCAAAGCCTGGCGGTCCGGCGATGAAAGCCCATTGATTATTGCCGAGGCCGTACGCCGCTACGTAGAGCAAAAAAGGGCTCAGCTTCCGGCCGGGCTTGAGCTGGGTATTCAGGATGATGACTCCCTGATACTGAAGTCGCGTCTTGGCACAATGGTCAGCAATCTGCTGCAGGGCAGTTTGCTTGTGATCATACTCCTGACCCTGTTCCTGCGCCCGGCGGTGGCTTTCTGGGTGTTTATCGGCATTCCAATCTCATTTATCGGCTCATTCATGGTGTTAGCTCTGATGGACATCAGCATTAATATGATGAGCCTGTATGGTTTTATACTGGTAATTGGCCTGGTTGTTGACGACGCTATTGTGACAGGTGAGAGTATTTACACCACTATGTCTCAGGGCGGCGACCCAACCGATGCCGCTATTCGCGGCACTCACCGGGTTGCAATCCCGGTCACATTTGGTGTGCTTACAACCATTGCTGCGTTCCTGCCAATGGCCACAATGAAAGGACATATGGCCGACATTATGTCCACCATTCCGGTAGTCATTGCCGCCATCCTGTTTTTCTCCCTGATCGAAAGCAAATTTGTCCTGCCAGCGCATCTCAAAAATGTCAGAATGAAGCGCGACCAGGGGCGGCTATCAGGCTTTGAACGCTGGCAACAAAACTTTGCCGACGGCTTTGAGCGGGCCATCATCAAGTACTACCGACCATTACTCGCCAAAGCAGTTGATAACCGCTACAGTGTGCTTGCCGGTTTTTTTGGGCTGTTCATGATTACCGTGGCGCTGTTGATGAAAGGCTGGATACCCTTCAACTTTATGCCGCGTATTCCTTCAGAAACCATTGTTGCCAGCCTGAATATGCCAGCTGGTACACCGATCAGTGTTACCCAGCGCCATATTGACCGTATTTACCGAGCCGCTGAAGAAATTCGCTCGCGCTACACGGATGACGACGGCAACTCGTCGATCGCCTCGATGCTGTCGGTCACCGGCTCTGCCGGGCGCAGCGCGGCTCCCCATATTGGCCGGGTTTCCATCGAGACTCTACCTCGCGAGAATCGCCCGCTGCCGGTT
This sequence comes from Gammaproteobacteria bacterium, assembly GCA_030431775.1. Classification (GTDB taxonomy): domain Bacteria; phylum Pseudomonadota; class Gammaproteobacteria; order Pseudomonadales; family JAUIET01; genus JAUIET01. Next base: position 67,656 of record JAUIHW010000019.1, read on the forward strand.
AACAGCCAGCAACTCAGTGAAGAATGGCGGCAGCTTATTGGCGACATACCCGGCGCCGAATCACTGACTTTCCGGGCGGAGTTGATGCGCTTTGGCGACCCGATTAACATCCAGCTCAGTGGTAATTCGCTGGAGACACTGGGCGAAGTTGCCGACAAAGTTAAGCAGCGGCTGGCCAGCTATCCCACAGTTTATGAAATTTCCGATTCGCTGTCCGACGGGAAAGAGGAACTTCGAGTAGAGCTGACCGACCAGGGCCACGTTCTTGGCCTTACTCGCAGCAGCATTCTTCGGCAGATCAGTGAAGCGTTCAAAGGCTTTGAAGCACAACGTATTCAGCGTGGCCGCGACGATGTGCGAGTACTGGTACGCCTGCCGCTTAGTGAACGCAGCACAACCGAAACACTGAATGAAATACTGATCAAAACGCCGGCCGGCAACCTGGTACCGCTCGCACAGGTAGCCGATATTCAACCGGGGCGGGGGCCATCGCAAATTCGTCGGGTAGACCGCTTCCGCGTGGTTAATGTCACTGCGGATTACGACAAGAGCAAAACTAATGCTGCCGCTCTTCTGGCCGATGTACGGGAATACCTGGACGGGGTATTGGTCAACTATCCAGGCCTTCAATACAGCTTCGAAGGCGAGGCCCGTGAGCAGCGGGAAACAACGGACAGCCTGTTATGGGGAACTATTGCCCTGCTGTTTCTGATTTACACCCTGCTGGCCTTACCGCTCAAATCCTACACCCAACCCATTGTTGTCATGTCGATTATTCCGTTTGCGTTAATCGGCGCCGTGGCCGGGCACCTTATCATGGGCTACAACATGGTGATAATGAGCTACTTTGGCCTTCTGGCACTGACCGGGGTGGTCATTAACGATTCGCTGGTGCTGGTTGATTTCATCAACCAGTCAAAACGTCAGGGTATGGAGTTAAAAGAAGCTGTGCTGAACGCTGGCACAGCCCGGTTTCGCGCGGTCATGCTAACCTCTCTGACAACTTTCTTTGGCCTTCTGCCGATGATGTTTGCGACATCCACGCAGTCGCTGTTTTTGATCCCAATGGCTATTTCACTGGGCTATGGCATTATGTTTGCGACCGCCATTACGCTATTCCTTGTGCCCTGTAATACCTTGATTGGTGAAGACTTACGCCGTGCGGTCCGCCATCTACTGGTCAGGGTCGGCGTGCGTAAATACGCCGCCCAAGGCCAGATATAGATCAACCCGGTTTTTTAGCACATCGCTTCGCAAACGTACCCGCTGGCTATTGCGGTCAAAGGCCGTACGCTGCGCCTGTAACCAGGTA
>JAUIHW010000083.1 GCA_030431775.1 Gammaproteobacteria bacterium
TGGAAGGCGAGGTGGAAGCCTTCGACCTCGGCAACAAATCGATTTATGATGAATTTGCCGAGCTGGAAAACGAAGACAAAATTGCCGACGAGCTGCAGGCACTGAAAGACCGTGTACAGGCGAAAACCGGCAAGCCGGCGGCTGACGCCCCGGCCAGGCCCGCTGCGGATGACAATGCCTGAGTACACGCCGACAAGCACCCTGACCAGAGAGCATCATGGAATTAACCAAACTCGCCGCCATCATGTTTGTGCCAATGATCCTGTTTTTGACAGTGGTCATGCCCATGTGGCTGCGCCTGCACTACCGCGAAAAACGCCGCCAGAGCCGCGAGCTGTCGGCGGAAGAGTGGCAGGAACTTGAAGAAACGCTGGCCAAAGCCGAGCAATTGGAGCAACGCGTGGCCACGCTGGAACAAATATTGGACGACAGTCAGGCGCACTGGCGACAGACTAACGACAGGAGTAATTAATGGGTACCCGACACTGCAAGCACCGAAAGAACCGCCATTCACGCCACGAGGGGTATGACCGAACTTTTCGCCCCGGCGGTGGTCAATGGTATCGCATACCGAGCCAGGGTTACCTGGCCGGAGTGTGCGCAGGCTTTGCCGACTATTACGACATCGCCCCGCTAATGGCCCGCGGCTTAACGGTAACCGCCGGGCTGTTTATGCCGCAGCTCGTGGTCATTCTGTACATTGTCGCGATCTTTGCCTTGCCAACCCGCAAGAAAGCCCGCGAAAACCAGGCTGAACGCGAACAGAGCATACTGGATGATATCGAACAGCGTGAGGAACGCAGCCGGCGCCGCCAGCGCAAGTTTGACGAAGCGTACGAGCGCGCAGATCTGGATGACAGTGAACCATCTCTGGACAGCCGCCGTATATTGATTCGACGATTCAAGGAAAAGATGGCCGGCCTGGAAGGCCGCCTGCAGGACCTGGAACGGCACGTCACCTCAAAGCGCTACGACCTGGCGCGAGAAATTGACGAACTGTAAATCACTCAGGTCATCGAAACCCGAAGCCAGCGAGAGAGGAAGCCAAAGCGCATGAACTACCACACTGTAATGAACGACAAAACCGCCAAGCAGATTTATCTGTTGGCGCTGCCGATTGCCGTTGCGGTGTTGGTTGGGGCGCTGGCCTTGAGTGTCGGGGCGTAAGAGCTGGCCATTTAACGACGCTGGCATATAATGGTGCGGTCGGTTAACCGGGCAGCGCCACTATGCAACACGGCAATAATGTTGCGACACTTATAACAACAGCGCCATCGAAAGCCAGCAAGGCCAACCCCTTGTGCGTTAACCTCGATGGCACTCTACTGCTCAGCAATTCACTGTTTGAAGCAGCCCTTTCTCTGATTCGAAGCAGCCCGGCCAATCTGCTGCGCTTGCTACTCTGGTGGCTGCGCGGTGTTACCTTCTTTAAGCAGCAGGTCGCCAGCCATGCGGCAATAAACGTGCAGCTGCTTCCTTATAATGAACCGCTTTTGGCGTATCTTCGTGAGCAATGCCAATTGCGCGATATTTATTTGCTGAGCGGCAGCCACCATTACCTGGCGGATGCGATTGCTGAGCACCTTGGCTTTTTCAGCGGAGTGTATGCGAGCGATGCCACTAACAATCTGGTTGGGGTGCACAAGCGTGACAAATTGGTACACCTGTTCGGGCCGCAGGGCTTTTCTTACATTGGTAGTAGCCGCCGTGACTGGCCGGTTTGGGAGGCCGCGGACAAAGTGGGGTTGGTGGCCGCCCCAGGGCGTTTCAGGCGTCGAACTCTAAACAGGTTTGACGTCAGCCAAGAATTTATTCGGCCGAGATTAAGTTTCCGGCGCTTGACCAGGGCGGCCAGGGTGCATCAGTGGACCAAAAACCTGTTGCTGTTTATTCCGTTGCTACTGGACCATCGCATTCTTGACTGGCAGGCCATGTTAACCGTGGCCACCTGCTTTGCCTGCTTAAGCCTGTTTGCCTCTTCCACCTATCTGCTCAATGACTTGTTGGACCTGGATGCGGATCGGCAGAATTCGACCAAGCGCCACCGTGCTCTTGCCGCTGGAAAACTCAGTCCGGGCCAGGCCCTGGTGACCGCCGGAGGTTTGCTCGCAGCCAGCGTGCTACTGCTGCCATTTGTACCGTGGGTGTTTACTCAAGTGCTGGGTGTATACGCGGTTATTACCCTGGCCTACACGCTGGTGCTGAAGAAAATTATGATGGTTGATGTTTGTGTGTTGGCGGCGCTGTTTACGCTGCGGATTATTGGCGGTGGATTGGCGGTGGGTGCCAACCTGTCTTTTTGGTTGCTGGCTTTTTCGATGTTTTTCTTTTTAAGCCTGGTCATGGGAAAGCGGGTTTCCGAACTGGTGAATGCCAATAAAGAGCAGAAGAACGTGATTCAGGGGCGCGGATACCTTCCGGAAGACCAGCAACTGTTAAACAGCGCTGGTACCTCGGCCGGTTTTATGTCGGTTCTGGTTGTGGCGCTGTTTATAAACAGTGAAGAAGTAACCCAGGTATACGCGGTTCCGGAAATACTCTGGCTGATCTGCCCGCTGTTGCTCTACTGGGTAAGCCGCTTCTGGTTGATTGTGTCACGCGGTGAAATGCATGAAGACCCGATCATCTTTGCGCTGCGCGACTCGATTAGCCTCGGTATTGTTGTTGTGGGCGCCGCAATTATTGCCCTTGGCTCATATTACTCGCAAATACCACTGTAAATATGCGTGCCGTTGGCGGTGCCCCAGAACGGCTTTTCGCGGTCTTCAAAATGCTCGGCCACGTATATGTACATGGCTGCACGGCCTTCCAGTTGCGATTGCGCCATGGCTTTGTAGGACGAATCCTCACTGCCAAAGTTTAATACCGACACGGTTTTGAAAGCCGACGTGGTAAACGGCATGCCGATCATTTCACCGGTGCGGCGGTTAATCGAAAAATTACGCTCTTCAAACTGCTCCGACGTGGTTTCGTTTTCAATCATCGTGCCGTCGTCGGCCAGAATCCGAACCTGTTTAATTTCACAAATGTAGCCTTCTTCGCCGGCCAGGGAAGGCAGAGCCACTATGGCCGTGATACCGGCCAGCAAAGCACTCAAAGTAAACGAACACGCGCGCATGGTATTCCCCGAACAAAAATCAGTTGCGGGTGATTATACCGGCCCTGCGGTAAACAGCAGCCGCTGATCCAGCGGCAAAATGCCGCTTAAAAAACCGCAACAGTGCGCTTACCATAGCCATAGGGTGCACCGGCCGTCGTGGCCGGGCCTGGGTGGCAGGTGGAACCTGAAAGAAGTGATTACAATAATAGGCAGGCAGTAGGCTGATTCGGCTATGAGTGTTTTTCAAGGTAAAACCAAATACCTTCGCTACTTGCTGGGCTTTGTGCTGTTACTGGCGCTGCCTGTGTGGGCGGCGAACCAGGCCGCGGTTGCGGCCCAGGGGAACAGCATTGCGGGCAATACCGCACAAAGCCAGCAGCCTGCGGAGCAGCGTGTGCAAAAAGCCACGGCGGTATTGATCGACAAATCCAACCGTAGCCTGAAGTTATTAAACGACGGGCATACCTTGCGGGAATACCAGATTTCCCTGGGAAAACAGCCGGTGGGGCATAAGCTGTACGAGGGCGATCAGCGAACTCCAGAAGGGCGTTACGTGCTGGACTGGCGCAACGAAAACAGCAAATTCTACCGCTCCATTCATGTGTCCTACCCGAATGCCCGCGACAGAGCGCGTGCCCGCCGCTTGGGCAAAGACCCGGGCGGCAACATAATGATTCACGGCATTCCCAATTTATTCCATTACGCTCCGTGGCTGTACACGGGTAAGGACTGGACCGACGGCTGCATTGCTGTGACCAATACTGAGATGGATGAGATTTGGGAGATGGTGGAAGACGGCACGCCGATTGTTATTTTGCCTTAGGTGGTGCCAATAGCGCAGCCTCGAAGAACGATGCACTGCGAGCTCGCAAGACACGCTACGAGTACGTTCCTGTACACTCGTCTTCGGCATCCATGCCTCTACGGCGAGTGTTTTTCCAGTTGTGCATGCGCCGGGTTGGCTGTTGCGGAGGCTTCGGCTGTGAACTCAGCATCCGGTTTGTTTCCCAGCCAGCCCTGAATTTTCGCCCACAGCATTTTGATGCCACGCCAGATCTTCGGCAGCAGCCAGATAACCAAAGCGATGAAAATGACCAGCAGAACCAGGAACAGCAGCGGGTTGTTAAGGGCCAGTAACAGGCCGCCAATCACGGCGAGGTCTTCGGTGAAGGAGGCGGTCCAGTTGGAGACCGGCTCGGGTGAGGTGTTGATCATCAAACGCGTGCCGGCTTTGGCCATGTGAGTACCCGCGGCCAACGAGCCACCGGTAATGGCGGCGGCCAGTTCCATGGCGGCGCTGGTTTCACCTACGGCGGAAGCGGCCAGAAAAGCGCCGGCGGGTATTCGAATGAATGTGTGCAGGGCGTCCCAGCCGGTGTCTACACCAGGAAACTTGTCGGCAAAGAATTCCACGCAGAACATAAAGCCTGCGGCAGTGAGCACCAGCGGGTCTTGCAGTATTTCCAGCTGAACCGGCAGTTCAATGTTGCCGGTACTGCCGGCGAAGCCCAACGTCAGTATGGCGGCGTACAAATTCAGGCCGCTGGCCCAGGCCACACCCATTGAAAGGGCGATAATCTGAATAATTTCCTGATACTGTTCCATGCGTTGTCCTCCTGCGACAACGTTTTAGTATGGCTATGATAAGGCTTTTCCAATGCAGCACCGCCATATTTAGCGATCTGTTACGTTTCCGCCCGTCTCGCAACACTAATTGTCACGGCATTTTCACATTTTCCACAGTTTCTGTGGATAACTTCGTGGATAACTTGCTGTTGAGAGCCCTAAGTGCGCGAAAAATAGGGGTTTCAGCACATTGGTTGTTTTTTGTTCATATTAGAAATATGTCAATTAAAACAAATACTTACAAGGGCTAGTTGAAGATGATTGCGTGAATACCGCTGTAATATGAATTTTTTGCGGCGTTAAAATGACGATGTGCATAACCCATTACCATAAGCGCTTATGCACAGGCAATACCCGATTGTGAGAAATTACCGATTTTCCTGCATTTTGTCGTCAGTCTGTGGCAACTCTGCCGTCAGGCGCAGGGAATCTGAATATGGAATGTGCTGCCTTCTCCAGGGGTGGAGGTCACGGCAATGTGCCCATCGTGGTGTTCGGTGATAATAAAGTGCGACACCGACAGGCCAAGCCCCGAGCCCTCGCCTTTGCTGAACGCCTTGTCGGTGAAGAATGGCTCAAAAATGTGCTGCTGAATGTCCTCTTCCATGCCCACGCCGTTATCCTCCACCTCAATGCGCAGCATAATGTCCATGGCATACACACGAATTTTCAGGCGCGGCACGTGGTCCGGTTTGTCCACGAGCTGCAGGGCGTGGTTGGCATTGCGGAACAGGTTCAGAAACACCTGCTGCATCTCTGCCGGGTAACATTTCACTTCCGGTAGGTCTTCAGGGTAGCTGCGCTCGATGCGAATGTCCTGAAAGCGCAGCCCGCCCTGCAGCGAGAAAATATTCCGGGCCAGCTCCAGCGTGTTTTCAATAATGTCGATAATGTCGACCTGTTGCTTGTCGTGGCTGCTGCTGCGGGCAAACTCCAGCAGATTGCTGACAATGTCCGAGGTTCGGGCGCCGGCTTCCTGTACACCGTCCAACAGCTCGTTGATTTCCCGTGCTTTTACATAGTCCGCCAGACGTTGCAGATCCAGGCCGGTGGATTGTGCCGGCTTATGATTCGCTTCCAGGTCGGGCGACAGCCGCCGCTGTACGGTTTGTACCGCTTGTAAAATGGCACTGAGCGGGCTGTTAATGTCGTGTGCCATGCCGGCCGCCAGCTCGCCCATGGAGGCCATTTTGTCTTTCTGGATCAGCGTGTTTTCGGCCAGCACCCGCTGGGTAACGTCGTCCACCAAAATCACCACACCCGGGTCGGTGGTACCCACCAGCGGGTACACAGTAATGTCGTAGTAATATTGGCCGCGCTGGGCGTGCTCGATATGAATGGGTTCCGACGTGCTGAGCGCGCGCTCCACGTGGCCCTGCTCAATCGCAATTTGTGGGTACACCGCCCACAGGCTCTGGCCCATGGCACCCTCCGCATCCACACCTGAGACGCGCTGCGCGGCCTGGTTCCACTGAGTGATCACGCCGCTTTTGTCCACCCCAATCAGCATGTAGGGCATGGATTGAATAATGCTTTTGATGTAGGCCTCGGTAGAGGCCAGCCGCTCGGTGGTGTGGCGGTGGTGGTCTACTTCCTCGCCCAGCTTTTGGTTCGACACCTCCAGCTTGGCCGTGCGTTCCACCACACGTAGCTCAAGTTCGTCACGAATCTTGGCCAGCGCATCGGCGTAGCTGCGAATTTTACGGCGGCTCATCGCCAGAAACAGAATGCCAGAGCCCAGGCCGATAATCAGCAAGCCCGCCCCGGTATTGGCCAGATACTGCCAGTTCGTGCTGCCATCGGGCAGCTTATATATATCCAGTACCCCGGCCACCGTCGGTACAGAAACGCACAGCGGCAAAATCAGGCAGGTAAGGCGGCTAAACACAGGCATTCCTCTATTGTGCCAAACTTTTACCGGCCTGGCGGAAAAAGTTGCTCCATCCCGAGGCATTTGCATAAATCGGCGCTACTGCTCGCGTTCAGTAAATGTCCACAAAGAAAGGTTTGACAGCTCAACTGGTTACGGTAGAATTCGCGCTCTCGGAAATCGGGTGATTAGCTCAGCTGGGAGAGCATCTGCCTTACAAGCAGAGGGTCGGCGGTTCGATCCCGTCATCACCCACCATCCCCCGACAATCCGGGGGAACGCACATTCTATGGACCGGTAGTTCAGCTGGTTAGAATGCCGGCCTGTCACGCCGGAGGTCGCGGGTTCGAGTCCCGTCCGGTCCGCCATGCATACAAAAGCCACCGTCAGGTGGTTTTTTTATGCGTGGCGGAGTGGGCTGGCGAGAAGCCGCGTGGTTCGACAAAATGCGACTCAGGAGCATTCAATAGTTTTCAAACAGTGAGCAGCATTCGTCCGACTGAGTCCAGTTAAAGGGGTTCACTAACAACAGTTACAGAAACGCTTAAGAAATGATATCGATCAATTTATGTTCAGTGCATTAATTTAATGTACTAGCGTCTCGTAGTAATTGGTTGGAATCCGGGTATTCGTTGTGAAGATAAAGTATTGTGCGATTCGGAAGATATTAGGTTTCATGCGAGAAAGTTTGATTGCTGTCTTGCTTGGAGTATTTGTTTCCCAGCATAGTTGGGGGGCAGAACATAGCCTTACTTTAAGCGAAGATACTTGGATAAATGGCCGTGTTCCGAACGCGATTTATGGTGAAGTGGATTCACTGCATACGCACAATTGGCAGCCAAAATACAGCTTACTGCGATTCGATACTTCCAGCATCTCCGGACAAACGGTAGCACGGGCCACTCTGAAGCTATTTGTCAGGGATGTCAGAAATAGCGGTTCAGTGACACTGCATACCATCCTAACCCCATGGGATGAAGACAACACAAGTTGGAATACACGTCCCTCATTTAAAACTAGCGAATCGGCGAGCTTCCAGGTTGGGGTGGGAGATACAGGTAATATAATCGAGATTGATGTAACCAATGTGGTTCAAAGCTGGGCCAGTGGCGATCAGGAAAATTGGGGGCTTCTAACTAGCACACTGAGTAACATCCTGCTTCTTCTCGATTCAAAAGAAAACTCTGCCGGGGTACCAGCTACTATCGATGTAAGTACTGGTCCGTCAGCTGAAACAGTTATGAACCTGGAATCGATTCCATACATTATCGATGCCCCTGGGCTATACACTCTGGATCGGAACTGGGACTTAGAGGTAGACAACGATGAGCAATTCTCCTTTATTCGGATTAACTCTGACAAAGTCATAGTGGATATGCGTGGTTACCGATTGCGCATGTCTGGTACTGTGCCTGTAACCGGTCTGGACATTAATGCCAGTGGAGTACTGATTCACAATGGGAGTATCAACATCTCTCACACAATCAGCTGCGACGGTTCGGCTATTGCCGGTATGGGTAACGACATTCGTGTGTTAGATATGCTGATCTTTGGTCATTCGGAATGCCCGGGTATTGGTGGTGTTCGGCTGAGCGGTATAGAGCATAGAGTAATCCGCGTTAATACTGCGCATAGCCTCTGTGACCCGATGCTTGAAGATTGCAAAATCGATCGAGGAGGGTCTATTCAAGTCGGTGATCACGCTTTGGTTAAAGACAACAATCTGTTCTGTGAAAATAGTGACTGTTTAGTGGTCGGGTCAAACTCAAGCGTAATAAACAACCACGTTTCACAGTCTATTCTTGTCGGCAGTGGCAATCTGGTAGTCAATAATGTTGCAGCTGAAATTGAGGCTACCGGCACAGGTAATGTAATCGAAAACAATTGGTAAATTACCTCAAAAATGCATGTGCGCTATTAGAAGAATGGCGAGTGACATGGAAGGATTATTCGCTACTCAATGCGAAATACCACCCCCTCAATGCTTGTCAATAGAATCTTCGACGAACTCGAGATCGGCCAACAGGCAAATGTGAAACGAGCAATCACCGCTGAGATGGTGCCGCACAGGGTATGTTGCTTGGAGGGCTGGTGTCGGCTGCTATTACGACCGATCTGCCAGGCCCGCCATGCACACAAAAGCCAGGCTCTTCCCTGAATGCGTACTTACACTCCCAGCGCGCCAATTGGCACGACAGCCACACCATCGTCGCGAAGATAGCCATACCCCGTGCCGATAATGACCCCGAGCAGCGCGGGCTCACCACATTTACGTGTATCCACTCGATCGGCAAATTTCAGCAGCTTGCTGGCGGCGTCATCAACCTGTCCGGTACCGAGCTTGATTTCCAGTGCTGCCCAACGGCCTTCGGCCGTTTCAATGATGGCATCGACTTCCAGGCCTGTGTTGTCCCGGTAATGGAATACCCTGGCGTCGTTCGCCTGCGCATAAACACGGAGGTCTCTCACCACCATGGACTCGAACAGCAGGCCCAGCAGGTTCATGTCCTTCAGAAGGCGTTCCGGCGTGGCCCGCAGAGCCGCCACCGCCAGCGAGGGATCGACAAAATGCCGTTTGGCGGCGCTGCGCAGGATGGACCTCGATCGTAGATGCGGCGCCCAGGCTGGTTGATCTTCGACAATCATCAATCGCTCCAGCGCATCGAGATATCCGCGCACGGTCTCGTCTTCCAGCGCTCCGTCGGAACCTCCCGCGTCGGTCGCAAGTGAACGGGTCGCCACCGGCGTGGCCACATTGCGGGCAAGGGACTGGGTAACACGGGTCACCTTCAAAGGATCGCGCCTGCCCCCATCCAAACGATTGATGTCCACACGAGTGATCTCTTCCATGTAATCTCGTGCCCGTTGCAGCGCCTGCCCGACGTCCAGTACCTGATGCGCAGGCCAGCCCCCCACGGCGATTCGTTCCACAATATCGCCGATCGAGAGTCCGGGATCCGGGCAATGCTCAAATATTCCAGAGATAAAATCGCCTACCGATGCAGTGCCTGTGGCATGGCCGGTTTCGAAAAGTGACATCGGACGCAACCGCAGTCGGGTTAGACGCCCGGCACCCGTATGCCGCGTGATGTCATCTGCCGGTACGGCAGAACCCGTCAGGATGAATTGACCCGGCAAGCCGCGCTCGTCCACTGTCCGGCGTATGTGATTCCAGATCGTCGGCTCTATCTGCCATTCATCGATTAGCCGTGGCGTCTTGCCGTCGAGCACCAGCTTTGGCTCGATGGCGAGCGCTTGCCTGGCATTATCGTCGATATCCAGCAGTACCTCGCTGGTTGCGAGCTGGCGCGCGGTCTCAGTTTTACCGCAGGCTTTCGGCCCTTCTATTACCACCGCACCCGTAGATGTAAGCCTCGTGGCAAGCTCTGCGTCGGCGACTCTGGGTCGATAAGTCATGTTTAGTGTCCACTGACTAAATACGGTCGATTATAGTGCTTTTATTCGGTATTATGTAGTATTTATATTCGTTAAAATATAATTCTTAAGATCGGTAAATTGTAATGTGGTCGCAGGCAAGAAATGCAGCGTGTTTCAGGCACCGGTATTACGACGCCTGGTCGATATGTCTTTTCCGCATAGCCAAGAGTTGCCGCTGCATGAACACAATCAGTCGGGTTTTTTCAAAAGCCGGCCGTCGAATACTGGCTCGTTCGTCCGCTAGGTCATGCGTTTGGTAGGGCTGCGTCTGTAGAATGCTTGCTGAATCACATATCGACCAATGGTAGTTTTCTGCAGCAGAGTAAACATGGGCACAATAATATCGACCGTATCTGACCGTTCATCGAGCTATTCGATGCAGACTTTGTCTCGTGGCGCGTATATGGCAGCTTACTTCATGTGTTGCCTGCTGCTTTGTACGGTACACCCTGTGCTTGCGCAGTTGGATGTTTCCGCCTCCGGCGACTCCTCGACTCGCGCGTCAAGCCCAAACACTAACTATGGCGGCGAGCCCTTCATGCGGGTAAAGCAATGGGGCCATAAATACGGCTATCTGCAATTCGATACCGCAGCCCTCGTTGGTGAAGTCAGTTCGGCCATATTGCATTTGTATGTGCAGGATCTGAAGTCAGCCGGTGAGTTGCAAGTGCGCCCCACGCTGGAGCCTTGGGATGAGCAGAGCATTACCTCGAATAACCGGCCGTCTGAAGGTGCAACAGTGGCCAGCCGCGTAATCACCACTGGCGATGAAGGCGCTTACATACAGCTGGACCTGACTGGCCTGGCGCAGCAGTGGGCGGCATCGCCCGCTACGGCCTACGGTGTAGTGCTAACCACCACGGATGGCGGACTGCATGTGCTGTTTGACACACGGGAAGCGGCTAACCCGGCGTTCCTGGAAGTGACGACCGACGGCGATACGCCAGTTAACACAGCCCCGGTTGTGTCCATACTCAGCCCCAGCGATGGCGACGTGTTCACCGACCAGGAAGTAGTCGCGTTCAGTGGTACGGCTAACGACGCCCAGGAAGGGGACCTGAGCAGTTCCATTAACTGGAGTTCAAGCCGCGATGGCGCGTTGGGAAGTGGCGCGCAGATCAA
>JAUIHW010000020.1 GCA_030431775.1 Gammaproteobacteria bacterium
TGGCCCTTGAACTGAAGTCCAGTGGACGCGGTAGTGGTTCTGACATTCTGGTACTGGATAAAACCTCGATTTGCGCTGGCGCCTCCGGTATTGCCTGCGGCGTTGTGCGAAACAATTATTTTCAGCCGGCAATGCGTGAACTAATGGCCCACAGTGTGGCCGTGTGGGAAAGCGATCCGCAAACCTACAGTTATCACCCTGTCGGCTACATGCAGATCAGCTGCGAGAGCATGCACGCGGACATTGTCTCAATTCATGAGCAACAACAGGCAATCGGTTATGACTCAGTATTGATTGAGGGGCAGCAGGATTGCCACCGTTACATGCGCTCACAGTTTGACGACTGGCAGGCCAGGGGCATTACCTCGGTACTGCATGAAAAGCCGGGCGGCTACGCCAATAACACCAAGGCCATATACGGTCTGGCCGGGAAAGCCGAAGCTGAAGGTGTGCGTATTGTTACCGGTGTTGAAGTTACCGGATTTGTGCGTGACAACGCCGGCGCAGTCAGCACCGTGCAGACCGGCAAGGGCACCATTGACTGCGATTTTGTAGTGATCGCCCCAGGTCCATGGGTGCGCAGCTTCTGGCGGATGCTGGACTTGCCTGACTGCATTGAAGTCCGTAACCCGCTGACCGGAAAGCTGGCGCCCGATGTTCCCATGTGGGTGTACTGGTCCCTGCAGGAGGGTACGCTCGGCGTGGACCCGCAACTGCAAAAGACCAATGCTGGAGAACCACCACCGGTCATCCATGTCGATAGCGACGCACCCTTGTTCTCGGATGTGGATGGCTCACTCATTACTGACAAAATGTGGGGCATTTACTACAAGCCGGATTTTCATTTCGACGGAATCCAGGGTGGCGAAGCCCCCTTTATTATCGACAAGCCCGCCGATGAGGTTGCGGTCGATCCGTATGGTCACGAATCGCCTGATTTCATCGTTGGTGATGATTTTGCCCACCGCTGGGTATCTGCATTGGCACACTGCCAGAAGCGCTTCTCTGGAACCATGCCAAAGTATCGAAATGAACCATCGGGCGGAATCGGTGCGTTTACTCCAGATAGCTTCCCAGTGTTTGATGTCTTTCAGCAGAACTGTTTCATCATTGCGGATTCCAACCATGGATTCAAAATGCTGGGAGTGGGTAAACTGGTCGCTGAGGAGATCATTGGGAGACCCAACGGGTTGTTGGAACCATTCCGATTCAAACGTTACGCTGAGGGTAAGCTGCATCCGGTCTCCAACAGCCCTTTTCCCTGGAGTTAGCTAGGTAATTATCCGAAAACGTAGATATTCCCTAATAAACGCGTCATTTCTTCCCATCTCTATTGCACGGGCAGTAATGGTATGATTCGGCTATTTCCGACGGCCTGACAGGATCGGGAAACGAATCATCAGGACAGATAGTTTTATGGAGTTGAGCGAATCCCTATTCCCCGCGCAGAATGACAACCCTTTGTTGCGTTTGAGCATCGGCGAGCTTTTACAGCAAACTGCGCAGAACATAGCAAATGAAATTGCACTGATTGAAATACTGAATGACGGTAGCCGCGGTCGCTGTTGGAGCTACCAGGAGTTACTGCAAGACGCTACTTACCTCGCGGTTGCGCTCAATAAGCGTTTTAAGCCAGGCCAGAGGATTACTGTTTGGGCAGATAACCAGCCGGAAAACATGCTATGCCAATACGCTGCCGCTCTGGCGGGCCTGGTATTGGTGACCGCGAACCCCAGCTACCAGGTGGCCGAGCTGCGCTATGTTCTGGAAAATTCCGAATCCAGCGCTTTATTGTTTCTCGATAGTGAGCACAGCGACTTGGCCTCTATTGCGGCGCAGGCCAGTGAAGGCCTGCCGCAATTACACGAAGTCATCGACCTGCTGGCCTTCCCGTTGGACAAAACCGAAACGGCTAGTGCGCTGCCTACAGTAGAAGCGGAGTCCGCCGCACAAATTCATTACACTTCAGGAACCACTGGTCACCCCAAAGGTGCAGTGCTGTCACACGCTGGGCTAATCAACAATGCCCGCTTTTTTATTGACCGCCTTGGTTTGCAGCAGTCCTCCGTTTGGGCAAACGTCATGCCCTTGTACCATACCAGTGGCTGCGTGTTGGGTGTTCTCGGTTGCCTGCAGGCGGGCTGCCGAATGCTGTTACTTTCGCACAGCGATGACCCGGAGTATTTTTGTCGTGTTGTGGCGCGCGAACAAGCCACGGCCTCCTTCACTGTGCCCAGCATGCTAAGTGGAATTGTGGATTTGGTCCAGCAGCAACGCGCGGAAAAACCTAGTAGTCTGGAGGTAATGGTGTGTGGTGGAGCACAGGTAGCGCCGAAGCTGGTAGAACGGGTGCAGCAACATCTGCAATGCCTTGCGGTTACCACTTATGGCCAAACCGAAGCCTCCTCGGTCATTACGCAGCACTCCCTGACAGAGCCTGCCGATGCGCTGCGCTTTAGTGTTGGGCGGCCCTTGCCTCACACGGCGCTGTCCATTCGCGGTATCAAAGACAATCAGGTAGTCGGAACCAATGAAGTCGGTGAGGTCTGCGTAAAAGGCGAATCGGTCATGCTGGGTTACCTTAATGACGACGCCGCAACACGGGACACCATAGACAATGACGGCTGGCTGCACACCGGTGACCTGGGAGCCATGAGCAAAGATGGCTACCTGCGCATAACCGGGCGCATCAAGGAAATGATCATTCGTGGTGGTGCCAATTTTTACCCGGCCGAGATCGAAAAAGTATTGCTCGAGCACCCGAAAGTGAGTGACGTGGCTGTGCTCGGCATTCCTGATGCCACCTGGGGTGAGGCGATCGCCTGTTTTGTACAACCTGAGGCAGACGAGGCCTTACTCGCACAAGAGTTGCATGACTATTGTCTGCAACGCCTTTCCGCTGCCAAGACTCCCGGAGTTTGGGTTCAGCTGAATGCACTGCCGTTGGCCGAATCCGGCGAGGTTCAGAAATTCAAACTGCGAGAGCGATACCTGGCTGGTGCCTATCAACCCTTGTAATTCGTTAGATGATAAATGATAAAAACATCGAGTTCGGAGCCCTTAAAGTCTTTTCAGTTGTTGCAGAATCGGAAACTCTGACAGCCGCGGCAAACCGACTGGGGATTACCCAGTCCGCGGTGTCGCAAACGATCAAGCAACTCGAATCGCATACCGGTGCGCAGCTGGTGGTCCGCAGTACCCGGCCAATCAAGCTGACTACCAGCGGTGAGATTTTGAATGATTACGCGCAGCAGATACTGGAGCATACCCGCAGTATGCTGGCGGATATTCAAATGCAGAGCGAGCACCACCTGCGCCAATTGAACATCGGCATGATCGACTCGTTTGCCGATATCGCGGGCGAACAACTAATTCGGGCCATCAGCAACCTGGCCTCGAGAATTTCCCTGCGCACCGGTTTGGCAAGCCCGCTGACTGATGCGTTGCTACACCGCGATATTGATATCCTGATCAGCAGTGATAGCTTTGAGGAGCATGCGGATATTTACACATTGCCTTTGCTTCGTGACCCGTTTGTATTGTTGGCGAACAGCGAGCATTGGGAATCCGGCGACAAAACGGCGGACTGGCTGGCAGCCAATGTACCCTTTATCCATTATTCTCGTGCCACACGCATTGGTCGACTGGTAGATGTCGTAGCCCGGCGCTTGCACCTGCAGCTGAACACCCAATTTGAATTGGATAGTACCCAGACTTTATTGCGTTTCGTGCAGGCCGGTCATGGCTGGGCAATCGTTACCGGGCTAGGCCTTGCACGCTATCCGCAGCTGCTGACAGGTTGCCATATTGCCCCCATCAACAGAGGTGCTCACGCTCGCTACCTCACGCTGCAGTACCGCGACGAAGACCTCGGAGGGCGGCCGACCAAGATCGCACGGCTGTGTCGGACCCTATTTGACGATGAAGTTGTGCCGCAACTGTGCGAGCGCGCACCATGGATGAAAGAGGAAGCGTACTCAATTACTGAAATGCCGCTTATTTAGCCCCGGAATGAGTTTTGTACTGCTGAGCTACCCAGGAATGAAAATGGTGAGTCGGGCCATCAAGCACCGGCGAAAAAACGCCACCTGTAAAACCCGGTGACTCACGACCGGCCTGCATACCTTCCACGGCGAATACATCTTCCGAAAAGACGACCCGCCAGCTTTCCAACACCGCCCAGCGGCAGGCTGAATATTCTCTGCTACCCGCTTCCTCACCCACGTAGTACAGTTCCAGCTTTTCCAGAGTTCTGTTTTCCGCCAGCGGCTGCAGAATAATGGCAAACGCGTGATCAACCTGAACACCTAATAACACATTCGGGTATAGGGAAATGTACTCGCCCTGGCGTGCCTTATCGGCTGGCCATTGGGTAAATTGTGGCAGGCTTGTTCCAGCCACTTCTGACAGCGAATAATTGTAGGTTCCCTGCCCGGACATTTGTTCAGACAACACGATATTGAAATGCTGGTCCAGCGGAGAATAGGAATTCAATGCAGGATGTACCCAGGGCAGGTGATAGGCCTCGCAGTAATTCTCAACCGCCAGTTTCCAGTTGGCTTCAATTTCCAGTTCCATGCTACTGTCGGTTTCGGCAAGTTGCAGTTGCGCCAGCCCAGCATCGCCTACATAGCCTGACCAGCGCTCAACCAGCGGGGCAATAAACTGTTCAAATTCCTCAGCATTACCTGAAAGATTGACGAATACCATATTCAACCAGACTGCACTTCGAACTTCTCGTAAATTATGCTGGGCGCAATTGAAGCCTTCAACCTTGTGCACGCCGATGCCGCCAATATGCGGCGTGCCCTTCAACCTACCATTCAGGTCGTACGTCCAGGAGTGATAGCGGCAGCGAATTGAGCCCTCAATTTTGGCCGCCTCCTTGACCAGGGGCATCCCGCGGTGACTGCAAACATTGTGAAAAACATGATATTCGCCCTGGCGATTTCGCACTACGGCCAGCGGCAAACCCATAAAGTCAACTGGTATCGCAAAGGAATCCAAAGGTAATTCACTGGTAAATGCAATCGCCGCCCAAGTATTGGCCATAACATGATCGCGTTCAAACTCAAACAGAGCCGGGTCTGTATAGGCTGCGTTTGGCATACCAACGGCTTGAGAAATCGGTTGGATTACGGCGTCCAGTTCCGTAACGGGAATACACTGAGCTGATCGCTGCGTGTTCATTAGCATTTGCCTCTGGTACTGTCGTTTCTAGTCCGAAACAGCTTGCGCTGAAAACCCGTATTCGCAGGCAGCATCTGCCAGCCAATAATAGATGTAGTCGGCAAAAGAACGCCGTATTACCAGCTCATACTGTTGCGCAGACCGCTTCGCAATTAAAGCGGTTGCCTTGGCAAAATTGGTCTGGACGCATTTGCCGACGGGAAAACAGTCCGGGTGTACATCGTAAACGCAGGCTTTTTGCAGCAGTTGCTGGACCGCATCACCCGAGAGCAGCAGTAAGGTCTGACCGCCACTGACATCAACGACCGAGCAATGCCCCGCGTAATGGCCTAGGAATGCGTGTTGCTTAGTGGCGAGCTGTGAATAGTCGACAATTGCTAACCACTCATCCGGTGCGAGCCAATATATTGTTACCTTGTCGCGGCTTGTGAAACTCAGCGGTTCACCTGGCAACCCAACACCAAAAGCTTTATTCACGGCGGCCTGAAATTCATCATCAAGTGCATTGCCTTTGATATTGATATGGCCTTTCAGTGAATCTTCCAGCAGAGTGATGCCGACCTTATGCGGTTTAACTTCGGTCTGGAGCAGGCAGTGATGCAACGGTAACTGGACATAGGGTTCAGACATTCTGACGCTCCCCGGAAGGATCATAAAATACCGATGGTACGATTTTGGCGGCCACGGTTTGTCCATCCGCGAGGGGACAGTAAACCGTATCACCCATGCGACTTAGCCCGGCTTTCACAACAGCAAGGGCAATCGAATGGCCGAGTATGGGGCTGAAATAGCTGGAGGTTACATGTCCTTGCATTCTCATCGGTATGGTTTCGTTTAACGAGTTTACGATTTGAGCGCCTTCGGGTAATACAGTCGCTGCGTCCTGTGTTCGCAAACCAACCAATTGCTTACGATTCCCTTTCGTCGTGTCGCTGCGCTCCAGTGATCGCTTGCCAATGAAACTGAATGCCTTGTTTCTGTTGACGGCCCAGCCCATGTTCATGTCATCAGGGGTCATCGACCCGTCAGTATCCTGCCCGCAAATGATAAAGCCTTTTTCCGCTCGCAGTACGTGCATGGCTTCCGTCCCGTAGGGCGTGATATCGAACTCTTTGCCGGCTGCGTAAACCGCTTCCCATATGTACCGGCCGAAGTGTGCTGGAACATTGATTTCGTAAGTCAATTCACCGGTAAAACTGATACGGAACACGCGCGCTGCCAGGCCGGCCACAGTGCCGGCACGCCAATCCATGAACTTGAATTCAGCGGGCGTGAGATCTATATCAGTCCCCAGCCGTTCCAGCACCTGCCGTGCTTTGGGTCCACTAACCGTGGTAGTTGCCCAATGGTCGGTAACGGATGTGAAATACACTTGGAGTTCAGGCCACTCAGTCTGTGCCCAGAGTTCGAGCCAGCTAAGCACCGCCGCTGCACCACCGGTCGTGGTAAACATCAGATAGTGATTGTCACCAAGGCAGGCGGTTACACCGTCATCAAAGATCATACCGTCTTCTTTCAACATCAAGCCGTAGCGGCAGCGACCTGGTTCCAGCTTCAAGAACGAATTGCTGTAAATGCGGGTAATAAACTCCGCCGCATCCGGGCCCTGTATGTCGATTTTACCCAGAGTTGATGCGTCTAACATACCTGCACTGTTCCGAACGGCAAGACATTCACGATTGACCGCTTCGAGCATGGTCTCACCAGCCTGCGGATAGTACCAGGGGCGCTTCCACTGGCCGACATTCTCCCACTTTGCTCCGTGTCTTTCATGCCATCGATGCATAGCCGTATAACGTTCCGGGTCCAGCAGCTCGCCGACATCTCGCCCTGCAATTGCTCCGAAGGTGGTTGGCGTGTATGCCGGGCGAAAAACCGTGGTGCCGGTATCGGCAATGCTTTTCCCGAGGGCGTTCGCTAGAATCGCCATACCGTTAATATTGCCCAGCTTGCCCTGGTCCGTACCAAAACCCAGTGCCGTATAACGCTTGGTATGTTCAATCGACTGATAGCCTTCGCGCGCAGCCAGTTCAATTGCAGCGGCTGTTACATCCAGTTGCTGATCAACAAATTGCTTGGGGGCACGGCTGGTAGGCATTTCATGCGGTAACAGAAATACAGCCTGCTGAGCACTCTCGATCGTTTCCTTGATATTAACTACAGGGGATTCCAGATCAACGCTATCGAAACCGCCCGCCCGTGCGGCGGCTTGCCCGGCGAGATAGCCCTGGGAAATACAGGCTTTCAGATTCCACTCACCATTGCTCGCTCCGACCGCCAAAAAATTCTGCAGAGAGTTACCAGGAACAAAGGCGCCTTTTTCATCATCCCAACGTGGCTTGTTTCCAGTGTGCGAGCTCAGATGAACCACGGGGCTCCAACCGCCCGAACTGGCAATCAAGTCACACTCCAACTCCTGTATGGCACCTGTGATGGACTGGCCATCCGCACTGAGAGAAGCGATTCGGGCACCGGCTACGGCTTTGCCACCTTTGGCCTCTACCAGTCCGTAGCCGCGATAAACCTTAATATTGGCCGCTTCTGCTGCTTTCGGCAGACTGCCGTTGCTACCCGGACGGGTATCCAGCACAGCAACCACCTCGCGTCCGGCGGTCTGCCAGTCAAGTGCGGCCTGATAGGCGGAATCATTATTGGTCACCAAAAGCAGCCGCCGGCCCGGAGCCACTGCCCAGCGATTGAGGTAGGCCTGAACCGCCGAGGCGAGCATAACGCCAGGCAGATCATTATTGGCAAACACCAACGGGCGTTCAATCGCTCCGCTGGCTAGAATGACCTGCCTGGCTCGAATCCGATGTAAACGTTGGCGACTTGCCGACGTTGCAGAAAGCCCCAGGTGATCGGTTCGGCGTTCCACAGCCGCGACAAAATTATGGTCGAAATACCCGAAAGCCGTCGTGCGGGTTAACACCGTTACCCTCGCGTGGCCCTGCAGTTCGGATATCTGGCCGGCTACCCAATCGAGAGCCGGCATACCGTTAACCTCAGAATGAGAGGCCAGCAACATGCCGCCGAGCTGAGTCTGCTCATCCAGAATGATCACTCGGGCGCCCGCGTTGGCGGCAGCACGGGCGGCTTGTATTCCTGCCACTCCGCCGCCGACAACTAGCACATCGCAATGTTGATGGAGCTTGTCATAAATGTCAGGATCAGCTGTGTCAGGCGCTTTGCCCAGGCCAGCGGCCTTGCGAATGAAATGTTCATAGGCCATCCAGAAGCGCCTAGGCCACATGAAAGTCTTGTAGTAAAAACCCGGTGGCAGCAGCCTACCAACCAAGCCAAACAAACTGGTGAGGTCCAAATCAAGGCTCGGCCAGCCCGACACGCTGCACGCCTCCAATCCGTCGTACAGTTCAACCTGAGTGGCTCTCAGGTTCGGCACTGTTTCACCGCCGCGACCAAGTTGAATTATGGCATTCGGTTCTTCTGCCCCGAAGCCAACGATCCCACGCGGACGACCATATTTAAAACTCCGGGCAACAAGCTTCACTCCATTGGCCAGCAACGCGGAGGCTAGAGTATCGCCCTGGTAGCCGAGATAGGCGGTACCGTTGAAGGTAAATTGCAGTGGTCGGCCACGATCAATCAGTCCGCCCTGGTCAAGTCGATTCGGCTGCATCAGTCAGTGCTCCCTAGAGCAGCGTCGGTCATCTTTGAGGGCTGGCTCCCGATCGGATAAGTTTCATGAATTTCGTAGCTGACTGTATCGCGAACTACATTGAAGTAACGCCGGCAGGCCACCGTGTGCTGCCACATCTCGCAATGCAAGCCGCGTGGATTCTTGCGAAAGAATAGATAATCCCCCCACTCCTCGTCGCTGAGAGCTTCGGGATTGTCAGGGCGCTTTATATGCGCTTCACCAGAATAGGAAAACTCCTCTTCTTCACGCATTTCCCGGCAATACGGACAGTATATTTGCAACATGAAGTACCCCCTAATGCGCTACGCCGGCGGCACCGTGTTCGTCGATCAGTGCCCCACTGTAAAAGCGGTCGATGCTGAATGGTTTAGCCAATGGGTGAGCGTCGTCATTTGCAACGGTATCGGCAAACACATAACCGGAGCCTGGGGTGGACTTAAACCCGCCAGTGCCCCACCCGCAATTGAAATACAAGCCACCCACGGGTGTTTTACTGATAATGGGACAGGCATCCGGGCAGGTATCCACGATACCACCCCATTGGCGATTCATACGCACCCGACTGAACGCTGGAAACAGCTCGCAGATTGCCTGAATAGTGTGCTCGACCACGCTGAAAGATCCACGTTGCCCATAACCGTTGTAGCGATCAATCCCGGCGCCGATCACCAAATCTCCTTTGTCAGACTGCGAAATATAGCCATGCACCGCATTGGACATTACCACCGTATCCAGGCACGGACGTAATGGCTCTGACACCAGCGCCTGCAGGGGATGCGACTCTATTGGCAGCCGCAGACCAGCCATGCCTGCCATCACTCCGGAATTACCCGCGGTCACGCAGGCAACTTTATCAGCGCCGATAAAGCCGCGACGGGTTTCGACCCCTGTGACGTTTCCATTGACCACTCTGATGCCGGTTACTTCAGTCTGCTGAATCAGATCGACGCCCAGTGCATCGGCTGCTCGAGCATATCCCCAGGCAACCGCATCGTGGCGTGCGGTTCCACCTCGTGGCTGCCAGGATGCACCCAGTACGGGGTAACGACTGGACTGGGAGCAATTCAGCAGGGGGATTTTTTCTTTGATTTCTGCGGGATTGAGTACCACACCATCAATGCCATTTAATCGATTGGCGTTGACCCGCCGTTCAATATCCCGCATGTCCTGCAAGCTATGGCCAAGATTGAACACGCCCCGCTGGCTAAACATAACATTGAAATTCAGCTCCTGACTAAGACCTTCCCATAACTTTAATGCAAACTCGTAGAGCTGTGCGGCTTCGTCCCAAAGGTAGTTGGAACGGATGATGGTGGTATTGCGGCCAGTATTGCCACCACCGAGATAGCCTTTCTCCAACACCGCAACTTTACGGATCCCGTGGTTCTTGGCGAGGTAATATGCGGTTGCGAGACCATGCCCACCGCCGCCAACCACGATGACGTCATAGTTGGATTGCGGGTCGGGACTGCGCCAGGCGGCCGGCCAGTTTTCATGGTGACTCAGGGCGTGCCTTAGCAACCCGAAGGCGGAGTATTTCTGCATACGGTAGTACCAGGTTGGTGTGCTTGCTGGCCGGGTTAAATCGCAAACCGGGGAATTGTACTGCCTTGGGGCAAGGGTGAATCTGGTATGTGCGACGCATCATTATGGCACAGCGCCATAAGTAACCCCAGGCTGTCAGCGCCAGGCGCCAACCATCAGGGGCGATTGCCACGCCGCTCCTCCCTTGGCGGCCTACCAAACAGTTCACTGTAACATTTGCTGAAGTGCGGGGCGGTGGAAAAACCGCAACTGATTGCCACATCGATAACCGGCATACTGGTTTGCAGAAGCAACAGACGTGCGCGATGCAGACGCAGTTCCAGATAGTATCTTGAAGGCGCACAGTGCAAATACTTGTGGAATAACCGTTCCAGTTGACGCCGGGAAATGCTGACGTAATCTGCAACTTCATCCAGGCTCAACGGCTCTTCGATGTTCGCTTCCATCAACGACACCGCATCGATCAACTTCGGCTGGCTGGCACCGATCAAATGCTGCAGCGGCACCCGCTGTGCATCTGTCTCCGTGCGTACCCGCTCATAGACGAACTGCTCAGAAACCTCCTGCACCAACTTGGGCCCGTGTATTCTACCCACCA
The DNA here is from genome assembly GCA_030431775.1 of Gammaproteobacteria bacterium. Classification (GTDB taxonomy): domain Bacteria; phylum Pseudomonadota; class Gammaproteobacteria; order Pseudomonadales; family JAUIET01; genus JAUIET01. Next base: position 10,992 of record JAUIHW010000020.1, read on the forward strand.
GATTGAGCATCATATCCATGGAACTGACGCCACCGGAACAGGTATAGCGATCACGATCAACCACGAACAAACGTGAACACAATTGAATATTGGGGAACTTCTCACGCATGCTGTGCATGTTTTCCCAATGGACTGTGCAGCGATACTCGTTCAGCAAACCAGCAGCCGCCAGCACGTAGGTGCCGGTACACATTGCACCAAGCGGGACCTGCCGCTTGGCAAACTCGCGCAGCACTTCAAGCACATTGCTATTAGTGTATTTGTCGACATCGATGCCCCCACAGACGAGCAGCATATCTGGGTTGCGCTGGGCGGCGAGCGGACCGTCGACCTGCATCTGAAGTCCGTCGCTGGATACTGCAGGCTCTCCGCCCGGTGTCACGACAGACCAGGTATACAGCTGTCGGCCGCTTTGCCGGTTTGCCATGCGTAGCACAGCAATGGCGTTAGCAAAGGTCAGCAAAGTGTACTGGGGCATCATCAGGAATGCCACGTGCACAGGCTTATCGTCGGCGTTGTTACTTATTGTAACAAGTGGTTGTTGCGCCACTAACAGAGCTCGTCAAACAAGGTGGCACCGCGGTATGCAGTGTCAAAACAGGCGGATTATATCTTGCTTGGGCACCAGGTTCGCAATAGGTATTAGTGAGAGTTCTGGCAGCACTAAATGCACTCGCAGTTCCTTAGAGCCGCTAGCATTCGATCACATTAACTGCCAGACCACCGCGCGATGTTTCCTTGTATTTATCCATCATGTCTTTGCCGGTGTCACGCATGGTACGAATAACATCGTCAAGGGATACGTAATGGCTGCCATCACCGCGCAAGGCCATCTGGGCGGCGTTGATTGCCTTGGCGGCCGCGATAGCGTTCCGTTCAATGCAGGGTATTTGCACCAGACCACCAATCGGGTCGCAGGTCAGGCCAAGATTATGTTCCAGCCCTATTTCAGCCGCATTTTCTACTTGTTCGGGAGTCGCCCCCAACACTTCTGCCAGGCCTGCTGCTGCCATTGCACAGGCTGAACCGACTTCACCCTGGCAGCCAACCTCCGCTCCGGAAATAGAGGCGTTCTTTTTACACAATATGCCTATTGCTGCGGCAGCGAGCAGAAAGTCGCACACGTCCTTGGCTTGCGGGTTGTCACTGAAGCGCATATAAAAACGTAAGACCGCTGGTACGATTCCAGCGGCGCCATTGGTCGGCGCAGTCACCATTCGTCCACCGGCAGCATTTTCCTCGTTAACCGCCAGTGCGTACAGATTCACCCAATCCATCGCGGTGAACGACGAGCTGATGAGGTTGTCAGCAGTCGTGGTCAATGAACGATGGAAGCTTTGCGCACGGCGTTTGACGTTCAAACCACCCGGTAGCTGCCCCTGCTGTTGCAGCCCGCGATCTATACAGCTGTCCATGGCTTGCCAGATGGTCGCCAGTTTACGGCGAATCTCAACTTCACTTCGCTGTACTTTCTCATTTTCCAAAATCAGTTCACTGACCCTTAGGTCGTGCTGTTTGCAAAGCGCTAGTAACTCCTCGGCTGACGAAAACGGGTAAGGACTGTTGGGTATCTCGATGGTGGGTTCTGCTTCTTCCAGCGCACCGTCCTTAACAATAAAGCCGCCACCGACCGAATAATAAGTTTGCCTGGACAGTTCGCTGCCACCCGCATGGGCCACTAAAGACATGCCATTGGGGTGGAATGGCAGCTCCTGTTCATGAAAGATCATCTGACTGTCTACGTCAAAATCAATCCACCGGCTACTGGCCAGGTGCAGCCGGCCTGATGCCCGCGTATTTTCAAGTAACTCACTGAGCAAATCCGGGTCGACTGTGTGCGGTTCAAAGCCCATGAGCCCTGCCAGACAGGCTCGGTCGGTACCATGCCCTCGTCCGGTGGAGCTTAGGGAACCGTACAGATGAATGTCGACAGTACTGAGCCGATCCAAGAGCCTGCCATGCTGCAATTCATTAACAAACTCAACCGCGGCCTTCATTGGCCCCATGGTGTGTGAGCTCGAGGGGCCAATGCCGATCTTGAACAGGTCAAAGACGCTGATATCCATTCTTGTCTATCTTAAATGTTGGTCAAACAAATTCCCGGGGCTCGCGAGCAAACAGGGCTCTGACCATCGGTTCAAAGTGGCTCAGCGGCTTGCTAGGGAAATCCGGATCAAAGGAGCACTGATCCCAGCGCTCACAGAAATCCACACAGGCCTGATAATAAGGATTGTCGCGGAAGCGGTCGCGCGCATTGCGGTCACGATCGTAATGGTGAAACCAGTAGTAGCCTTGGAATAAGCCATGGTGGGCAACCACCCAGTAATTTTGTTCGCTGACATAGGGCCTCAACAGCGCAGCGGCTATTTGAGAATGATTAGCCGGGCCCAGCACATCGCCGATGTCGTGTAACAAGGCGCAGACGATGGTTTCCTGATCCGCGCCGTCCAGTTCGGCGCGAGTTGCCGTTTGCAGCGCATGCTCCAGGCGGCTGATGCGATAAGGCGATTCACCTTCCATTTGCTCGAGCCAGCCAAGCGCTCGGTCTGCGATCTGCTGGCTATTGCTGGCCTCATGGGCAAACACCAAATCGTATTCACTGCGCGTGCCCTGATCCATCGCTGTGAAGCTGACTTTTTTTGTTGTTTGTGAATCTGCAGGCATCTTCTATCTCCGGTTACGCCGCCTGCGAGAACGGCCGCTGTTGACGGGCTGTGCGTGCAGCGGCTTTGCAACTGGCCTGTTCACTTCGCGGAACAGATTATCAAATGGATCGGACTTATTGGGAAAGGCCATCGCGTCGACGAAGTACTCCTGAAACTTTGCCTCAACCGCTGTCTCGATCTTCGTGATTCGCCTGACCTGTTGTTCAATCCTATCACGTGCTGCGCTGTTGAGCAGTGCAATCCGGGCCCCCGTTCCGGCCGCATTACCCGCTGAAGAAACCTTATCGAGTGGGCAATCAGGAATCAACCCGAGTACCATGGCGTGTTTCACGTCAATGTGGCTGCCGAATGCGCCGGCCAGACGGATACGATCCACTCTTGCAGTGCCCATGTGGTCCATGAGTAATTTGGCGCCCGCATACAAAGCGGCCTTGGCCAGCTGAATCTGCCTGACATCATTCTGGGTGACACTGATCGTCACCGTGCCATTATTGAGTACATAGGCAAAGGTTCGCTCGTGAGGCACTATCCGCGTCGACTTGTCTGTCAGCGACCCATCAATGACCCCGTCTTCACTAATAATGCCGGAAAGATACATTTCCGCGACCACCTCAATAATGCCGGACCCACAGATACCAGTGACCCCGGTTGCGGCGCTCTGCTCAGCAAATCCTTCCTCATCGGACCACGGCTCACAGCCTATAACTTTGAAACGCGGTTCGAGCGTGACGGGGTCAATGCGCACTCGCTCGATCGCGCCGGCGGCGGCGCGCTGCCCCGAACTGATCTGTGCGCCTTCAAAGGCCGGCCCTGTTGGGCTGGAGCAGGCCAGAAGTTGGCTGGAATTACCCAGCACAATCTCGGCATTGGTGCCCACATCAACCAGCAGGCTGATTTCATCCAGAGTGGCTGGCTCCTCAGCCAAAATAACACCGGCCGTATCGGCCCCCACATGACCGGCAATGCAAGGCAACACATAAGCGCGAGCACCGCTATTCATCTCCAGGTTCAAATCAGAGGCTTTACAGCGCAATGCCGAGTCGCTTGCCAGCGCAAAGGGAGCCCCGCCGAGCTCCACCGGATTAATGCCCAACAGCAAATGGTGCATCACCGGATTAGCAACCAGGCTGATTTCCAGGACCTCCGAGCGCTTAACCCCGGCTGCTTCGCAAACGTCGCCCACCAATTTATTGAGTGCCGCCTGAATGGCCTCAGTCATTTGCCGCGCTCCTTCAGGCTGCATCATCACGTAGGAGACCCTGCTCATCAGGTCTTCGCCAAAGCGAATCTGTGGGTTCATAAGGCTCGCTGAGGCCAGCACCTCCCCACTCACGAGGCTGAGCAGATGCGCAGCAACAGTAGTAGAGCCAACATCCACGGCAACGCCGAGGGCTTGTTCCTGCAGACCGGGCCAAATCGCGATGATTTGCTGATGGCGGTAAACCGCAACAGTCACAAACCAGTCTCCGTTGCGAATGGTTTGCTGAAGCGCAGGCAGCAATGCGAAGTCGACTTGCAGTTCAGGAAGCGCCCACTCGCTCGACAATGCATCCAGCAGTCTTTGTAAATCGCCTTTTGGATTGTGCATATCCGCCTGAGCGACTTGCACTGAATACAAATGAATGGTGGGGTCGATGTCAATGGAGCGAAACTCCGCATCTTTTCGAACCACCTGCCGATGAACCTGGCTTTCAGCCGGTACATCAATGACAACATCACCCTGTAGCAGCGTGTGGCAGCTCAGTCGCCGCCCAGCAAGCAACGGTTTTTTACGTCTGCTGTAGTGTTTTTCAGTTTCCGAGAAGGGAGACAGGTGTGACTCTGACGACACCAGATTGTGCTTTGGGAACTCCCCAGCAGTACACACGATCTGGCAACGACCGCACAGCCCACGTCCACCGCAGATCGAATCGATATCGACACCAAGTTGACGCGCAGCGTCCAGTAGCGGAGTACCCAGCGGGAATTCACCGCGTTTACCTGACGGCGTGAAGACAACTTTAGCAGTATCCCCGCTCATTGGATGCTCAGGCGCGTCTTCGCCGGCGTGGTCGGTCCCCTCGCGCTCCCATGGCTGCGCCGGATGCATCGGTAACCGGCTCCCGGTAGGCTTTAATCCAATTGGTACAATCGGGGTCATGACCCATCATCACATCAGCGCCGCGCACAGCCTGCATGACCTCCGGGTGCAGCGGGCTGGTAATCGCCGACGTTAATCCCGCACCAATTGCCATGGTCAGAAATGCACTGTTAATACCATTGCGGTTGGGCAGTCCGAAGCTGACATTGGAGGCACCGCAGGTTGTATTAACCTGCAATTCATCACGCAAGCGCTTCACAACGTGCATCACCTGACGTCCTGCGGTATTGATTGCACCGATCGGCATTACCAGGGGATCAACGACGACATCACTGCGATCTATGCCATAGTCTGCGGCGCGCTCTACGATTTTTTTTGCCACCAGAAAGCGTTCATCCGGGTCCTCGGAAATACCGGTTTCATCGTTGGAAATGGCCACGACGGCAGCCCCATGCCTGGCGACCAGCGGCAGTACACGCTCCAAAACTTCGTCTTCCCCGGTTACCGAGTTCACCAATGCCTTACCGTTATAGACACTCAGACCACGCTCTAGAGCCTCGATAATGGACGAGTCAATGCTGATTGGCACATCGGTGATGGACTGCACCAGCTGGATGGCCTGGGCCAGTAAGGCTGGCTCGTCGGCCAATGGAATGCCTGCATTGACATCCAGCATGTGTGCCCCGGCCTCGACTTGTGCGATGGCATCTGCCTCAACTCGACTGAAGTCGCCAGCTTTCATCTCCTCTGCCAGTATTTTTCGCCCGGTAGGGTTGATCCGCTCACCAATAATCACAAAGGGCTGATCGAAACCAATTTTCACTTCTTTGCTGGCAGAAGAAACTATTGTGGTGGTCATGTATTACTCCAATGTGGGCTGGTTTACGCGGGTGCAGCTCAATCGTTCTGCTGCAGGCCTTTATTACGAATTAAGCGTTCCAGATCTTCGTCAGTGAATGAAGACTCAAGCTGTTGTACTGCTGCGGTTGCTATTTCCTGCATGTTTGACTCACCGCGAAGGTCATCGTATTCGCGGCGCCAGTCTTCAAGGTATTGCTCACTGCTACCTTTGCCTGCGCGCATGGCAGCGCGATCGATCGCCTCCTGGAAGCGCGCGCTCAGCATTGCCTTGGCCCGCTGGCGGCCTTTTCGGACCATTATTTGTGATGGTATATCTCGCCAGAAGATAGTGATTTTCTGCATGCTTACCCAACCTTCGCGATCAACTTGTTTTTCAGAGCCGACTCCAGACCACTGTAACCAGTGTAATGACTGCTGAATGGAAGGCCAAGATAAGCTGCAGCAGACTGCGCCTTATCCAGCACATCAATGTCTTCAGTCTGCGCCAGATAGGTAAGCTTGGTGTAATTGGCAAACAGCATTTCCTTCAACTCAGGGTGTTTATCCAAGCGATATCCTCGGATGATAAGACGCTCAAAATGTCGGGCTAGGAAGTCAGTCAAATAGAAAGTACCTGGCTCTGCTTCGGCCATGGCCGAGAACTGTGCTTCGCCAGCAAAGAATGCGTAGCAATGCGCACCCGGCAAGCGCGCCAGTCCATACTCTTCACACAGTGCGTCAATTGCTCCTCCTGAGCCGCAATCAGCATAGCCGACGAAGAGCTGAGCGTATTGCGGGCGCAGTTGATCAATTCGGCTTCTGAGTTTATCCGCGATCTTTTCCGGGTGGTTGTGCAGCTCAGCATCCAGACAGCTGAGGTGTATATGTTGCCAGTTATTTAAACGCCTAAGCGCCTGTAATTCCTTCGCCAGTGCGCCACAGGCTATTATCGCGATGCCGGTGGCGCAGGGCTCAGCCACCAGCAGCCGCTCGCTTTTCTGCAACCAGCCGCACACCAGTTTCCGATGCCTCGGCCGCATCACGACAGTAAGCATCAGCACCGACCGCTTCACCAAATTCCTCATTCAGCGGCGCACCACCCACCATAACGATATAATCGTCGCGAAGCCCTTTTTCTTGCAAAGCGTCTATAACGACTTTCATGTAGGGCATGGTTGTGGTGAGCAGAGCCGACATACCAAGGACGTCAGGCTTATGGGCTTCAAGAGCTTCAAGATAGTCTTCGACAGCATTGTTGATACCGATGTCAGTAACATCAAAGCCCGCACCTTCCATCATCATGCCCACCAGATTTTTTCCAATGTCATGAATATCGCCTTTCACCGTTCCTATAACCATGGTGCCGACCGGTTTGGCGCCTGTTTCGGCCAATAATGGCCGCAGAATAGCCATGCCACCCTTCATTGCGTTGGCCGCGAGTAGCACTTCGGGAACAAATAAAATACCATCGCGGAAATCAATGCCAACAATAGTCATACCTCCAACCAGGGCTTCGGCCAATACCTTGTCGGCTGGCCATCCCCGATCCAACAGGATTTGGGTGCCCTCCTCAATCTCTTCCTTGAGACCATCGTACAGGTCGTCATGCATCTGTTCGACTAATTCCTCATCGGACAGCTCTGACAGAATTATCTCTTCTTCGTCGTCAGGGCCATTGGGGTCGTTCACGTCATCGTTCATCTGGCATGCCTCGGTTTAGTTGCGCTGTGCAAAGTTTATTGTGATCGCGGATTCTAATAGTCTTTATCCGGAAAATCCGCTTTACGTCTTGTTATAAAGTCCACAAGTTCGTCGTCGATTGCCGGGTCTAAAGCAGGCGGCTGGTAGTCATTGAGTACCTTTTTGTATTGAGCATTGGCTCGTTGATTGGCATCAAGGCTGCCCTCTGCCTGCCACTGTTCAAAACTGTTGTTGTCCGCCAGCGGTGAGGCATAGAAAGCCGTCTCGAAATTGGCCCGGGTGTGCGCAGCACCCAGAAAGTGGGCACCCGGACCCACTTCACGCAGGGCATCCAAAGCCTGACCATTATCACTGAGGTCAATACCCGACAGGAGAACCCCAAGCATGCTGGCCTGATCAGCGTCCAGCATAAACTTCTCATAGCCCATGCATAAACCACCCTCCAACCAGCCGGCCGTGTGAAGCATAAAGTTGACGCCCGCCAGAGCGGCAGTCTGCAGGGTATTGGCTGACTCGTAAGCCGCTTGTGCGTCGGCCACTTTGGAGCCACACAGCCCGCCACCACTGCGAAATGGGACGCCAAGGCGACGTGCCAGTGCAGCGGCTGCATAGAGAACTTTGCTCGGCTCGGGAGAACCAAAGGTGGGCGCGCCGGATTGCATGGAAACAGCGCTAGCAAAGGTGCCAAAAACGACCGGCGCCCCCGGCTTAACCAACTGAACAAACGCCATGCCAGCGAGCGCTTCAGCCAAAATCTGGGTGACCGTTCCAGCTACTGTTACCGGGGACATGGCGCCCGCTAAAATGAATGGCGAGATCACCGTGGCTTGCATATTTCTGGCATAGACCTTAGCGGCACCCAGCATGGTGTCGTCAAAAGTCAGCGGTGAATTCGCATTGATCAGGCTAATACATACCGTGTTTTGCTGAACAAAATCTTTGCCAAAAACAATACCTGCAAGATCAACAGTGTCTTGCGCACGTTCAGGCGCAGTGACCGAGCCCATGAAGGGCTTGTCACTGAATTTGATATGGCTATAAACCATATCAAAATGACGTTTGTTTACCGGCAAATCCACCGGCTCACAGACTGTGCCACCCGAGTGATGCAAGCCAGGTGACAGATAGGCGAGCTTGACGAAATTTCGGAAGTCTTCAATAGTTGCATAGCGCCGGCCATGATCAAGGTCTCTTACAAACGGCGAGCCGTAGGCCGGAACAAGAACGGTGCGATCGCCCCCAATCACGACACTGCGCTCGGGGTTGCGCGCATGCTGCACGAACTCTGCTGGCGCGGACTGCCGGATGATCGAGCGGCACATACCGCGAGGAAACCGCACCCGTTCACCAGCAACATCAGCACCGGCGTTTTTCAGGATTTCAATGGCCTCCGGATCGCCGCGAAACTCGATGCCGATTTCCTCAAGTACCGTGTCGGCATTGTGCTCAATGAGCTCCAGCGCTTCTTCATTTAGGTACTCGAAATACGGAATTTTGCGTTCGATGAAAGCACTCGCCGCACCTTGGGCTTGCCGCCTTGCTGCTTGTTTTGCGTTGCGGCCTCCGCCACCGCGCCTGCCGCCGGATCGTAAACTCATCACTCGCTTCCTGTGACTGCCGGCGTGTCACACCGCAGTTTCGCTAATTATCTGAGTTTCATAGAGTTTATGGCTTAGCGCATGCGATTAAACGACATGGGAGTATACGTTCGCGACGCTAGCTGGGCCGGTCTAGAGTAGCGGCGCGAAGGAGTCCGCCGTCGCCATTTTCCAATACCGTTGGTAGCGCTCTGGCACTGCATCATTAGCGGCTCCATCGAGCAGGCTGTTTTCAGGCAACAGAGGGTAGACTTTACTGGCGACTTTTACCCGATCGGTGTCCAAACGAATACTGAGGTGGTGGGCCTGCAACTCCGCCCCACTTTCTAGACCCGCCGAGCCAATAATCTTGGCCAAAACCTGCATGGTTTCGCGGTGGTATTCGGCAACCTGCGCGGCCTTTAGATCGATATTGAGGCCCTGCTGCCTCAAGCGATCATGCGTGGCAATGCCAGTTGGACAGTTGCCCTTATGGCAGTGTTGTGACTGAATGCAGCCGAGCGAAAACATGAAGCCTCTCGCGGCATTACACCAGTCTGCGCCGAGCGCAAGATTAGCGGCAATATGAAAAGCAGAAATTACTTTTCCGGACGCCCCCAGACGAATGTGCTCGCGTAGGCCGCAGGCTTGCAGAACATTGTGCGCCAACACCAAGCCGTCCCGCAGGGGCATACCAATGTGGTCGGAAAACTCCGCCGGCGCAGCGCCCGTGCCACCCTCCGAACCGTCAATCACGATGAAGTCAGGAATGCAGCCGCTTGCCAGCATAGCTTTAGCAATTGCCATGAACTCCCATGGATGCCCAATGCATAATTTAAAGCCACTGGGCTTGCCCCCGGCCAGATCGCGCATACGGGCAAGAAATTCGACCAGTTCCAGGGGATTAGAAAAGGCGCTGTGGCGAGCCGGTGACAAGCAATCTTCACCAACTGGAATACCGCGGGCTGCAGCAATTTCGCTGGTTACTTTAGCGCCAGGCAACATACCACCCTGCCCTGGCTTGGCTCCTTGCGACAGCTTCAACTCAACCATCTTGACCTGCTCTGAGCTGGCCTGTTCAGCGAATCGCTCACGGTCAAACTTGCCGTTCGCCTGCCGGCATCCAAAATAGCCGCTGCCGATCTCCCAGATCAAGTCGCCGCCATGGTCTCTGTGAAAGCTGGCAATTCCGCCTTCTCCGGTGTCCTGCGCAAAGCCGCCCAGGGCTGCGCCCTTGTTGAGCGCGGCAATCGCGTGCGCGCCCAGTGACCCATAGCTCATCGCGGAGATATTCAGTAGTGAGGCGCTGTAGGGCTTGCTGCAGTGCAGCCCCCCAACATCCACCCGCAGTGTATCCGGATTAACCGTGCGCGGCTGAACCGAATGATTGATCCATTCATAACCGGAACCATAGACATCGAGCTCGGTCCCAAAGGGTTTTTTGTCTTCGAGGTTTTTTGCTCGAAGGTATACGATGGTTCGCTCTTCACGGTCGAACGGCATGCCATCGGTATCGCTTTCCATGAAATACTGACGTATCTGCGGCCGGATTGACTCGATCAACGGTCTCAGCCGACCGACTATCGGGTAGTTACGGAAAAGCGCATGGCGCGTTTGCAGCAAATCGTAGACACCCAGAGTGATAAGGGGCAGGCTCATGGCAAGCAGCAGCCCGGCGGGCGCCACAGGGTAGAACGCCGCTGATCCAATGGAAACCAGAATTAGCAGAATGAATGCTGAGTAACGAAGCACTGGCGACCCCCTAGAAAACGGAGCTGCAGTGTAGCATGCTGACAGTGCCAAGGTGGCCGCAAAGAAAGGCTAGGCAGCTGTTACCGCCGCGGCGAAATGAGTATGCAGGCTCGCATTGCGACGTTGCAGGCCAAACCATTGAGAGTACCTGGCATTTTTCTCTATCTGATCGAGCCCACCAAGCTGTCGGCTGTCATCCAAACTCGCCGGTGCCGGGCAATCCGCGGTCGCTAATAAGGTATGGCACACCTGATCCAGCTCGGGCTCATAAAGTGGCGCTGCAATCGGATATGGTGTCTCCTCACCAAGCCAAGCGCAGCGAGCGCCATTGGCCTGTATATGCAATGACAACGGGAGTACTGCGACCAAGCTGTCTTCGCGCCACAGGGTAAGGATATTGAGTTGCTCGGCAATCCCGAAATGGCGCCACAATTCCCATTGATAATCAAATTGTTGAGTCAGTAAAGTACTGTTTTGCGCGCTCGCAAGAGCCTGCTGTGCCGAGCGCAAACCCAACCACTGGCGACGATTTCGAATGTTCATGACACTCAGTTGATGACCATTGTCATCTATGAAGTGGTCAGCTTTTGGTAGCTTATTAACCTTACGAGGCCACCATGTCTCACCTTCTCGCATGTCCCAGCGTAAGCGGCCCATGCTATGGCCTCCACGTTCGCAATCGTTTTCTCTCATCTGGGTCTCGTAACCCATGCGGTTTACAACCCGGCCGATGCTAAGCCAATGCTGCAGCGCATCACCAGTCGCGATAGCCTCTATGCCGACTGCTTGCTCCCAAATATCAATTTCATAAAGCATTCTCGCCAACACCTCACGACCCCGACCGCGAAACTGGGGAGCCACACAGTATTCGTCGATATGCACTATCTTCTCTGGCCGTTGGTGGTAAAGGCTTCGGTCGTGGAAATAGACCAGCATATAGCCCACCATTGTGTTGCCGCTGTATAAGCCGAAGCTCAAGTTGAAATTACGCCGCTCCAGATTTACAAACAGGGCGAACAGCGAATGAGTTTTGCGACAGAGTTCACGCGGTAGCAGTTTGTGCGAAAGCTCTATGACCTCCAGCGTGTTCTGCCAGCCAATTCGCCTGAAAGCGATGTCTGACTTTTTATCCATTACTGGCCGCCTGACCCCAGAACTGTCCGAGTTGCTCCTCGTCTGGAAAAGCACACAGCCTTAGCTGTTTCAGACCGGAAGAAATGTTCGCTGTAATCTGATTCCCATTAACATAGAGCCGATAAGTGTTGACCCCCTCAACGCTGAACTCCTGAAGGTAACTTTGCAGCTGGTCTTCGGTTGCAATATTTCTTGGCAGGAGAATGTGTGCTTCCAGGTCCCGCCCCTTTTTTGAGAGCAAGGGATTGTTTTCCAGAAAACGACGAGCGGTGGCATTCAGATGGAGTAATGCGACCGATAGGGTTCCTTGTGGCACAACACCAGCATTGAGCGCAGCGGCCCACTTTTTCTTATAACGAAGAATGCCATCGGACAGTACGGCACGACTGTGGCCCATATCTACGTAGCGACAACCTTTCTCAAAAGCATACTGCACACAAAAGTAGTCCAGAGCATCAGCAGCGCCTCGCAGCTCACCTTCGTTTTTAGCGACGCCAGTCCATCCCAGGTTCAAAGTGTCGCCAGCAAAAGTTATCTGTGCAGCGGCTATGACCTCTTGGTCATGCCATAGCTGCATAATATGACTGTGCTGAATCGTCTGCAAAAACTTGTCCTTGTTGATAATGATCGATGTGTCACCATGGCGCTGCTGAATATAGGGTTTGTACAGCGTTTCATAAAATTTGGGGCCAAAGCCCAAGCCTTCAACCACTTTGTAGTGCAAATCAAATTTACGAATCATCCGCTGCGCCTCGCGCCGCGTTTTCCGCCGCATGCGAGCAAGATAGTCTTCCCAGCTGCCAGATAAGGTGATTTTCTGCTTAACCCAGTAAGGCACCGCTACGCCAGCCTCACCAGCCAGGTTGTTCAGTGGCCAGTCCAGGTCCAGCACTCTGAACTCCGCCGTGGTCTGCGGGTATTTTTTAAACAACAGCCGCCGCAGAGACATTGGTTTTTTTTGCTGTTCAATTCCTGTACCGTCGAAGAACAGCGAATTGACATAGGCCAGCTGGCTGCCATCACCGATGTATTGTACGACCAGCGGTTCTTCTGAATCGCTGTCCGGTCGCTGCAACAGCACACTCCAATAATCGGCCCGGAAAGGCTTTACCAAAGCCCGGTACAGCAGGTCCTGCAGTATGCGCAGATAATTAAACCAATTGGCGTATTTTGCCGACATAAAGACCGCTCATTCAAGCTGATGGGAAATTCAACAGAGTATTGCCCTGGCATTAAATGAGTATAGCAATGCCAGGATTCCAACAAGTGCGTGGCAGGAATTATCACCTATAATGAATAAATAAATTTATAGTTTCGTTGATCACCCCATGAGTGACATCATAGATCTGTCCATTATCGTTCCTCTATATAACGAGGAAGACTCCGTTCCGGTATTGCACGCGAAAATTCGCGAAGCAGTAGAGCCAATGGGGCTGCGCCATGAAATTATCTTTGTAAATGATGGCAGTAAAGACAATACCCTGGAAGTAGCTAAAGGCCTGACCAGGATTGACCCCAGCCTGAGGGTTATCGAGTTTCGGAAAAACTACGGCCAAACCCCGGCAATGGCAGCCGGTATCGACGAAGCTCGGGGTAATGTTCTGGTGACCATGGATGGAGATTTACAGAATGACCCCTCCGACGTCCCCATGCTGGTGAATACGCTGCTTGAGGAAAACTACGATATTGTGGTGGGTTGGCGGCACCAACGAGAAGACAAGCTGATTACCCGTAAAATCCCATCCAGAATTGCCAACTGGATTATTGGCAAAGTGACCGGGGTGCCGATCAAGGATAATGGTTGTTCACTGAAAGCGTACCGCGCAGCGGTCATGAAGAGCCTGCCATTTTACAGTGAGATGCATCGATTCATACCTGCACTGCTTTCGCTGTCCGGTGCCCGGGTCAAACAGGTAAAGGTCAAGCACCATGCCCGCCAGTTCGGAGAGTCGAAATACGGCTTGTCCAGAGTGTATAAAGTTATATTCGACCTGCTGATGATGAAGTCGATCCTTTCCATGCTGACCCACCCAGTCAGGTTTTTTGCAAAGTTTTCGCTGCCAGTGTTCGCGCTTGGCCTGTTTGCATTTGGCTATGGCTTGCATGCCCAACTGCACGACACTGCAGCAATGGTGAGCATGACGATCGCTGTTATATTGCTTAGCCTGGGGGCATTTATTCTTGCTTTAGGTTTCATTTGCGAGCTTATCTACGACAAGGGCGATATTAAAATCAAAGAACTTGCGCCTTTGACCGTGCGGATGCAAAGCCTCACTCATTCCATCGAATGAAGAAAACGGATTAATAACTTAACAGGTAACATTATGTCACTAGAAATCAGTGTGGTAATCCCCGTTCAACACGACCCAGGTCCAAGTTTGTTAGATCTTCATGAGCGATATGTGCAAGTGATTGAATCCGGACAAGTAGAATCAGCTGAATACATCTATATTCTGGACCCTAATTCAGATGCTACACGGCCTGAGCTGCTGCAATTGACAGAAAAATGCAACAAGGTTCGCGTTATCGAAATGGCAAGAGATTTTGGTGAAGCTACTGCAATCAATATCGGTGCTGCACAAGCAACATATGATGTGCTACTAACGCTACCCTCGCAGGAACAGGTTCGTCTGGATAGTCTGCCGAACTTTATCGCTCAACTTCAAAATAACGATGTCGTGCTTGCAAAACGATCCGACAGAGTGGACACAACTATACGTCAATTGCCCTCTAGGACTCTTAACAGAATAGTGAATCGCTTTTCTGATGCTCCTTTTGCAGATGCGAGCTGTTCGGTGCGCCTTTTCAGAAAAGCAGTTTTAGACGAGATAAACCTTTACGGAGACTTTCACCGATTTTTATCGATGTTGGCTTATGAGCAGGGCTTTAGAATACAGTTAGTTGAGCTACCTCAATCGGAGAGCGACAGGCACGCCTTCAGTTCCCCGATTCTTTATCTGAGGCATCTTCTCGATGTCCTGACGATTTTATTCCTTACGCGTTTTAATAAAAGGCCATTGCGTTTTTTTGGCAGTATAGGCACGACATCACTTATTATCGGCTCGGTAGGCATGACGTTCATCGCTATTCAGCGAGTGTTATTTGATATTTCAGCTGCAGACCGTCCATTACTGATTCTATTCGTATTACTGGCTGCTCTGGGCATTCAGTTGATCGCTATTGGGTTGGTTGGTGAAAGCCTTGTTTTCACTCATGCGAGAGATTTAAAAGAGTACAAGATACGTGAAATTCACGGGGATTGAGCAGTAAGAGGCCGGCCAAACGCTCCAAAAAAAGGAATCAGTCGTCTTTTTTCTTGCGAATCATTATTCCAGGGCGAGATGCAATGGTTGAATTTGCTGGCAGATTATCCATCACGATACATCCAGCCCCAACCATACAGTCTTCGCCGATGGAAACGCCGTCAAGTATAATTGCCCCGAAGGCTACAATTGAACGGTCACCTACCACGATTGGCCCCATCGTGTAACGTGTAAATGGTGTCGGATCCTCCGCCGTTACTTCTTTTTGCTCGAAGAGCGCGCAACTCATTTCACAACCGCCTGCAATGCTAACCCAATCCCCTATAAAGACACCATTGCCCTGTGCAACTAACCCTGTGCCAGCACCAATAGTTGAATATTTTCCTATTCGAATACTACCCAATTTGGAATGAATAAATGCGCCGCGATTAATAACGACATGGTCGTGTATTTCAATTGGCTCATTTATTGCGCCTCGTCCATCTAAAATGGAGTAATCATCAAATATGACATTGTCACCAATAATAAAGTTGTCGGGACAACGAATAGTCATAGCACGTCCAAATACCACATTAGAACCAATGTTCTTAAAAAGCATCGGATAAAACACCTGGCGCAGGGCTAAGCCCAATGCGCCTGGTATATGTCCGAACAGCAGCGTGATTAACTCTTGCTTGATCAGCTTGGGAATGGAGCGGTAACCAAGTACTAGTGCACAGTACTTATCCAAAGCGCTGTTACTACCGTGCAATTTATCGCGCATAAAATGCGATTCATCTAGCACCCACTTGGTTTTTTCGGTGTTTTCCATTTGTTTTCCAAAGTTGATCAAGTCATGATCTATTCAAATGCACTGAGTCTGCTGATCGCAGATCAGAGAACAGAAAAACCAGTCCACATACTAAACTTGCAGGGATGGTCAATAGTCGTAAGAGAATGGCCGCCAGTATTGCAGGCTGGTAATCCAGTCCAAGAGCCACAGCTGCTCCGGCAATAGCGCTTTCGTAAACGCCAATACCAGCAATTGAGATGGGAAGCATGACTACCAGACCTCCAAAAGCGACAATAATTGCACAATGTGCAAAGGAGACCGTGCTACTGGCTGCATCTAGTAGAATCATTAGTATCACCACGGCAGATATTTGAAAAACCATTGAGGCCACAATCAAGAGATTCAGGTTTGAGGTAGAGCGAGCAATCAAACGCAGATTATTAATGATGGGCTGCAGTTTTGCGCCGATCTTAGGGATATCTTCGACTTTCTTCAGCAAACCGGTTCTTAATCCTGCGATTAACGCTAAAGCCAGCAGAGCTATAGCGAAGGCTCCCGCTGGTACAATTAGATCAATAAGTGTATTGCTGCCGTCGATTAGCCAGAGGTATACGGCTGATCCATAACCGAGCGATAGTAGAGCCAGCAAGCCGATTGCACGATCCAAAAGTACCGCGGAAACCGCTCGCGATTTAGGTGGAATGTCCGGGATAGTTCTAATAACCCTGTACGCGTCGCCACCGACACCGGTAGGAAGGAAGTTATTTAGGAAGTAGCCGATGCAAATCACCGCTTGCAAGTAGGCAAACCCATACACTAATTGGTGCTGTTGCAAGCTCAAATGCCATTTCCAAGTGCTCAATGGAAACTGTAGCGCAACAATACCAAGTGCCAAAACCAGTAATGGTTTGGATACTTCTTTAACCTGGAGAACGACTTCGCTCCAGCCAACATTTACTAGCAGAAACGCTATGAGACCAATGCTGACTAAAGCCTTGACCATAAATACCAGACGGGGTTTACTCACGACCGAATCGAGGCCTCAAACAAGCTTTCGTATTTGGCTGCACAGGAATCGATAAAGTATTCTTCGACGGTGGATAAACTGCCTGCTGATAGTCTCTCCTTAAGTTGCCTGTCACTTAGGAGCTGGCGGATCCGGGATTCGAATGTAGTCAGATCGTTAAGCTCAACTAAATAGCCGTTTTCGTCATTAGCGACGAAGTCAGTTTGTCCGCCATGGTCATAACAGACGACTGGGAGCCCTGCTGCCATTCCTTCCAAGAACACCAAACCGAAGCCTTCATGTTGACTAGTAGATACATACAAGTCTGCACAAGCTAGCAAATTTACTTTGTCTTCATCGGAAGCTTGCCCAGTGAACAGAACTCGTTCGCGAACCCCCCTTTGCACACTCAATTCTTCCAGCTCTTCTTTCTTGGGCCCTCCACCAACGACGACCAGTTTTATGCGGGTGTCAGCCATTCGACGCATCAACTCAATGAGTTGTTCAACCCCTTTTCTGCTTACGAGGCGGCCAACGGTTATCAGTACAAAGTCTTCATTGGCTAATTGGTAACGCTCACGCGCGGATGATTCGAATTGTACACGAGGGATACCAAGCGGTATCAATTTGCACTGAACGTCTTCACCATAATAGGTATGCACATTTTCGTTAGTGTTTTTTGACTGGCCAACAACCGCGTTCGCTTTCTTCAGCAGGTAGCGAGCTGGTAAACGTAAAAAGAAATGTCTGTGAGGCGATAGATATTTACTCGGGTCATATAGATCCCCTCCGTGTACTGACAACACGTTAGGTATCCCAGCTCTTTTTGCCAATATATGGCCAACAGGCCCAGTAGGAATGACAAAATGAGTATTAATAACATCAAACTGCTGCTCTTGGATAAGCTGCTTGCCACGCTGAATTCCGTTCACGACAAAGGCAGCGAGTGAGGCTATGTTGGCGGCTTGGAGTTTGTTTCGAAAATAAACTGGTACTCGTACGATACGAACACCATTAATCATTTCGTCAGCACTCAGGCCATATGCAGAGGAAGTGAGAACAGTAACATCGTGTTTAACCGCAAGCGCCTCGGCAAGCCATGCGTTCACAACACCGCCGCCGCCACCAAGCGGGGGGTATTCGTAATTGCAGAAGAGTATTTTCATATGAATGCAACAATCGTCGGGCGCCGAAGGTTAGAATACGTTTGAGAAACAGTTGCTTGCATTTCAACTCATGGAGTTGTGTTTCTTTCAATGTATCCTTTCTATGCTAGTCTATGAGTTATCGATATGCAATTTTACGAGAGTTTGGATTATGACAGATAGTTCCCAATTGGCTGCGCAAATGGAACCATTTGATTCATTTTGGGAGGGCCCCGAGAACGTTGAGAAAGGATACTCAAAGTTCCTCGCCTTTTATGAGAACAATTATCTCGACAAGGTTCCCACCGATAAATCTGCCAAGATATTAGTCATAAGCTGCGGTCCTGGTTATTTTGTAAACATGCTTAATAAGAACGGCTATGAAAACGTTCTGGGAATTGACTCGACAGCTGAACAAATCGAATGGACTAAACGTAAAGGCTTGAATTGTCAGCAAGCCAGGGCATTTGAGCATCTGGAGAGTACTGCGGACGAAGGATACGACGTGATATTTTGTGAGCAGGAGCTTAATCACCTCACTAAGGAAGAAATAATTCAGTTTCTCAAATTGTGCATGCGCAAGTTATCGCCCGGTGGAACACTTATTGGTCATGCTCTCAACGGAGCCAACCCTATTACCGGTTCCGAAGCGCTGGCACAAAATTTCGACCACTACAATACTTTTACAGAATACACATTTAACCAGGTGCTTAGCCATCTTGGTTATCAGAATTGCAAGGTATTTCCACTTAACTTATATGTTTTCTGGAAAAACCCTGCCAACTATTTATTGATAGCGTTTACCGGCCTAGTACACCTGTTCTTCCGTACCATGTTCATAATTTATGGTAAAAACAACAAGATATTCACCAAGAAAATTGCTGCAGTGTGTAATAAGCCCGCATGAAGATCTGTGTGACCGGCGCCACCGGCTTTATTGGCAAGCAATTGTGCAACTACTTGCTGACTTCGGGCCACGATGTTGTGGCATTAGTGCGATCCGACCCCAAGACACTTTCTGGTTTTGATGAAGGAGTAGTATTCGCGCGGGGGGACATTGGTCACCGTGAATCACTAGTTACTGCTTTTACAGGATGTGATGTGGTGATGCATCTGGCTGCACTCTTCAACCACCCGGAACTCAGTCTCTCAGACTATAAAAAGGTGAATGTCGACGGTGTCCAAAACGTATTGGAAATTGCCCGGCAGTCTGGTGTTCATCGTGTCGTGCACTGTAGTACGGTTGGGGTCGCAAGCAGTGGTCCACTGCCCTATGCCGAAGATGCACCTTACTCGCCACCGGAATGGGATAAGTACGAAACTACCAAAGCGGACGGTGAGAAGCTGGCTCGCCAATTCTATGAACAGACCAAATATCCAGTTGTCGTGATACGCCCAGCACAGGTGTATGGTCCTGGTGATCTGAGCAAGCTAAAATTTTATAGAATGGTCAAGAAAGGCGTAATCGTAAACCCCAGCAGCACCTTGAAACATCTAATTCATGTTGCTGACTTGTGCAGGGCATTTGAGTTGGCCGCGAGCAGCGATGATGGGTTCGGCATTCCCATAATTATAGCATCTCCAGAACCTACTCCCCTCAAAGAACTAGTCAAGCTGGTAGCCAATTCTCTGGGAGTAGGAAGCCCTAAACTGGTATTGCCAGCGCTGCCGATTACACTATCGGCCACCTTGGTGGAAATTCTCTTTGAAATGCTCGGAAAGAAGCCGCCTATTTTTCGTCGAAGCACCCATTTTTTTACAAAATCGGTGGCATTTAAAGCGGTCAACGCCGAAAAATATTTGGGCTTTAGCAGCCAAATAGCTACCGAGGAAGGCGTAAAGCAAACTGCCGCCTGGTATAGACGTGAGAACCTATTGTGAATATATCTCGCCTGTTGTACACATCGGGAAGGATATGGACAGCTATTAAGCTGTCTTATCGAGTAACTGCGTTTGACGGAAACGCAATTGCACCTGGTTCAATTCGCGCTTACTACGCTGCTCATCCCAGCCTTTCGCATAAGCCAGAGCTTTCAACGATTCAGCAATAGCTTCCTCACCTGGGTTCGAACCAGTAGCGATGTCGGTTCGGCGGAAGACCAGGTCTGCTAGACTTTCAACCATTTCGTTCTGAATGACATAGTCCAACTCCGCTCTAGTGGTTGTGGTATTCGGTAAAACTTTAGCGAGCGTCAGATCTCCATTGATCAAGTCGGCAATTCGATGCGCGCTCGCTCCGTAGTTATGTGCCAAAGCACGTACCACCTCTTCAGTGCAAACATTTCGGAGGCGCTCTTCGAGCTCCTTCACGCATTCTTCAAAACTGTTAAAGGTCGCTGAGTGCAATTTGATGAAATCAGATTTGTAGTTGCATCGAGGCAGGGAAAGCTTCTGTTGGACAAGGTTTAGCGCCTTTTCAGTTTCCCCACGTGCCATGGTGTAGCGTAGACCAATGAGTGAAATGAAATTTTCTATTCCTTCTGATTTCGCATGATCTATGAGGTTTGATCGTTTGCCATAGCTTAGGTTTTCCTCGCTACTCTGCTCCTCGCCGAAGGGGACTAAGCCCGCGTTCCATAGTAATACATCATCGACGGCCAATTGCAGTTGGGGGTAGGCGCTATTGATTTCTTCAATATAGGCTGCCAATTCCTCATTGCCAACTGTAACGTCCTCTGGCCGTACATCCGTTACTTTGTGCCAAACACCAATTAGCGTATATTCGCGCCAGGGAGCGATAAACAGGTGCCGCTTTTCACGGGCCAATAAAGCATCTGGATCTGCTGATTCACCTTGCATTGCTAAAGTGTATTCACTTTTAAAAAGGCGCTTGACTACAAAACAGGCATCGCGGGAGTATACCCCTTCAGCTTGGTAGCTGCCTTCGGTGACTTCCTCCAACCAGCGTTCGGCCCACGGGCCGGCAGTATTTAATACGCATTTAGCTTTCACTTCGAATTGTCGGCCACAAAGTTGATCAGTCGCCCGAACACCACATATTTTGTTACCTTCTCTGAGCAGTGAGTCGGCCTTGAGGTAATTTACCGCCGCTGCTCCATCGTTAATTGCAGATTCTATAAATGCCCATACAAGTCGAGTTGGGTTATAGAAACGCCCGTCATTAAACACGCAAGCGCCTGTTAATCCGTCGGCGTCCAGGTGTGGAAACTCTTGTAGGACACTTTCTTTAGAAAGGAATTTTGTTGAAGGAATTTTTCGATCTGGATCGGTTATGCCAATATTGCGCAAGGCAGTAATAGCATCGTACACAACGCACCCAGCACCAAGAAATGGCATGCCAAGTTTGCCCCATCCGTAGGTTGGAATCATGATTGGAAGTGGTTTGCACAAATGCGGTGCAATACGCAGGAAAGCGCTGCGCTCGCGCGCAGATGACAATACTCTGGGGATATCTGCGTGTTGAAGATACCTTATTCCACCATGAATGATCTTATAAGAATGCGCTGAAGAACCATGAGCAAAATCCGTTGCCTCGACTAAAGCTGCCTTTAGTCCGCGCGTAGTGGCTTCCCAGACAGCAGTAGCACCAAAGATCCCACCACCGACAACCAACAAGTCGAACTCTTCTCGCTCCAGTCGACCCAGGTTGACTTCACGACTACGGTTTTCTACAGGAAATTGCGTAACTTTAGCCACCACCGGTTTTTTTCTCCTTCGTGTCTTCCAGGTCTCGCTCGATCTCTTCTACAGATATTTCGTCCTGAACCGGTGCCAGACCGCTTTCTTTATCCTTTATTACATCCTGCATGAGTTCCAGGTCGATTTCCGGACGTTGCTCGGAAAACCCATAAACTAAGGCCGTATCACACAACACATTTATTAAACGGGGAATTCCTCTAGAGTACTGCCAGATCAGGCGGCAGGTATCGTCATGAAATAAAGTGCTTTTACCTCCTGCCATATTCACTCTATGTCTTATGTACTCTAATGTTTCCTCTTCAGAGAGCCGCTTTAGGTGATAATCCACAGCAATACGCTGAGCAAACTGAACGAGCTCTGGTCGGCGCAATATGTCACGTAATTCAGGCTGACCCACCAGTATAAACTGAATAAGAAGGTGTTTTCCGGAGTTAATGTTAGACAGCATTCTAACTTGTTCTAGAAGCTCAACACCAAGCTGCTGTGCCTCATCAATAATCATTACGCAACGACGGCCTTCCCCATACTCCTCTATTAAAAAATGAATAAAATCGTTATATAGCTCGACATGAGACTTACCTTCGAATTCCAGGCCAAAAGCAAAGGCTATCCAGCTCAGCAGTTCCTTAAGGTCAGCAACCATTGTGTTATTCAACAATCCCACAGTGACTGAAGGATCGTCATTTTCTAAGAGTTTGCGGATCAAAGTGGTTTTGCCCGCTCCGATCTCTCCTGTTATGACAGTAAAGCCAGCCTGGCTTGACATACCGTACTCTAGCATTGTTAGCGCAAGCTTATGTTGCTTGGTATAAAACAGAAAGTCCGGGTCTGGCAGCAGCGAGAACGGCTTTTCCTGGAGGCCGAAAAAAGATTCGTACATTATCTAACTGGCTTTAAGCACGAAAATAGATACTGGCATGCTAACGCTGCCGTTTTAATCCCGCCCTTAATAGTAGCCTCCATATTGTTGTAAATCGGTCTCGGTGGATTTATTAAGCACGGTACCTATTACGTTTACGTCTGTCAGAAGTTCCAGGGCATTTTGGAATTCGTCGGATTGGGTGACTCCATCTTCTACCACGACCAGCACAGCATCCAACATATTTGCCAATGTGACCACATCATCGCCTACTAGAATCGGTGGCATATCGAATATCGTTATCTGGTTTCCGTAATCCTTTTTGAGGCTTTCAATCAATGCTGTCATCTTAGGCCCACCAAGCAATTCGGAGGTCCCTTCGATACTCTGCACACATGGAACTAATTTAAAGCCACCGATACCTGGATCGAGTATTACATCCTGCAGGGCTAAATCACGCTGCAAATATTCAGCAATACCGATCTCCGACTGTAAACCAAAATAATTGAGCACACTTGGACGTCTCATATCGGTATCTATCAATAATGTGCTATGTTTCTGATCCAGGCCAATCGCCACGCCAAGATTAATAGCTGTGAATGACTTTCCAGCTTTGGGGTGCGAGCTGGTTATCCCAAGAGTTTTCCAACCATGCTGCCTCATGCGCTGAAGCACTCGCGTTCGTAATAACCGGAAAGCGTCAGAAAAGTAATCATCATCGATGTGTGAGATAACACCTTGCTTGCGCAAGTGATTTGGGTCAATCTCCACTCTGCGAATGTCATCATTGGCCACTACGGCAGCTTCTGGCTGCACGCGACCGCCTTGCTCAAGCTTCTGCTTGTTCTTTTCTTTGGCAAGCTCAATCGCTTTGGTAATCCGGTCCATAAACTATTCTCTTAAAATATCCGTAAGAACTTACGTTAGCCGTTGCCAAATTCATTCTTGGGAATTACGCCAATCGGGGGCGCACCGTACAAGCGGCTTAGCTCACGAACACCTCGCACCGTCTTGTCGCCCATCTCAGCCATTATTACAAAACCGACGGCCAGCAGACCCCCAATAAAAATGCCCAGCGAGAAAATAGCGATTCTATTCGGGCGAACTGGAAGTGCAGGAAGGCTAGCAGGCTCGAGTAAGGTGAACTTCTGTCCTTTTTCATCCTCTTCAAGATTGCTGGCAAGTTTAGCCGAGAGCTGTTTTGCCTTGATTTCTTCAAAGGCCTTTTTCGCTGTGTCGTACTCACGCAAAAGCGAAGTATAGTCTCGCTCTACAAGCGGCGCCGACATAAGTCGCTCACTGTATTCCGCAGACTGCAACTCAAGCTCATTAAGTTTTTTTCTTTCTGCGGTCAGGTCAGTTTCTACGGCGGCAAGCTGGCTACGAATCCGAATGTATTCTGGATTGGTAGCATCATCAGTGATCGCAGAGCGAACGCCCGCCCCCTGAGATTTGAGCTCTTCCTCAAGGCTACGAATCTGCGCTCTCAGCCTACGAACATTGGGGTGCAGGTCAGAGTATTTCTGCCGTGCCTCGTTCAGGTCCTGCCGCGCAATTGCCAATCGTTCTCTGGTAGAGGTAGCATCTTCAGCAACTGCGTTTCTAGCGACGTATTTGTCTACCGTGCTAAGCTCGGCCTGTAATGCTCGACGCTGATTTTGCAAGGTACGAATGGAATCTTCAGTAGTGTCAATACGTGCTTCCGTTCTCTCCAACAGAGTTTGATTCATTTCCTGTTGCCCAGGAAGCTGCCCTATCTGAGTGGTTTTGAATTCCGCTAACTCTGATTCAAAACGATCAATCTTATCGGCCAGAATATCAGCCTGCGACTCCAAAAAACGATTAACTTCTGTTGCCTGTTCTACACGCAGTCGCTTGTTTTCCTGCAGATACAATTCGGAGAGATATCTGGTCATTTTCTGGGCTTTGCCTGCAGTGCTCGCTTCTGCAGCTACGATAAATGCAATAGTCAATGTGGTCGCTCTGGCGTTTCCGGGGTCTGTAGCCTCAACATCGACCATCTCAACAATTATGGAATCCTTTAGCCCCGAAACCAGACTACTAAGCTCTCGATCACTCATTTCTTCGTGATTTATGCCAGCGGCGGCAGCAGTTGCCAGCAAATTGTCGCGGGTGAGTACGCGCTGAGTTATCGCCTCAATACGCTCCTGCACAAACCCAGTTACTGTGGTGCCGACGATGTTTTCTGGCACCTCCTGGCGCTCCACCAGAATTGTAGCGTCCGACCGGAAAGTAGGCGGCAATAACAGAGCTAGCGCTGTAGATAGCGCTATGACTATGGTCAAGGGCAGAAAAAACTGTAGCTTGCGGCGGCCAACTATCGCGAAATAATCGCCGAAGCTGAGCGCCGCTGCGGATGATTCGTTATTCATCTACTCCCCAGAATGTGTGATTGGTCTACAACTCTCGTAGCGGTGTGTACTGGATACCGATAGAGAACTCATTCGAGTCAAAACTACTGCTTTGAGTATCCCGCTTTTGACGTCGATAGCTATAGTTTAGATTAAGATCCCACTTTTCTGACAGTTTGTATAATAACGACGGAGAAAATGTGAGGTAGTCCCGGTCATCTAGATTGCCTGCGGCTTCCACCTGTGAGCTGTTTTCAAAATAACGGGTTTGAATACGGCCGGCAAAACGCTCACTGAAAGCCCATGTCCCGGTAATTCCCACTAGATTGGTTACCACAAAACCGCCTGAGGCGCTTGGGTTTTGCGTGCGCTGCGCCAATAACTGATAGCGAGAAGTCTCT
Organism: Gammaproteobacteria bacterium; assembly: GCA_030431775.1. Classification (GTDB taxonomy): domain Bacteria; phylum Pseudomonadota; class Gammaproteobacteria; order Pseudomonadales; family JAUIET01; genus JAUIET01. Next base: position 36,220 of record JAUIHW010000020.1, read on the forward strand.
CCCCTGCTCCGCCATCGAACACGGCCGGAAATAACTGAATCAGAAAATGAACCAGTATTTGCGTCGAAGTCCATGTCGCTAAAGCCCAACTCATAAGAAAAGTCTGATATCTCTGAAAGGTTGTGAAGCAAACCTACTCTGAGCTCGTAACCATCCACACTTTGATCGCTTGTAAATGACAGGTTTGAACTTTTATTTTTAAAATCAAGGGCTTCCAGCTCAACCGTAAAGGCAGTCTTGTCGCTGAGAGCACGACTGGCTCCGAGCGTCAGCTTATGGCGTTCGGAATCACGCAGGTTCGAATCGGTCTGATAGCTACGATCCCTAAAGCCATAGCCAAGCGTGATGTTCATCTTTTCCGTAAGGTTGTGTGACCAACTGGCGTCCACTTGAGCAGTATCTCGTTTGAACTGCTCGTCAAGTAAACCCGTTTCGGAGTCGTCAGACACCTCATCATCTAATTCTTCGCTACTGGTGGACTGGTTGATCAAATCCTCAGTGTAAGTTGCCCGCAGGTTGATTTTTGTACGCTCGGACAGGTTGGAGTCGTAATTTACGCCGAAATAGGGCAAAAGGTCTTCATTCAGCCCCTCGGCATCGGTTTCGTATTTGCGGAAGTCAGCGCCCACGTAAAATGTCATTTCAGAGGACTCGGTAAACCGCCCAGCTTCCATCTGCAGAAAACCCTGTACAGCGGAACTGTCGTCCGCGTCTTCGCGCAATTGGATGGCGTCGTTGTAGCCAGCCTCAAGACCGAATTGCGGCCAGAGTTTCCAAGTTTCACCGTAAGCGCTGGCCGTTGCGATACCGCCGACGAAAACAGCCACACGGGCAAACCGCTTGCGCTTGTCAGATAATATTGGAGCAGTGAAAAAAGTGTGTGGTGCGGACATGTCGGACCTCTGAGCGGTAGCGCCTTGTTAAAGCCCTAATTGTATTGGATTTTGTTGCCGCCGGAATATGTGCTTTACGGCACAATTACGGTGTCGCCGGCTTTCAGGGTAATGTTTTGTGAGAGATTCCTGCCGCGCTCCACATCAGCATAATTGAATTTAAAAACGCGTTCTGAGCTCCCATCGCGGCGGACAACCTTGATATCCTGCTTCTTGGCATAAGGCGTAACGCCGTCGGCCAAAGTAATAGCCTGCATGACGTTGACGTAACTGCCGAGTACAAATTCGCCTGGGTTGTTCACTTTTCCTACAACATAAACACGGTACCCTGCTACCTTAGCCACGGTAACTGAAACCACGGCCTCTGGAATATACTTCTGTAGCTTGTTGGTAATCTCCGCTTCGAGTTCTTTCACCGTACGTCCTTGAGCCACCACCTCACCAGCTAGAGGAAAAGAGATGGCGCCATCAGGGCGCACCACAACTTGCCGAGTGAGTTCCTCTTCTTCCCAGACAAATATATCCAGAACATCCTCCGGGGCGAGCTGATAGCTGATGCTCGCCTGCAGTTGATTGGCACCGATTCCCTCTTGTGATTGCTGGTCATCCGAAGCACCGGAATTTGCGCAAGCTGCCAGGAACACAACAGCCAAAAAATGCATTGAAAGTATTGATCGGCGTCGAGTTGCTGCGCTTAGCATATTTGAGTGAATTTTAGACATGAGAGGGCCCTCGGAAAATGAAGTGTAAGCGAGATAAACTCTGCAACTTCCTAGTCTTCTAATCATTGCACTAGAAACCGAATTCTAGACTAATCTGCGGAGATCTCAATGCTCGGTCATTCCTGAGATTGGCTGCACTCACCGGCATCAAACCTTTAGTTTACATTTGCCATGGTTTTGTAAGCCAACGCTCACGTGATTTTCAGCACCTTAAGTTGCTTGGGGGTCGCATGAGCGTAAAAAAACGACATATAATTATAGCGAGCCTGATTCTAATGGCGACCTCAAGTCTATGATTATCTCGAACGAAAAAAAATTCATATTTTTTGCGTTTAATAAAACTGGCTCTACCAGTGTTGAGCAAGTGCTAAGTAAAGAAAATAGCAAACTCATTTCTGGTTACCTTTGGTTAAATTACAAACTGCTGTTGAGTGGTAAACGCCACTTCAAGCACGTCGATCCGCGAGACATAAAGCAAATCCTCGGAGCAAGACGCTGGGATAATTACTTTAAATTTACATTTGTCAGGAACCCCTGGAGCCGAGCTGTTTCGCTATACAACTATCACCGGAAATCTGACCCGGCTAGATTCCCTTTGGCCCAAAAGTCCTTTAAAGAGTGGGTGCTTGGTGGAGGAACTGGAACCGCCAATCGGTCCATGTCAGACTTCATCAGAGACGATAACGGTGCTTTGATACTGGACTTTGTAGGTAGGTATGAAACGCTCCAGCAGGATTTCTCTTACATCTGCAAGGAAATCGGCTTACCCGACAGCCTTCTGCCGCATGCTAATCAATCGACCCGTGAGGATTATAGGAAGTACTACGATGATGAAACGCGCGAAATTGTGCGAAACTGGTGCAGCACCGACATTGCTGAATTTGACTATCGATTCTGGGAGGATCAGTCGCGTAACACCGAGCTTCCTTCAGGCTTACCTAAGCAAGGCGATCAGTTTCTCGACGCTTCGTAACGAGTTGTTTTTCTCGGTATAGTCTGCCGCCCTTCTGCCAATTTCTTCGCGCAAACCGCTGTTTTCAATTAGTTTACTAACGGCTTCTTTCAGCCCAGCATAGCTTTCACCAAGCATTCCCAACTTTTGGTCTTTGAGCAATCCATCAATATCAGCATACAGGCTGACAACTGGCACTCCTCGCTGCCATGCCTGCACATAAGTATTCGAGTAGCCTTCCGTCAAACTGGTATTAACAAGAATATGGCTCCTCGAAATCTCATAATTGACCCGGGACACATTCTGTTCGCCGAGAAAATGAAAGTTCTCTATCTTTTTTGCCCGATCCAGAAGAGTCTGATATCCCATCTGCAGCCCGGGTCTGCCGATCATTACAAACTCAATATCCTTTCTCGCAGAAAGATCCTCTGCCAATTGCACAAAAAGTTCGGGCTGCTTGACGGGCTTCAGGTTGGCCACCCAAATGATACGGATCGGTAAGGCATTGTGATTTGTTGATTCTTCAGGTGATGGCAGTATATTCTGAAAAACAGTGCACTCCTCTCTACCAAAATTCTTCAGCAATAAGTCGCGCTGTTTATTGGTCTGAACCAGGATATTGTCGGCATTTCCGATTGCATATCGCGCCAAGCGTTTTTCGATGGATTCCAGTATTTTCATCGGCCAACTTGTCGCAAAGAATTCTCCTGGCATAAGGTCATAGTCACTTGCGACGTGATAAATAAATTGCTTCTTATGCCTTTTGGCATAGAACGCGCAATAGCCCGTATGGGCTGTAAGCGCATTCTGATAAATAATGTCAGGGTTCAGCTCGCTTAGCGCTGACATAAGGTTAAAGTAATCAAATATCAGACTTTTTTTGTACAGCCAATGCTTGGGATCACTTATTTGCTTAACATCATATGACAATCCATGGCTTTCAGCCGGCGTACGATTGGCGAGATAGCAGACCGAATGATCTGTTCGCGTAGCCAACTGATCCGCAATAATACCCGCCTGAAAAGGAGCCCCTCCCATATTTGCTAGTGGATGGGATCTTAAAACAATAGCAATTACCCGTTTTTTCATTCAATGACTCTTGATTATATTGGTAAGCACATTTGATTTAGCATCCTTGCCAATGCACACAAATATCAACCGAACTCCATTACACACAGCTAGTTGCGGAAAACTAACCAAAGGAGTAAAGCATAGCAGCTTGATCTATACTCTACACTCTGCCATCGCAACCACAGAAAGTGCAGGACAATTACTAGCCATCATGATGATTGATTCTTTTTACAGTCTATGAAATCAATTCTCTGACAAAGATCAAATTGCAAAAACCACTGCGTCGATAGAAAGTGATTTCATCAAGCTCAAATCTTCTATGAATAATCAACCAAAAGAATCAATGAGATTTACCCGGCTGACTATTTGGTTTGCATTCATATTGGCATACTCAGTTCCATTTTTAGCATTTAACAAATTGCTTCCAAATAGTGCCAGACATCTGACCGACCTCGGTGCAATATTCATTTTTATTGCATTGGTAGCGGAGGCTGTTAGAACCAGACAGTTTTTTTTGCCGGCTAAATACACTTTATTTGCGATTTTTCTTATTATGGCGATAACGCTAAGCGCAATCGTAAGCGGCCAGAGCTTGGGGTCCTTATTGTTTGGAATTAAGATCTATTTTGTTTACATTCCTTATTTTTTGTTGCCATTTGCAGTCAGATTCACTCATGGTGAGGTGCAAGGCTGGCTGACCTTTTTACTTTCTATCGCTATTCTTCAGCTTCCGTTGACCCTGTTCCAACGCTTTATTCAGTTTGGTGACAGAATGCACACAGGGGATTACATTACCGGTTTAATGGGTATATCCTCCTTCCTGTCAATTTTTTTGATTTGTGCGATCGCCCTAGTTAACGCTTACTATTTGCACAAAAAGATTTCGCTGATCAGTTTACTGGTTCTCACCGTCGTTTTCTTTCTCCCCACAACCATTAACGAAACTAAAGGGACTCTATTTCTTCTTCCCCTGGCGCTGACAGTACCTGCTTTGATCTACGTATTGAGAAGCGGATCTCTGGCGAAATTCATTCCAGTTGCTTTGATTGGCGGACTATTTTTTACAGCCTTTGTCGCCATCTACAATCAGTTTGAGCAAGCGGTGTTTGACCGAACCCTCGCTGAGAAAGACCTTTTTGAATATACTTTCAGGGACAGAGAGCAATTTAGAGATTCCAGTGAATCTCCGGTAGCCGCCCAGCGGAAATTGAATAAGACTGGGGAAACTGGCAGAGGCGACGCAATACTCATCCCGCTTGAGGTCCTTTCGAGTGACGGTTTGCTCGCCTTCGGCAAAGGGCTGGGCAATATCACCCATACTACAGTTCCATTTTTCCTGGGCGATGGCGATAAATATGAGCACCTGAAACCCACCTATAATGTGGTAAGCCGTGTACTATGGGAGCTGGGGCTGATTGGCGTGGTGTTGGCATTTACTATTGTAGGCCTCGTTACAGCGGACATCTGGTCGCTTTTACAGAGAACCGGGTTCGATGCCATGATTGCTACTGGCTGGCTTGGAGTTACTGCCGTGCTTGCCGCTTCTATGGTTTATAAAGACCTTATAAATGCGAATGTTCTGAGTGCACCCTTCTGGTTAATCACGGGGTACCTTTGCAGCTTGCAACAAAGCAGACCAGTCAGCAAAATATAACCTTCATGTTTCTGCCGGCAAACCTTATCTTAATTGAAAAGCCAAGCCAGATAGAAACCTTTCTTAAGCCGAGCCGGAATCTATAGATTGCCAATAATCACGGAGCCACTCCTGTTCATCGGCGAAAAGTAATTCCAAATGATTCCGTAAATCGGGGGGAATGCTTGAGCCACTGGTTGGGTTGACTGGTCGGTCAAGCCTCGCTGTCACGTGCTCTGGAAGAGGTTCAGACGCTCCCAAATGATCAAGGATTCTTCGCACTAATTTTGCAGGTCTGTTCGCAATATCTTCATATTTTCCGATGAAAAGGGCACTTTCAGGCAAACAGTGTTGCCAGTTTTTGATCATTTTCGAATACTGGCCGCAAGCAATTTGATATTCTGCGTTGAAAAAGCTCATAAAGTCTTCGCTGGTTGGCGCTCTTTTTTTCCCATTATGCGCATCACGTACCAAATCTTTTTTGGCATGTGACCATGCCCTGTCAACGGGATCTCTTACCATGAGTACAATTTTAATATTAGGGTTCAGCCTGACAATATCTTTAATCATCGACTGGGGCAATGTAGCATATGAAGCCGTAGCTTCCCCCATCAGACCATCGCTACGCATCGGTGACTGTACCTTGCGTACCGTATCAATGGTACGTCTTAGGAAATCTGTTTCAAAGAATTTGGAATACCAACGTAGGTCATGCGCTCCAATCCCAAGTGTGCGAAATGAGTCAAAGTAGGCTATTTTAATCAGTTCCTTAAGGCCATATCCGGGCGAGCTAAGGGCTTGAGACAAAACAAATGATTCCTTATGTAAGGATACTGGCAGGCTTTTCTCTGCCACTCTGTTAAAAAAATAGAGCTCTTTCGGGAAGGAAAATACAAGGTTGGGGTGCTCGCATAAATTGCTGTAAATCCATGTGGTACCGGTCCTTTGGGGGCCTACAATCAAGAAATCTGGAAAATTGATTACCTGCTTTTTGGGAGCAGTATGAACGTTGAAGTGGTTCAAATTAAGGCTGGCAATACTGTTTATATCAAGTTGCATGTCAAAAGAAACTGATAAGCAAACACTGAAGTCTAGCAGCAAATCGCAAGCATGATAGTCGGGCTGTTTAAAAGAGGGATGTGAAGCCTGTTGGCCAGGTCACAGCTTGTTTGATTTCCTTCCTCTACCACTGTGACTACTTTCAAAATTAGAAGAATTCCGGTTAGATAGTATCCTGAGTTAGCTCTACAATTAGCGTAGTTAAAGTCAACACATTGGTTGGTTGTAGGTAGTCCAGTCAAAGCTCAAGGTAAGGATTTGATTTGGTATTACTGTTGTAGTTGGCTAATCATTAACCGGTTGACTGCCAAACAAAACGGGATCAGGAACAGAACATGCTACCAGCTTTATTGAGCTTAAAACGTCCTACTAGCCGAATCCTTTTGGTCGCGGCACTGTTGCTATCGGCAAATTGCTCTTCTGCAGATTATCCAGATGATATCAGACAAGTTACGGTGCTCGGCTATCAAGTAGACCGGCAAAACTGGAATCGGGGAAGCGACTGGTTTGAAAAAGCCTGGAAAAAGCATCATGCCACTATTTGGCGCGACCAGAGAGAGGCCTATCGTTACCACAAACCAGTTGTAATGTTTCCATTCGAATGGAAACAGATTTATAACGATGATTCAATTACCCCTACATCTGAACAAGCGAGAGATCATAACTGGAAGAACTACCGTTGGAACAACGGCGGAGCAGATGACCCAATCGCCACGGCCAAGCAACACCCAAGAGTTAAAGCTGGTGATGCCGTAATCATCCCTAAAATAGGCTTCACTGCAACCGCAACTCCTTTTCCGATACCTAGATTTATTAAAGCGAATAAAGATTGGTGGTGGGGTGCTGGGAGCACCAGTACCGGACCGGCATCACAGGAGTTTATTCGGCTGGATATTCCGGAAGTAAGGCAGCATGTCGAGAACGTGCTATATGCGATCACACAAAAATGGGGGTCAGACCCAGCGATAGCAATGTTTGTTTTTGGGGAATATTTTAACGGACCGGCTGAAGAGCACCCGCCGGGTTTTAACTCAACCAAGCATAAGGAGGCAGTAAAGACCATTCTTCGGAATGTCATAGCAAAAATGCCACGAGACAATAATAACAGAAGGCAAATGTTGGGCCTTGCCAGCCCTAATTTTGGTGGTAGCTTTATTCGTAAGGACATCATCACAATGGGCCTGGTTCCAGTCGAGTCAAACGTCGAACCACGCTTTCCGCCTGAGAGCTTCAAGCTAACTGAGGATCAGGTTTACTACGCCGAAAATGGCGCACATCTATTCTCGAAAGGGGATTCAAGATTTTATGATCTCGGCAAGAAATTTGATTGGAGCCGAGCTCCCGACAACCCTTTTGGCTATGGCCCGCATAGCAAGAATGTACCACTTACCGCGGAACAGTATATGTGGTACAGAACCCATATTATTCCGACTCAAAGCATAGTCTTCGGTATTGGTCCTGGAGTGGGCCAAGAGGATATAGAATCGGCCATAAGAAAGTTTGGTAGAGGCGGCACCCAAGCAAACAATTGGGGTGGCAGTCCTAGAAAATTGGAGATTGTCTCGCCGCCTGAGCCTCCGAGCATGACCTTTAATTAAGTGCTTAGTTTATTAATGCAGCTGGCTTACTGGTGCAGCGATTAGGATAGCAAAATCCGTATTTTCTTGCATCATCCCGGGTAAATTGATCCACATCATAATAAGGCTAAATTTATTCGCATCCATGTTCTGCAATCCGTTTGATGCCACTCTGGTAGTGTACTATATGCGATCATAGCCATCGGAGGCACTACCCCCAAGGTGGGTCGAGCGGACTGATGATCCGACAGAACAAATACGTGAAGCTATTCAGGCAGCGCCTACGTAATAGGCGGGCTGAAATCTTTCTAAAGCTGCTTGATCAAATAGATGCTAGCGGAACCCTAAGAGTTTTGGACGTGGGTGGAACTATCAAGTACTGGAAGATGTTGCAGGCCAGCTTGAGTGATACAGAACTGAATTTGGATATCACTTTAGCAAACATAGGATCTGAAAAATCTGGAGAAATTACCAAGCTGGCTTTCGGAAGTGGGCGAGCAGCGCATATCAAGGAGATAGATGCTAATGCACTGGATCCAAACCTCTATGATTCTAAAAAATATGACGTTATTCACTCCAATTCAGTCATTGAGCATGTCGGCAATTGGACACAAATCAAAGTGTTTGCGGACAATATTGTGCAATCAGGTTTACCCTACTTCATACAAACGCCTAACTTCTGGTTTCCTTTTGAACCGCATTTCGAACTGCCTTTTTTCATGCTATTGCCGTTGCCTCTAAAGCAAATTTTAATCAAACTAAAATTCGGAGGTGACCTCGATAGCATTAATAAAAAGCTGGACGGTGTTCGACTACTGACGAGCTCAGAGTTTGAGTACCTATTTTGTAACGCAGAAATTCAACGTGAGAAAGTATTGATGATTAACAAGAGTTTCATCGCGACTTTCGTCAGCAGCTAACTACAGCAGTATTAGCTAGGATTTGGCCACATTCTCCCCACTTTTTTGTATGCCCGCCGACATCCAGCCAACTTACTAATAGCTAAATACACCATCTACAACTAGACTATCTGGCAGGCTCAACAGTTTTCTACAAACAATGGATTCAAAACAAAAAAATCCAAATAGTGTTCCAGACTTTATTGGTATCGGGGCAGCTCGCAGTGGCACAACTTGGCTGCACACTCAATTAAAAGCTCAGAAGGATGTCTGGCTTCCTCCGGTTAAAGAGGTGCATTATTTTGATAGAAGCCCAGACTACAATTCGCCAAACAAACTTGCCATTGAATCACCCGTAAGTAGAATATTGAACCCAGCCAATTGGGACGCCAGAACCTGCCTAAAGTTTCTGCGTGATGCTTCGCTGTCTTTGGCCAATCGAAACGACGCAAGCATTAGCTGGTGGTTAGATTGGTATCTAGGTAAATACAACGATACTTGGTATCGGAAGTTGTTTTTAGAGCGCAAAGAAGCCTTGAAGGGGGAAATTACACCAGCGTATGGAATTCTTGATAAAAAGGACATACAGAAGATTTATCAATTGAATCCCAAAATAAAGCTAATCTATCTATTAAGAAACCCAATTGAGAGGGACTGGTCTTCTCTCCGCAAAAGTGTCGATCGCGGACATCTGACTCTGGATCTTACCTCGATTCATGAAATTAAGAATACCTTAATCCAGCAACAAACAGCAGACCGAAGTGACTATCTGAAAACTATTAGTCATTATCTTGAAGTGTTCCCAGCCGACCAGCTCCTCATTGGCTTTTATGAAGCGATCAACGATGCGCCAGGCAAATTGCTCGAGGAAATAATGGCCTTCCTGGGAGTGGAGCCGTTAGCGATTAACTTTTCCTTATTGAGCAGTAAGATCAATGCCTCGCCAAAAGTAGAGATCCCCATAGAGATTCAGAAGCTGCTAAGCGAAAACCATGAGAAGACAATAAAAGAAGTGCAGCGTGTTATAGGTAGCTATTCAAATGATTGGTTAGGAGATATTTTAGAAGAAGACAGAAGTACTAGCCTAGCCACTGTTCGTGCGGATCAATTGCAATTTTAGAATTGGCGTTTCTTTTCCCTGAACAATGAGCAAAACAGTTCATATGTAGAATCTGCAATGCTAGGCCAATCGTAGTGCTGAGCAACCCAGCATCTAATTGCCTCTCTTTCTTGCTGACTATTTTCTTTGGCGCATGCTTCTTCAAGTTTTTTGCTTAGCTGTTCAGTATCGCCTAATTTAAAATATTGTTGCTCAGGTAGACCAACACATTTATTGGAGGGAATATCGCTAGCCAAGCTAGTTAGACCAAAACTCAAGGCTTCCAATAAGGCGATTGGTAACCCTTCGTGGCTGGACGGTAATACGAACACGCCAGCATGACAGTAAAGTTGATATAGCTCACGGCCTCTAAGCATGCCTGTACACACAATATCCGGATCAATTTCAGCGGCAGCTAATACTTCTTGCTCATAACTGCCGTGATGATCGTCCTCTCCAACCAACACCAATTTCCACCCTGGTATATTGGCAATCCTGAAAGCCTCAATGAGGTCCATATGGCGTTTTTCTGGAACAATCCGGCTCACCAGCAGTATATAAGAATGCCGCTTCACAGCATATCGATCAAGTGTTTGCCAATCTTGAGCCAGATTGGGGATAGTAACCCCGTTTGGTATCAGAGCCGCATTTACACCATGTTTTAATCTGAGCAGATCCTTAATCACACCACTAATAGCGATGGTTTCATTAGATGCACGACTACCATAACGTTCTCCTAATCTCAGCACCAGCTTGGCTACCTTACCCCATTTCTCACGATCATAGTCGGGGCCGTGGTGGGTCATAACCACTTTTAGCCCAGCCATACGGGCTAGTGGAACCATTATTGCTGGGCCCACAGCATGAATATGAAGAATATCTGGTCGTTTAAAAGCGGCATAAAGCACAGCGAGAAATGTATGAATGACTGCCTCAAGAGCCGTTGATTTCGGGCACCAAAGCCTCTTAAATTCAATACCCTTCCATTCTTTTAGATCTCGTTCATGGAACCGGTTTCGAGCTACCACTGTAACCTTGCAGCCCCTTTTCACGAGCAGCGGGTAAAGGTTGCTGGCGTGAGTCTCTACCCCACCCTGAACATTCGGGAAACCCCGCAATCCGCAAACCATGATGTGCATCGCCTTATCTACCGTAATTATTTGGAAGCTTGTTAATTATCGATATCGCCGAACTCTTTATATATTTTGATAAGTCGATCTACATACTTCTCTGATGTGAATTCATTTTCCACCCAACTGCACCCGAATCTACCTAACTCGGCAATATCCTCAGTTGGCATTTCTTCAATTCGTACTAATGCATTAGCAAGATCTTCTTCATCACCGGCCCTGAAAAGTAAGCCAGAATGATTGCTATCAATAAGTTCAGGAATTCCCCCGATATTGGCGCCGATTACGGGCTTACCCAATGCATACGCTTCCATGATGGATATTGGTGCATTTTCGTACCATTCTGATGGCAGAACTACACACTTCGACCCAGCAATCACACGATGCAGTTCATCTCCAGTCTGATACCCAAGGAAAGTGATGTCTGCACCGCTAGAAGAGGCCAGTTGCTGCATTCGATTTAGCTCCGGGCCGGCTCCCGCGATGTGCAATTTTACGCCCGCCTTAGCCGCTGAACGAATAAGTGTGTCAACACCTTTTTCTTCAGCTAATCGCCCAAAATAAAGAAAATAATCCCCTGGTTCGAAATTGGGTCTAAAGCTTGATGAGTCAACAAAATTTGGGACGTAAACGAAACGCTCGGCGGGCCAGCCCCATTCAATTAGTTTGTCTTTGTAAAACTTACTCGGAACAACAAATTTTGTTACGTGTTTCTCATAGCTAGAAAGTAACTTGTGCAAACGTGCTTCTAAATACGCGAGGCCGCTGACGAGTAGAGATCCTTTAAGACATCTATTTCTGATGACCTCCGACAGCCGGCCTCCTTTACAACGCTCACAAACACCTTTGCTATTCAGCATTTTATAGGCTGGGCAAGCTATTTTCAGATCATGTAGTGTCAAAAAAATAGGCACATTGTGCTGTTTTAATGTCGTTAAAATTGATGGCGAAATATGGTGATAAATATTGTGACAGTGAGCAATGTCTGGCTTTGTTGCAGCAACTAATTCACTTACCTTTTTCTTGGCCTCAAAGGAGTACAGAGTTTTAGGTGCAAGTTGAATTTTTTCCCATAAAGAATAGTCTTCTCCAAATTCTATTTCGTCAACAAAGTACTCTTCCCAATCTGATGAGAGATTTTTAGAATGTTGCATGCAAAACGTAACAACTTCCCAATCGGTCTGAGCAAACAATCTATTTTGCTCCAAAAATACAACTTCTGCGCCACCGCGCGGATAATGATAGTTATTGATGCTTAACAGTTTTGGCATGAATCTAAACTCGGGTGGGCAGTATCACTCGTAGCCTAACTGTATATTTAGAGCTCTCGCATGCCGTCCAAAAAATTCCAGATCTTCAGCTGACATTTCAGTTTTCCAGCTAGTATCTAGTTTTATCTCTGAAGTTTGGGCAAATCTCATATTATTTCCGTTCGTAATATGAACCTGGTTGTCCCTGAAATTCATCATTGATGACTCGTAGTCGATGTTCATAAAATCACAAATCTTCCGCATAGCGGCTGTGGGATCTTGTGCAAGCTCTTCATATTTTACTTTCAGCATATGGCTAGCCTTTATATGCTTAGTTAGTACAGGAACAGCACGACGATAGGTATTGGTCCACGCTGATAGAGACTTCTTTCGGCTAAAGCCGCGTTTCAAGCCAGAATAAAATACAGCACGCCCGTCCCTAACCAGAAATATAATGCGAGTATTTTCCTGGGATTGCTTGTACAAACTAAGCGCTTCCAGGTAGTGCTTGGAAGAATCAACTACCCAGTCGGATTCAGTATAATCGCGTATCGCTGAAAATAAGGTAACTTTATTTGCCGCCCCCTCATGGATTTTCGCAACAAACTGCTGCGGTACAATTAAACCATAACGATACTGTAAAAACTGCAGTGCATAAGCCAAGCGGCGCTTCAGGTTCATCCAATTAGTCTGATGCTTACGATCAACTACTACTCGAGCATTAATATACCCAAGATTCAGTTGATATGGATCTTGTCTAATATCTGCTCCCAATGCCTCCTGGACAATATTTAGGATGTCGCACCAAAACTTGCATGAAAGCACAGGTTCTCCACAACAGCACTGTGTATTGAGAGCCAGGTTTTTTGGTAAATGAGTTATTTCTCCTAATGACTCAACCTTTGAATGAGCGCCAAGTAATAAATCTAGCAACGTAGAGCCAGAATGCCCGGCAGAACATATGAATACAGTACCCTTGGTATGAGTCTGGTTGAGCATCATTGTTACTACTCAAAAATACTAATAATAGTACAGATTATTCCTTGTTGGCCGTCGATTCACCACATATTCTTAACTAGAAACACGACATAGGAAAATGGCTGACGGTAATAACTCTTGAAGTCAATTCCAGCTCGTAATGAAGACAACTCGAATTTTGTTCAATGGATGGAGATGTAGACAAGGACATCGAAAGACACAGTAGGTACCCACTCCATGATCTGTAAGGAAATCAGCTTCTCACGATGAAAAACAAGATAATTCGGGGGGTAAAATGGGCTTTCGCCGAACAGGCTGGCGTCCAAATTATCTCCTTCCTGGTATTCCTGCTCCTTGCTAGAGTGCTTGGGCCAACGGCCTTTGGCCTGATAGCTTTGAGCCAGGCGTTTGTCATGTTTATTACACAAACAGTTCAACAAGGCTTTTCCACAGTAATCATACAGCGAGGCGAGCTGGATGATATGCATGTACAAACTGCGTTCTGGTCAAACCTTATATTGTCACTAGTTGCAATAATAGGAGTTCAGCTACTAGCTCCGACGATTGCTCGGGTGTTCAACGAACCTGAACTAGAGGCACTGATGCGGGTACTCTGCGTTATCTTTGTCTTAACTCCGGTATGGACAATACAGCAGGCTTTGTTTAGGAGGAATCTACAATTCAAGCCTCTAGCCGTACAATCTATTTCAGCATCGATGATAGGCAATTTGGTTGCGGTGATTATGGCATTAAACGGTTATGGCGTTTGGAGTCTGGTAGGTCGTGAGATAGTCAGAGTATTGGTTGCGAGCATGCTGTTGTGGCGTCGCAGCGATTGGCGGCCTAGGCTACAGTTTTCAATTGACAAGTTCATTGAGCTTTGGCAGTACTCGGCGCATGTGATTTGGGGAAATATCATTCTCTTCTGTAGCTTGAAGGCAGATAGCCTGATTATAGGATTCGGTCTAGGTTCGAAGGAGCTTGGATATTATCATGTTGCAATGCGATTGATCGCGCTGCTAAATCAGTTGATATCCCGCACTATTGAAAAAGTCGCCATGCCCGTGTTTTCAAGGTTGCAGGCTGATATACAGCAACTCCGTCAGGCATTTGGCACAGCAAATCAGTATTCTGCCCTAATAATACTTCCAGTATTCGCAGGTATTGCTCTAACGGTTACTGAGTTTGTGCCCGTAGTTTTTGGAGACAGATGGGATCCAAGCATTCCTGTAATGCAGGTGCTTCTGATAGCGGGAATCATGCAAAGCTTAATTTATAACAATATTGCATTGGTTATGGGCCTTGGGAAACCTCAAATCAGGACCAAGATCATCACCATTGAAGCTGCATTGAAAGTCAGCTTTCTGTTGTTAGCAGTAAGTTATGGATTGATCGCAACCGCGATCGCTGTTGTTGCTGTCACGCTGATAACCTACCCAATCTGGGTGTTCTCGGCAATACGAATACTCCAGACTCAAATGACTAAGTTTATTTTTTACTTCATCCCTGCTGTCACTTCTACATTAGTAATGGCAGCAGCTGTAACAGCGGGGAAATACTTTTTGCAAGGTACGGTGCTGGCTATGGAAGTTCTGCTTCTGATCTCTGTTACTGTTGGTTTTGCAGCTTACACATTATCAACATTGTTGTTGTTTCCCAGACTGTCTAGAGAAATTATAGGAAATATAAATACTGGTAAAGCCAAGTAAGCAAAATACAGAAGTTTTAGCAAGATTAAAGGTTGGATGTGTTGTGTTTTGCCTTGATAAAAAATACATCTATCGTATTATCCTTGCTGGTATACACAATAAATTCTGGATAATTCTCTCTAAAAAATGTCAAAGGTTCCCCATTCCATTCCTCAGAAAAGGTAACGAGCCAGACGTCATCCGATGCTTCGGATATAACATCGATAACATCCCGTTCACGATACAGCAAGGGGAGATCAGTCCATATATCCAGACCTACTGTTGACACATTTCGTTCCCAGAATCGATTTGAACTATGCGGAATATAGATGAAATGAGGTCGCTGCTCAAAGTAGATGTCGGCAGGTGTTGGTGCGAAAATTACCAGATCATTTGGCCGCCTGTGTTGGTTCAAATAATCTATGGGGGATTCAAAATCTCGCCGCGGTAAAAGATGATTAGCCATGCTATGAGAATAATTCTGCCGATAAATCACCTGGTCCGTGTTGATTTGCAGAAGGTGAGCGTAGCTGTAGTCTCTAGAGATAACCATGAACGCAACCAGGAAGACCATCATTCCTATCTCTCGAGTTCGTTTTCTAACTTGGAAACGCTGGAATACCAGGTTGACTGAAGAAGTAGATGAAATCAAAAATAGTGGATAGAAAAAGAAAGAGTATCTGCTTATTGTCTGATGGGTGCCTGTTACCGAGACAAATAGAATGCAGACAATTATAAAAATATAAAGGAATCTCGATGCAGGGTTTTTCTCGTTATTATTAATAATCGTCAAAAACAAACCAATCGCCGTAGTGAGCGCTATAACCGTAAGTGCTATGGGTACTGAGCGAAACATTGGTGCTGCAAAACGGGGCACAATTTCCGGGAAATTGAAAAGAATAGTAAGCCCCTGCTTCAAACAATCAGGTTGTTTTTTTACGTTCATGCCTCCAGTCATCAGCCCACACCAATCATCGTTAAATGAAAGGTAACCTACATAGAAAAAAAGCACTATCAGTAAAGGTGCGAAAAGTAATGCGCCATATTCGGCTATGAGATCAATCAACGATTGACTTCGCTTGGTAGCCAATAAAAGCCCAATGAGTGTAATGGCAAGCGACAATGTGAACAAGTTAATAACAGCAGCTACCAGGGACACGGTGAACAAAAGTGGAACTGCCAAGTTAGCGTGATTTCTAGCCCATAGTCGAACGATTGCGTAAAGCACGAAGAGTGCAGCAAGCGCCAGGGTGGTTGTAGCCGGGATGGAATCAAATATGATTGGAATCAGAATCGGTGGCAGAATTGCAGAAACACCCGGAATTTTATTATTTAATGCCGCTAAATCAGCTGGGGATACTGGTTGAGGATAAGGAACACCAAACCTCCAGTATATGAATACCACCACACCAAATCCAATAAGAGCAAAATACCAGCCTGCTTTGAATCGTTTTTCGAGAAATGCGGGTACCAAACAAAACAGCAGTAAAAGTAGACTTGCGGCATAAACAAGTATTCCAAAACAGGCTAGCAGCGCGCAAAAAATCAGAGATCTTTCATGCTTATCAACTACCGCCTTAAACCAGAATACTAAATAAGTTAGAAATAGCAGTTGAAAAGGCGCGTACATTCTCGCAAATCTGGCAAACTCTGTTTCCCATAGTGAAAGGGCAAATAATATTACAGATGCACCAGCAACTAACGGCCCGCCCATCCTTTTAGCAAGCAAATACAGAGGCAAAATACAAAGGACATTGCACATTGCGGGTATCAGTCGCACCGCGAATTCAA
This sequence comes from Gammaproteobacteria bacterium, assembly GCA_030431775.1. GTDB lineage: Bacteria > Pseudomonadota > Gammaproteobacteria > Pseudomonadales > JAUIET01 > JAUIET01. The sequence continues at coordinate 52,962 of JAUIHW010000020.1, forward strand.
GGTCCATGGGCACCAGCCATAGCAGACCTGCAGTTAAATATTGCTGAGCCAGGCCACGTGTGTAGTAACCACCGCCAGGAAACTCGGGAACACCGCTGCTTAAGATAAAATGAATTGATTTCGCCAGGTAGTATTCGTCATCAATCAGAGGTGCAATCCCCAGCCCTGAAAATCTCGCCCAGACGCCAACACCTATGGCAAGGAGAACCGGGAGAAAAAAAAACGATCGGAATTCTTGAAGTTCTAATTTGCTCATTGGGAACTCATAGCAGATCTTTCATAGCTGACTCCACGACGTTCGCAATCTTGCTGTAAGTGCGGTTTGCCATCACATATTCTTTTCCACGACGACCCATATCGTTTCGCTTACAGGGATCTTCCAGCAAATATAGGATAGCATCTGAGAATGCCTTCTCTTCGTATGGCACGCAAAGCCCACCCTGGCTGCGCTCAATCACGAGACTCTGTTCTGGATGGTCATTAGCGACAACGACCTTGCCCATTGCCATATATTCAATAAGTTTGGTCGGTGATGTAGAGTTCAGTATAGGTGTCGGATAAAAAGGTGACAGGCAGACTTTCGCTCGCTGTACATATTTTAGGGCTTCATCCTGCGGCAGAAACCCAGTTATTGTTACTGCATTACTTACGCTTAATTCCTGGGCTGCATCAAGTATTTGTTGAGTATCCGCGTCTGCTTCACCGTCGCCAACAAAAATCAGGTTTACATTAGGCTTAGTTTTTCTAACTTCGGCTAATACACGGACCAGGAAATCCATTCTTCTGGCACCAAGAAGAGTACCGAGATACAGTAAATCGATGTCTTCAGAATTTTTGGAGCTGTCAGAAAATGCCATTGATCGAAACTTCTCCTCCGAAAAGCCCATTGGTACAGCGGTCATTTTTGTAAGGTCTGCACCGCGAGATTGAAGGTCTTTTTTCATTTGCTCACTTTGACAGAAAAGATGTTCACACTGATAGACTATGAAACGATAAAGTGCAATATCAAATAACCATCCTCTTATTCGATAAAGAATTGGATATCGCGCTGTTCCTGTTTTTGCCTCATAAAGTGAAGCTTCAGGAAATGGGTATGAGAGCCAATATATGAACTTGGCAGGCCTATGTCTGCAGGTTAAGCCGGCGACGATTGCCGCAAGGAACTTATCCTTTACCAATATAAAATCGTAAGCGTTTTCTCGAGACAAGCGAAGCATCCTGCAGTCATTGAGAAAACTGTACCAGTGCTTACGAAGTCTATTCCACAATCTTTCTCCTGCATCCGTGCGACCTACATATACAGTGGACCCAGACCAAGTTGTGGTAAAGCTTTCATCGCATTGTTCCTCAGAATGTAAAAGCCAGTCTACTGTATGCCCCCTGGAAACCATTTCCTTGCCAAAAAGCTCGGTAACATCAACCCGAAAGGGTGGATATTTATCAGACGAAATGAAGAGGATATTCACAAATTATCCCACTGCTTAGCAGGGTCTAACAACTTTTTACACGCACTCAAATAAGCGTCAGCGCACTGAACGTCGATTATGTTAGTTTCAGCATCCCCCAAACGATTTGCCTTATTGGTACTGGAAGAATGAATCAAGTCGCAATAACTGGACTCATATTTGAGCTTGGCAAAGTCAAACAATATGGGTAAATGAGTCTTCGGAGCCATGACGAGTGAGTCATAGTCGACTACCAGCAAGCATTCCGCACTCAACCGACTTCCAATTTCATGCATTTGGGAAATCTTGGCATTGTACGAAGCACAGGCTTTTTCGACCCTTCTCAATAATTTTTCAGACTCCTCGTCTTGAATGTGTCTATCAAAATGAATGCCGCACGCGTCGTAAAGCTCGTTAAATGCATACCGGTCCCAATTGTATAGCATGGAGTAAATAACAGACCTTGGGTTTCTCAAAACCCAAACTAATTTAAATTCTTTTTGTTGTTCAAAATACTCAACATATCGATCATTTAAATAAGTGGTTTGAAAGCAATATCTCCGGGACCTATCCGCATGCTCCCTACCCGCCAGTATAAGAGCTGCATCCAGTTCTTCATCATGGCTAATCCAGAAATTACCAAGTCTGCCTCCTTGGGTTAACAAACGGCTTATCGCCGTTGTGCCCGAACGCTGGCAACCGGCAACAAGTATCGAATCAGAGTACTGATAAAGGTTTACCAACAGACCGCTTTTCTGAGTTCGCACCTCACGAGCGAACCTCTGCCACGTTCTGATTCGACCAAAGTAATCTGTATGCTCTCTAAGCCATTTTCTAACTACTACAGGCCGCATAGTCGTCATATTCTTATATTTCACAACAACGCCAGAGAAGCTTAAACAGCACCTTTCTGCAAAAGTACCGCAGGAATGGTCTTCAGAAGTATTCTCAAATCCAACTCCATTGACCAATTATCAATATAAGCCAGGTCTAGCTCCAGCCATTTATCGAAGGACAGGTTACTTCGACCAGAAATCTGCCAGATGCAGGTGAGCCCAGGCATCACGCTAAAACGCTTTCGCTGTGCTGCCTTGTCGAAGAGATCAACATCTCGCACTGACATTGGTCGCGGTCCGACGAGGCTCATGGTGCCGGCGAGAACATTAATCAACTGCGGTAGCTCATCGATACTGGTTTTTCGAATGAAACGGCCCACTCTTGTAACTCTCGGGTCATTGGTCATTTTAAAATTTGGACCTTCAGCCTCATTGTGTTTCTCCAGCTCTTTGATTTTTTCTTCAGCATTGATGATCATGCTTCGGAACTTGTACATATTAAAGCGACGCTTACGTAAACCGACTCGCTCTTGAACAAAAAATACTGGCCCTCCGTCATCAAGCTTGATCGCAACCGCTACTATTGCAAATATCGGTAGTAGAATGGGTAACGCGAGAAGCACTGAGACTATATCGAACAGGCGCTTTGCCAGGAGGCTACTGTCATCAAATGAGACCGGTGCGAAGGATACAAGCGGTACGCCACCGAATAAGTCCATCTTGATCCTGGATGATCCCATATCAAAGAGATCCGCCATAACCCGTAACTCCACCCCTTCCTCATCACAGGCTGCGGCGATCTTGGAAATTGAGCTCAACATATTACGAGGCACGGCAACCATTACTTCATCGACAACATTTTCACGAAGGACTTGATGGACATCCTCGATAGTCCCCAAAACCTTGGCTCCGTCAATTGTGTCACCTACAAGATTTTGGTCCATATCCAGGTGGCCCACGACACTTATACCCCACTCTGTGTTCTGTTCGATCAAATCACGTAGGCGTTTCGCTCGGCTACCTGTGCCAACAACCAAGACCTTATGAAAATTGATTTCACTTTCCACGCGCCTTTTGAAATACCACCAAATAAGGAAATAGCGAACACCGACTATGGCGCTCAAAGCCAGCAGCATGAATACACCAATAACCAGACGGCTAACGTACTCTATATCCAAAAGAAAAATGCAAACGAGAACGGCGATCAAGCCACCAACCAACCCTCGTACAATTGCCAGAAAGTAGGTCGTTACCGATGGTGTTGTGAGCGTCTTGTAGGCACCAAAATAGAACAAGCAGAAAGCAGAAGCCGTCACCAGTGGCAGCAGAAAGACAAGATGACGGGTGAAGAAGTCGCCACTGTATCCGGTAAACCTGTGGCTGACATGAATCGCCACTAAGTACATCAACGCAATCAGGCAGGCATCCAACGTCACCAGCAGGCGTGTCAGGTACTGCGTTTTGTTGCTCTGTAATATGAGCGTGCCGGCCAAGAGGTTTTCCTTCTAGTTATCCATTAAAAGAATAGATCCGCAACAACAGAAATCAACTCGCCAGCAAAGCGGCTGCCAAAGATAATCGCATTTCAGCATGTGCCTTGGCTCTGTCGTTCACTATGTGTACAAAGCAGACATTTATTGCCCGATCGTTTAGCTTCCCTGGCAATTTGGGCTAGAATCTAGTGGGGAACAGTGCTTCCTGCGGTCCTAAAGTCGAAGCTGGTACTATAACGAATGCTGAGATTCTTTTTCAAACCTAAATGGCGACATAGAAACCCGGTCAAGCGTCTGCGGGGCGTACAGGAGCTGTCGGCCAGTAATGATGAACAGCATGAGATATTGGTCGATCTCGCGGCCAACGACCTTGATCCACGTGTCCGGCTTAAAGCTGTCGAAAAATTGTGCGACCTGACTACACTAAACCACCTGATTGGCGAAGAGCCGGATGACATTGTGCGCAGCACGGCACAGAACCGCTACTACTCACTGCTTGCTGGTACGGCTTCTGACAGTACGCCGGAAATCGTCACAGGACGCTACCGAATTGTTGATGAGTCTGAAGATGAAGACCTGAAGAAATTCATTATTCACCACAGTCCGGACGAAAAGCTCCAGTTCACAGCCTTACAGGCGCTGGTCGATGTGGATGACGTATCACGAGTAGCAATCAGTGCCCCCAATCTGAAAATTCGCGAAGCAGCAGCGAGAATGGCCGAACAAATGGCCAATAAGCTACCCGCCGCGACTCCACCGTCGAACAGTGAAGAGTCGGCAGCGAACGATAAAGAGCGCTCCGAAGACATCTCCGCGTTGCAAGCCGAGGAAACCAAGGCGAAGCTGCGTGAAGAACTCAAAATAAAGCCAAAGGCAGGCAATAGCGATGCGCCGCTGTTCCGCCCGGGCACGGACGGTACTTTGCAAATAGATGATGACTCAGCCAGTGCGCTGCAGGCGCTTCTGGACAAGAAGTTAGCGGACCGCAAACAGGCTCAATAAAGAGTCAGCGCTCGATCTGGCCGAGGTTGGCGTCTATGACGGAGCCGTTGACAACCGCGTTGGCTGCGCAGAAGGAAACAACCGCCGCTATCTCATCGGGTCGTATCAATCGGCCAAAGGCCACATTCGACGCAATCGATGCCTCAACCGCCGGGTCGGTACCAATATGGCTGCGCAGCATCGCGGTATCGGTAAAGCCCGGGCAAATTGCCGCGGTGTGAATACCCGTGCCCACAAAGTCCTGGCAGGTGGCGCGCATCAGCCCAATCAGAGCATGTTTCGACGTCACATAGGAACAACTGTTGGCCACTGCCTTGTGGCCGAGCGTAGAGGCAATAAACAAAACCGAACTGCCATCTTGCATGCGTGGCCGCAAGGCCTGTGTCAGAGTGAGCGGCGCCACGACATTCAGTTCGAAGACTTCACGCAGGGCTTCGGCTGAAAGCGAATCTGCACTGTCTTTACGCAGCGTGGCCGCATTATGCACCAGGCTCAATTGGTCGGGTTCACCAACGGCGGCCAACAGAAGCTCAAGATGCTTGCGATGCCAGTCTTCTTCCAACATATCAACCGCGATATTGCTGACCTCGTTCAGCGGGCATGGATTACGTGAAAGATTAATAACCCGATAGCCAGAGTCGAGAAAGGCTCCAGCACACGCCAGCCCAATACCTTTGCTGCCACCGGTAATCAGTGCACACTTATCCATGGTTGTTTCCCGTTGCATCGGCCACCTGCAGATAATCGCGCAGCCGGTAAGTTAGCCAGTAAAAAGGTATGGTATCGATGAGCGCAGACAGCATCTTGAACAAATAGTTGCTTCCCATCAACACCAACAGTGTTGCCAGAGTCATTTCACCGCTGAAAAATACAGCACCAAAGGTGATGCCCACGACCATGATGGAATCAACGGCTTGACTGATCAGCGTGCTGAAATTGTTTCTTACCCATAGGTGTCGCCCCTGGGTGACCTTCTTCCAGAAGTGAAACATTTGCACGTCCAGATATTGGGCAGCAATGTAGGCAGCCATGGAAGCCGACACAGCCCCGGCCGTGCATGCATAAACCAGCTCAAACAGTTCAATGCTGCCCTGAACCACATTCCCATTCGGTAAGCTCAATTCGCCATCGATTTGTAAAATCTGCCAGGGCGGTTGTTCGCCTACTGGTGCTGCCGGCAACAGATTCCCTATGCTCAGCACGGCAAGGATGAACAGATTTAAAACCAGCCCCACAGAGACCAGAAAATTGGCGCGCTTACGCCCATACAGTTCGCTGATCAAGTCCGTACACAGAAAGGTCAGCGGGTATGGCAACACCCCAACGGCGACTGTGAGCGGACCAAGCTCCACAAAGCGGGTAATACCGATGACATTCAAGAGAGTCATGGCACACAGGAAAAAGCCCGCAAGAACAATAAACACCCTCTCCCGCCGCTCCTGTAAATCGGAGCCGCTGACGGCCAGCGATGTTGTTTGATTCGATGACACGATCAACCTGTCGCTTACTACAAACTCGCTGGCCAGACACTGTGTGCCCACTGGTCAGAACCGGAAGAGACTTCTACTTGCAGCCGGGAAACCTGGTGTTTGGTCAACTGTTCGTCATGCGCCAGCAATCGATGGAGAAGATAGTGGGCCAGTTCCTCAATCGTGATGTTGCGCACGGGTAACAGTAAGGTGTCTGATTTTAGAAAGGTCATTCGACTGGTGTGGTGAACCACATAATAATGCTGGTCGTCAGCACTGATCTCCAGGTGTGGCGAATACTCCGGCAGCAGCATGTATTCATCGTGTTCTGCACAGATTTTTTTCAATATTGCTTTGTATTCTGCGTAGTCAAAGCACAGACCATCGTCGCCGATGGGGCCGGTTATCAAGGCCGCCACCCGCCAATTGTGGCCGTGCAAACGCTCGCGCTCGGTTGCCGAAAAAACAGTGAAGTGAGCTGCCGAGAAATGCAGGTACTGCTTTCTAATTTCTATGGTTGCCAGCTTTTGCATCTATCGCCTATGGATCGCCCTGTGCGAACTATTATCCAGTTTTTCACGTGACATTGTTAACCGCTTTATTTACTGTTGACATCCTATTAGCTTGCCGTGCCGCAAGCACCAGCCGGTTTTTCTCAGTGCCCGACTCAGACCGTAACTACGCAGCCAACCAGAATTCGGATTGGCCACATGCCATTTCCTCGCTGGAAATACGCCAGTTCCGTTGGCTTCTGAGCAGCAATACCGCTTTTTTTCTGGCCATCCAGGGCCAGGTATTGACCCGCACTTACCTGGCATGGGACCTAACCGGTAGCGAGATGTCGCTGGCCTACATCAATATGGCCTTTGCCTTACCAATGCTGATTTTCTCGGTCGTCGGTGGGGCATTCTCCGACCGCGCGGATCGGCGCTTTCTGGCTATCTCCGGGCAGGCCGCTATCGTATTGTCCGAGGGGGCCATACTGGCTCTGCTGCTGGCAGACGCTCTGCAGTTCCACCATCTACTGATCGCGGGCGCTGTCAGTGGGGCGGTGTTGCCGTTCAGCATGCCCGCACGCACTGCGATTGTATTTAATGTCGTGGGCACTAAACGGCTTGGAAATGCCACAGCTCTATCTGGCGGCGCGATGAATCTGAGTAGGGTCATGGGCCCGGTCATAATGGGTTTTACAATAGATGGCTATGGGGTAACCGGTGCCTATTGGGTTGCGGTATGCATGCACCTGATTGCCCTACTGTTGCTGTTCGGCATACAGAGTTACAAGCCTCAAAAACGGGTTGAACGACATATTACCGAAGATATCATGCTCGGTTTTCAGTACGTACTGAGCCGCCGTGACCTGCTGGCCTGCCTGCTGTTCGGCCTGTTACCAATGTTTTTGGCCATGCCTTTTCAAAGTTTGCTGGTAGTATTTGCTGATGAAGTCTGGCAGGTTGGCGAGCGCGGCCTCGGCATTATGATGGCGGCCGCCGGTTTGGGTGGGGTTCTGGGTTCGTTGTGGATGGCCCGCCGCGGCGAAAACACACAGCGGACCCGGTTGATGGTAATTTCAACGCTGTTGTTTCCGCTGTTCCTCGCCCTGTTTGCGGTCACGCCCGTATTTACCTGGGCCTTAGTGCCGTTAGTGATTGCCAATATTTATGCCAGTGCCGGTCAAACCTTGAACAACACGGCCTCTCAGCTACTGATCGAGGACAGTTATCGCGGCAGGGTTTCATCAATCATGTTGATGACTTTCGGGTTGATGCCACTGGGCGTGGTACCCATGGCGTTCCTGGCTGAAATGTTTGGCGTGCAATTTGCTATCGTCGCTGCCTGCGCGGCACTGGTGATTCTCTGCGGTCTGTTTTACGCAAGCAGTAAAAGCTTGCGCGAGCTCGACCAGCATGTCATTCGGGAGCTGGAAAAGCCCGCCCAGGCTCAGTAACCCGCAACAGCCCCTCCCGGCCGGCGCGCGTCGCTGGCGCCATACAGGTAACCGCCATTTTCTGCAAACCCCGGATCTAGCATGATTGAATGGGTTCGCCCCATGGTGCGTTTGCTTTGTTTGAGCGAATGCCCCATGTCCTGCAGCAGACGCACTGTGTCTGGGCTCACACCATATTCCACCCGAAGCTCATCCGGATACCACTGATGATGCACCCGCGGAAGCATGGCCGCAGCGGCGATGTTGTGGTCGAATAGCATGGCGTTCAGAATAGTTTGTAAAACTGTGGTGATAATAACGCTGCCGCCTGGACTCCCCGTACTCAGCCAGGGTTTGCCATCGCGGTAAACAATGGTTGGGGACATCGAAGACAGCGGCCTCTTGCCGGGCTCAATTGCATTCGCTTTGCCTCCGAGAAGGCCGTAAGGATTGGGGTGCCCCGGACGCGCAGAGAAATCCCCCATTTCATTGTTCAGCAGCATCCCCGTGCCCTTGACCACAATGCCGCTTCCATAGCTGAAGTTCAAGGTGTATGTATTGCTCACTACATTGCCCTCACCATCAACCACACTGTAATGCGTGGTGTCTGGGCTCTCGGCCAACATTGCTTCTCCAGGGCGTATTTGCTCAGCTGCGCTTGCTTTATTCGGATCGATGCGCTGAAAAAGTTTCTTACCGTACTGCTTTGAGATCAGCTCGTCCAGTGGAACCTTGAAGTACTGCGGGTCGCCAAGATAGCGGCTACGGTCTGCATAGGCGCGCTTCATTGCTTCGGCAAGATAATGTATGTATTTTGCACTGTTATGACCAAACTCGGTCAGTGGGGCCAGCTCCAAAATGTTCAACATCTGCAATATGTGTACGCCACCGCTTGATGGAGGCGGCGCCGATACGATTTCAAAGTCTAGAAATTGACCACTTAAGGGCTCACGCTCAACGACTCTGTAGTCGGTCAGGTCCTGTGCCGTGATCAGTCCGTTGTTAGCCTCCATGTCCGCTACAAAACGTTGCGCCACCTTCCCACGGTAAAATGCATCGGCTCCATCTCGCTTTATCTGCTTGAGTGTCCAGGCCAGATCCTGCTGTATGAGGTGGTCACCCGGCTGCAGAAAGGCGCCATCTTCGGCGAGGAATATCCGTTTGGCTTCCGTATCGGCCCAGGGCGCGTAGCGGTTGCGGCGCTCGATCCCACTGGCAAGCGCGTAATCAACCACAAAGCCTTTGCGAGCAAGATCGATGGCCGGCCTAATGACCTCGGCGAGCGACAGCCGACCATACTTCTCAAGCGCATAAACAAGACCGGCCACTGTACCCGGCACCCCGGCGCTTTGGCGGCTCATGTACGCCAGATGCTGGTCGACAGAGCCGTCGGGTTTCAAGTACATATCGCGGTGTGCTGCCCTCGGTGCTGTCTCGCGGTAATCAATGAAGGTTGACTTACCGTCGATGTCGAGCAGCATAAAGCCACCGCCGGCGAGATTACCAGCCGTTGGGTGGGTGACCGCCAGTGCAAACCCGGTTGCCACCGCCGCATCCACTGCATTACCTCCTTTTTTTAACATCGCAACACCCGCTTCAGCTGCGTGCTTTTCTGCAGCAGCAACCATGCCGTGGCGATGAACCACCGGGAGAGCCCGATGTTCGAAGTTAATGATCGGGCCAGCCGACGACTGCGCTTTAGCAAACAGAGTGAACGAAATAGAAACAAAGAGAACTAAATACCTGAAAAACACAACCTGGACTCACTATTAGGAAAGCGCCCATCGTACTGCTTTGGAAACACATGGGAAAGAGAACTGTGACCGGATTCTCTTCTGGCCTGTGGACTTGCCCAGGTCGTTGCGCCGTGCGCTATAGTTGTACAGGTAAATGCGCCGAAGTGGGTTTTCTCAACAAGGAAAACTTTATTTAGTTCATTGGCTTATCAAGCTTTCTTCAGCAGTATTTTAGGTTTATGATTAACGCCTTTCCGAACAGCTGACAATCACGAGACACTCTCAGTTACACGCAGTATGAAAACTAAGCGCACCAATCTTCTGACCTTTACTCTGGCTTTGCTGGCTGGCGGCCTATTGCCACCCTTTAACGTGAACGCCGAGCCAGATACCGTGCCCGAGCCCGCGGGGATCGAAAAGGCTGAGAACATTGACCTGGAGGAGCCTATCGAGGCCTTACCGCCCACCGAGGAATCAACTGCTGACACAAGCCCTAAAGCGTCAAACGCAGCGGCAGAACCAACACCTGAACCTGAGCCAGAACCAGCCGACCCTTATGAAGAGGGCATGCCAATTGTCCTGCTGGGAAAGGAGATTCCGCCAAGAACAGCGACTCGTCTAGCCTGGTCTGCTGGCGCATCGCTGGACGGTATCAGCGGCTCAACTCCGGTGCTGGTAGTTAATGGCGCCAAGCCTGGCCCCACTTTATGTCTGACCGCGGCAATCCACGGGGACGAGCTTAACGGCATCGAAATTGTCCGCCGGCTTGTTTACGATATTGACCCGACCAAACTGACCGGAACCGTTGTCGGCGTGCCCATTGTTAATATCCAGGGATTTCGACGCAACTCCAGGTATCTCACGGACCGTCGGGACCTAAACCGACATTTCCCCGGACACCCGGAAGGCAGCCTGGCGTCCCGTATTGCCTGGTCGTTTTTTACTGAAATCATCGAGCACTGCAGCGTACTGGTCGACTTACACACGGGGTCGTTTCATCGCACCAATCTGCCTCAGCTGCGCGCTGATCTGATGAACCCTGCAGTGAAAGACTTCTCAGAAAATTTCGGTTCCACCGTGGTACTGCACTCGCGCGGCGCCGAGGGAACGCTGCGTTATGCGGCCAGTATGGCAGGAGTCCCCACAGTTACTCTGGAGGCCGGAGAACCGATGCGCCTTCAAGACAAGGAAGTGGCTCATGGGGTCAAAGCGATACAGACTTTGATGAACAAAATGGGAATGCGGAAACACTCGCGTTTCTGGGGTGACCCTGAGCCGGTATTCTATGAATCAACCTGGGTTCGCGTCGATACTGGCGGTATTTTGTTCAGCGACGTGTTCTTAGGCAAGCGAGTGGCTGAAGGTGATGTTCTCGGCACGGTGACTGACCCCATTACAAATCGTCGGGAAGAGGTTCTGTCGCCGGCTAAAGGCCGGGTGTTGGGCATGGCTCTAAATCAGGTAGTACTGCCCGGTTTCGCGGCCTATCGAATCGGTATCGAAACACCGGAAGGCGAGATCAATATTCCACCGCCCCGTGATGAAGATGTGCTGGATTCCTCCAAGCTGGACCGGGCATCAACCGTAGAGCCCACCGAAATGGACCCTGACCTCGAGCCGGAAACCGCCGAGTAACGCTCAGGCTGGGCGGCCAGGAAAATTCACCAGTAATGCGACATTCTCGGCGCCAAATCGGGTGGGCCTGCTAGTATTAAAAGATGCCGTTATTCCACCGTTCTATCTACTGTAAGCCATTGATTAGAGGCGCCGTTTTCCTGTGGGCGCTGGCCAGCCTTGGGGCCACTGCAAGTGCCGATATCACCCTGAACATGCGCGACGCGGATGTGCGTTCGGTGATTGACTGGATGGCTGATGTCAGTGGTCGTCACTTTATCGTTGATCCATCGGTACAAGGCCAGGTTACCGTGCTGGCGAAAGAGCCGCTGTCGATGAATGAGGCCTTTGAGGTGTTTGTTCGCGCGCTGGAATTGAACGGCTTTAGCACCAACGTAAAAGGCAATACGGTAAGCATCGTGCCGTCAGCCCGTGCGGCCGACAATCACATGGCTGTTCTGGACTCCTTTGCGGAACACAGTGACAGTGAGAAAGCGGTCCATGTCTTTACAACTCACTCGGTCAATGCGGCGACGATAGTCGAGCAGCTCCAGCCACTGGTTGGGCAACACGGCACCCTCGCCCACTTTCCGTCCAGCAACAGTGTGCTCATTGCTGACCGGGTTGACAATATTAAGCGTATGCGCGCGTTAATTGCTCGCCTTGATCAGCGAGGGCAGGTTGATGTGGATGTTATTCCTTTACGCTATCTGACAGCTGAGGCGGCCTTGGCTTCCATGCAACAACTTGTCAGCAAAGAACCGGCCGCTTTACAGCCGGCTTTGGCGACTGACCAACGAAGCAACAGTCTGTTGGTAAGCGGCAGTTCAGAGCTTCGCAGCAGAGTACGCACTCTTTTGAAGTCCTTGGATACGGAAATCAGTCAGTCGGGGCAAACAGAGGTAGTTTTCATCAACTACCTGAATGCCTCTGAGCTTGTACCTGTGCTCGAAAGCGTAGTCAGTGACGCGAAGCAGAACGCTCCCACTGCCGCTCATGCCAGCATTCAGGTGAGCGAGTCTGTAAATGCCCTGGTGCTGACTGCTCCCGAGCCAGAGCTCAAGACCATGAAGGAAGTCATCGCCGAGATTGACGTGCCACGACGGCAGGTTCTGTTGGAAGCCATTATTGTCGAGGTCAATGATGATCTGGTTCAGGATTTAGGCGTGCAATGGAACACCGCTTTTAACGGTGAAGGCGGCGAGGCAGCGACCGAGTTTGGTTTGCAAGCGCCGGATTCGGTGCTCGGTCGTGGCTTTACCCTAGGCTATTACCGTAATGGCGACCTGCGCGCCTTACTGAATGCGCTCAGTAGCACGACGGCTGCCAATCTTCTGTCCACCCCGTCGATTGTTGCAATGGACAATGAACAGGCCGAGATTCTGGTCGGCAGCAATGTTCCGGTAATCAGCGGTCAACAAACTTCATCTTCATCCTCAACAGCTGACCCGTTTACGACCCTTGAACGTCATGATATCGGGGTCAGTCTGCAGATAACGCCGCAACTGAATCAGCAGGACAGTATTACCCTGGATATTCTGCAGAAAGTTGAAAACATCAGCACCAGTAATGTTGCAGAAGACCTTATTTTTGATAAACGCAGCATCAAAACCAAGGTATTGGTAGAGAATGATGAAGTCCTTGTGCTGGGCGGACTAACCCGCCAGGACGAACGTCAGATAGTGGATAAAGTGCCTGTACTCGGATACATCCCGGTACTCGGACGATTGTTTCAGCGGAGTACAGATGAAACTGTGCGCAGTAATTTGATGGTGTTTATTCACCCGAGAATCATTGATAAGAAAGCTGAACGGGTCGCGCTGAGCAAGCAACGCTACCAGGCAATCAGAAATCAGCAACTGGCTGCGGGCCAGTCGAGCCAGGCTGAATCACCATTGCTCGAGAACATCGACAAGCAAGAGTAAATGCTGAAATTGAATGAGTACTCCGTTCGGGGTAATTTCCCGCAGACTAAGCTCAGTGCTGATTCGTTCACCTTCGGTCATGCGCTGGCCATTAATAATAATCGCCCGCTGCTCGGGCTTTTCCGCGTATACGTGAAAGCTAAACTCCAGTTTATCGACGGCTGCCTGTGCGGCTGCCGGCGCCTGCCATAAGGGCATTCTTTGCAGCTGGCGCGCATCACGAACACTGGCATGCTCTGCTGTTGTGACATCGCGAACTATGCCCTGCCCGCTTTCTTTCGGCTCAAGATCGGCAGAACGGTCAAAAGAAGCTGGGCCAGCCGTGACGGAATTCTCCGCAACCGCTTGCGTTGGCAATGCCTCTGGGCTTAATTGAACATAGGCGTACCAGCCGGCTATGTTCAACCCGGCAATCAACGTCAGTGCTTTCGCCCAATTGGGAAATGCCTGTTCATGCGCAGCCGTTTGGTAAGCAACAGTCTGCAAGCGCCGCACATTCGGGCTTTCCTGTTCGCGGCGTTCTTCCTCTGCACGTCTGACCGCCTCAAGTATATAGGACATATCAGCCTCAGCCCCTTTTTTCTTCAAAAGACGTTGAGATAAGTGCGATATTTTCTGTGGGAATCAGCTGGTGTAGCACCTGAACCAATTCAGGTGCAATTTCATTTCCCGACAGTTTTAAATCGGCCTGCACTTCGCGGATAGCCCTCAACAACTCCGTGCTGGCAATGACGGGTTTAGTGGCCTTGTTATTGATCAGATAAGCTGTTCTACCCAACATTGCTTCGAAAGTTGGTGCATCGTTTGTCTTAGCATCATTGGATGTCCCATCGAGAGCGTCCATATAGAGCTCGATACGCCGAGCGAGCCAGGCGACGAACTCATCGCTTTCGCCAAGGGAAACACTGGGCCGATAAAATTCAGGCTTACGCCATAGCCAATGATACTCCAGCGGCTGCTGAATGGTATCGGCTGTCACCTGTTGTTGATGACCGTCACTGAAGCTTAGCAGTGCTGAGCTTTCATCGAGCACCTCTAGTTGTTGCCAGTCACCAGTAGCGGTGCGAATCAACACCGGGCTCTTCAGTGATGAAATTTGCTCCAAATTGCCGAGCGACTGCACGCAGTGGACTGCTTTCTCCAACAGGAACTCACAGACGTTGCTGGAGGAACGAGCCGGGTCAAGATTCACGCCGGCACTCACCGCGATATTCGCCAGCAAGCGCTGATAAGAAACGTCCGATGTATCGGCTGGAGACGAATTGCTGGTAGCAGCAGCCGGTACGAGACTTGGCGGCTGCGTATCAACAGTTGGACTATCAATTAACAGGCTGGCCACCAGTATAGCGCCTATCACTGACCCACTACCAAGCAGTTTCGCCCAGCGTTTCATCATTGGTCGTAAGCCCTCGGTAAAGCCACTGACTTCGCTGATGGCCTGACGGCATACCTTTTTGTCGACAAGATTCCCACCGACACTGTACAGACCCAGCAGGCATCGATCGCAAATGATATTGATCAGACGCGGAGTGCCGGAGCTATGCCGATAGATCATTTTAAGCGCTTCCGGACTAAACAGAGTGCCGCCGAAGCCGGCGACTCGCAAACGATGCGCAATATAGTCCCGGCTTTCTCGTTCAGTCATCGCTTGCAGATGAAAACGCGCGGTAATCCGCTGGGCTAACTGGCGAAGTTCCCTGCGTGCGAGCAATTGATTGAGCTCGGGCTGCCCAAGAAGCACTAGCTGCAGCAGTTTTTTATGATCAGTTTCAAGGTTTGTCAGCAGGCGCAATTGTTCCAGCACGTCCGTACTCAGGTTCTGAGCCTCATCGATAATTAAGACGGCATGCTTACCACTGGCATGCAAACTGAGTAAATGCTCGTTGATCAATTCCACAAGGTAGTTACTACCCTGTTCCTGATAATAATAGTAAACC
>JAUIHW010000021.1 GCA_030431775.1 Gammaproteobacteria bacterium
ACGCGCGCCTGTCCAGCCTGGACGCTCACTATTTTCGGGATATGCAGATGCTGGTGCAACGCATGGCCAAAAAGCTGGCCAGCCAGCATTCCCGACGAAAAAAAGTGTATCGCAAAGGACAGCTGAATGCTGGTAAAACCATCCGTCGCAATGTGGCTAACGATGGAATTCTGTTTGATACACACTGGCGGTTCAAACGTAAAGACCGGCCAAGTGTGTTGGCTGTCTGTGATGTCAGCGGCTCGGTCAGCTTGTATGCCCGGTTTCTTCTGATACTGCTTTACAGCCTGCACGATGTATTACCCAAGGTGCGTGCCTTCGCATTCAGCTCAAACCTTGGAGAGGTTACCGACACCCTGGCCCGTCACCCGGTTGAGAAAGCAATTGAGTTGATCAACCACGACTGGGGTATGGGCTCAACTGATTACGGCGCTGCGTTGAGAACCCTCGGCGAACTTTGCCTGGATGATGTCGACCGGCATACTACGATCATCATGCTGGGTGACGGGCGAAATAATTATGGGCCACATGAGGCAGAGCTGCTCAAGCAATTCTACCAGCGCGGCCAACGTTTGCTCTGGCTGAATCCGGAGAATCGCTCATCCTGGGGCACGGGCGACTCGGAAATGCTGCGATATGCGGTCTACTGTCATGAAGCCGCAGTCTGCAACACGCTCGGACAGTTAGAGAAAATTGTGTCCCGATTACTGCGGCTGACTTTATGACGCCTTCTGCGCAGGCTCGCTTTCTTCTGCGGGCTCCGCCTCTGACTTCTCATCGTTCGCCGAGGCCGCTGTCAGTTTGTTGTCGCGGATATTGGCAATGGTTTTGTCGATAAGGTCCATGCCACCAGCCCCCATGCCGTTGTACATCGCGGACATAAACTGCAGGGTGTTTGCGGCGGAGTTGGTAAACGACCACTGGCAATCATTAATACGGCAATCTCGAAGCGCTGGTAATCGGCCTCCACGATAAACCAGCACACATTCGCTGATATCGCAGTCGATGAATACATTGCCATCCAAAATGATCTTCTTTTTCGTTATGGTTTTGCCATTGAATTCCATACAAACTTCCACTTTATTGGTTTAAATGGTGCTCTTTTAGCGTAGCTCACCACTACCATTTATCCAGTGCGGTAGAATCCCACGAGCTGTACAGGGGCATTTATGAGTTCGGGTTCCACCAGCCGTGCTCTTGCGGCTGTTTGTTTTTTAATCGTATCTGCGTTGGTGTGGCTGGCGCTTGCCAGCCCGCCTACCCGGTTGGCGTATATCAATGCCAAAGTTCTGACCATGGATTCCTCCAATAGTGTTCAGCAGGCGGTACTGATTCATGACGGCCACATCGCCGCGGTCGGCAGCACCCAGGAAATTAGCAAGCTGTTTGACAAATCCACACACGTTACTGATTTAAAAGGCAAAGTTTTGCTGCCAGGATTTATTGATCTGTCCGGCAAGGCTCTGCACAGCGCGCTTAAGCCCGCGCTGTCACCCGACAGTCTGGTGCCTCTGTTCAGCGAATGGCGACGAGCCTCAAAACGGGCCGCAGAACAGGGCGTGACCAGCTTCCTGACCAGCAGCCTGGACCAGACCAGCCAACCCTGGCTGCATCGGGCCAGCCGGCTGGGCATTGTACGCCAGCGCCTGCTGAATCTGGATTTGCCGGCGCACAGCGACCTCAATCTGCTTGCCCAGCGGTTGAGAGCGGCGGGTGAGGAGGCAACCCCGCTGCAAATTATCTGGGCTCTGGCGAACCAAAGCAGCGAGCACACTCAAGCCCTGCCTGTGGTCAGTGCACTCGCCCGATTTACCCGGGATGCGGCTCAAGAGCTCGCTATTAGCAGCCAGCTCGGGTCTATAGAGCCGGGTAAACGGGCGGATCTGCTGGTCCTCCAGGACGACCCATTGCTGAACCCAGTTGCCATCCGCGACATGCAGCCACTGCTGACATTGGTCGGCGGTCAAAAAATTTACAATCGGTAAGCCGGCCATCAATTGTGACGCTTTCACTTAGCTGTTAGGCTGTTCGAAAATTATCCGAATACAGCGCCAGATAGCTGGCAGAAAGTTGCTTTCAATACCCCGGGGACCGCAGTGGGCCAGACCAATAAACAGGCTGTAAAGGTGTTGCTGGACCGCTCAGCAACGGGTTATGTGCAGGTACTCGCGCTCAGCAAACGCCACTTCAGCGAGCGCTCGGTGGCCGCTATTCGCTTGGCGATAGTCGAGCAGTTTAGCGCTTTAAAACAACAACTTGCAGCAACTGACGTGGTATTCCATTTCGATCGTATCGTACCGGAACGGCGCGCCATCGTCGCATCCGTTCCCGCCGCCGAGCTACCATTGTTTCGGGCCTTCTTGCAAACCCACAATATCGGCTTATTGCAACTAAGGCGCTCGACAACACCGTTACCAGCAAACCGCGCACGTCGCCCACTGGCGCCATTACAGGCAACCGCTCATCTTGTAGCCTATGAATAGCCGCTAGCGGCCCCGGTTAATACAGCGCCTGCTCGGCCAGCCGTGGCGGCAAGGGAACGTCCAGACAATCGGCAATGGCTCTGAGCAATTCGTATTCTGCCGGCTTGACCTCGCCATCGGCCAATACGCTGCTCGCACAGGCCTTGATCAACTGCGGCTTCACCAGCGGGGCCAGCGCACAGGCATCCGCCAGGGCACGATCTATTTCATCCAGGCCAGGTGAGCCCTTGTAGGGGGAGACCGCGCCAGTAAGCCCAAGCTGAGCGATGGCGGCGTCGAAGGCGTGGCGGGCCCCAGCCTCATCACTGCCGGATTGAGCGGCCAGGGCGGCGCAAATAATTTGGCACTGCTTGGCAACAGCGGACAGCGACCGATAACGCACCCGGCTGTGGCGGGCTTTTTCATACACGGAGTCCAGGTGGCGCACGAACATGCGGTGCAGGCACCATTCAAACAGGTTGATGTGCTCATCACTGCGCATTAAAGCCAATAGACAGGCCCGAAATTCTCGGTGTTGATCCTCGTATAGCGTTTTTAAAACCGGCAACGACATATCAACAATCGGCAGGCGGTACTCAATACCAAGCCTGGCAACAGCTGGAGCGAGCTGCTCAACCACCTGGCGCTGTAAATCGCCCTCGCGCTCGGCGATCAGCGCAAGCTGTTTTTGGCGAAGCGACTCGTCTTGAGCCAGAAGCAGTGAATAGACGGCCGCTTTGGCGCCGGCTACTGTGTGCACCGCTGAACGCACCTCGCCGTCCATCTGCTGCAGCAATTGTTGTGCATAGCCCAGGTGCTGCTGACCAATCTCGCCAATGGAATCAAGCACGCTTGGGGTCGGGCTTGCGGAAACACCCGAGTCAACTGCCGGGGTGAAGGCTATGTCCGGCAGTTCGGTAGCTGCACTGAAATTGGCTACTTCTGCACCAAAGTGTCGTTCACGTTGTCGGCGCGCCATTTCCTCTTTAAATTTCGCCTCGGTATCAATGAAACTGCCGTCCCAATCGGGCATTACCCTTGAGATTCTCTCTTCCAGCGGCGGATGGGTCGCCATCAGCGACGACAGCTTGATCGCCTGGCCGATGAACAGATGGCTGGCTTCGGCGGCATTCGGGGCCATTAACCGCGAGCCAAAGCGAAAGCCCCCGATTTTACGCAATGCATTGCCAATTCCTTGCGGATTGCGCGTGTATTGCACAGCCGATGCATCGGCCAGAAACTCCCGCTGCCGGCTGACCGAGGCCTTGATCAAATTACCGAAAAAGGTGCCAATGTAACCCACTACGATCAAACCAATGCCGATGAAAACCAGAGGCAGGCCCTCTCTGTTCGAGCTGCGACTGCGATACATGGACGAGCGCATAATGAAGTAACCGATGTTGCCGATTACCAGAATGCCAAACAACACGCCAATCAAGCGGATATTGATGCGCATGTCACCATGCATGATGTGACTGAACTCGTGTGCGACAACCCCCTGCAATTCTTCCCGATTCAAATATCGCACGCAGCCTCGGGTAATACCG
The DNA here is from genome assembly GCA_030431775.1 of Gammaproteobacteria bacterium. Lineage (GTDB taxonomy): Bacteria > Pseudomonadota > Gammaproteobacteria > Pseudomonadales > JAUIET01 > JAUIET01. Next base: position 4,010 of record JAUIHW010000021.1, read on the forward strand.
ATCACCGCATCATCACTTTCAAACCCAGCGGCAAAGGCATTCAGTGCGTCATCATCCAGAATATACACCGGTGGTACCGGCAGGCCGGATGCAATCGCCATTTCTTCAACAACATTCAGCACTCGGCGTTCATCGGGGTCAGTAGTATCGCTGTGCAGCAAACGCCCGCCCAATGACTGAGCCACCACCTCGCCACCCCCAGACAGCTGAGCAATTTTAAAAAGACTGGCAACGCCAATCACCGCCAGCACACCCAGGGACAGAAACAGGTGGGCCTGCCAGTCGATTGCTCTCGCGTCAGGCCCGCTCTGGTGGCCGCTCAAGCCCAATAAAAGAAAGTTGGTAATCAACACCAGGCCAAGTGTGGCCAGTGCAAACAAAAAAACCAGCTGCCCGGTTTTGCGCCGGGCGCGGTCCTGTGATTCAAAGAAATCCATTCAGGTAATCAAGAAAACGAAACCTGTGGTGCCTCCTGAATGGCTTCACTGTCGGCAAACTCCAACAGGCTGGCATCTTTCTTGTGTCCAAAATTGTTGGCAACTATGCTGGGCGGAAAGGTCTGCTTGTAGGTATTGTATGCGGTGACTGCATCGTTGTACGCCTGCCTGGAAAAAGCGACCTTGTTTTCGGTAGTGGTCAGCTCTTCTGACAATTGCATCATGTTTTCATTTGCCTTAAGGTCGGGATACGCTTCCATAACAACGTTCAGTCGACCGAGCGCGCCACCCAGAGCGCCTTCGGCGCTGGCCAATTGCTCAATGAGCTGGGGGTCCCCGGGAGATTGTGCAGCCGCTTGCAAGCCGGCCAGCGCCTGGTTACGCGCGCTGATCACGGCTTCCAGCGTTTCCCGCTCATGGGCCATGTACCCTTTTGCCGTTTCAATCAGGTTTGGAATCAGGTCGTAGCGCCGCTTCAGCTGTACCTCGATCTGCGCAAATGCATTTTCAAAACGGTTTTTAAGCGTGACAAGCTTGTTGTAAATGCCAATCGCATAAAAGACCAGGCCTGCAACAATCGCCAGAAATATTAAAAATTCCATGGGTATCTCCTAGGGTGGAGGCCACAAAATACCATAGGCTTAGGGCTTACCCAAGATTCTCACTGGCCTTGCTTACAAATTTAAACGATTGCTCGCTGCCCTGAGTCAGCTCCTTCTGGCCTTCAGGCGACACAATAGCGTCCCAGTTTTCCAGCACGGCCTCAGCGGTGAGCTGATCTGCCCTGATATTGATGCCGTCGGTTTCATATATTACTGTGCGAGCGAAACTGCCAGCCCCGGCACACAATATCGTTTTATTTGGTGCATCTTCACCAACCAGACAGATCAACCCGGGGGTCACAGTTTCCGGTTGCAGCAGGGCCAGCGCTTCCTCTGGAAACAGTTCTTCAGTCATACGGGTTGCCGCACAGGGTGACAATGCGTTGACACGGATATTGTATTTGGCGCCTTCCAGCACCAGGGTGTTCATCATGCCCACCACGGCAGCCTTGGCTGCACCATAGTTGGTCTGACCAAAGTTGCCGTACATGCCACTGCTGGAGGTGGTCATAACGATACGGCCATATTGCTGTTCACGCATGATTTCCCAAACCGCCTTGGTGCAATTCAGTGAGCCTTTAAGGTGCACATCAAGTACCATGGCAAAGTCATCCAGCGGCATCTTCGCAAAGGTTTTGTCGCGCAATATGCCGGCGTTGTTCACCAGAATGTCGACGCTTCCCCATCGCTCTTTCGCCTCCTGCACCATTGCCTCTACAGCCTCGTAGTCGGTTACACTGCAGCCATTGGCCATGGCATCGCCCCCAGCTGCCTTGATTTCCTCGACCACCTGTTCAGCGGCATCGCTGGTGCCAACGCCAGAGCGGTCTCCTCCCAGGTCATTGACAACTACTTTTGCACCGCGCCGGGCCAGCTCCAGTGCGTGGCAGCGACCAAGTCCGTTGCCGGCTCCGGTGACTATGGCCACGCGGCCGTCGAATCGAATACTCATGTCTTTCTCCTGCTATTTATATTTGCGCAATTCTGCCCGCGCGACCTGCCGGCGATGGACTGCGTCCGGCCCGTCGGCAACCCGCAAGGTGCGGGTTTTCATCCACATCTTGGCCAGTGGAGTGTCCTGGGATACACCGGTCCCGCCAAACATCTGCACAGCATCATCAATTATATCGAGGGCGATATTAGGGACCACAACCTTGATTTTGGATATATACAGGCGCGCCTCCTTAGGGTCTCCATGATCCATTAACCAGGCCGTTTTCAGGGTCAGTAAGCGTGCCATTTCTAACTGCATACGCGCATTGGCAATGATGTCAACGTTTCCGCCCAGATCGGCTAACGGTTTTCCAAAGGCCTCTCGGGACAGCGCTCTTTCACACATCAATTGCAGAGCCGTTTCGGCGGAGCCCAAAGAGCGCATGCAGTGATGAATGCGCCCGGGGCCAAGTCGTCCCTGAGAGATTTCAAAACCACGTCCTGGCCCGAGAATAATATTCTCTTTGGGCACACGGACATTATTGAAGCGCATGTGCATGTGGCCATGAGGCGCATCGTCCAGGCTGTACACATGCATTGGTCTGAGCACTTCCACGCCTGGCGTGTCCATGGGCACCAGAATCTGCGACTGTTGCTGATGCTTGGGTGCTTCCGGGTCAGTTTTGACCATGGTAATCAGTATTTTGCAACGCGGGTCGCCAGCCCCGGAAATATAGAATTTCTCGCCATTGATTACCCATTCGTCGCCATCAAGTACTGCGGAAGTACAGATATTGGTCGCATCTGATGAGGCCACGGCAGGCTCTGTCATCGCAAAGGCCGAGCGGATTTCACCAGCAAGCAGTGGCTCTAACCATTTTTCTTGTTGTTCCCGGGTGCCATACTTCTCAAGGACTTCCATATTGCCGGTATCAGGCGCCGAGCAGTTAAATACCTCGGGGCCCAGCGCGCTTTTGCCCATCTCTTCAGCCAGATAGGCGTACTCGACGGTATTCAATCCTGAGCCGTACTCACCATCGCCGGTTAAGAAGAAATTCCACAGGCCCTGTTCGCGGGCTTTGGCCTTCAGGCCATTAATGATTTCCAGCTGCCGGTCGGTCCATTGCCAACGATCGCCGTTATCAATCTCGGCTTCATATTCCTCTTCGAGCGGGCGCACTTCCTCGTCGATCATTTGTTTGACCTGCGCCAATATCGGCTTGACGCGATCGCTTATTCCCAGATCCATTTGCTTTTCCTCGTAAATATCGGTTGATCGGGCTAATAGCCGCTCAGTGTTGCATAGCGGTCGAGGTGATAATTGCGGTCACCAAAACGGTGCTCCAGCGCGCGCGCCCGTTTGAGGTAAAAACCAATATCATACTCATCGGTCATGCCTATTCCGCCATGCATTTGCACTGCTTCGTTACTGGCAAGGCGCGCAATCTCACACAATTTTGCCTTGGTCGCACTGGCCAGCAGCGCGCACTCAGGCCGGTCATCGTCTATAGCCTGCAGCGCATTTAACACCATCGATTTGCCTAATTCCAGCTCGCAGAACAATTCGGCGGCTCGATGCTGCAGGCCCTGGAAACTGCCGATTGCTTGAGCAAACTGCTCACGCTCTTTGAGATAGGCCAGGGTGAGCTCGAAGGCCTGCTGGGACAAGCCCAGCAATTCCGCACTGATGCCTACATTGCTGATATCAATGCTTGCCTGCAAGGCAGCGGTACTGTCGGCACCGGCTCCAAGGCGCTGCTCAGCCGTTACAGCTACGTTCTGGAAGCTGACAGTTGCGCTATTTCGACTATCAACCATTGAGACCGGCTGCACGCTGACGCCCGGCAGATCAGCAGCCACCACAAACAGGCCAAGCCCGCTGTCATCACGCGCGGCAACGATGAAAGCATTGGCCGAGGCGGCCTCATCGACAAAGCGCTTGCAGCCATTAATGATTATTGCGCCGTCGCTAGTTTTTGCGCTGGTATTTACCTTACAGCCTTGATGATGGCCACTTTCCTCCAGGGCCAGACTGAGCAGCCATTCGCCACTGCAGATCCTTGGCAAAAGCTCGACCTTTTGTTGCTCGCTGGCTGCCTGCAAAATTACTGTCGCGGCCGTCAGCACGCTGCTGCCCAGCGGCGAGGCGCTGAGGTGGCGACCCACTTCCTGCAATACAATACCAAGCCCGGTATAACCGTACCCAACGCCACCGTAAGCCTCGGGAATGGCAATTCCCGTCCAACCCATATTGACCATTTCCTGCCAGACCTCAGGGCGGTAGCCCAAAGGATCACCGCTATCACGCAATTCTCGCAGTTGACTGACCGGCGCCTTATCCCGGAGAAAGCCGGCTGCTGCCTCACGCAGCATTTGCTGCTCTTCATTCAGAATTAATGCCACTGTAAACCTCTCTTTGCCAATTAGGCGTCGGGCAGACCCAATACGCGCTTGGCGATAATATTCAACTGAACTTCTGAAGTGCCGCCTTCTATCGAATTACCTTTGCTGCGCAGCCAATGTGCCGGCAGCGCTGGCTGGTCTCCCCAAACCATGGCGTCCGCGCCATGAATTGACAGCTGCAACTCTAAACGACGCTTGTTAAGCTCAGTCCCGTAATACTTGAACATACTGGACACTGCACCCATACCTTGGCCGGCTTTCGCCTCATCCTTACCCCGTTGCAGGCTGAGCATAAACGCCATCCCATCAATTTCGAATTGGGCTATCTCCTGGCGCAATGCGCTGTTGGCAAGCTGGCCATCCTTAAGCCCGACGGTTTTCGCGGCCTGCTCGCCCGGAAGAACCGCGGCAAACGACTCGCCCATGGAGCTGATCATCTCCCGTTCGTGCGTGAGCAGATACTTTGCGATCGTCCAGCCCGAGTTCAACTCACCAACCAGGTTCTCTTTGGGTACTTTGACATTTTCAAAAAAGGTCTCACAAAATGGTGAGCTCCCACTGATCAGGCGAATTGGCGACGTGCTGACCCCGGGGCTGTCCATGTCAAACAGCAGGAAGCTGATGCCGGCGTGCTTGGAGTCAAAATCGGTTCGCACCAGGCAAAAAATCCAGTCGGCTTGATCCGCATAGGAAGTCCAGATCTTGGCACCATTGACCAGGTAGTAATCGCCTTTGTCCTCGGCCCGAGTTTGCAGGCTGGCCAGGTCGGACCCCGCATTGGGCTCACTGTAACCCTGGCACCAGCGAATTTCCCCGCGAGCAATTTTCGGTAAGTGCTCTTTTTTCTGGTGTTCATTGCCAAACTTCAACAAAGCGGGCCCAAGCATGGAAATACCAAAGCTTTCCAGCGGCTTACGGCAACCCAGGCTTTTCATCTCCTGGGCCAGCACTTTGGCCTGCTCTTTGGAAAGGCCTCCGCCACCATACTCCACAGGCCAGGTTGGCACAGTCCAGCCACGTTCGGCCATACGCTCCAGCCACAGCTGTTGGGCTTCAGAGGCAAACTGCCACTTTCTGCCACCCCAGCACCAGTCTGCTTCCGAGGAAAACGGCTGGCGCATCTCCGCCGGGCAGCTGGCCTCAAGCCAGGCCCGTGTTGCGCGGCGAAACTCCTCCAATTCACTCATTATCACCCTCCCGATAGTAATTGGCACGGTGCATGCCAGTTGTTGCTCAGCATGCCTCTTTTTGCCCTCCAAGGCAAGCTGAGTGCATTGCAAAACCCGGTAAACTGTTTTGACGGCTCTCGCGGTTCAACGCACAATAGCCGCTGGACAGCTAACATCTGGAGCTCGATGATGCGGTGGAGAAAGGGGCGACGCAGCGACAATATCGAAGACCGGCGTGGAAGCCGTGTGTCACGCGCAGGCAAAGTCGGCGGTGGTGGAATTGGGGTGGTGATCCTGGCACTGGTTGCCATGTATTTTGGCGTTGACCCACGCGTTGTCATGCAGGGTGCAGAAATTCTCAACAGCGGCCAGGGCGGAGCTCGCACGGAAAGCCAGGCCATACCGCCCGGGCAGGAAGAAGCCGCAGACTTTACAGCGGTGGTGCTGGGGGATACCGAGGACACCTGGCGGCAACTGTTTCCCCAGGAATTTAACCGCAACTATCAGGAGCCGACGCTGGTACTGTTCAGTGGCGCGGTGCAATCAGCCTGTGGCTTTGCACAGGCCGCCATGGGACCGTTTTATTGCCCGGGCGACCAGAAAGTCTACATAGACCTCAGCTTTTTTGATGATTTGCGAACCCGTTTTGGCGCACCAGGCGACTTCGCTCAAGCTTACGTTATTGCCCATGAGGTTGGTCACCACATACAAACCCTGTTAGGGATATCGAAACAGGTTATGGCGCAACGCCAACGAGTCAGCGAGACGGAAGGCAATGCATTATCCGTGCGGCAGGAATTACAGGCCGACTGCCTGGCCGGCGTGTGGGCGCATAATGCCCACAAAGCGCGCAACATTCTGGAACAGGGCGACATTGAAGAGGGCTTGAATGCGGCCACCGCGATTGGCGATGACCGCCTGCAAAAGCAATCACGCGGCTATATAACACCAGAGTCCTTTACCCACGGCTCCTCGGCGCAGCGGGTACGCTGGTTTAAGCGCGGCCTGGAAGCGGGCAGCAGTAGTGTCTGCGATACCTTCAGTGCGCGTCAGCTGTGAGTTCGCTCTGCGATAACGGTGCGCTGTCACCGGCCGGATAGGTATTGGCCTCGTAACTGTCGGCCGCTACGCTGCGGTACTGTTGCGGGCTGAAGCTGAATTTCTGGCCGGCAAGGCTGGCTTCCAGCATTAATCCGCCCTTGGCATGGGTAAAGACCGCCAGTCCCTTATAATAGGCCCCCAGAGTCTGCTTGTCGGAGCGCGGTCCGGTACTGTACCCGGCCGATGCGCCCATGGTACCGGTTTGCGCCTGAGCGCCCGCGGTTATCGCAACAGCCGATGCTGTCGCATCAAACTCGAAATTGCCGGATATAAACTCACGATAAGCGCGTTCATCCTGGAAAAACACAATTTCACTGAACGCCTGGGCGCCGGCCAGTAAGCCGAGCGAAACCTGGGTCAGCGAGGCTTCACCGGCGATTTCACCTTGCCGAATCACGCGGCCTTTACCATAGGCTCCGCCGAGTACAAAGCCAGCCTTGCCAACAGTTGGAAAAATCGCATATCCGTAAGCGTGCTCAAAATAGGGCTGGGTCACCGCTGATGAGCGAAAAAGGTTCACTGCGGCCTCTACTTTGGAGTCCGCCTGAGCTGGCAGGGTCAGCAGGCAGGCCCACACCAGGAGCCACATAAATGGTGAGCGATTCATAAAGCCTCCATCAGCTATTCACGCTAAGATCTTGTCAACCAAGCCTTTTTAACGTGCTATAGGCGGCGAGTAAAGATGGATTAGTACCAAAGCGACTGGTACAGGCCAATGACCTCCTGAACCGTCGGTACCCGCGGATTATTCGCCGGCGATCCGGAGGCCAATGCCTGCTCAGCCATCGTTTGCAACGAGGCTTCGAAATGTTGCTGATCAATTCCATAAGCCCGCGGATTGGGCACCTGCAGCTCGGAGCACAGCTGATGCAGTGCGTCAATGAGCCGGTGGCATGCCGCCCGATCGGTATCAGTCGCTGTTGCTATCCCCATTGCCCGGGCGCAATCCGCGTAACGTGGCTCGGCAGCGGAAACAGAAAACTCGGTAACCGTGGGCAGCAGCATGGCATTGCTCAGGCCATGCGGCACATGATACAGCGCTCCGATCGGTCGACTCATGCCGTGTATCAGGGTTACCGAGGCATTGGAAAAAGCCATACCACCCTGGTAGGCCGCCAGCATCATAGCTTCTCGAGCCGCCCGGTTTTCCGGTTCATGACAGGCCTGCGGCAGGTGTTGCCAGACGCTGCGCATACTGGCCAGTGCAATTGGGTCGGTAAAAGCATTGGCTTTGCGGCTAACATAAGCCTCCAGCGCATGACAGAGGGTGTCGATACCGGTGTCCGCGGTCAGCCGAAACGGTTTTTGCATGGTCAGCTCAAAGTCGACAATAGCGGCTGTCGGTAAAAAGCCAAGCCCCATACAGAGCATCTTCTCCTGGGTTTCAGTGTCAGTAATCACAGTCGCTCGGGTGGCTTCTGACCCGGTACCGGCCGTGGTGGGAATGGCGATAACAGGGTAGCCCCTGGGCACAGTCGCCGGCACTTTATAATCGCGCATCGCGCCACCATGAAAGGCCTGTACAGCGGCCGCTTTGGCGGTGTCCATGGAGCTGCCACCTCCCACACCGATCAGGCAATCATAGCCGCTCTGCTTAAAGGCCTGCACACAGGCTTTTACCGAGTCGGTGGTTGGGTCGGGTACACAATCGCTGAAAGTACCATTGCTGATACCCGCGCTGTGCAGACAGCGCGTGATTCTGTCCAGCAGGCCGTTGGCGACAAAAAACGGATCACTGACCAGCAATGGCCGCGTCAGCGACAACTCAGCCAGTACGGTTGGCAATTCAGATAGGCTATTGCCGCCAATGCGGCTCACACTGGGGAGATGAAGACTTGACGTCATGTAGGCCTGCTCTGGTACGTGGAGGCCGTAGTTTACTATTGTCTACTGGGCAGCGAGCAGCAGCTGCTTGATTTCTTCTAACTTGGCTTTCACCAGAGCCCGATTGGCAGGACCCAAACGCAACATCTGTTTTTGCGCCGGCGACAGAGCTTCTACCGCCGGGTCGGCAAACTTGTAATACACCGAGGGCTGAACAAGATAGATATCACCACTGAGGTCAGGTGTTTGTAGCAAGTGGTCAATTCCTATCAGTAACTCTTTATGCAAGGACTTTTGCGGCTCCCCCAACTCGGCGAAAGCGGCCTCGAGCGCTGGATAGAAAAAACGATAGATGGAAACCGCACGGTCCGAATCCATGGCTGCAAACGCATCGCTGTAGAGGGTATAACGATCAAAGGAAGCCGGGTCTATTCGCAGGGACTTACCCTGGCCAAGTACCCGGAACTTTTCTTTCGGGCTGCTCAATGGCAGGTAGCGGTGTGCCACATCTCCCTCGGCCAGGTTATAGACCAGTACCACAAACCGGCGTGCCAGGTCCTGGGCATCAGACCAGGCGACAACCCCCTGTAAGGAGCTGAGCTTACGCAGCTGACTTAACAGGTCCTCATCGCTGTTATTGAGCTGTGGTGACTTTTCCGGCAGCTCATACTGTTCTTTCACTTCGGGGTCTTCCAGCGGCGCCGGCGCGCTGGCAACGTTGCTGTCTTCTCCATCCACCGGATAGGTTTGCGTATCGCCTGGATTACTGTCGTAATCGCTACTTGTGTAGTCCGAATCCCGACCCGAATCGCGGGTCGGCAGACTGGTGTAATCCGGTTCAAAATCGGCGAAATAGCGATAGGCAAAAACCGCAGCCACCAGCAAAATGATGCCAATGACTACCGCATCAATCCACAGCGGACGCCGTTGGCTGCCAGCAGCGCTAGCGGGCGATGAAATTCTGTCTTGCTCGTCGGCGTACAAGTCCGCGTCTCCAGTCGGGTTCGGGCCGGTTTGTTTGATCTTTGTCACAGCTGATATCGTTGGCTGCGACTTGCGTCTGATCAAAGCCGGTTAGGGTATTAGACACTTCCTCCGGGCTTTCGTCATCGTGCATAATGAAGTAAGGATAAATATCACCCAGAGCATAGGTTAGATCGCCTTCGGTGTTCAAAGCTTCCCGCATGGCGTCTGGGTAGGCGTTCTGGGCGTCTTGCCACCAGGTTTTACCCCCTTCCATGCGCAAAACGGCGCGAGCTGCCGCCCGATTGCTTTCGTATTCATCAACACTGATCACGCCTTCATTGTGTGCGTTATAGCTGTCGCGAAACAGCGTTACAACACTTTGCAGAAAATAGTGCATTTGCACCCGTTCACCGGGTTGTAATGCATAAAAATCGTTCAGACCTCGCCGGAACAGGGACGCCAGTTGAGGTTTGCCAGCTATCTCGCCATACACCTCACTGGCAAATGCCAGGCAAGCCTGACGATTACAGCTGCGAACGGCCCGGCTGTTTTGATGGATGCGGCGCGCCAAATGCAATACAGCCAGAATTAACGTAAGCAGTGCACCCAGCCACACGGGATCGCTGACCTGAAAATCGAACACTGTTCACCTCGCTCAGAAGCACTTAACGGTGCTGCTTGATTATTTTTTCGAGACTTATGACGGGGATGGCCGCCAACACTCTCAGTGTAGACCAATCATGCGCTTTTGCGGCCCTTTGTCGCGCTGGCTAGAAATGGTATCGCAGCCGTACACTGACTTCATGAACAGCCAGCTCGTCGTGTTCAAGGATGTCGCCTAAAGGCCCGGCCAAAGTCGCTGCATCGCCCAGATTGCTGTATTGATAATCCAGCCCCAACTCGGCCCGCTCGCTAAGCTCCATATGCACGCCCAAGCCCGCCGACCAGGCAAATTCTCGCTCTGATCCACGCGGGTATACCAGCGGCGAATCGAGGTTGAGCGCTTGCACCGTGGGATCTATCGTTAAAGTCGCCTGGCTGCGATTTTTGGACTCACCCGCACCAACCTTTAGGTAGGCCGTCCAATCAGGGTCTTTCAGCCGCCCAACATAGGCGACATTGAGCATTCGGGTCTGGCTTTCAGTCGTACCTCCGGCCTCAAACCGTTCGGTATCGCTACCAACCAGGGCTTGCACTGAAGGCCGGGTAGCAAGCGATTGCGCATCCCCAATATCAACTCGTCGATTGCGGAAATCCAGCTCCAGGCGCCACCCGGAAATCATCTGATAGCCAACCGCAAAGGAACGCACCGAAGCATCGCCCTGGCCATAAATAGGCATACCCGCTGCATTTACACCGCTGTGCTCAAGCTCGCCGGTTGCAATAGCGTAGCCCAGGCCCACCTCCACGTAGGGGCTGTTCTCGTGCCCAAAACCCGTTAAAGGCAGCAGCCCGAGCAGGCTGACTGTGAAAAAGATGGAGAGTCGCAATGTGGGTGTCCTGCGGCGTGTTATACCCAAACAGTAGCAGTAACGCAGGCTTCTGCCCGCTGCGCTGGTAATGTTGCCAAAATCCTTCTCCCGGCCAGGCTCTTACAATGAATCCAGAAAACTCAGTAATTGCGCATTACACCGCTCGGCTTGCTCCTGCTGAACAAAGTGGCCGGCGTTTTCAAGCAAGTGAATGCCGCGCAAATCGCTGGAACGCTGCCGCAACACCTGGAATGCGTTCGGGTCAATCATCTGAATCACCGGGTCCTGTGCCCCGGCGATAAACAACGACGGCTGGGTTATCAGCTCATCGGCATACGGCTCGGCCAACGCCCAGTTGAGATCCGCCGCCCGGTAAGCGCTCAACCCGCCAATGAATTCCAGGCCGGGTTCGGCAGCCATGAATTCGGCAACATAGAAGTCCAGGTCCTGCTGGCTGAGCCACTCCCAGGGCAAAGGCTGCTCCGGTTCGGCCAGCACATCCAGGTAGCCTTTGACCGAATTGGAGTGCTGGCTCCAGTCCAACAGCCGCCCCCGGGCGCTGAGCGCCCAGAATAAGCGCCGCAGGAAAGTGGCCGGCTCAGCGGCCAACTCCTGCTCGGCCGGGCCGATGGTTTGAAAATAGTGCGCATAGAAAAACTGTTGTTCGGCAATTCGGGCAAAACACTCACTCGGCTTGCAATCGGGGCGAGCAAATGGGCGCTCGATTACCTGCTCAGGGTCGGGACTGCGCCCTGCGCCGCCACGGCCCGAGAAATCAAAATCATAAGGGCAGGCCATGCCAACCAGTGCCGCAACCCGCCCTGGCTGTCGCAAGGCCAGATTGTAGACCTGTGCCGCGCCAAAATCCTGACCAACGAAAATGCCCTGCTCCAGCTGCAAGTCGTCCAACAAACAACACAAATCAGCCACCGTGTGCTCACTGCTGTAGGCTGCCGTCTCCCGCGGCCTTCCACTTCGGCCATAGCCCCGCTGGTCAATTGCCACCGCGTGATAGCCATTAGCGGCCAGAGCGCGCAGCTGGTGACGCCAGCTGTACCATAAACCCGGCATGCCGTGACACAGGATAACCGGCGCCGGTTGACGCTGGTCTGCGCCGAAATTGGCTGGATGGGCATGTACAGCGTGCAGTTGTACGCCATCACCCGGGTGAAAACGGTGGTCAAATTCGCTCATCGCTCCAAGCTCCTGCTGGCTTGCCGTCATCGTGCGCTCGGCGGATGTTAACCGCCGGCACGTCGTCTTACGTGGGCGCGCTGGATAAAACTACCAGGGCATTACACGAGTATCTGAGCTATTTTTATTACTGGCTCAAGCAGGAAGTATAAACATTGTTTAGCGTCAAAGGCCGATTTTATCGCTTATTGAACCGCATCATACCCAGTGATATCACTCAGGTTTTATTACTCGATCTGTCGGCGGTGCAAGCGCCATCGAGTTCCGTGGAGGAGTATTCTTTCGATTTCATTACCGCCGATGAGTTGATCCGTTTCAGCGCGCTAGAAGGTGCTGAACTCAAACCTGAAATGGCTGAGCTGATTCGTTCACGAGAGGCGGTTTGTTTTGCTGCCACCGTAGACGGTGAGCTTGCTGCCTACACCTGGTTTGCCGGTGGTACCGTTGACGCGCAGCATAATTGCGGCGGTAGTCAATTTCGGGGTATTGGCCTGAGCCTGCCGGATAATATGATGTATCTGTTCAAGGCCTTTGTGCTACCTGAACATCGCGGCAAATCATTGAACCGCTGGATTTATGTCCGCGCAGGCGAGTCCTTTGCCAAACAGGACTACCACTTCATCATAACAACAACAGACTGGACGAACCTCGCGTTCCAACGCAGCGCAATCAATGGCGGATTTCAGCGGCTTGCGCTGGAAGGAGAGTTCGTTGTCGGCAAACGGCACTGCTATCGTCTGCCTAAGCTGAGTAAGGTCGGTGTCCGCCTGTTTGGCGGCGCACTCTAAAAATGCTAGCGGCCTACTGTGACTGGTGCTGGGAGAACGACGCGAGCTTCTTCTCTGGCAGGGTGCGCATGCCCAACGGTGCATCCGGGTCAACCTGCAAGTCAGTAATGTACTGTGCTGAACGGCTGCGCTTTTTAAACGGTTTTACTTTATTTACTGCGCGATAACTGAGCCGTTTAAATTCCGGCAGCAGGCCGTTCTCCTGCATGGATCGGTTTTTAAACCCAAGATTGCGCAATAAGAACCTGTTCGCCAGCTGTACATACTGACGCCGATAAATCGTTGGCGTGTAATAGCTGGTTGCAAGCGATACATTCAGGTCAATATTCTGAATACGATGCGGCCCATTGTGTGGCCAGGAAGCCACTTCACCGGGTTGCAAAATATGATGAAAGGCCGCTTCGTCAAACTCTGGCCTGAATGGTATATTTTCATCAATTTCGCCTGCATAGATGTCTTCTATTAAATGCTGGGGTATGAATTCAGTGTCCATTTCAGGATAGATCCAGACATTCTTTTGGCCGCGAAAGTGCCACAGCATATTAGGCTCGGCATCCATGTGGTAGTAAACCTGTGCACCGGGAGAGCTGATCAGCAGAGTGCTGTAATCCGGCTTGGGTCCACGAAGGTGGGGACAGTGTTCGCCAAGATGCTCGTACATACCGGCAATCAGATCAGCATAGTCCTTATCGGCTTCTTCGATATGGGTTATGTTGTACCACAAACGCCCATTTTCGACCGCGCGCCACAATTGCTCACCATTTGTATCCGGGGCAATGTCAACTGTCTGCCATTCGTCATTTTTTGCCGGATCGGTGCCCATGGTAAATGCCTGTAACCACTTACGAGGGTAGCTATCGAGCAGCGCAGTCAAACTTTCCCGCTCGAACAGCGGTGTTGTGTGGTAGGTATGACGGCTGATTTGTGCCGTTAAACCGAATTGTTTGTATTCTTCATCAGTCCAGGAAAATTGTGCTTCGCGATAGTTCATCTTGATCGACGTATTGGCTGTGTTTGCTACTCTTAAAGCTTAGCAGTACAAACCGACTTTGCTGCGGATTGCCTGCCAGTCGTCTATTCGGATAATAGCTTGATGTTGCGTGTTGAATGCCTGGAAACCAATGATGCCTTTTGCGCACTAGCAGCCGACTGGCATGCGCTGAGCCTGGCTTGCCCCAGTGCCTCGGTTTTCAACTCGCATACCTGGCTGTGGAACTGGTGGCAGGTGTACGGCGAACAGTCTGAGTTGAAGCTTCTTGCCGTCTACAACCTTGACGATTTGGTCGCACTTTTGCCGCTGTACATACGCAAAGCGCCCACTCTTAAGTTGGCCACTACACGCGAGCTGCGCTTGCTTGGTTCCGGTGGTGACACCTCCCCGGATTACCTCGGCCTTTTGTACCGACCACAATTCCTGGAGCAAAGCCTGCTAGAAATCCAGAAATTTCTGCGCGGTCTGTCCGCCTGGGATACTGCTGTGTTGAGCGATTTATGCGATCTTCCCGAGGTGAATCAATGTCTGCAGGCAAGCCTATCGCCGCACGCCGAGCAATTACCGTGTGCTAGTATTCGTTATATCGATTTGCCAGATAGCTTCGATGGGTATCTGGCCAGCCTCAGCAGCAATCAACGCAAGCAGGTACGGCGGCGGCGGCGGCGATTTGAGGAATTGGGCAACACCCGATTTTTTCGCTGGCCCAATGACCGTGACATTGACGAAGGCTTTAACGCCCTGGCTGAGCTGCACCGCTTGCGCTGGAACCAAAAAGAGGAGGGTGGCAGCTTTCAAACCGACAGCTATTGCCGCTTTCATCTAGCGGTGATGCACGCATTGCAGCAACGCGACGAATTACGCCTGTATGCTCTAATGCATGAAGATACGATGGTTGCGATGGAGTACAGTTATCGCTGGAAGAACGGTGTCTATTCGTTTCAGTGCGGCTTTCACCCGGACTATAGCGAGCATCGACCAGGCCAGCTGTTATTAAATTATTCCATTGAAGATGCCATTGCGGAAGGGCTCAAGCAGTATGACATGCTGAAGGGCGACTACGATTACAAAGCATCGGCTGCCAAGGAACTGAGAAATACAGTTACTCTGCGGGCCTACCGCAACACCGGAGCAGGCCATCTGGCCGCTTTCCGGCGCGACCTTTCCAAAGCCAAAGCCAAGCTTAGATCGGCCTAAGACCGAGGCCAGACCACCCCACAATTGATCACTATTTGCACTGACGATCGTTTCACGGTAGTCTGGCAAAGTCATTTCCAAGGATGGAGCAACGATGACCCCTGTGATCAATGCCGTACCAATACGGCACCCGCGCTATGTGCACGTCAAATTTCAACACTACCTGAAAGACCTGGGCCTCACGGCAAAACAGCGTAAAAACTACGCAGCCTGGCTAAGCCGCTTTCTGGTTTTCCACCATGGCAAGCCATTGGAGAGCCTGAACCAGCAGCACATCGAACACTTTCTGCAATTTCTGGCCGTGTACGCCAATGATTCTGAGCAGCAACAGCACGAAGCGCATTGCTGTTTACGGGTGTTTTACCAGTGCTATCTGCCGGACCGGGCTAGAAGTCCAGAGGCGTGTGCAGATACTGCGTGAAAATACGCTGACAATGCTCAAAAAGGCTATCAGGCGCCTGCTCTGTGCCCTCCTTGGCCTGTTCAAAGGCCCAGCGCATACCGTCAGGCATGGGGATTAGAGCGGCAGGCAAAGGGCGAACCATAACCCCGATGAACACCGCGGCATACAGGTCCAGTGCAGACAGTTCGCTGCCGATGTAATAGCCACTGCCCAGTTGTGACTGGGCATGCAGCTGCTTGGCCAGAAGCGCCAGAATCGCGCCGACTTTGGCCGCCGCCGCCGCTACGGCCTGCTCTGAGTAGCCGTATTTGTCCGCCAGGCGCTGGAGCGGCTCTGCGGCCGCGGGGCCACCGCTGGCATGCAGGCTCTGCAGGCGGCGCAGCCAGCCAAGGCCATCGATGCCGGCAATCTCGCGGAGCAGGCCAAACATGGTGGACCGCTCTGTAACCGAATCAGGAATCAGTCTCGGCCGCTCCGATAGTTGCTCGGCAAGCCACACAAACTGTTCCCAGTGGGTCAAGACCCGGTCATCTGTGGTCACAATCGCCGGGGCACTGCTTTGTGCGGTCCATTCCTGTAGGGCCGGGTTTTCCTGCCCCGGCTGCATGGCAACAGCGCTGTAAGGAATGTTTTTGACGTGAAACATGGCTTTGACCGCCTCACCCCAGACTCCGGGTGTGCCAGCGCATAAGATCAGCCGCAGCCCGCCGCGTTGCCTGGCTTCTGGTATGCTCAGATAGTTCATCGCGCCCTCCTCGTGGCGCGATTATAACGGCAGAAAGTGACTAGCGGTCGCGCAAAAACTGCCCGACGAAGCTGGGCCCATCGTATGCCAACAGATACAGGCCGATCGCGTAGGCATTAAAAAGCACCAGAAGGTATAAACCAAAATCCGTGACGAAATAGAACAGATCGTCACGCAAGCTATACAGGCTGAACACGCCATCCAGATAAGGGGCGACGTGCCTGGCTGCGATCATTGCGGGCACCAGCAACAGCGTGGCGGCTATGCTTAGCCGGGCGAGCGGGCTCAGCAGCGGCGCTGCCCGGCGGTCCTCAGGCTGTTGGCGCAGGTAGTGAACCATTAGCAATGCGAGCAACGGCAAGCCCACCAGGCTACTGCCATGTTGCAGTAATTGATAACCCAGAACCGGCGTACTGCCCAGGGTCAGCCATTGTTCCGTCAGAAAAGGCAATGCTTCCACCCCCCAGCGTCCGCGGTGGGTAAAAGCGTCCCACAGTATATGGGTGCTCGCGCCCAGGAGTACGGCCATGGCGGACCAGCTTAGATGCGACCGCGTCATCGGCCAGTGCCAGCGACGCAGGTCTCCCAGACGCTTTTGCACCACCTCGGGCAATAGCTCAACCAGGGCGCGCCCATACAAGCCGCAAAAGGCCAGGTACAACAGCAGCCCCAGCGGTAAACAGGCCAACAGCAGCCCGGCCCATGTATGTGTTGTTTTGTAATCCGGTCCAAACGGAACAAACAGTCCCCAGTCAGGTACCATGGCACCAATTGCCAATGCCATAAATGGCAATCGGCGGCTTTGCCTGGCGATGGGTAGCACCGCCAGTGTATGAGTCAGGGTAAACGGCATTGCAAAATCGACACCCGAAATAGGTCTGTTTTTCAGTGTAGTTTTTATCCGGTCGGTGCCTGCGCTATCGGACAGTCCGGCGTTGAGCAAACAACAGAAATGTGAACCAGTTCCTGGCTCTGACAGCCAGGGCTGGATGTGTTAACGAGAGGTGAATATGGCGTATTCGAGCAAGCAGCAAGGTACTCAGCAGTATGGCCGGGATGGCTACGAATTTATTGTGGTGGACCAACCGGCCAATCACATCCGACGCATCACGCTCAACCGCCCGGAAAAACGCAATGCGCTGCATCACCCGCTGCGCGGTGAACTGCTGGATGCCCTACAAAGCGCCGACAGTGACCCAGACGTGCGGGTAATGATCGTGCGCGGAGCCGGGAGCTGCTTTTCTGCTGGTTACGACCTGGGCGGAGGCAACGAGGGCTTCGGATACCCGTTCCATACAGCCGGCGGAGACAGCCAGTGGCCGCGCCATGTTGTGGAGTCCTGGATGCGCATCTGGGACCTGGCTAAGCCGGTGATTGCCCAGGTACACGGTTATTGTTTGGCTGGCGGTAGTGAGCTGGCCACCGGCTGCGACCTGGTGTATGTCGCCCACGATGCGCAGATAGGCTATCCGGCTGTGCGCTTCGGGGTTCCGGATATGCAGTTTCACCCGTGGCTGCTCGGTATGCGAAAGGGTATGGAGATGTTGCTTACCGGCGACTCAGTCAGCGGCGTAGAAGCCGTGCAGCGTGGTTGGGCCACCAACAGCTTCCCGGCTGATGAGCTGGAAGAGGCCGTTCTGAAACAGGCCGGCCGTATCGCCGACATACCGCCAGACATTGTGGCGTTGAACAAACGCGCGGTACACCGCCAGATGGAAGCTATGGGCCTGCGAAACGGCCTCCGCGCCGGTACCGAAATCTGTGCTTTAGGCACTCATCAAGAAAGCTTCAAAGCGTTTCTGGAAGCTACAGAGGGCGGTACCAAGCTAACTGACGCCTTGCAAAAACGAGATGAAAAGTTCGGTGATTATCGTACCCAAAAAGATTAGTCTGTAGCCACACCATACATAAGCTTCAAAGGAGGTTGCGTGAGCAAGCCCAGAATACCGCGCGACAAGGACAATGATTACCAACCTGGTGCGGCGGCCATGCGACGAGCGTTCATCGCAGAGCAAACCGGTGTGCAGTTGAGCCATGTTGGCCAGTTTTCGACGCCTGTCGAAGCGGTATCCGGCAATTGTGAGAATTTCTCGGGCATGACCCAGATACCTCTGGGGCTGGCGGGACCGGTATTAATCAATGGTGAACACGCCCAGGGCGAGTTCTATGTTCCATTGGCCACTACAGAAGGCACATTGGTAGCAAGCTACAACCGTGGCATGCGCGCAATTTCTGCCAGCGGTGGGATTACCACCACTGTCTTTGATGATGTGATGCAGCGCTCTCCGGCGTTCCGGTTTTCCTCCGCTCGCGAGGTTAAGCGTTTTATGCAATGGTTTGACGAGCACTACATGCTGATCAAGGAGCAGGCGGAGTCGACCAGTTCGGTGGCCGAGCTGCAGTTTGTGCAACGCTGGCCCGTGCACAATATTCTGTACAGCCGTTGGAATTACGCCACCGGCGATGCCGCCGGGCAAAACATGGTCTCCAAGGCAACCGACCATGCAGCAAATTGGATCCTGGCCAACTACCCGGGAGAATCTCCCTGTTACGCCTTCAGTGGTGCAATCGACACCGACAAAAAGCACTCCCATATGAACCTGATGCACAGCCGTGGCAAACGGGTGGTCGCTGAAGTTATTCTGAAAAAAGAGGTACTGCAGTCGCTGTTCCGAATTGACGCGCAGTCTATTCAGAATTTTCGGAATATTGCCGTAGTAGGCAATCAGCTCGCCCAGTCCGCCTATACCGGTGGCCATTCAGCAAATGGTATCGCGTCCTTCTTTCTTGCCACCGGCCAGGACGAAGCGAATGTCGTTGAATCACACGCTGGGCAAACCCTGTCTGAGGTGCTGCCAAACGGCGATCTGTACTGGAGCTGGACTTTACCTTCGCTGATTGTCGCCACCTTTGGCGGGGGCACCGGCCTGCCAACCCAGCGCGAATGTCTGGAAATGATGGATTGTTACGGTAAAGGCAAAGCCCGCAAACTGGCGGAAATCGTAGCGGCTGTGGTCGCCGCTGGAGACATCTCTATCGCTTCGGCCATAGTGGCTAACGAGTTTGTTAATTCACACGAAACCTATGGTCGCAATCGTTGATGTTTGGTACCGCTGTCAACTCTGCAGATGCACCAGCACTGTACGTTGCCCAGGCTGATGCCGATGCTCCCACAGGTAAACCCCCTGCCAGGTGCCCAGGGCCAACTCACCGCACACCACCGGTATGCTCAACGAGGTGGCCGTTAGTGCAGCCTTGATGTGGGCCGGCATATCATCGGGTCCTTCCAGAGTGTGGGTATACAAAGGATCATTCTCCGGCACCAGCCGATTCAGCCAGTTTTCCAAATCGTGCTGTGCACTGGGGTCGTAGTTTTCCTGAATCAACAGGCTGGCCGACGTGTGCTGGATAAACAGCGTGCACAAGCCTTCTGATAAATTGCTGCTGCTAACTAAATTCTTTAGCTCGGTGGTAAAACTGTGCAAGCCCTGATGCTTGACAGCAATTTCCAGGGTTTTAATCAAGCTTATTGCCTTCTGTGCACGCTTTGCGGGCTAAGAAAGCCCTTATGCTATTCCACCGTTACCGATTTTGCCAGGTTTCTTGGTTGGTCAACGTCTGTGCCTTTGATAATGGCCACATGATAGGACAGCAGTTGCAGCGGTATGGTGTAGATGATCGGAGCCACTAACGGGTCACAATGCGGTACCTGTAAGGCTTTCATCGTGTCATCGCTTTCAAAGGCCGCATCCTTGTCCGCAAACACATACATCAGACCGCCTCGAGCGCGCACTTCCTCTACATTGGATTTCAATTTTTCCACCAGCTCGTTGTTCGGCGCAACGACGATAACCGGCATATCGGCATCGATCAGCGCCAAGGGACCGTGCTTGAGTTCACCGGCGGCGTAGGCTTCGGCGTGGATATAGGATATTTCC
This sequence comes from Gammaproteobacteria bacterium, assembly GCA_030431775.1. GTDB lineage: Bacteria > Pseudomonadota > Gammaproteobacteria > Pseudomonadales > JAUIET01 > JAUIET01. The sequence continues at coordinate 24,173 of JAUIHW010000021.1, forward strand.
TTTAGCTTAAGCGCTCCTTCCATCGCAATTGGGTACTGGTCGCCGCGACCAAGAAACAGGCTGTGGTGTTTTTCCGCGAAGTCTTCCGCCAGCGCCTGAATGGCATCGTCCATACTCAAGGCCTGCTCTATTTTGGCCGGCAGACTGAGCAGTGCATCGATGATCTGCTGTTCGCTTTCCTGGGTCATGCCACGATGCCGCCCAATGGCCGCTACCAGCATCAGCAGGCCGGCCAGCTGTACGGTGAAGGCCTTGGTGGACGCAACACCTATCTCTGCACCCGCTTTCATCATAAAAGCCATATCCGATTCACGAGTCAGCGAGGAACCCGGCACATTACAGACAGTCAGGCTTGCGGCAAAGCCCTGCTCTTTCGCCAGTCGTAAGGCGGCCAGCGTGTCGGCGGTTTCGCCACTTTGTGAAATAGTGACCAACAGACTGTTCGGGTGAACAAACGATTTTCGATAGCGATACTCTGAGGCAATCTCTACATTACAGGAAATATTTGCCAAGCCTTCCAGCCAATAGCGTGCTGTCATAGCGGCATGGTAACTGGTGCCACAGGCAATGATCTGAACGTGTTCGATGTTGGCTAACAGCTTATCAGAGTCTTCACCAAATACATTCTTTGCCAGTTCGCCGGCTACGATACGCTGCTCCAGGGTATTTTGAATAGCAACCGGCTGCTCATAGATTTCCTTGAGCATGTAATGGCGAAACTTACCTTTACCGCCAGCGTCATGATCAATATCGGCTTCGCGAATTTCACGCTCTACCGGCGTACCATCCACGGCAAATATTCGCACTGCTCGACGACTGACCTCGGCAACGTCGCCTTCCTCAAGAAAGGAAAACCTTCGGGTTACCGGCAACAGGGCCAGCTGGTCGGATGCCACAAAGTTCTCACCGATGCCGTAACCAATGACCAGCGGGCTCCCAGAGCGCGCAACCACCAAAGTTTCAGGCTGGGTTTTGTCCATTACGACGGTGCCATAGGCACCTTCCAGTTGCTTAACCGTTTTCTGTACCGCCTCAAGCAAAGAATCAGAGGACTGCAACTCACTTTCAACCAGGTGAGCGATCACCTCGCTATCAGTTTCGGTCACAAACTCATAGCCCCTGGCTTCCAGAGCGGCTCGAAGCTCCGCATGGTTTTCAATAATGCCATTGTGAACGATGACAATGCGGTCGCTGGAAGCATGTGGATGCGCATTGGTTTCATTCGGTTGTCCATGCGTGGCCCAGCGGGTATGCGCTATTCCTGTGCCACCACCCAGTCCCTGCTCCTGCACGGCGTCAACCAGCGACTGTACCTTGCCTACGCGCCGTACGCGCTGCAATCGACAATCGCTGTCCGTCACAGCAATGCCGGCCGAGTCATAGCCGCGATACTCCAGTCGCTGCAAACCTAGCAATAAGATATCAGCAACATCACGTTGCGCTACCGCGCCTACTATTCCACACATCTATTTGTCCTTGCTTGGCCGTTTCCAGCCATCAATATTTCGTTGCTTACCACGCCCGATGGCAAGCTGTTCGTTATCTATTGTTTTTGTTATGGTGGAACCAGCGCCGACAAAGCCGTCTGCCTTGATTTCCAACGGTGCGACCAAAGTGCTGTTTGAACCGATAAATACACGGTCACCAAGCACTGTTTTGTGCTTATTTGCCCCATCGTAATTGCAGGTGATAGTACCCGCACCCACGTTACATTGCTCACCAATCTGCGAGTCACCAACATACGAGAGATGGTTGACCTTACTGCCTTTGCCAAGCTCGGACTTTTTCATTTCAACAAAGTTACCCACCTTGGCACCCTCGCGTAGCACACTGCCCGGCCGCAGGCGTGCAAATGGGCCGATATTGGCATGGTCTTCGACAACGGCATCTTCAATAACCGAATTCGCCTTAATAACCACGTTATTTCCGATGCGGCTATTGATAAGGATTACATTCGGTTCAACATACACCCCGTCGCCCAACTCGCAACGGCCTTCAAAGACACAGTTGACGTCGATAGTGGTGTCCTGGCCACAGCGCAGGGAACCGCGCAGATCAAATCGTTTGGGGTCGAGAACCGTCACACCTTGCTGCAACAGTTGCTCGGCCTGTTGCTGCTGGTAAATTCGCTCAAGCTCAACCAGCTGACTGCGGCTATTAACCCCCTGTACCTCGGCCAGATCCTGCGGTTGGACCGTTTCGATATTGACTCCACTACCAGCACACAGGCTGATCAGGTCGGTTAGGTAGTATTCCTTCTGGGCATTGTCATTGGAGAGTTGCGGTAACAGCTCTGACAACAGCTTACCGGGAAGCGCCATGAAGCCCGTGTTGACTTCAGTGACTTTCAACTGCTCAGTATTGGCATCCTTTTGTTCTACAATTTCGGAGACCTTATTGTTTGAATCGCGAATGATTCGACCATAGCCGCTTGGATCCGCAAAAACAGCGGTTAATAAGGCCAGGCTGCCCTGCGCGGCTAATTCGACCAATCGTTGCAGAGTCTTGGTCTGTATCAGCGGTACATCCCCATACAAAACGATGGCGATACTGTCGCTGCGTAAGTTGGGCAGGGCCTGTTGTACGGCATGGCCGGTACCCAGTTGCTCGCTTTGTATTGCGAACTGAATGTCAGCCGAACTGTCTTCTGCTCGAACCTGCTCAGCGCCGTGCCCGATAACGATGTGTAACTGGGCATCTTGCAGTTGGCGGGCGGTCCCGATTACATGCGAAAGCATGCTTTTGCCGGCCAGCGGGTGCAGGACCTTGGGCAGGGCCGAACGCATGCGAGTACCCTGACCGGCGGCCAGAATGATGACATCAACCTTCACGTGTTGGAGCTCCAGAAAGCGTGCTGAACAGTATTAAAAAATAGCATAAAAAAAGGGAAGCCATGGCTTCCCTTCTTCCGCAACTGTTCCACTCAACGCATTTTCTTGCGTATTTCCTGAACGGTTCTGAGCTGAGCCGCCGCTTCGGCAAGTTGGGCTGCTGCCTTAGTGTAATTCACATCGGAGGATTTTTGCGCAAGCTCTTGCTCTGCCAGCTTTTGGGCTTCGAGCGCCGCGGCTTCATCGACATCATCGGCCCGAACAGCCGTATCCGCCAAGATCGAGACAGTCCGGCTTTGCACTTCAAGAAAGCCGCCTGAAGCATAGAAAATCTGCTGTTCCCCACCGGCCAAGGTGATCCTTACCGGGCCAGGGACCAGCTTGGTCAACAGCGGGGAGTGCCCCGGATAGATACCGAGTTCACCGCTGGTACCGGTTGCCGACACAACCTCCACCAGGCCCGAGAAAATCTCTTCCTCTGCGCTCACTATGTCGCAATGAACGGTCATTGCCATAACTCTGTTCCTGCCGAGTGGCTCTGTTTACAGCTTTTCAGCTTTTTCAACGGCTTCCTCAATGGAGCCAACCATGTAGAAGGCCTGTTCTGGCATATGGTCGTATTCACCCGCTAATATGCCTTTAAATGCAGCGATCGTGTCTTTAAGTGACACATACTTACCTGGCGAACCTGTGAATACTTCGGCCACGAAAAACGGTTGTGACAGGAAGCGCTGGATTTTTCGAGCCCGGTCAACGGTTTGTTTGTCTTCTTCAGACAATTCATCCATGCCAAGAATCGCGATAATATCTTTCAGCTCTTTATAACGCTGCAGCACCGATTGTACACCGCGGGCCACTTCATAATGCTCCTGGCCAATTACCAGTGGATCCAGCATTCGCGATGTGGAATCCAGCGGGTCAACCGCCGGATAAATACCCAGCTCAGCGATTTGCCGTGACAATACCAAGGTCGCATCGAGGTGAGCAAAGGTTGTCGCCGGTGACGGGTCGGTCAGGTCATCCGCCGGTACGTATACGGCCTGGAACGACGTGATCGATCCGGTCTTGGTTGACGTAATACGTTCCTGCAAGGCGCCCATTTCTTCGGCCAGGGTGGGTTGATAACCCACCGCTGAAGGCATACGACCGAGCAGTGCCGAGACCTCCGTACCCGCCAGGGTATAACGATAAATATTGTCCACGAACAGCAGTACATCGCGACCTTCATCGCGGAATTTTTCCGCCATGGTCAAACCGGTCAGGGCAACTCGCAAACGGTTTCCAGGCGGCTCATTCATTTGGCCATAGACCATGGCCACCTTGGACTCGTCGAATTTATCGACATTGACCACGCCGGCTTCCTGCATTTCGTAGTAGAAGTCATTCCCTTCCCGGGTACGCTCACCAACGCCTGCAAATACCGACAATCCAGAGTGCGCTGTAGCAATATTGTTAATCAGCTCCATCAGGGTAACGGTTTTACCAACCCCGGCTCCACCGAATAGACCAACCTTACCACCTTTGGCAATCGGCATAATCAGGTCAACCACCTTGATACCGGTTTCCAGCAACTCAACACTGGAAGCCTGCTCTTCATAGCTCGGTGGCTCGCGGTGAATCGGCATACGCTCCTTTTCGCCGATCGGGCCTTTTTCATCAATCGGGTTGCCCAATACATCCATGATTCGGCCCAGGGTTTCCGTACCAACCGGAACCGATACGGCTTCGCCGGTATTTTCCACCTGAAGGCCACGCTTCACGCCTTCTGTTGACCCCATAGCAATTGTGCGGACAACCCCATCACCCAATTGCTGTTGTACTTCCAACACCAGCTCTTTACCTTCTACATTCAGCGCGTCATAGACATTCGGCACCGACTCGCGATCAAACTCGACGTCAATTACGGCACCAATGACCTGCACGATACGTCCGCTACTCATTTGTGTTGTCCTCTATTCAATTCGCTATCTCTATCGCCGAAGCACTGGCTTCGGCCCGGTTTTGTCGCCAGTCTAGCTGACGGCTGCTGCACCACTGACAATCTCCGACAGCTCCTGGGTAATTGCTGCCTGTCGGGCCTTGTTGTAAATCAATTGCAGTTCTTCGATCAGATCACCGGCGTTTTCCGTGGCGTTCTTCATTGCAATCATTCGCGCGGCTTGCTCACAGGCCAGATTTTCAACCACGGCCTGATACACCTGCGACTCTATAAAACGACCCAGCAACTCTGTCAGCAGCTCGTTGGCATCATCGGGCTCGTAAATATAGTCCCAGTGGGCCTTCTGCATGGCTTCGTCTTCGGCCGGAGGGAGTGGCAATATCTGCTCCACTTCCGGCTGTTGGGTCATGGTATTGACGAACTTATTGCTAACCAGATAGATCCTGTCCAGGCGCTGTTCGTCATAGGCATCCAGCATGGTTTTAACCGCGCCAATCAGGTCCTCTATGTGCGGCGCATCGCCAAGATCGCGGGTGGATGCAATAACATTCCCACCTACACTATTGAAAAACCCCTGAGCTTTCCCGCCAATCAAGGCAAGATCAACCTCAACGCCCTGATCAGACCATTCTTTCATGGAACGAATGGCGGCCTTGAAAGTATTAATATTCAGACCACCGCACAGGCCTCGATCCGACGAAACAATAATGTAGCCAACGCGCTTGATCTCTCGCTGCTCCATGTACGCATGCTGCACTTCGGAGTTCGATAAGGCGATGTGACTGGCAACCGAACGAATATGCTGAGCGTAGGGCTTGCCTGCCTGCATTCTATCCTGCGCTTTGCGCATTTTGCTGGCCGCAACCATTTCCATTGCACTGGTTATTTTCTGGGTACTGCCAATGCTGGAGATTTTGGTGCGTATTTCTTTTCCAACCGCCATAAGAGCTTACTCGCCTTGCCTGTTGTCCAGTGTCTGCTTACCAGGTTTGGGTTGAGACAAATTTGTCCAGCGCTTCCTTGAATGATGCAGCAATGTCATCGTCGTAGTTACCACTGTCATTAATGCCGCTCATCAGCTCGCCGTAGCTGCTGTTCATAAAAGAGTGCAGCGCCGTCTCGAAATCACCGACTTTGTTCACCGTAACTTCTTTCAAATATCCTTCGTTGGCCGCGTACAGGCTGACCGCCATTTCTGAAACAGACAAAGGCGAATATTGTTTCTGCTTCATCAGCTCGGTAACGCGCTCACCATGATCAAGCTGCGCCTTGGTGGCCTCATCCAGGTCTGATGCAAACTGAGAGAAGGCCGCCAGCTCACGATATTGCGCAAGCGCTGTTCGTACGCCACCAGCCAGCTTTTTGATGATCTTGGTTTGCGCCGAGCCACCAACCCGCGATACCGACAGACCAGCGTTGATAGCCGGTCGAGTACCCGCATTGAACAGGTCGGTCTCGAGGAAAATCTGACCGTCGGTAATCGAGATGACGTTGGTAGGTACGAATGCCGATACATCCCCAGCCTGAGTTTCAATCACTGGCAGAGCCGTCAGCGAGCCGGTTTTTCCTTTTACTTCACCGTTGGTGAAGTTTTCAACGTAATCAGCATTCACCCGTGCGGCTCTTTCCAGCAGACGGGAGTGCAGATAGAACACGTCTCCCGGATAAGCTTCCCGACCGGGCGGGCGTCGCAGCAACAGGCTGATCTGACGATACGCCCAGGCTTGCTTGGTAAGATCGTCGTAGATAATCAGAGCGTCCTGCCCACGATCGCGGTAATACTCACCCATGGTACAACCGGCAAACGGTGCCAGGTACTGCATGGACGCCGGATCAGAAGCACCAGCCATAACAATGGTGGTATGCTCCATTGCACCGTGTTCTTCAAGCTTTCGAACAATAGATGCAACCGACGACTGCTTCTGGCCTATCGCGACGTATATACACTTAATTCCCGTGCCTTTCTGATTAATGATTGCATCCACGGCGATCGCGGTTTTACCAATCTGGCGGTCACCAATAATCAATTCACGCTGGCCACGGCCAATCGGCACCATCGCATCAATCGCTTTCAGGCCGATCTGTACCGGCTGGTCAACTGACTGACGGGCAATTACGCCCGGTGCAACTTTCTCTAGCGCGTCATTGAGCTTGGCGTTGATCGGGCCCTTACCGTCCAGCGGATTACCCAGAGCGTCAACCACCCGGCCTTCCAACTCCGGGCCCACCGGTACTTCGAGGATTCTACCCGTGCAACGGCAGGTTTGACCTTCTCGCAGCGACTTGTATTCGCCCAGAACAACCGCACCAACTGAGTCGCGTTCCAGATTGAGCGCCATTCCATAGACGCCACCTTCAAACTCGACCATTTCCCCGTACATTACATCGGCAAGGCCATGAATGCGGATAATACCGTCCGATACACTAACAATCGTACCTTCGTTCTGTGCTTCCGTCGCAACATCAAGCTGATCAATTCGTTGTTTGATGATCTCGCTGATTTCGGTTGGATTCAGCTGCTGCATTCTCAAATCCTCTAGCGTTTCTTCATTTGTTTCGGCGCGCCTAACGACCGCACCATTGTTGTGTCGGTCAGACGCCCAAACTGTCTGCCAATTTACCCAATTTGCCGCGCATTGAGCCGTCAATCACCAGATCACCCGCCCGAACGATAACACCACCCAACAGGCTTTTATCGACCGAGCTGGTCAAGCGAACACTCCGGTCAAGTTTCTTTTGCAGGGCTTGCGCGAGGTGCTTCTCGGCCGCATCATCCAGCGGAAAAGCGCTGCTTACTTCAACATCCACAGTGCGCTCAAGCGCCGCTTTCATCTGTTCAAACTGGCGAACCAGTTCAGGCAATAACGGAAGACGACCATTCTCCGCCAGCAGATAAAGGAGGTTTTTTGCTTGTTGATCCAGCGCATCGCCACAGACATCTATCATAGCTGACGCTCGCTGTTCAGCACTGACCGCCGGTGATTCGCACAGCATTTTGATCTTGTCCTGTCCGGCAACTGCGGCCAGCAGGTTTAGCGCGGTTGACCAGCTCTCCAACGAGCTGGTTTCGTTCGCCCGGTCAAATACAGCGCGCGCATAGGGTCTGGCCAGTGTCGCAAGTTCCGCCATATCAGTTACTACCTGTGTTTGTGGTCGTTGTATTGATCACAGCTCAGCAGCCACCTTGTCCAACATTTGTTGGTGTGCACCTTGATCCACAGACGATTGCAGGATCTTCTCAGCGCCCACAACCGCCAGCTTAGAAACCTTGGCACGCAAGTCTTCCCGGGCCCGGTTGTACTCCTGATCAATCTCGGCCTGAGCTGCTTCCTTAATACGCTCACCTTCGACTCTGGCCTGTTCTTTGGCCTCATCAACGATCTGGCTGGCGCGCTTGTTTGCCTGCTCAATGATCCCAGCCGCTTCCTGCTTGGCTTCCCGTAGCTTGTCTGCAGCACTGTCCTGCGCCAGTCGAAGGTCATTTTGCGCGCGTTCAGCGGCGTTCAGGCCATCGGCAATCTCTTTCTGGCGAGCCTGCATGGCCTCAACGATCGGCGGCCAAACGTATTTACGGCATATCCAAACAAAGATCGCAAAGCTGATCAGCTGTGCAAACAACGTAAGATTAATATTCACGTCTCTTCCTCATGTCTTGCAGTCATTGGCAAGGGCGCACAACGCCCAGTAGCGGTGGCTTACAATGCAAACAGGATGTAGAAACCAATACCAACGGCGATCATGGGAACCGCGTCCACCAGACCCATTGCAATAAAAAACTGAGTACGCAGCATCGGAAGCAACTCTGGCTGACGCGCGGTACCCTCTAGAAATTTACTGCCCAATATACCGACACCAAGTGCTGCGCCGATAGCGGCCAGACCCATGATCACGGCTCCAGCGAGGGTTATGATTGATGCTTCCATTGTCGTCTCCCGTTAAGAGTAAAGCGTAAGTGTTTAGGTGTTGAAAGTCACCGGCTAGTGATGATCATGCGCCATGGCCAGATAAACCACGGTAAGGATCATAAAAATAAAAGCCTGCAGTGTGATAATCAGAATATGAAAGAGCGCCCACGGTACTGACATCGTCCACTGTAAATAAAAGGGTAACAGGCTGATAAGAATAAAAACCATCTCGCCAGCGTACATGTTCCCGAACAGTCGTAACGCCAGTGCAATCGGCTTGGAAAGCAGGCTCACTACCTCAAGAAACAGGTTAAAGGGTAAAAACCATGGTGGCAGTGGTTGCAGAGTCAATTCGGCCGCGAAGCCGCGAAAGCCTTTCGCCTTAATGCTGTAATAGAGAATCATCAGGAAGACGCCAAGCGCCATGCCCGCTGTTGCATTCACATCAGTCGTTGGCACCACCTTCATGTAATGGATACCCATTGCCTTGGCCAGCTCTGGTATCCAGTCGACCGGCACCAGGTCCATCAGGTTTTGCAGGAATATCCAGACAAAAACGGTGAGCCCCAGTGGTGCTATCCAGACGTTTTTGTGGTGAAAGATACTTTTAACGTTTTCGTCAACGAAATCGACGATCATTTCGACAAAGTTTTGCGCGCCGCTCGGCACACCCGTGGTTACACCATCGGCAACTTTTTTGAACAACCAGAGAAACAGGCCACCAAGAAAAATTGACCAGAACATGGTATCCACGTGAATGGCCATAAACCCCATATCGGCCGCTTCCTGCGCATTGTGGGCCATGGTCCAGGCGCTGGCTTCCAGTATTTCTCCATTGTCGCGCTCATAACCGGCGGGCAGCTGGCCATAAGTCAGGTTAACCAGGTGATGTTGAATGTATTCCGTCGATGTCAGCGTACCGCCAGCCATACCCAATCCCAGTCTTCGTCAATCTCTCACGTGCCCAGCAAAACCGCCGCGGCCAGCAGACTGACCAATAAAACAACTACAAAGCCCGCAAATAACGCAATGTAATGCAGCGGCTCAGCCCATTTGAACACGGCGGCAAACAACAGCCCCGTGAACAGTAATTTCCCCAACTCGGCCTGAATAAACCCACCAACGACCCGGGCCACCGATCGCGTGCCATTATAGGAGAAGGCACGCCAGGCAAAGTAGGCGTTGGGCAGCACCACTATCAGGCCACCCAGCAACAGCGATTTTCCAGCTATCCAGCCGATAAAACCCCAACCGGCCACGGCTAAAACCATGGTGGCCAGGCACTGCAAACCGATCAATCGGTGGGTGGGTGGTTTTCTGATACCGGCAGGGCTGTGTACCAGAACCATGCGTGTTGCCCTTAGTTGCGCGCGCGAATTATAGAGATTATGCCAATGATAGGCAACTGATAGCCAGTGCCGCCGAGCATAAATCGCCGTGTTTCCCGCGGATTACCGTAATTTTTTTCGCAAAGATCACAGTCACTCAATCAGACGGCAGTCAGGCTAGTGCTGCAGACGTTCCAGCAGGCCATCGAGCTCATCCACACTGGAGTAACTGAATGAGATCGTTCCGCTGCCAGACGATTTATGCTTGATAGCAACCGGCAGCCCCAGTTTCTCGCCCAGTTCCTCTTCCAGGCGTGCAGTGTCCCTGCTTTTGACACCACCCGGTTGCGGTTTTTTGGGTTTCTGACTCTGGCGTACGGCATTTTCAGTCTGGCGCACACTCAGGCCCTGGTTGACAACCCGACGAGCCAGCTCCAGTTGAGCGCCGCCAGACAGGGCTAACAATGCTTTCGCATGGCCAGCTTCCAGGTCGCCATGTTCCAGCATCACCCTGACTTCGCTTTCCAATTGCAATAGACGCAGCAGGTTGGACACACCGGCTCGTGATTTACCAACCGCATCGGCTATTTCCTGGTGAGTCAAATCAAACTCTTCCTGCAAACGCTGCAAAGCCAGGGCTTCCTCGATCGGGTTAAGGTCTTCGCGCTGGATATTCTCAATCAGCGCCATGGCAATTGCAGCCTCGTCAGGCACGTCCTTTACAAGAGCTGGGATTCGCTCCAGCCCAGCCTGCTGACTGGCTCGCCAGCGACGTTCGCCAGCGATGATTTCGAACTGTTCGCCGGCTATTGGTCGAACAACGATGGGTTGCATGACCCCCTGAGCCTGGATAGATGCGGCCAATTCCTGCAGCGCTTCGGGTCGCATGTCCCGCCTGGGTTGATATTTACCAGCTTGGATCTGATCGATGGGCAGTTCGCGCAACACACCCTCTCGAGATGGGTCGGCGCTGATCAACGGATCCGTCGCGGTAGCTGGGTTATTGGCCTGAGCCGCACCTGGGCCCGTGCTTCCAAGCAGGGCGTCCAAACCACGCCCCAAACCTTTCTTACGTGCTGCCATTGATCACTCATTCACCGCTGTAGCGCTTCTTTGCTGTTCATGCCGGCGCAGCATCTCGCCGGCCAGCGCCAGATAAGCCAGAGCCCCCTTGGACTGCTTATCGTAAATTAAAACCGGTAGGCCAAAGCTCGGTGCCTCGGCCAGCCGAACGTTGCGCGGAATCGCCGTGCGATAAACCCGATCACCAAAATAGTCCATTAACTGCTGAGATACATCCCTGGTGAGACTGTTTCGAGGGTCGTACATCGTGCGCAAGATCCCTTCGATTTCAAGTGTTGGGTTCAGGCTCTGCTTTACCCTGGAGATAGTATCCAGCAAGCCCGATAAACCCTCCAGCGCAAAATATTCGCATTGCACCGGTATAAGCACTCCATCCGACGCTACCAGTGCATTGACGGTTAACATGTTCAATGACGGTGGGCAATCGATCACTATATAATCGTAATGCTCTCGCGCCTCGTCGATAGCAAGCCGCAAACGGTGTTCACGATTGTCCAGCGACAGCAGCTCTACTTCTGCTGCTGTCAGATCGCTGTTTCCGGGCAGCACATCGTAGCCACCTTCCGGGCTGGGCTGCGCTACCCTATCTATAGCCTGCTGATCCACCAACACATCATAAGTGGATGACTCAAGCTCGAGTTTATTGATACCACTGCCCATGGTTGCATTACCTTGGGAATCCAAATCAATCAGCAACAGCCTGCGTTTGGTTGCCGCCAGAGAAGCGGCTAAATTGATTGCCGAGGTGGTTTTACCTACCCCACCTTTCTGATTGGTAACAGCGAAAACTTGTTTAGCGTGCATGCTGGAATTCAAACAGGTGCCGACTTTGTTGCGAGTGTGACAGCGGGATACAGCGGGCCAAAGTAAACGGTTTGGGAATTTCCTGCAACTCTTCAGGCTTATTTTGCCCTTTCATAAACAGCACCCGCCCGCTTTCTGAGCATAAATGACCCGCCAGCTGTAAACCCTCGGCCATGCTGGTCCAGGCTCGACTGATGATCCGGTCATAGCGCTGTTCAGGCTGAAAGCGTTCAACCCGTTCCTGTACCACCACAACATTCGAAAGCTTCAGATGCGCCACCAATTGAACAAGAAAACGGGTTTTCTTACTATTACTGTCCAACAGTGTGAGCTTGTTGTCAGGCCTCGCTATCGCCAGTGGTATTCCCGGCAGGCCTGCGCCACTGCCGACATCGAGCCAGGTCGCAGAATAAGCGCTATTGACAGCAGGGTCATCAAGATAAGGTAACGCTAATAACGAGTCGACTATGTGTCGACTGACTACTTCACTCTCGGTGGCTTTGCCAATCAGGTTAACACGCCTGTTCCAGTGCAGAAGGAATTCAATAAATGCGGCCAACTGCCCAAGCTGATGTTTGCTCAGAGTAATATTGTTATCAAGCAGCTCAGTTTCCAATGAGGAGAACGCTTTCACTAAGCCTTCTTCAGGTAAATGAGCAATTGCGATACTGCGGCTGGAGTCACTCCCGGTACCCTTGATGCCTGGCCAAGAGTTTCAGGGCGTGCCTGTTCCAGTTTCTGTTGAACTTCATTAGACAACCCACCGACTACCGTATAATCGAAACCAACCGGTATAACGACCTGCTCACTGCGCTTCATCCGCTCGATATCGTCTCGCTGTCGGTCTATATAGCCCGCGTACTTCACATCAACCTCTACTTGCTCAGCGATGCTCGGCGCTGGTACATCCCGCCCAAACGCCTTGCATAAATCGTCCAGCCTAAGTTCAGGCCGTTTTAATAAATCAATAAGTCGATGCTCGTGACTTAAGGGTTTATCCAGCTTTTCCTGTAACTGATCTGAGTGGTGACTGTTTGCCTGAACAAATGTGTTTGTTAGCCAGGTGTTTTCACTGGCTATTGCCTCCTGTTTTTTATTGAAAGCCTGCCACCGGCTGTCGCCAACCAGGCCAAGCTCCCTGCCCAACTCAGTAAGACGGCGGTCAGCATTATCTTCACGAAGCAACAAGCGATACTCAGCGCGACTGGTAAACATTCTATAAGGCTCGCTGGTACCCAAAGTTACCAGGTCATCGACCAGTACTCCCAGGTAAGCCTGGTCTCTGCGCGGCCACCAAGCGTCCAGGCCTTTGCTTTGGCGCGCGGCGTTCAGGCCCGCGAGCAAGCCCTGAGCCGCCGCTTCCTCATAGCCCGTTGTGCCGTTGATTTGTCCGGCAAAAAACAAGCCTTGAATCGATTTGGTTTCAAGACTGTGCCTGAGATCACGCGGGTCAAAAAAATCGTACTCGATGGCGTACCCCGGGCGGGTTATTTGGGCGTGTTCAAACCCTTTAATTGAACGAACCAGCTGCAATTGGCTTGCAAATGACAGACTGGTTGAAATGCCATTGGGGTATAGCTCATTGCTGGTCAGTCCTTCCGGCTCGATAAAGATCTGATGCGATTGCTTATCGGCAAATCGCATTACTTTATCTTCAATTGAAGGACAGTAGCGCGGCCCCACCCCCTCGATGGTTCCGCTGTACAAGGGAGACTCATCCAGACCAGCCCGGATGATGTCATGGGTTTGTGCGTTGGTATGGGTAATGTGGCAGGGCAGCTGGGCAGGGTGGTCAAGTGGGCTGCCGAGATAAGACATGACCGGCCGTGGCTCATCGCCTGGCTGTACCTGGAGATCGCTAAAATCCACACTGCGCGAATCGATTCGCGGCGGCGTTCCGGTTTTCAGGCGGCCAACATTGAACGGCAGCTCTCTAAGGCGCTCGGCAAGAGCAATTGTGGCCGGATCACCCGCTCGACCCGCAGACTGGTTCTGCATGCCAATATGGATTCGCCCCCCAAGAAAGGTGCCCGTTGTCAGCACGACTGCAGGTGCTTCAAACACGATGCCGCTTTGCGTTCGGACCCCACACACCCGGTCACCTTTTACAACCAGATCGTCGGCCGCTTGCTGGAATATCTGCAGGTTTTCCTGGTTTTCCAAGACCTGACGAATAGCCGCCCGGTACAGGACCCGGTCAGCTTGAGCACGTGTAGCCCGAACCGCTGGGCCCTTTCTGGAATTCAGCACCCTGAATTGTATGCCTGCCTGGTCCGTTGCCAGGGCCATGGCGCCACCGAGTGCATCAATTTCTTTAACCAGGTGGCTCTTGCCAATACCGCCGATAGCGGGATTGCAGGACATTTGCCCTAATGTATCCACGTTATGGGTAAGCAGCAGAGTTCTCACTCCAAGTCGAGCCGCCGCCAGCGCTGCTTCAGTACCAGCATGTCCGCCGCCAATTACGATTACAGCAAATTGTTCCGGGTATATCACTGTCGGCCAAATCTCTGTATGAGGGGTTTCAAGGGGAGCGGATTATACACAACAGGCATTTTCCTGCGGCGATAGAGTTACCGGCCTTATTAGATAGATGTTGTTATTTATGGTCGTTCATCTAACAGTGGAAAACTCGATATAGTGCAGGTATTTCAATTATTTAACAGTATAAATACTGTGGGAAAATGGCTTGAGAAACCGTGGGTTAACCGTGGTTAAGCAGGTATGGTCTGTCGATAATCTCTGAGCTTGTTTTTACTGCTTAACGTTATCCAGAGTTTTGCACAGGCTTTCTACTTACCAATACAGAATGAAGAAAAAATCTCGCCAAGCAATTCGTCCGAGCTGATCCGGCCGGTAATTTCACCCAGAACATTCTGGGCTTGTCGAAGATCTTCAGCCAACAGCTCACCAGCGCCGTGCTCCAGTAACTGCTGCTGACCTCGTTCGATCAGCGACAGGGATTCGCCAAGAGCATTCAGATGGCGTCGCCGGGCCAGCAGGGGGCTGGGTAACTGCACATCCATGCCAACCATTCTTTTAATGGTCTCGCGTAACGCGGGCAGGCCAAACCCGGTTTTTGCAGACACGGCGCAATAGTCGTTGAGCCGGTCCCTTGCTGCGCGATCCACGGGTAAGGCAGACACTACGTCCTTATCCAATAAATCGCACTTATTATCCACACAAAGCAGCTTTGCTTGCGGTGTATCCGGCAGGCCAAGAGCGTCTGACCAGCTTGCCGGAGCGACCGGAGCGGTTCCTTCGCTGGCTGCATCGCGGACCAGCAAAATGAGGTCGGCCTTCGCGACCGCAGCTTTCGCTCTGCGGACTCCTTCCTGTTCAATAACATCGTCGGACTCGCGTAAGCCGGCCGTGTCTATTAATTGGGCGTGCAGGCCATCGATGTTGATGCTTTCTTTCAGTAAGTCGCGGGTTGTGCCGGCGATTGGTGTGACGATGGCCACTTCGTTACCGGACAGGGCATTGAGCAAACTGGATTTTCCCGCATTGGGTTTGCCGGCTATGGCGATGGTTATACCTTCTCGTAACAAGGTTCCCTGCTCTGCCTGATGCAATGCTGTCTGATAGGCGGTTCGTAATTCTTCAAGCCCTGTCTGTAGCTCACGGTCTTTAAGAAAGTCGATCTCTTCTTCCGGAAAGTCCAATGCGGCTTCCACATATATCCGCAGTCGGGTCAGCTGTTCAGCCAGTGTGTCTATCTGTTCTGAAAACCGTCCTTGCAGACTGCGTAGTGCCCCCTTGGCTTCCTGCTCGGTACGACTGTTGATCAGATCCGCGATTGCCTCGGCCTGGACCAGGTCTATTTTGTCGTTTAAATAGGCTCGCTCACTGAACTCTCCCGCTCGGGCGTGGCGGGCTCCCAGGGCCAAGCACTGACGCAATAGCAGATCCAGCACGATCGGCCCACCGTGGGCCTGTAGTTCAACCACGTCTTCACCGGTAAATGACCGCGGAGCAGCGAAATACAGTGCGACTCCCTGGTCAATCAACTCGGCCTGTTCTGTCTGCTTATTATAGAAGGCCGTGGTGACTACCTGACGATCACGCAATGGGTGACCGCAGATCCTTTCGGCGATTAAGCGGCTGTTCACACCACTGAGTCGAACAATACCAATACCACCTACCCCGGGTGCGGTGGCTACGGCCGCTATGGTGTCCCAATCAAGGGCATTGCTCATTCAAAGCCCCATTCAGCTCAATCGGCCTAAGCCTTCTGACTGGCTTGTTCGATCTGCCGGGTTATCACCCATTGTTGTGCAATGGACAACAGGTTGTTTGTCAGCCAGTACAATACCAGGCCGGCAGGGAAAAACAGGAACAGGAAGGTCATTACCACCGGCATCCACTGGAAAATCTTGGCTTGCATGGGGTCTGGTGGTGGTGGATTAAGCTTTTGCATAAACCACATACTGGCGCCCATCAGAAGAGGAAGTACGAACAGTGGGTCCATTGCCGACAAGTCCTGAATCCATCCAAGAAAGGGTGAATGGCGTAATTCCACGCTTTCCATCAGAACCCAGTAAAGAGCAATAAATACCGGCATTTGAATCAGCATGGGTAAGCAACTGCCCAACGGATTTATTTTCTCCTTCTTATACAGTTCCATCATGGCTTGGGAATACTTTTGCCGATCATCTCCATAGCGGTCTTTCAGTTCCGCCAGCTTGGGGGCAACCACTCGCATTTTGGCCATGGATTTATAACTGGAGGCAGATAACTGGAAAAAAGCCAGCTTGATCAGAAAGGTCAACGCGACAATTGACCAACCCCAGTTACCAATAAACCCGTGCAGCCAGGTCAGTACCCAAAATAGCGGCTGAGCGATCCACCACAGCCAGCCGTAGTCGACGGTCAAGTCGAGACCAGGAGAGATTTCCTCCAGTACGTACTGATCCTTGGGGCCCGCATAGAAACGGGCAGACAAAATACCCTGCTCTCCGGCCGCAACATTCAGCAGTGGTCCGGTCAGGCGAAAAATATTGTGCCCCTGTTGAGTTCGGGCACTGGAATACACGGTTCGCTGTTCGGCGGGAGGTATCCAGGCGCTGATAAAGTAATGTTGCACCATTGCCAGCCAACCACCGGTTTCTTCAGACCGGTATGTGTCGTCTTCGATATCATCGAAACTGACTTTGACATAAGGTTCATCGGCGGTCGTGGTCGCAAAACCCAGGTAGTTCACCATACCCAGACCACCGCTATTGGAGCCGGGGTCAGCAGAGTTGTCTCGTTTGATTTGCGCGAAAAGAGCAGCTTGCCAGGCCGATTGGCCACCATTTTTGACCCGATACTCAAGATCAACCTGGTAGGAAGAGCGGCTGAAGGTAAATACCTTGTCAATGCGAACACTGTCAGGGTTGGTGTAGCTTAGCACGACTTCCAATGAATCCTCGCCGTCGGCCAAACGATATTCCTGGCCAGCGCTTTCGAAAAGCGGCCTGCCTGCGGCTGTATCGGTAGCGTTTGGACCTATCAGGCCACTTTGGGCAACATAGGTGAGAGAGGTGTTGCGATTAAGAAGTACAAAAGACTCACTGCCTTCAAGTGTGCGTTTGTGTTGCGGCAGGGCAACATAAATAATATCGCCACCTAAGGGATCGATTTGCAAATCCAGTGTGTCGGTCAAAACCTTGATGAAACTGTGTTGTTGCCCGCTGTTCGGGACGGCCGCTTGAGCGGCTACGCTGTCTTTAGAGGAGGGTATTGCCGTTGGGATATCAGCTTCAAGATTTGCAAACTCGCTGTTAGTTGTCGTTGAATTTGACCCACTATTTTGCTCTGGGAAATCCTCACCTCCGTCCATGGCATTCGCGGTGCTGTTCAGGGTGCTGATTGGCCCGCTGGAATCCTGCTCGACCGTGGTAAATGCCTGCCAACGAGTTAACAGCACCAGGGCACAGAACATAATGCCACCGATTAAAGCGTAACGATAAACATCCATAGAGTGGCCTTATAGTGTGTCCGCACAACAGGGTGGGGAAGTGGCTTGAGTGGCATCATTATTTGGAACCGGATCCACTCCGCCATAAGAAAATGGGTTGCATCTGAGAATGCGCCAAGTGGCTAATCGTAAACCCCGCCTGATGCCATGCTGCTGCAAAGCATGGCGGGCGTATTCGGAGCAGCTTGGATAGTAACGACAGTGCGGTCCGAGCAGCGGACTGATAAACCATTGGTAAAAGCGAATCAGGCCAACTAGAAGAGCGGCAAAACTTTTTTTCAGTAAATGGCTCATGTGGATTCCGGTGGAGCTTGATTGGCGCGCTTGCTTAGGGTATGCCAAGCTTTATCAAGTTCGCTACTGAAAAGTTCATGGTTTTGCTGCGCAATACCTCGCCTGGCGAGAAAAACGATGTCCCAGTTGGGAAGTTCATGCTGCTGTTGCCGGAATGATTCTCGAACCAGCCGCTTTATACGATTGCGGTCCACGGCTCTTCGAGCATTCTTTTTACTAATCACCAAACCCAGGCGTGGGTTCTGCCTACCAGTGTAACGGGCCAGAATAAGAAAAACCGGCCTTGATATTTTTGCTTCGGCCTTATCAAAAACCGGGCCATAGTCTCTGGCAGACAGTAAACGTAACTGTTTGCCGTATCCAAACCGGCCCATGGTGTCGTCTCCAACGGCAGAGCCAGTTGCTATGCAGCGATGATTACGCAGTTAGGCGGTGACGGCCTTTCGCTCGGCGACGCTTAATAACCAGACGACCATTTTTTGTGGCCATGCGTGCTCTGAAGCCATGTCGACGCTTGCGTTTCAGCACGCTGGGCTGAAAAGTTCTCTTCATTGTCTTACCCGTATTGACCAAGCGCCCGCAGAAAACGGGCTGGAAAAAAAGAGCGCGCATTGTAGAGAATTCAGTGCGTCTTGGCAATTTCTAGTTTTGCTTATTGGCTCACTGAAGGCCGCTACTTTTTAATAGTTCTCCACAAACGCTGCCCGGCCATTGCCGGTGTGTGGAAAATTCAGCGAAAACTTGCTGGATCAACGGCTTAGTAGCTGAAGATGGAGTGGTTAAGTTGTTGGAGAATAGCTTGTGAGCGGCTTAATTCAGGTGCCTTATGGGCAGCATAATCACTGGATATCCCCAACTTATTAACAGTTTTATATTAATTCCAACAAGATAAATTTTTATATTTTTTTTATCATGGTTCTTCAAAATTAACTTTGTAAGTATCTGATAAACAAATAATAAGTTATTCATATGTATGTATTCACAGGGTAAAAAAATTGTGGATAATAGCTGAGACCGGGGTTACACTGGCGTCGCAGTAGCGCAATTAATAATTCACTCTTTTCTGTGTACCCTGTGTGGTGCCATGGCGGTGTTTTTACACCTGAAAATGGCCGGCGCTCCAGAGCGCCAACAGGTTGACGGGACTACCGGTAAAAAGCCTAGTAATAATGTACTTGGAGTCATCTCTATCCTCACCCAACCCGGATCGGCAACATTCTTCAACGCAGCTTGATAAGCTGTGGGCAGACCTCAGGCATGCTTTGCAACAGGAATTGCCACAACAACAATACGCTACCTGGATTCGTCCATTGCTGCGTGGCGATAGCAGGGAACAGCTGACGCTGCTTGCACCCAACCGCTTTTTTCGCGATTGGGTCGTGGAAAAATATCTTGGCAGGATAAATGAGATTCTAATGGCACAGTCGCAGCCCGTGCGCGCGGTTGTCAGTGTGCAGGGCGCGGCGAGCGAGCAAACTGCTGTGACCAGCCAGGCATCAGCCGATAAGGACTTAGAAGCTGAACCCACACAGCGTTTACAGAGCGAGCCGAACTTTCCGGCGCAAACCGCCTCGGCGCCAGCCACACAGACTGCACCGTGGAACGGCGCTACGAAAGCAACGCCTGCGAACGCCCTAGCGGACACTTCCCAAGCGGCTGGTATTGGGTCGGTTAAAGTAGAAGGCAGCCTCAAACATGACCATGCGCTGATTTCCAGCCTGAACTTTTCCAGCTTTGTTGAGGGCAAGTCCAATCAGCTGGCTCGCGCAGCGGCCAGGCAGGTCGCTGAAAACCCTGGCGGCGCTTATAACCCCTTATTTATTTATGGCGGCACCGGGCTTGGGAAAACCCACCTGATGCATTCGATCGGTAATTCCCTGTTGCAACAAAACCCAAATGCAAAAATCATTTATCTGCATTCTGAGCGCTTTGTCGCTGACATGGTAAAAGCCCTGCAACTGAACGCAATCAATGACTTCAAACGATATTACCGCTCAGTCGATGCTCTGCTGATTGACGATATTCAGTTTTTTTCGCATAAGGATCGATCACAGGAAGAGTTTTTTCATACCTTCAATGCTTTACTGGAAGGTGGCCACCAAATGATTCTGTCCTGCGACTGCTACCCAAAAGAAATCAACGGCCTGGAAGAAAGACTGAAATCTCGCTTTGGTTGGGGCTTGACGGTAGCGATCGAACCCCCGGAGCTGGAGACGCGGGCAGCTATTTTGATGAAAAAGGCCGAGCAATCTACGGTTGACTTACCTCAGGACGTGGCATTGTTTATAGCGCAGCGGGTTAAATCCAATGTACGTGATCTGGAAGGGGCGCTGAAACGGGTGATAGCAACCGCTCACTTCCAGGGCGGGCCTATTGATGAGGCGCTGGTTCGAGAGTCACTGAAGGACTTGTTCGCACTTCAGGACAGACAAGTCAGTCTGGATAACATTCAGAGAACCGTGGCCGAATACTACAAGATTAAATTCGCTGACTTGATGGCAAAGCGCCGAAGTCGTTCGATTGCTCGACCGCGGCAGCTGGCAATGGCCCTGGCCAAAGAGCTGACCAATTTGAGTTTTCCGGAGATTGGGAAGGGCTTTGGTGGCCGCGATCACACAACGGTACTCCACGCGTGCAAAAAAATTAACGAATTGCGTGAATCTGACACCGATGTTAGCGAAGATTACAAAAACCTGTTGCGGATGTTGACCACCTGAGCACAATAGGGGTTTACTTTTAAACCTCTTCATCTCAGTCATTTATCCGCAGGACCTTTCCATGAAATTTACTTGTAGCCGTGAAGCATTATTAAAACCACTGAATGTCGTGGTTGGTGTAGTGGAAAGACGCCAGACTTTGCCCATATTAGCCAATGTGATGCTGTCGTTGAATGAAGCGGAGTTGACGCTGACGGGCACAGATCTGGAGGTTGAGCTGCAGGGGCGCATATTGCTTGACGCCGCTGGAGAAAGCGGAGAAATCACGGTTCCGGCGCGTAAGCTGACAGACATATGCAAGTCCTTGCCGGAGGGGTCGACCTTAGAGATCAGTCAAGATGAAGAAAAACTGCTGCTTAAAAGCGGGCGCAGCCGTTTTACGCTGACCACTCTACCGGCTAGCGATTTTCCATCGGTTAATGAAGACAGCGAACAAAGCGGTTTTGAGATCACACAGAATCAGCTCAAGCGGCTGATCGAGCGCACTTCCTTTGCAATGGCTCAGCAGGATGTTCGTTACTATCTGAATGGCATGTTGTTTGAACTTAGCCCAGGAACCCTGAAACTGGTGGCAACCGATGGGCATCGCCTGGCTCTGTGCGAAGCGGGCAGCGTGGCAGGAATTCAGGAAGAAAAGCAGATAATCCTGCCACGCAAAGGGGTGATCGAGTTGTCCCGCCTGTTGCAGGATGAAGACGGCAATATTCGGCTGGCACTCGGTAGAAACCATCTTCGAGCAGACACGGCGTCATTTCGGCTTATTTCCAAGCTGGTAGACGGTAAATTCCCGGATTATCAGCGAGTTTTGCCCAAAGGCGGTTCGCAGCTACTTCACGCTGACCGTGAAACGCTTCGCCAGGCATTATCGCGAGCAGCCATTCTGTCAAACGAAAAATACCGCGGCGTTCGGTTAAGCATGGACAATGACAATCTTCAGATAGTCGCCAGCAACCCTGAGCAGGAGGAGGCTGAGGAAAGTATCGCCGTCGATTATCAGGGTGAACCGCTAGAGATTGGCTTTAATGTTGGTTATGTGCTGGATGTACTCGGTGTTATAGAAGACAATTCTGTGAAGGTAACACTGTCTGATTCGAATAGCAGCGCCTTAATTGAGGAATCTGAGACCTCGGATTCGCAATACGTCATTATGCCAATGCGATTGTAAGGGCTGTAAGCCTGACAATCTCAAGGTCTCGGCGCGGGCCAGGTCAGCCAGCGTGCTATTGAAACGCATCGAAGTGCACCATGTGCGCAACATCACTCACGCTATTCTGGACGACCTGGGGGCTATTAACCTGGTTTATGGGGCCAATGGCAGCGGTAAAACATCCTTGCTCGAGGCTATACACTTGCTGTGTATCGGGCGAAGCTTTCGAACCAGGCAGTTTCAATCTGTTGTCAGTCACGAAGCGGATTCAGCCACTGTATACGCGAATGCCTCACCAGACAGTGGTGAGGCGGGCCGAATGACCTTTGGGGTACAGCGAACACGGGCCAAATCTCCACAAATCAAGATCAACGGACAGGCGGTTCAGTCACTAGCGGAATTGGCCGGCTACTTTCCGATGCAAGTGATGAACGCGCAGTCATTCGGCCTAATAGAAGGCGGTCCTTCTGAGCGTCGGCAGTTTGTCGATTGGGGAGTGTTCCACGTGGAACAGTCATACATAAGCCATTGGCAGCGAACAAAAAAGTGCATTAGGCAACGTAACTCCATGCTGCGTCATGGTAAAATGGCGCAAGACCAGGCGTTGGGCGCCTGGGACAGGGAGCTGGTGGCGCACGCCAATACCGTGGATGGCTACCGACAACACTATCTGGATCGTTTATGGCCGGTGGTGGAGGACACGCTGACACGCTTCCCTGGGCTACCAACGGTACGATACCGCTATGAGCGCGGCTGGCCAGGAGGCCAGGGTCTTGACGAAGCGTTGATGGCTAGCCGGGAAAAAGATCTCCAACGGGGTTTTACGTCTTGCGGGCCCCACCGGGCGGAAATACGGTTTACGGTTGGGGATAAAGTAGCCGCTGAAGTATTGTCCAGAGGCCAGATCAAGGCGTTGGTGTCGGTTTTGCGATTGTCACAAGCCAGGTTGCTGGCCGATGAAACGGGAAGACGTTGTTTGTTTTTGATAGATGACCTGCCCGCAGAGCTCGATGGTCAGCATCAGCGCTGGTTAGGCCGCCAATTGGAAGCAGTTGGTGCACAAGCTTTCATAACCGGCATTGGCTATGAAGATATAGCTGGCTTATGGTCAGAAGAAACGGCCGTGCAGATGTTCCACGTGGAACACGGAAGATTGGTGGCCACGGTATAAAAATAATGTTCCACGTGGAACATTGGATTAACGCAGGTAAAGCGATGAACGACGAAATTGAGAACGAAAGCTACGATTCTTCCAGTATCCAGGTTCTAAAGGGCCTGGATGCCGTAAGAAAGCGCCCAGGGATGTATATCGGAGATACCGACGACGGGACCGGTTTGCACCATATGGTGTTTGAGTTGGTCGACAACTCGATTGACGAAGCGCTTGCAGGCCACTGTTCCACTATTACCGTTGTTATTCATCCCGATGAGTCGATCACGGTATCTGACGATGGACGAGGAATACCGACGGATCTGCACGAAGAGGGCGTTTCAGCGGCCGAAGTGATTATGACGGTACTGCACGCCGGTGGTAAGTTCGACAGCAATACTTATAAGGTATCTGGCGGGCTGCACGGAGTCGGTGTTTCTGTTGTTAACGCATTGAGCTCTGAGCTCAAGTTAACTATTTGGCGAAACGGCATTGTTTGGGAGCAGTTATACAGTCACGGCGTGCCTCAGGCTCCGCTAGCACAGGTAGGTGAAACAGAGCAAAGTGGCACAAAAGTGCATTTTCGCCCATCACCGGAAACCTTCACTAACATCAATTTTCATTATGATCTGCTAGCGAAGCGCTTGCGCGAGCTGTCGTTTTTGAACTCAGGTGTGTCAATTGTCCTGAAGGATGAGCGCAGTGGTGAAGAGGAAACCTTTAGTTATGCCGGCGGTTTGCAGGCTTTTGTCGAATACCTGAATCAAAATAAAAACACGATCAATAAGATGTTTCATTTTAATGCCGAGTTGGACGATGGCATTGGTGTAGAGGTGGCGATGCAATGGAATGACTCCTTTCAGGAGAGCATATTCTGCTATACCAATAATATTCCGCAGCGCGATGGCGGTACTCACCTGGCGGGCTTTCGTGCGGCACTCACCCGGACCTTGAACAATTACATTGAATCGGAAGGCATGGCCGCCAAAGCCAAGGTATCAACAACGGGCGATGACGCCCGGGAAGGCCTGACGGCCATCATCTCGGTCAAAGTGCCGGATCCCAAATTCTCCTCTCAAACCAAAGACAAACTGGTTTCTTCAGAGGTGAAGTCCTCAGTTGAGCAAAACATGGGCGCTCAGTTTGGTGACTATCTGGTGGAAAACCCCCAAGAAGCCAAGTCCATCGTCAGTAAAATGATTGACGCAGCTCGCGCTCGAGAAGCCGCGCGTAAAGCTCGTGAAATGACCCGCCGCAAGGGTGCTCTGGATATTGCCGGCCTGCCAGGTAAGCTGGCCGACTGCCAGGAGAAAGACCCGGCTTTGTCAGAACTGTTTCTGGTGGAGGGCGACTCTGCAGGCGGTTCGGCCAAGCAAGGCCGTGACCGCAGAACCCAGGCTATTCTGCCTCTGAAAGGAAAAATCCTGAACGTAGAAAAAGCTCGGTTTGACAAAATGTTGTCTTCGGTGGAAATCGGGGCCATGGTTACAGCGCTGGGCTGTGGAATCGGCAAGGATGAATTTGATGCCAGCAAGCTGCGTTATCACTCCATTATCATTATGACCGACGCTGATGTTGATGGCTCTCACATTCGGACGCTGTTGTTAACGTTCTTTTTTCGCCAGATGCGCGAATTAATCGAGCTTGGTCATGTGTTTATTGCCCAGCCCCCGCTTTACAAAATAGCCAAAGGTAAGCAGCAGCAGTATTTGATCGATGAAAAGGCGCTGGAGGAATACTTGCTGCAAGCCGCGATGGACGACGCGTCTCTACACGTTAATGCCGATGCACCCGGCATCAGCGGAGAAGGTTTGCAGGCATTGGTAAAAACCTATCTGGATGCGGTCAATGTCACCGAGCGTCTGAGCAGAGTGTACCCCTCTGAGGCGCTTCATAGAATGATTTATTTACCTGAAATAGCGCCTGCAGACCTTTCTAACGAAAA
This sequence comes from Gammaproteobacteria bacterium, assembly GCA_030431775.1. Classification (GTDB taxonomy): domain Bacteria; phylum Pseudomonadota; class Gammaproteobacteria; order Pseudomonadales; family JAUIET01; genus JAUIET01. Next base: position 49,278 of record JAUIHW010000021.1, read on the forward strand.
CACTGTGTCTCAGTGGGTGGGACAACTGGAACAGATGCTGAACGGGCCCAGTGACAGCGAGCACAGCTATTTCAAGGTCAGTGTGCGCAAAGACAATGAGCGAAATATTTATCTGCCGCTGATTGTGGTGGTGGCTCATGGGAACGAAACGTTCTACAACGTGAACCTGGATTTCTTTGAGTCGGGGGATTACCGTAAACTGGTGGCGGCCGGCAAAGCCGTTCAAAACCTGATCGAAGAAGGCGGAGAAATTCGCCGCGGTGACAAGCGCCAGAGCGTTGATAATTTTGAAGATGCCCTGGAATGGCTGATGGCTCAGGCACGAAAAGGCTACAGCATTCAGCGCTATAAAGGCCTGGGTGAAATGAACCCGGATCAGCTTTGGGAGACAACCATGGACCCGGACACTCGGCGAATGTTGCGAGTATCCATTGAAGATGCAATTGCCGCGGACCAGATATTTAACACGCTAATGGGCGATTCGGTTGAGCCTCGTCGGGATTTTATCGAGTCCAATGCACTGGCCGTTTCTAACCTGGACATATAGCGGCCACAATTACTTTCCGTAATTCTGGTCAATCTCGTTGCAGCTGGTTTCAATCCATTCTTTGCAGCGGCCCATTAACTCTTCGGCGTTCGTATGGTCGCTGGGAATGGGCTTGCCGATTCGCACCTGAATAGTACCCGGGTATTTCACGAAACCGTTTTTCCGCCAGTAGCGCCCGGCGTCGTGAGCAAGCGGAACAATCGGTACGCAGGCGTCAATGGCCAGGTGCGCACCACCTCTGGCATAACGTCCAGCCTTGCCGTATGCAACGCGAGTACCTTCCGGAAACACCAGTACAGCGATGCCTTGTTGTAAGCGCGCCATCCCTTGGGTCTGGACCTGAATGATGGCTTCCTTGGGCGAGCTGCGCACAATGGCAACCGGCTTTAACATCGCCAGGCCCCACCCAAAAAACGGTATGTACAGCAGCTCACGCTTGAGAATCGTGGACAGGGGGTTGAACAGCGTTTGCAGGAAAATGGTCTCCCAAGCGCTTTGATGTTTTGCCAATACTACAAACGGTTGATTGGGAATATTCTCCCGACCGATTATCTCGTGGTCGATACCGCAAAAAATTTTTAATAAATACAAGCAGGCGTGATTCCAGCTCGTAATCATTCGATAGCGTATTGAAAAAGGGGTAAGGATACTCAAGGGTGTCAGTATGCAGGCCACCGGCAACAGTGCTAAAACCATTGTGATATAGAAAAGTACAGCGCGAATTGCCAGAAACCAATGGGGTGCAGAGCGTTTTATAGCGGGTGGATTCACGGTTTAGCGGCCTGGAGAATCCACTGGCTCGCGGCGGCCAGATTATCGACTACTTTGATATCACCGTCTGGCAGAGTGGTTTCGGTATGTCGGCCATTGCCGGTACGTACAAGAACAGGTCGGCAGTGCTTTGCCAGAGCAAGCTCTAAGTCTTTGCGTGAATCACCGACCAGAAATGCGTTAGCCACTGTGCGGCCGAGATAAGCTTCCAATTGGTCTAGCATGCCGGTTGCCGGTTTTCGGCAGCCACAGGCTTCATCAGGGTGGTGCGGACAGTAGAAAATTTTTTCTATTGAGCCACCATGCTCTGCAACTGCCACGCACATCTTTTGGTGAATTGCGTCGAGGTCTTTGGTGGAGAATAATTGTCGGGCCAGGCCGGACTGGTTTGTGGCGACAAAAACCCGATAACCAGCTTTACTAAGTTGCGCGATCGCGTTCAGACTGCCGGGCAGCGGCTGCCATTCGTCGACCGATTTAATATACTCGCTTGAGTCGCGGTTGATTACTCCATCACGATCCAGGATCACGATGTTCATTGTGCCAGCTGAGAAATGTCAGCAATTAACCCGAACAGAGCGTGCAAGCGTTGTAACAGGGCCAGGCGATTATTACGTTGCTGGAGATCCTCGTCCATTACCATTACGTGGTCGAAAAACGCATCCACAGGCGCCTTAAGATCGGCAAGGCTCGTCAAAGCGCTGGAATAATCGAATTGTTCCAGTCTGGGTTTTATCGCCGCTTCCTGTGCGGCCAGTGCGTTGGCCAGCTCACGCTCTTGGTCGTGTTGAAACAACGTCGGGTCAAGCCCTAAATCGCGGTCGATATTTTGTTTGCTCAGCAGATTGCGCACCCGCTTGTTAGCCGCCGCCAGCGTCGCCGCTTCCGGCAATTTCTGGAATTCCGCGACTGCCCTGACCCGTCGATCAATATCCAGCGGCTTGTCCATTCCGCCTTGTAACACGGCATTAATTACTTCGGTTCTGAATCCCTGCTCGCCATACCACCCGCGCAGGCGTTCCAGCATATAATCGAGCGCCGCCTGCGCTGCGTCGCTGATGGGCAGTTGCTGATGTTGCTGCTCAGCCACGCCGACCAGCTCCGCCAACGAGAACTCCATACCCTGTTCTATCAGAATACGCAGCACACCCAGCGATGCCCTGCGCAGAGCGAACGGATCTTTGGAGCCGGTTGGGCCCTGCCCTACTCCGAAAATACCGACTATGGTGTCCAGCCGGTCAGCCAGGCTGACGCACTGCCCCACCAGTGTTTGTGGCAGTCGATCACCGGCAAATCGCGGCAGGTAATGCTCCTCGATTGCGACGGCTACGGCATCGGGCTTGCCCGAGTGCTCTGCATAATACTTGCCCATGGTGCCTTGCAGATCGGCGAATTCGCCAACCATTTCACTGACCAGATCAGCCTTGCACAGCCGGGCTGCCTGAACACAATGGGCTCTTTCAGTGGTGGCATCTGGAGCGTGCAGCATCAGCAGCTGTTCGGCAACTGCTTTAATGCGCTCTACCTTAGCGCCGATTGTTCCCAACTGGTCCTGGAACACCACGCGGTCCAACTGGCTGGCCATATCATCCAGGCTGCGGCGGGTGTCATTGGCATAGAAAAACTGCGCATCGGCCAGCCGCGGGCGTATCACACGCTCGTTTCCTTCAATAATGGCTTGCGGATTATTGCTGTCTATATTGGCCACGGTGACAAAATGAGGCAATAACTTGCCGTCTGAATTCAGAACATGAAAATATTTCTGGTGAGACTGCATCGATGAAATCAAAGCTTCCTCCGGCAGCTGCAAAAACTCCGGATCAAAACTGCCAGCAATGCAACAGGGCCATTCCACCAGGCTGCAGACCTCATCCAACAAGCTTTCATCCACCACGACCTGGCCGCCAAGTTCCGCGCCACAGGCGACCAGCTGATCCCGAATTCGCTGCTTGCGTTTGCCCGCATCAGCTATGACGAAGCCCATTTGCTCCAGGCTGGTTTCATAATCAGCTGCTGAAGAAACGGTAAGCCTGGCAGGCCTGTTGCCCTCAGCTTGGCTCATAAAGCGATGACCCAAAGTGATTTGCCCCGCCTGTAAACCGAAAACACTAAGCTGTAGTGTTTGCTCACCGAGCAGTGCCAGCAGCCATTTTACCGGGCGAATAAACTCGTCGCGCAAAGCTCCCCAACGCATTCGCTTAGGGATTGGCAGACCACTGAGCACAGCTGGCAATAAGTCGGCCAGAACCGCTTCTGTAGATCGCCCTGGCTCACAAAAACGATGCACAAGCCGCTCGCCTTTTGGAGTGTCAAGCGTACCGAGCTCGCTGAATTCAACACCGCAGCTGGCTGCAAAACCGAGTGCGGCTTTACTGGGCGCGCCGCTGTCGTCATAGGCGGCTTTGACGTTGGGCCCCAATCGCTCCTGGTCTCGATCGGGCGCGGAGTCTGGAACATCATTGATCAAAACAGCCAGTCTTCGTGGAGTGGCAAAGTTCTGATAGCGTGCCTGGCGGCTATCGGTCAGCACACCAGCGCTGGCCAACCCCTCCACAATACTATCGGCAAAGGCTTGACTCAGCCTGCCCAAAGCGAGTGGCGGCAGTTCCTCGGTTCCCAGTTCAATGAGTAGTTGCCTGCTCACAAGGCAGCCCTGATGGCGGGGTCGGCTTGCGGAAAGCCAAGCGCTTCGCGTGATCGATAGTAACCGTGCGCAACATCGCGTGCCATGGTCCTGACTCGTAGTATGAATCGCTGGCGTTCGGTCACTGAAATGGCTTTTCTGGCATCTAGCAGGTTAAAGGTATGCGAGGCTTTTAAGACCAGTTCGTAGGCGGGCAGCGGCAATTCTTCGGCGACCAGTTTCGCGCAATCGGCTTCAAACGTGTCAAATGACGCAAACAAAAAGTCCACATTGGCGTGTTCGAAGTTATAGGTCGACTGTTCTACTTCATTTTGGTGGTACACATCGCCATAGCTCACCATGCCCTGTGCTCCAGGGGCCCATGCGAGATCATAGACGCTGTTAACGCCCTGCAGATACATGGCGATTCGCTCCAAACCGTAGGTTATTTCGCCGGTCACGGGAAAACATTCTAGACCGCCAGCTTGCTGGAAATAGGTAAACTGGGAGATTTCCATGCCATTTAACCAGACTTCCCAGCCCAGCCCCCAGGCGCCGAGCGTTGGAGACTCCCAGTTATCTTCTACAAAGCGAATATCGTGTTCCAGCGGGTCGATGCCCAGGCTGGTCAATGATTCCAGGTACAGCTCCTGGAAATTATCCGGGTTGGGCTTCATCACCACCTGAAACTGGAAGTAATGCTGCAGTCGATTGGGGTTTTCGCCATAGCGGCCGTCGGTTGGGCGCCGGGAACCCTGCAGGTAGGCTGCATTCCAGCTTTCCGGCCCAACGGATTTCAGGAAAGTGGCTGGGTGGAACGTACCTGCGCCAACCTCCATGTCCAATGGCTGCATGACCACGCAGCCCTGGCGCGCCCAGAAAGTCTGCAGATTGAAAACCAGGCCTTGAAACGTGCTAATGTCTGTTGGGTCCAGCACCTCAGAGTGGGTATTCAAGTAAGGATTGCCCGTGAGAATCAGCGCGGCATTATACAATGAATAGCAAGATGAACGATTCCTTCGCACGCTTTAAATTCCGCGCCAGCAAACTGCTGCTGGCTTGTGTTGCCAGGCTGCCCCTGAGGCTGGGGCGGTTGTGCGGGCGAGGTCTGGGCAGTCTGCTGGTTTGTTTCCCAAATCGCAGTCGGCGAATAGCAAGCATCAATATTGCCGAGTGTTTCCCGGCGTTGAGCTCAGCGGAACAGGCAGACTTATTGCGGCGGAGAATGCGGGAACTTGGCGCCATGGCCCTGGAGCTCGCGCACGTGTGGGGGGCGAGCGGGCAGCGCACTCTGGCACGCGTGCGCGAGGTAAAGGGGCGGGCTGAGCTGGATGAGGCTCTGGCAGCTGGTAATGGCGTTATTGTTCTGGCGCCGCACATCGGCAACTGGGAAGTGATTGGCTTGTATCTGACCGAATGCCATTCGATCGTCCGCTCCATGTACGCACCTCCAAAAAGCAGAACCATGGGCCAGTTAATTCTGCAGGCCCGCCAGGAAACCGGAGCCGAATTGGTACCTGCTGACCGCAGCGGAGTGGTGAAATTGCTGAAAACCTTGCGGTCCGGCGATATGGTGGGAATATTGCCGGATCAAGTACCCGGTGATGGCAGCGGCCTGTTCGCCCCTTTTTTTGGCCGGCCTGCGCTGACGATGACCCTGCTGTCGAACCTGGTGCAAAAAACCGGAGCGCGGGTTGTGTGCGCATTCGCATTGCCAGTGGCAAGCGGCTACCAGGTGAACTTTACCCGGCCTGACCCAGATATTTATTCCACTGATCTGACAGCCTCCGTGGCGGCCATGAATCGCTCGGTCGAACAGTGTGCTCGTCTGCACCCGGAGTACTATCAGTGGGAATACAAGCGCTTTAAACGCCAGCCGGAGGGTGTTCAGCGTTTGTATTGAGCGCGTCTTGATTATTTTCGCCAGAACAATGGGGTGAACAACACAAACAGGGTAAAAATTTCCAGTCGACCCAATAGCATGGCGAAACACAGCAGCCATTTGGCCGGGTCACTAATACTTGCGTAATGTGCAGCCACCTGCCCCAACCCGGGACCCAGATTATTCAGTGCTGCAGCGGTTGCTGAATAGGCCGTGACAAAATCCAGCTGCAAGGCCATCAGGCACAGCGTCAATACGATAAACGTAATGATGTATACCGCAATAAACCCCCACACAGCCGATAACACTCGCTCAGCAACTGGGCGATTGCCAATTTTGATAGGAATAATGGCGTGTGGATGCACCAGTTGCTGCAGCTCCCGAATACCCTGTTTTACCATCAGCAGGGCACGGATAACTTTCATTCCGCCGCCGGTGGAACCGGCACAGGCGCCTACGAAAGCCATCGCCAGCAATAAAAAGGGTATAAAGCTGGGCCAAGCACTGAAGTTGGCACTGGCGAAACCCGTGGTTGTGGCGATGGACACTACTTGGAAACTGCCATGCAACAGTGCTTCCGGCCAAGAGTAGGTGGCACTGCTGCCCAGTGTTGCCACCACTATAACAGTGCCGATAGCGAGAATCGTAAAATAGAACTTCATCTCCGGGTCTTGCCGGTAGGGACGCAAAGTCACCCGTCGCCAGGCATAAAAATGCAGGGCAAAATTAATACCCGCAAAACACATATAGAATATAGCGATGATCAGAATAGCGGGATTATCGTAATAGCCCATGCTGAGGTCGTGCGTGGAAAAACCACCGATCGATACCGTTGAAAAACTGTGGGCAATTGCATCGAACAAGCTCATACCCGCTAACCAGTAGGCCAGCAGGCAGCCAAGAGTCATAAACAGATAAATTAGAAACAACCACTTTGCTGTGCTGGTAATTCGCGGAGTAAGCTTGCTGTCCTTGATTGGACCTGGCGTTTCAGCGCGGTACAACTGCATGCCGCCAATACCTAACATCGGCAGTATGGCGACCGCAATAACGATGATGCCAATGCCGCCTAGCCATTGCAATTGTTGTCGGTAGAACAGAATCGACCGAGGCAGCTCATCGAGCCCAACCATCACGGTCGCACCGGTTGTGGTCAGCCCCGATATGCTTTCGAACACAGCATCGGTCAGGCTGATTTGCACCGAGTCGGCCAACCAAAGTGGTAACGCACCAAATACTCCCAAAACAAACCAGAACATGGCTGTAACCAGAAAACCATCACGCACACGCAAGTCATGGTCCGCATTGCGGGTGGGCAGCCACAATACGCAGCCGCAGATAATAGTGGTCAGAAAGGCTTCAAAAAACACCAATGCTGTGCCTTCCTGATATATAAAGGAGACAATAACCGGAACCAGCATGGTGAGGCTGAACAGCATCAGCAGCACACCAAGAACTCGAAAAATAATAGAAAAATGCATGGCCTACAGGAAGTGGAATCCAACCTGAAACAGGCGCTCGACTTCGCTTACTTTGCTTTTGTCTACCAGGAATAGAATTACATGGTCATCGGGCTCCACTTCTACTCCACGATGGGCAATGATGACCTCGTCATTGCGAACCAGTGCACCGATGGTGACCCCGTCCGGAAGATCAATATCCTCAAGCTTTTTGCCAACGACCTTTGATGAATGCGAGTCACCATGGGCAATAATTTCCATGGCCTCAGCCGCGCCGCGGCGCAGCGAATACACATTGGCCATGTCACCCCGGCGCACGTGGGTCAGAATGCTGCCGATGGTAATTTGGTGCGGCGAGATTGCGATATCGATATCGCCGCCTTCCACCAGGTCCACATAAGCCGGATTGGCGATCAAGCTGATAACTTTTCGGGCGCCGCGTTTTTTTGCCAGCAGAGACGCCATGATGTTGACCTCGTCATCGTTTGTTAACGCAAGAAACAGGTCGGTGTGTTCAATATTCTCCGCCATCAACAGCTCGCTGTCGGTGGCGCTTCCATAAAGCACAATAGAGCGGTCGAGGTTTTCCGACAGATATTCGGCACGTCGTTTATCAAACTCGATTACCTTGACTTGATAGTCGTGCTCTATGGCCTGTGCCAGGCGGGCGCCAATATTGCCGCCGCCCGCTATCATGACTCGTTTATAGGGGTTTTCCAGGCGACGCAACTCGGCCATTACCGCTGGAGTATGCTCGCGTGCGGCAAGGAAGAACACCTCGTCGTCCACTTCCACCACAGTGGAGCCTTCTGGAATAATCGGGCGGTCACGGCGGAATATGGCGGCCACCCTGGTATCGCCCTTTTTCATATGCTTGCGGATTTCCCGCAATTCCTGGCCCATGATCATACCGCCGTAATAGGCTTTGACGGCTACCAGCTTGACTCGCCCGCCGGCGAAGTCCAATACCTGCAGGGCATCGGGGTTGTCGACCAGATTCTGCAGGTAATTGGTAACCAGCTGCTCCGGGCTGATCCAGACATCGATTGGTATGGCTTCGTTACGAAATATCTCTTCACGATTCTGGTATTCCGGAGAGCGAATCCGACTGACTTTCATCGGCGTGTGATACATAGTGAACGCAATCTGGCAGGCGATCATGTTGATTTCATCGCTGTTGGTTACAGCGATCAGCATGTCAGCATCCTCGGCACCAGCGCGGCGCAACACATTCGGGTGGGACGCGTGTCCAACCAGTGTGCGAATATCAAGTCGGTCCTGCAATTCGTGCAATACGTCGGAATTGGTATCAACCAGCGTGATTTCGTTCTGCTCGTCGGCCAGGGCCTCGGCCAGGCGGCCACCCACCTGGCCAGCACCCAGAATGATGATGTTCACTGTGCTTCCTTAAGCAGTGCTGAATCCATTTTGCTTGCTGATTTACGCAGCCGGGCATAATAAAAACCGTCGTGCGCGCAAGGCAGCAACTGGCGGCCAACACGTCGGGCTACTCCCCAATCGGCAGCAATGGGATCATGCGTTGCATCTTCCTGTGTTTCAAGAAAACCCGCCACTATTTGTTCATTTTCTTCCGGTAAAATTGAACATGTGACGTACAGAAGCGAGCCGCCTGGTGCCAGACGGGTCCAGCAGGCCTGCAGTATGTGCCGTTGCTGCGCAGCCAGTCCGGCCAGATCGGCGCTTTGACGCAGGTATTTTATGTCCGGATTACGGCGTATAACTCCGCTTGCCGAGCAAGGTACGTCGAGCAAAATATGCTGATAACAACCGTCTGCAATATCAGTCGGCCAGCTACTGAGGTCACCAGCATCCGCTTCGATCAGGCGGGCGTTGAGGCTCAGGCGTTTAAGGTTACTGGCAACCATGGTCAGGCGATGGGCGCTATTGTCGATCGCATCCAGCTTGATCTCGGCTTGCTTTTCCAACAGATGGCCGGTTTTGCCGCCCGGTGCGCAGCAGGCATCCAATACCCTGTCGCCAGGCTGCAGCGGCAATAACTCACCAGCCAGCTGCGCTGCCTCATCCTGCACGCTCACCAAGCCGTCATCGAAGCCTGGCAATTGAGAAACTTCCACGGCTTGCTCAAGAGTAAGCGCACACTGGCCGAGCAGACCAGGGCGCGCCGACAGCCCAGCCTCACTAAGCAGTCGCAGGTAGTCTGCGCGGCTGATGAGAGAGGAGTTCACTCTGAGAGTCATTGGTGGTCGGGAGTTGCTGGCGCTGAAGACACTGTCTGCCTGGTCTGGCCACGCCTGCTGTATACGTTCAAACAGCCAGTCGGGAAAAGCCTGTAGATCAGCGGCTGTCAGCGAGTTGAATAGGTGTTGTTGCTGGCGTTGAAAATTACGCAGTACAGCATTAATCAGGCCACGTGCCCATGGTTTCTTTAACTGGCCAACTGCCTGCACGGTTTCTGATACCGCCGCATGTGCCGGTACGCGCATATACAGTAGCTGGTACAGGCCCAGCAACAACAGTGCGCGCACATCGTCATCCTTCCTGCGCAGTGGCTTGCTGAGTAGTTGTTCCGTTAGCGCTTGCAATTGAAAGTACCAGCGCATTACACCGTAGCAAAACTCGCGGGTTTCGCTGTCGGCTATCTGTGATTTATCCGCTAATACCGTCGCCAGTGACCCCTGATGCTGGAAAACCTGCTGTAATAGAAGGGCGGCGTGCGCCCGGCTTCCCAGCTGTTGTGCCATGTCAGGCACAGGAGAAACGCTGCCCCGGCGCGAACAGCTCGGGACGTGCGTTGATAAGGTCTGACATTGGGAGCATGCGCCCGCCAGGTAGTTGGGCATTGCACAGTTGTACACAAGCATTGCCAGTCGCAACGTGGGGGCCCTGCTTATCCAGTGCGACTATCGTACCGGGGGGTGCGGACCCGGCCTTCTGACTGCTGCGCCCCGGACCAAGCTTGACCCGCGTTTCGCCAAGAAAACTGTGACAGGTGTAGCGAGAATAAAATGCCCGCAATTTTCGCTCGATAACAGACGCATCCAGACTCCAGTCAACCTGACACTCAGACTTGTTCACTTTGGCGGCATAACAGCTTTGCCCATCCTGTTGTGGCTCGGCTGACGCCAGGTAGTCTTGCAGTGAGGTGAGCACTGTTACGATGGCCTCACCACCGATCAACGCCAACTGCTCATGCAGAGTGTCACCGCTTGTATCCGCTGTGATCGGGCAACTTTTCTTTAACAACATGTCCCCGGTGTCCAGGCCTTCGTCCATGCGCATGATGGTTATGCCGGTTTCCCGATCGCCATGCTCAATAGCGCGTTCAATGGGTGCTGCGCCGCGCCATCTAGGCAATAGAGATGCGTGTATGTTGAGACAGCCATAGCGTGGCACTGCCAATAGTTCCGCAGGCAACAATAAACCGTAAGCGGCAACGATCATGACGTCGGCCCGCAAAGCTCGCAATTGTTCATGCTCGCTGCTGGCCTTTAGGCTGGGCGGCTGAAAAACCGGGATGCCAGCATCCAGGGCCAGGCTTTTTACTGGACTGGGGCTCAGTTTTTTTCCACGGCCCTGTGGGCGGTCCGGCTGGGTATAAACCCCGATCAGCTCACCAACTTCCTGCTGGATGAGGCATTGTAAGGCCTGTGCTGCGAAACCGGGTGTGCCGGCAAAAACCAGCCTGGGGCGGGCCTGGCCTGTCATCAGGCGCGCTGGCGCTTTTTCAGCTTACTGCGCAAACGTTGCCGCTTTAGCGACGACAGGTAGTCAACGAACAACTTGCCATTAAGGTGGTCAATCTCGTGCTGCACGCAAACAGCGAGCAGTTCATCAGGCTGAATAACAAATGGCTTGCCATGTCGGTCCAGCGCACTTACCTGCACGTTGGCGGGCCGCTTCACGGTGTCCTGGTACTCAGGCACGGACAGGCAGCCTTCCTCATAACTGCGCATTTCATGGCCTAGAACGGTTACCTCCGGATTGATCAGCACCAGGGGGTCATTTCGCTCAGAGCTCACATCGATCACTATGAGCCGCTCATGAACATCGACCTGAGTCGCGGCCAGGCCTATACCAGGCGCGTCGTACATGGTCTCCAGCATGTCGTCCGCCAGTTGCCGATGGCGGTCGCTTACGCTGCCAATAGGCTTGGCCTTGGTGCGCAATCTGGGATCCGGAAACTCCAATATTTCTAATAGCGCCATAATTGCTTAACAGTGGCTACGTGAACGAACACGCAATTACAGAAAAAAGTGAATTTTACCAACTACTTGGCTGTTCATTGAACAGTTGCGCTCGGGGGCGAAACTGCAGACACATGCTATAGTATAAATTGAGTTATGGCGCTGTGCGCGCAAAAATCAAGGGCCTTGGTCAATCCGGCCCCGGTTAACTACAGCAAGCCTTGTGCAGTGTTTGAACGCAACGCACCCAACGAGCGGGTACGTTAATAAAGGAAGCATGATGAAACAATTACTGCTGTCCAGCCTGTTAGGGCTGTGCCTTTTTGGATTGGCCGCCTCGGCTGATGATGTGGTTTTGCGTGATGGCCACCCGGATCAGCACGTGGTGGTTAAAGGCGATACGCTGTGGGATATTTCCGGCACTTTTCTGCGCGACCCATGGATGTGGCCGGAAATTTGGCAGGTAAACCCGCAAATCGCCAATCCACACCTGATCTTTCCGGGCGATGTCATTAATCTGGTGTATCTGGATGGCAAGCCCCGTCTTCGGGTTCGCCGCGGCCCGAACGGTGACACCGTCCGCATTACACCGAAGATGCGCCTGTCACCGGTCGACAATGCTATTCCAGCTATACCGCTGGAGAAAATCAATGCCTTTTTGAGTAAGAGCCGGATTGTGGCCGAAGGGGAGCTGGAAGCCGCGCCTTATGTTTTGGCGGGTGCGCAAGGGCACATAGTGACTGGCGCCGGAGATGAGCTGTTTGCCCGCGGCGACTTTTCAGGTGATGACGAGGTGTACGGCGTATTTCGCAAGGGCGAAGTGTTTAGAGACCCTGAAACCCGCGAAGTGTTGGGTGTTGCGGCTCTTGATATTGGTGGGGTTAAACTGCAGGAATTGGATGGTGATATCGCCAAGTTCCAGATCAACCGAAGTCTTGAGGAAATTCGTATTGAGGACCGCTTGCTACCCAACGTAGAGCGCAGGGTCACAGCGACTTTTATGCCCAGCGCGCCAAAGACCGAGGTGAGTGGCTACATCGCAGCCGTGGAAGGTGGTGTTACCCAGATTGGCTTTATGGACATTGTGATTTTGAATCGCGGCGAACGCGACGGCCTGGAAGTGGGCAATGTGCTGGCGATTGACCGTCGAGGAGAACGCGTGCGGGATCGTATAGAACGGGAATGGGTGCAATTACCGGATGAGCGTGCTGGACTGTTGATGGTTTTTCGTACTTATGAAAAAATGAGCTTTGGACTGGTGCTGCGGGCCACTCAGCCTCTCAAGGTAATGGACCGCGTGCACAACCCGTAGCGGACAGCACTATACACCCAGGAAGGGACGCTCTTATTCGCCATCCGCTGCTTTCTTAACGAAAGGAGCCAAGGATGGCAGACTCTTCTCTTATCTATATGGCCTTGCAACGCCTACCCGAGCTGGGCCCCAAGCGCGAAGCCCGCCTGTTTCAGCATTTCACCAACCTCGAATCACTGTTCAGCGCCGGCCCAACAGCCTGGCGCGCGCAGGGCTTGCCCGCTGCAACCGTTATGGCGCTGCAAGAGCTGGGGCTGAAGCAGGAGCGCTCTGCGTGGGTGGAGCAGGTGAAAGCGGATCATCAGCGCTGTTGCGAGCAAGGTTGGCACCTGATAACTCTGGAGTCAGCAGACTATCCGCCCATGCTGCGCCAGATTCACCTCGCGCCACCGTTACTGTATGCCTGGGGAGATCATGACGTACTGCAGCTCGAACAAGTGGCCATGGTTGGTAGCCGCAAGGCCTCTGGAGGAGGGGTTAGAACCGCACAACTGCTGGCCCGCGAACTCGCCGGGGCCGGTGTCTGCGTGACCAGTGGTCTGGCGCTCGGTATTGATTCGGCCAGTCATCACGCCGCGTTGGAGGCAGGTGGTAAAACCATTGCGGTGCTTGGCAGCGGCCTGGCAAATTTGTACCCCAGACGCAATCAGGCGCTGGCCAGCGCCATAGCCGCGCAGGGCTGTGTGGTCAGCGAGTTTTGGCCCGATGCACCCCCGCGGCCTGAGCATTTCCCGCAGCGCAACCGGATCATCAGTGGGCTCTGTGATGCGGTAATCGTCGTTGAGGCTGCTGAGCGCAGCGGGTCATTGATTACCGCCCGTTACGCCATCGAGCAAAACCGTAGTGTTTTCGCGCTGCCCGGTTCGATCAATAACCCGTTGAGCAAAGGCTGCAATACGCTTATTCAACAAGGTGCCCAGTTGCTTAATTCCGCCGAAGAACTGCTGGCAGAACTCAATGTGGCCAGCTCAATTTGCAGATCAGCCACCCGCGTGCCGGCCGCAAGTGAGCCGCCCGTTGAGCGCCTCGCAGAGGTGCTTTATCAGGTGGATTTTGAAGACACACCCATTGACACCATTATCAGTGCCAGTGGGCAGACGCCACAGGCGGTGTTGGCGGCCCTGTCTGAGCTGGTACTGCTGGGGCGGGTGGAGCAGTCTGCTGGCGGCTTTTGCCGCTTGAAATAGGGCTTTTGGCTTGCGTAGTCGCAGTAGTTGGGGTAACTTTCGCGCCTCCTTGAATGCCAGCCTCCGGGACGGTTAAGACCATTCAAAGCCCATTCAAAGTTCGCTTAGCAGCTGACGTCCTCAAATCCGGGGGGCTGCTTGCCTATCCCACGGAAGCCGTGTGGGGGCTGGGTTGTGACCCGCGCCAGCCACAAGCTCTTTATCGCTTGCTTTCCCTAAAGGGCCGCGCGGCCGAGAAGGGCTTGATTCTTGTTGCGGCCGACTTGGCCCAATTACTGCCTTTTCTTGCGCCTCTTAACTCCGCACAGCTTAGCCGCCTGCAGGCCAGTACAAGCCACCCGGTCAGCTGGGTTGCACCAGCCGGAGAAGCGACCAGTGAGCTGCTAACAGGCGGCAGGCCAAGCATTGCGGTGCGAGTAAGTACTCACCCTGGCGTTGTGGAGTTGTGCCGGGCATTCGCGGGCCCTGTGGTGTCGACCTCGGCAAATCCCAGTGGCAGGCCGCCCGCGCGTGATCTGTTGAGAGCGCGCTGTTATTTTGGTGACCGGGTCGATTACTATTTAGCGGGTGACATCGGTGATGCCCCAGGGCCCAGCGAAATCCGTGATCTCTGCAGTAATGCCGTCATTCGTCCAGCGGCTACCGCGCTGTCCAGCCAGGAGAGAAGCCTTGGATAAATCAGCCGTTCGCTCCTACCTGCTCGCCTTGCAGGACAATATTTGCCAGGCCATGTTGCAGCAGGACCCCGAGGTTAACCACGTACGGGATAGCTGGCAGCGCAGTGAAGGCGGTGGTGGGGAAAGCCGGGTGTTCAGTGACGGAGCGGTGTTTGAAAAAGCCGGCGTCAACTTTTCCCACATAAAAGGGGCGGCTCTCCCTGCCAGTGCGAGTGAGCGTCGAGCGGACATTGCTGGCCGGCGTTACGAAGCGATGGGCGTGTCGTTGGTCATTCATCCACTGAACCCTTACGTACCGACCAGCCATGCCAATGTGCGCTTCTTTATTGCTGAGGACGACAATGCCGAACCGGTGTGGTGGTTTGGCGGTGGTTATGATTTGACTCCATACTATGGCTATGTTGAAGATTGCGAGCATTGGCACCGTACCGCCCGTCAGGCCTGTCAAGTGCTGGGTGATGACGCCTACCCGCGTTATAAAAGCTGGTGTGACGAATACTTCTATCTTAAGCATCGCCAGGAGGCGCGTGGAATCGGCGGCCTGTTTTTCGATGACCTGACTGGTGACTTTGAGCGGTGCTTCGCGTTTCTCAAGGCGGTGGGTGACTCCTATTTACCCGCGTATATGCCTATTGTTGAAAAGCGCCATGGCCAACCATGGGGCGAACGCGAGCGACAGTTTCAACTGTACCGGCGCGGCCGCTACGTTGAGTTCAATCTGGTTTATGATCGCGGCACACTGTTTGGCCTGCAGAGTAATGGCCGGACAGAAAGCATTTTGATGTCATTGCCACCGCTGGTGCGATGGGAATACGATTATCATCCTCAGGACGGCAGTGCCGAGGCGGCGCTGAGTACTGATTTCCTGCCACCCCGTGACTGGTTGAGACCCTGAACCATGGATCGATACGCTGTATTTGGAAACCCAATCGCACAAAGCAAGTCACCGCTGATCCACAAACTGTTTGCTGAGCAAACCCATCAGGCCCTGAGCTATGACTCAATGCTGGTTGAGCTCGACAGTTTTTCGCAGGCAGTGACCGAGTTTTTTGCCGATGGTGGTATGGGCTTAAACGTGACTGTGCCTTTCAAGCTTGAAGCCTGGCAGATCGTGGATGATTGCTGTGCCCGTGCCAGCCGTGCACGCGCGGTAAACACCATCAAGCGTGAGGCCAATGGTGACCTGTTCGGCACCAATACAGACGGGCTCGGTTTGTGCCGCGATCTGCAAAACAATCTGGGCTGGCAGGTCGCCGGTCGACGCATTCTGATCATCGGTGCCGGCGGTGCTGTTCGGGGTGTTCTGGGGCCTCTGTTCGATCTTTCGCCACAATCCATTGTGATCAATAATCGTACGCCAGAAAAGGCGGAACAGCTTTGCGCCGAATTCGCCGCATTGGGTGATATCTCCTGCAGCAGCCCGAAGGGCCTTCGCAAACAGCGCTTTGACCTGGTGATCAATGCCAGTGCAGCCAGTCTCAGTGGGGAGCTGCCGGATGTGCCCGGCAGTGTTTTTGCCGGCGAGTGTCGGGCTTACGACATGTTCTATGCGGCCAGAAAAACCGCTTTTTTACGCTGGGCTGACAATCATGGTGCGCAGGAATGCGCCGACGGCCTGGGTATGTTGGTGGAGCAGGCAGCGGAGTCTTTTGCGTTGTGGCGCGAGACCCGACCGGAAACCACCGCGGTTATTGCCCGGGTTAGAGCGGACCTGGAACACAGCGATTCAGCCTGATTGCCGCTCAGCTTTCCGCCAGGTGCCGGTCTTTCAGGCGAACATAATTATTGGCGCTGTAAGAGAAAAACTCGCGCTCCTTTGAGCTTATTTCGCGGACCGGTTTGGCCGGGCTGCCACGGTATAAAAAGCCGCCTTGCAGATGCTTTCCGGGGCTGACTACACTGCCGGCGGCAATGATCACCTCGGACTCAATCACAGCGCCGTCCATGACAATAGCACCCATGCCAACCAGAACATGGTCGGCCAGCGTGCAGCCATGCAGAATCACACCATGGGCAATGATGCACTCATCGCCAATGTGCAGGGGGTAACCATCGGGGTTGAATGGCCCGGCATGGGTGATATGCAAAACCGAATTGTCCTGAATGCTGGTGCGTTGGCCAATGCGAATTTGGTGCATGTCGCCGCGCACCACGGCCATTGGCCAGATCGAGGAGTCATCTCCAATGTGTACATCACCCAACACCATAGCCGTTGGGTCGACAAATACCCGCTCACCCAGTTGCGGACGGGCATCACCGAGTGAGCGAATTGAAGAAGGCGGCTTGAGTTGTTCAGTCATGCTTTCTATTATGACACGTAATGTAAAGAAGAGACGAGCATGCCGAGACGCTTCATCGCTGGTGCCGTTTGCCCGGGTTGCGGGGCTCAGGACACGACTGTATTGATCGATACGGCGCCGCAACTGGTGCGAGAATGTGTGCGTTGCAAGCACCACGAACGGCTGGACCGTCTTGGCGCGGTTGAGGAACTGCCAACCCGAGTGAGCGTTGGGTCAGATTCTGAGCAGGTCCAAACAATTACGCTGCTGGACCCGAACGACTCACCATCGTCATGAAGGCCGGGTTCAGGCAGTGAACCAGCGCCGGTATTTGTCGTAGTAGAAGTAGGCCGCCAGGCCAGCGACCAGTTACCAGATACGGTGGTAGAAGATAGTTCTCCAGCTGGACGCCTTACCGAGGGTGAGTCAGCGAACAATTACAACAAGTGGCTTGTAAACACCGGCAAGACTTTTGATATAATCTTATAGTTTTGCCGGGCCGATTGAGCAGCGGTCCGCAAGTTTGATGTCGGCAGCTGCGTCAATGGCATAATGAGGCGGCCTCTGTGCGGTCGGGGCCTACACTAAATAGCGGCGCTATAATTAACTTTTGAATTGGGGTCAGCAAGCATGTCTTTTTCTCTTTCCAGATTGCCCACGCCACTGGTGAATGTACTGGTAGCGGTTATCGCGCTGGCAACAAGCGTCATGGTCCGTGCCGAGACCGGTGCAGAGCCAGCCGAGCGTTGGGGCGTCAATATGACCGAAGGCGTTACTGAGATCAGCCGCGGTGTATACGAATTGCACATGCTGATCTTTTGGATCTGCGTGGTGATTGGCGTCATTGTATTCGGCATCATGTTTTACTCCATGTACAAGCACCGAGCTTCGCGCGGCTATAAACCGGCCACTTTCCATGAGAACACCAAGTTGGAAGTGGTGTGGACCGTGATTCCAGCGCTGATTCTGATCGGCATGGGCCTGCCAGCATCCAGCATGTTGATCAAAATGTACGACAAAGCCGAAGATGCTGAAATTGATGTGATGATTACCGGCTACCAATGGAAATGGAAGTACGAGTACATGAATGAAGGCGTCAGTTTCTTCAGTAACCTGCGTACTTCGCGTGGTGAAATCAATAATATTGAGCCTAAAGGCGAGCACTACCTGCTGGAGGTTGATAATCCACTGGTTATTCCTGCCAACAAAAAGGTTCGCTTTTTGATCACCGCCAACGATGTTATCCATTCCTGGTGGGTGCCGGCCTTTGCCGTCAAGCAGGATGCAATACCGGGCTTCATCAACACCGCTTGGACCGTCGTTGAAGAAGAAGGCATTTACCGCGGACAATGTGCCGAATTGTGCGGCCGTGATCACGGTTTTATGCCGATAGTGGTCAACGTTGTGGACGATGCGGAATACAACAGCTGGATTGGTGAGCGCCAGGCGGAAGCGGCGGAGCTGGCGCAACTTATTAAGCAGGAACAAAGCTTCGACGAACTCCTGGCGAGTGGTGAGGAGGTATACAGCAAGCAGTGCATGGTTTGTCATGGCGCCAGCGGCGAAGGCGGCGTGGGCGTTGCACTGGCCGGCGGTGCTGTGCCAACCGGGCCGATGGATCAAAATTTGTCAGTATTGGTTAACGGGGTTTCCGGCACAGCTATGCAGGCCTTCGGCGCACAGCTTAACGAGATCGAGCTGGCGTCGGTGGTGACGTATATCCGTAATTCCTGGGGCAATAATATGGGCGACAGTGTGCAGCCCGTTGATGTGTATAACTTTAAGCAGGCCAACTGAGCAAAGCAGGCAGGCGTAACAAATTAGCAAACAGTAAGGGGGTCCATCATGGGCGATCACGGTCCGGCAAAAGGCATCAGCCGCTGGTTATTCACGACCAACCACAAAGACATTGGCACGCTGTACCTCTGGTTCAGCTTCGCGATGTTTCTGGTCGGCGGTATTTTT
>JAUIHW010000084.1 GCA_030431775.1 Gammaproteobacteria bacterium
TTATTTTTCCTTAATTTCCCCCAAATTCGTATAGCAAAACGCAACACCTTTCCGTAGGGTTCGGGAGGGTTATGTAATGTGCGTTAACACTAAAACAGGGGGACTTGTAATGAGTCACACTAAACTAGGAATTAGCCTGGGCCTAGCGGCCTTATTGGGCTTTACAACGGCGGCGCAAGCTGTCGAGTATCAGATCAGTGGCCACGTCAATCAGATGATTCGCTATATCGATGATTCCAACACTGACGACACTGATACCCAGATCGTTGACAACGGCACCAACGCGTCACGTGTGAGCCTGAGCGCCAGCGGCGAATTCGCCGGCATGGACGTTGAGGTGTTTTCACAGTTTCGTTGGAATGCCAATAACTCTGCGACCACTTTTCCGGACCTGATGGGTTTCGGCGGTGGTTCTTCAAGCAATGAGTTGACCGCAGCCTATCTGGATATCGCCTTTAAACACGAACTGGGCACATTCTCAATCGGTCGCGGTGACGGTGCAGCGCGTTTTACGCAGCGTCAGGATCTCTCGGGTACGGAACTGGCCGACAACTTCGACTGGCGTCGCTATCCCGCGGGTGATGATGTGCGCGTTGGCTTTGAAGGCACCCGCCATAATCGGATCCGTTACGATGCTCCGTCGATTGCGGGCATCAACCTGTCAGCCAGTGCTGACACCGACGGTAGTGTTGAGCTCGGCCTGACATGGGACTCATCCGCGGAAGCTTACTCTGAGTATATGGACGACCTGCGCTGGATTGGCGCTATCGGCTATGTTAATAACCCTGAGGATAGCTTCAGTAATGCGGACGATCGTATTGCAGCATCGGTGTCAGCTTTGCTGGGCGGCACCAGCCTGACTGTGGGCTATGGCGAAGAGTCGTACGAAGGTGTCGGCGTCCCTGACACCGATAGCACCTATATTAAGCTGGGTCAGCGCTTCGGCGACCACGCCTTAAGCATCAGCTTCGGCAACCTTGATGATGGTGTTGATGAGGTAGATCAAACCGCAATCGCCTACCAGTTCAATGGCGCAGGTGGCGTGGACGTTTATGCCTCCTACTCGATGGCCGATCCCGATTCCCCACTTGAAGATTGGGACCAGTTCATCATCGGTACTCGCGTCCGTTTCTAAGCAGAAAGGTATCGCAACACAAGAAATGCCCCGGGAAACCGGGGCATTTTTTTTGCGCAAATGGAAAACACACAACAATACTTTACAATAGCGATTCAAGCTGCCAAGAATATGATCCCATCTCCCAGCACTGGAAATGACATGGAAAAGACCCTGGCCAGACCAAGCACCCGCTGGAAAAACTCTGCCTTTGTGGTTGCCCTGGCGACTAGTTTGGTGGCCGCATGTGGCGGCGGAGGCGGAGGCGGAAGCGGCGGCCTCACGCGAGCTGACGCGACTGTGGTTATAGATGAAAACAACGCCATTGATCTGGTGCGCAATGCGGAGGATCCCAGCGCTTTTGCCGAACGTATAGTTCTGGGCCTTATAGTCGATACGGCTGCTGTCTTGAGCGCAAGCGCGACGGCCACTGCAGCTAACTCTGGCGATGGAGGAGCGCTTGTCGCCACTGCGGCCAGTGCGGAGCACTGCAGCGGCGGCGAAGCAGATGTTAATGAGTCCGGCCTGATAGTAATTTTTACGTTCTTTAACTGCCAGGACTTCAACTACATAAGCGAAAATCTTGGAACTATTCAATTTGCGGGTACGCTCGATGGCAATTTGCGCATCGATGTTTCCGCACTATCGTCAAGTGAAACCGATTTTCAGGCGACGATTACAATGACGAGCCTCTCGATCACGGACGCGAGCGGCACGACATGGGGCAATGGATCGCTGGAGCTGGACTACCTCGAAACCGCCTCACGTACTATTGCCGACATCACCACAAATGCATTTGACTTCGAGGTGGATTCGGCAACACGATCACTAACAGCTTATAGCTATTTCCAGGTTGCGGATGCTGCCGAGACAACCGAAGAAAGTATTGGCGGTATAAACAGCTCAGATTTCGATTTTCTTGCCTATTTTGAAACTCCGGAGCCCTTCGTAACAATTGCCGGCAACCCCTGGCCGACTGCAGGACGGCGTGTCATATACGGAGCCAATCAGGCAAGCATTCAGGTAACGGCCCAGAGCGATGGCTTGAATGCCCTTGTTGAGCTCAACCTGGATGCCACCGACGGCTTCGAAACAAGCTGCACGTATAGCTGGGAAGAATTGCTCGGCGGGGATCCGATCATTGCCTGTGCGGACTAAGCCTGAATCCCAATCAGCTTGACCGCGCTCCCAATCCCTTGGCGACAGACGGAATTCTGAGCTTCCAGATAAAACCATCGTAAAAGAAATGCAGGCCGCCAATCATGAACGCAATGAAAAATATCCAGTATGTCGGCAGAAATGATCTGAGAAAAAACACTATGAGTATCAATGACGCATACACGGCGAAGAAGCCGACGCGCCCGTAGGAACCGCGTGCCCAGACCCCAACCCTGCCGCCGCCCGCACCGGGCTTTTGATACTGCACAGCCAAATTGTGATTAACAATCACGTAATACTCGTAGGCGTGGGCACCCACATACCCCATGAACCCGGCAATCGGGTTAACAAGCATCACAGCGAACAGTGCCGCTGTAGATAGAATGTAGAGTAGCTTGGCCAAATTGGAAGGCCTTCGGAATTCCTGAAAGAGCCAGACTATTGCCACACCCGTAACAGTAACTATCGCTGCTGGCAGCAACAACTCAGCGACGGGCGCGAGCTTTGTCAGCATTTCCATGATGGTCATATTGGGGCCCTTAAAGCCCAGATCTGCAGCCTTGTCGAGCAACTCCGGATCTACCGCTGCATAAAGCACCACTAGGATCAGCCAGGAAAAAAACATATATATTTCGGCGCCACCGCTGTTCTGCCCCACCTTGCGCCCGTATATGCGCGCGATGCCATAGCGCTGCATGAGCGTATGTTCAGCGTTCCAAAGGCCCGCGACAATCGCCAACAGCAGCGGGCTAACATTCATAAATACCAGTATGGCGGCGGCGAAGAGCAGCGGGCTCCACTTGAATATTTGTGGCCGCAACGCAAAGCGGCTCCGATCGCCGTAGACAAGCAGCAGAGTCAGAGGTTGATGGGTAAATGAAAACAGGAAAACCGCGAGCATCAGCGTCAACAGCGCATCGGGCGATGATTGGAGCGCCATTGCCAGCAACGTAAATGGTATCCAACTGAACGCCATCATCATGTCGGTTTGGGCGCCACTGATCCAGCGGACCTGAGGTCTGCGCAGCGAATCGCCAGGGCCACCGACTGCTGTTTGGACGGGTTCACTCATCTTGCAGTCTCACAAACCGGGTCGAAAAGCATCTGCTCGCCAAGTTATAATCACGGTGTACATAATTATATATCATTGTTTTTCAAAACTTTATTGCTTCGATCATGCCCGGTCAGTCTACACAAAGAAAACGGCTTAATTAGAAGTGCTTTTCACCTGAGACATTGCTAGTCTTGAAACTACAAGGCCAGCCTAGCGAGGCTTTGTCAATCTCAACTCAAATCGCTTAACAGTAGCTAGAGGAGAATCACGATGTTATTTTACTGGACCAAACTGCTAAACAGCCGCGCTGCTCGTCTGGTACTGCTCGCCGCAGGCGCAACAATGTTTTTGACCGGATGTGAAGGTTACGAGTCAGTAATGGCTCTGTAACATTAGATTTTTTATTAATAAAAATCACCTCTAAAAGTTATGCTCGTATAGCCCGACATTTTGTCGGGCTTTTTTTGCCTTTTAGAAGTACACCCTTACTGAGGTGAAATAGACATCAGCATCATCGCCATATTCACTGTCGGCACCTCCGGAAGACAATTGCGCGCCCAATCTCCAGTCCAGATTGGGCATGATGTTCCAGTTCACCGATGGACCGAAAAACAGCCCCCCTTCGTCGACATCGTAAATTACTAAACCATCGAAACGGATTAGCGGAGTAAAATCGTAGCCGAGTGCAGTCGCCAAAAAATTGCGGTTCTTGGTTACGATCTCGCCGTTGAAGCGCCGCCCGCGTGCTTCGATAATTTCGTCCGGTATGCCGGTACCCCCAAGATTTCCGCCGTTATAGAAATACTCCAATAAGAAGTAAACACTGTTGGGCCAGGAATAATCCAGGCTCAAGACTATCTGGGAATAACCAGAGCCGTCGTCAGGTTTCCTGTAGGTTGCTTCCCCCCTGAACCCGGCGTTGCCAATATTGCCCCCAAAATCGACGCCGACCAAATCTGACTCGCGAATATCTCCGACCAGCAGTCCGATGTCGTAACCGCCAATATTTGTTCCGAACCGTGCGCCAAGGCTGTCCAATTCAGATTCCTGCCCCAGCGCGTAGACCAGCTCAACGCTGCTCAGGTCACCAAAAAAATACTCCGCGCTGAGGCCATCAACACCATCTCGTTGCGACTTATCGATTTGCAACGGACTGACTGGGTTGAATACATCGGTAGGATTCCACAATCGGCCGGTACCCCAGGCAATACGCTGACGGCCGGCTACGACGTTCAGATCCTCGGAGGTAAATTTCAGGAAGGCACGATATACATTTGCACGCCATACCAGATCCTCATTGTCGACCACCAGATTGTCCCAGTCCCAACGCGTGTTTGAGTCCAGATCGGAATCCTTGACCAACTGAAAATCGTCGGTATCTATGACAGAACCGAGCAAAAATTCATTGTCGATGACTGCCGTAGCAGCCACGAAGGAATTGAACCGCGCCCCAAAATCCAGCCTCAGGCGATTCAGGTCGCTCCAGTAGTCCTCGCGGCTGACCGGCGTTTCCGAGATTGTGCCAAGGCTCTGGAAGGAACCGCTGAACTGGAATTCGGGTTTGTCGGCCGCAATAGCCGAGAGCGGAATAAGAAGTCCAACAAGCCCCACCAGATGATTGCTACATCGCTGCTTCATGCTTCCTCCAACAGGGCTCCATCACGCATGCGAATGACCCGGGTGGTGCTGTCTATGACCATCGGATCATGAGTCGATAGCAGAAAGGTGATTCCCAGCTCATCGTTAAGCCGGCGCATTGCATCTACCAGATTATGCCCGGTTTCCGAATCCAGGTTCGCAGTAGGCTCATCTGCCAGAACAATGGACGGCCCCGTGGCTATCGCTCGTGCAACCGCGACTCGCTGCTGCTGCCCTCCGGATAGCTGGTTGGGTCGACGATTTTCAAGGCCCTGCAAACCTACGGCCGCGAGCGTCTCGACAGCGATTCGCTGCGCCTCACCCTGACTTATTCCTTGCAACAGCATGACATATTCGACATTCTCGCGAGCACTCAACACCGGTATCAGATTGAACTCCTGGAATACGAAACCAATACTGGCAAGGCGCATATCCGAGCGCTGTCGCTCGCTCATAGCGGTGATATCCCGATCATCGATATAAACTTTGCCTGTTGTCGGCCTGTCGAGACCGCCAACAAGATTAAGCAGTGTTGTCTTTCCTGAACCTGACGGACCTACCAGCGATACGAATTCGCCGCGCTTCACGCGCATACCCACATTTTTCAGAGCAGGTATCTCGAGGCCGTTATTGCGGTACAACTTGGTCAGGTTTTCGGTACGCAGACAATACATTGGTTTTAGGATATTCAGAGCGACCGGATCGCATCAGCCGGACTCAGCCTGGCGGCGCGCACCGCGGGATAGATTGCCGCCAGAAGCGTGGTCAGAAAGGCAGCAAGCGCCGCGATGGCAATGCGGGCAGGATGGACCGTCGGATAAATGACCGGCTTGAGGCTTGAAATAAGATCCATAGCACCCGACCAGCGCGATAGGTCGATACCACTGATACCGAGAAATCCGTTAGTCACTAGTCCCAGTAGCACTCCTAGCAACGTTCCCAGGATACCCAGACAAACGGCCTCAAACAGAACAAGGCGGACTATCTGCGCTGGCCGGGTACCCAGCGCCCGCATGATCCCGAACTCGCGGGTACGCTCCATAATCGACATAAGCATAGTGTTCAGAATACCGAGCGAGACTACTACCAGTATGATCACCAGCAATATATATGTGAATACATTACTGAGCCCGATCATTTCCTTTGCCTGAGGTAACAGCTCGTCCCATTGCAGGATTTCGTACGCTGATCCAGCGAGCTCGGCCTCCAGAATACCAGCCGTTGCCGCCACCTCGGACGGACTGTCCAGAATAAGAACTGCCTCGGTCACTTTGTTGTCCATTGCGGCAATGTTCTGGCCATCGGCAAGGCCGATTATCGCGAGACTGCCGTCGAGGTCTACTGCACCAAGACGAAAAATACCCTGTAGCCTGAAAAGTTCCGCACCTATCGAACCGTCAGCGGCCTGTACCATCAATACGATCTTTTCACCCGGATCGGCATTAAGGCGCTCCGCCATCTTGTAGCCCAGCAGAATTTGACGGTGTGCATCTTCCTCGAAATAGCTCCCGATAATGATGCGCTCCCGCAGCCCGTTTATCCTGCTTTCGCGGACCGGATCGACTGCGCGAATCACTGCCACAGTTGAATTGCGTGCGGTCGACACGAGTCCGTTAATATGAATCCGGGGCGTGACAGCTTCGACGCCGGGGAGAACTTCAAGCCGGTCTGTCAGGTCATCGATATCGGAAATTGCCCGGTTGAGATTGCGCTCCTCCCGATAATTCTCCGCAAACACGACAATATGACCCGTGTATACCCGCACTGAATTGGTAATCCACTGATCATGGAAACCGTTTGAAAGCCCGAAAAAGACAGTGATGGCGGCTAACCCGGAAGCAATGGCTGCCAATGTAATGAATGTTCGCCTTTGATTGCGCCTGACATTACGCCATGCGATGCGAAGGAATAGAGGCATATTCAGTTCTTGAGTTTGAGGTTTCGCAGAGAAAAGATACTTTCATCTATCTCCACGTCGATCTCCAGATCAAGCACTTCCATCACGGTCAGCCTGCCCTTTTCCCCAACCGGTTTCATCTCCCAATAGGTAGGCACTTCGCGCCCTCGAACCTCAACAATATTGTCGAAGCGTAAAATCCGGATAAGCTCACCGTCATCAGCAAAGAACTCCTGACGCAACGGCATGGAATCGCTTTGTCTTACCCAGGCAAGCAGCCGGCCCCAGACAACAGGCGCATCGGGCTTAGGAATAAGCTCGACTTTGTATGCCTGAAATCCCGAAACTGTCTCTTCGGCAATAATTTCATGGGAGTAATCTGTAACGATACTCGAGGCCTTTACCAGATCGTCATTTGTGAAATCGCTGCCCATCCAGGGCTGGAACATCATTGAAGGCGGAATCTTCACAATACGCTCAACACGCGGCAGATAATTCCACATCTCGAGGCCAATCTTCAGCGTCACGATACCCGCTTCTTTTGCGGGCGACAGAATTTCTATAAACGTTTTGTCTTCAGTGCGACTTTCCCAAGCATTCAATGTCAGCGTGCGCTGCCAGTCGGGATCCGTGATCGTCATGCGGTAAGAACCGAAACTAGAATCGCCACGCAGTAGCAAATCCATCTTACGGATGACTTCTTTGGCATCCACTTGCTCAGGGGCCACCGACTCTGACGCGGGTAACGTTTTCGTTACGCCCAGTAGCAGGGCAACAAACAATGCCATTGAAAATGGAAGAATATTTTTCATATCAGCAGTCTAGCGCAGAAAGCCACTCCGGGGCGGCACTGCCAATGGCTTGCCTTTTTTCGCCAGGAACGCGGTTCTGAATGGCTCCACCAGCGCCTCGGTGAACGTGCCGTGTATCTGTGGCGCAAGTTTGCCGGTGCCATCGGCGAGGCCAAAAACCAGCTCTTCGCGCCCGGCGGGGATATACAGGGAACCGAACATCCAGTCCCAGATCGCCAGCACTTCGCCGAAGTTTTTATTGAAATGCCTCGGATCAATCGAGTGGTGTACCTGATGCTGGGCAGGTGAGATCAAAATATGCTCAAGTATGCGCCCATATGATAACCAGATATGTGTATGACGCAGGTTCGCGCCAGTAACATTAAATATATAATAGAAAAGATTGACACCCAGAATGGTGGTGAAATCGATTCGGCCAATCACCAGCCCCAGCAACAATCCCTGTGTGACGCCAACCAGAATGCCCCCGGTAAAAGAGACTATCAGCGTATAGACGGGATGCTTGCGCGCCACGGTGAATGGATTGAGCTGTTCGGCCGAATGATGTACGGCATGAAAGGGCCAGATGCGCTTCCACTGGTGTGAGACTCGGTGCACCCAATAGCCGTTAAAATCCGTTACAACGAGCAGTGTGGCCGCTATCAGGAGGGGGGCCCAGGTGCTGTCCGGCGCGCTATCTCCGGCCAGCGCATCCTGCAACGCTAAGGTAATTAAGGGAGCGAAACCGACCAAGGCGAACAAACCGAAAGCTCTTAGGATGCTCGATAGCAGCATCAGCTTCACATCGATCCAAAATGAAGAGCCGGAATACACTTTGCGGGGAAAAACCCAGCGCCAGAAGCCTTCCCCCGGCCGGCGCCGCAGATACAGGACAGCACAAATCAGCAACATGATGGCAAAACAGAATGGCGTAAGACGGCCATTTGCACCAAACATAAGTATGGGCAAAGATTGCTGGAACTGTTCCAGCAGGGTTGCCGGATCCAGCCTAAAGAGTTCTGTAGGTGCAGTCGGCAAATTTCTGCTTCCCGATGTTTTCCAAAATCTTCTACGAGGATCAGTGCGTTATGCGATATCATAAGTCGCATGTCAATTGGGCACGTGGGGATCAGGCGTTATGGCTTCTAAAATTCTTCCATTTGTTGCAGTAGCGGCACTTGTCGCAGGCTGCGAAAGCATGGGCGCAAACCCGGACGCGTCAATCGGCCCACCTGGGCGAGAAGCTCGTGGTGGAGGAATATTTTCCGGTGAGGATGGTCGTTTTGGTGGCTCCATAGAGACGATTGCTGAGCGCGAAGCGCGCGAGGAAAAAACCGGCGCTGCTGATGCCGACTACCAGGCCTGGAAAGCCGAGCAGGAACGCGCCGAATACGAAGCCTGGAAAGCCAGCAAGGAAGAGGATGAATTTGCGCAGTGGAAACGTGAAAAAGAAGCCCGCGAGCGTGCCGAGTTTGAAGCCTGGAAAGCCGAGCAGGAACGGCAGTAACTAACCGCTAAATTCGCCATAGAGCCGGTCGGCTATGGCGCGTATCTCCGCCTCAATCAGTCGCCGATCGGGTGGCAGATCTTTTGCTTTCGCCAGGCTCTTGTCCAACAAACGCTGACCATTGATGCGCATCTGTGGGCGCATGCCGTCCCAGCGGAATAAATTGCCGATCGTCTGATCCGCGGTGAAGCGCCGATGTATTTCCTGCTTAAACGCATTCAGAGCAAAAATCTCGCTGTCGCTGTAGTTGCTCATTCGCATCACCGGATTGCCATGGTCAACCAGTGACGAGGTGGCGATGGTCTCCTCAGGCACGCCGAGCCAGTCCATCACTACGCTGACAGAAAGATTAGGACGATTAGGTGCTATAGATACGCGTTTACCACCACCGTATTCAATCGCCCGAGCCACAAATTCTGCGCAGAAAAAGGCGCTGTCGTCGTTGTAATCGAAGTATGGGTCAAAAGGCGTCTTGGCCGCGAGGTGATGACGGGCAAACTCGGCAACTTTCGCCCGGTCTGCGCCGGAAGGTTCAAAAATCTCGGCATAAAAATAGCGCTCTACAAAGCGCTCAAGCGGAACACGCCTGACATGGCCTTCAATAGTCGAAGTGGGCGGGACTTCCGGATCGAGATTCAACGACGGGTCGCCTGTCTCGTCATAAACGTAAGGCTCTCCCTCATCGATCACTACAATACCGAGGTGAATATACGGACTGAACTCCCGCGGCATCACGCCGAGCAGAATATCGGTCGGGGCCTTCGATCCGGTCATTATGATCTGCCCGGATGCCAGCGGCGTATCGTAATACTCGCCCGAAGGCCCGGCGAATTCCTGATAGTTCGCGAAGGTGACGTCCCGAAAACTGGTGCACCCGCTAAGCCATACACTCAGCGCACATAACGCCAGCCCATTTGCCAGTCGCGTCATTCCCCGACGCCCTGCGCAGGCTCATCCTGATCAGCACGGTGGCGTCCGGTCAGAAAATTATTAGGGCGCTCACCGTCATAACGGGAAAATTCATCATGGACACGCTGCGGCATCGGAATACATGCAGCAAGCGTAGCTGCCAGTGCCGCGATGACCAGCAGCCGCATCATTGCTGCCTCAGGTGGACGAAGCGTCGTAGATGGACTGGATGGTGCTGTCCAGCATGGCGTTGAACTCGGCATCGCTTTGTTGCGCCGACAGCCCCTCGGTGGTGGCACGCGAAAAACTGGCGATCATGCCGTTGTTCTGGCTCAGCCGCCGGTTCGCTTCTTCCCGCGAGTAACCGCCGGACAAGGCGACCACTTTCAGTACCTTGGGATGATCCTGGCAAACCTTGTAGAAATTGGGCTGTTCCGGCAGCGTCAGCTTGAAAATAACCGGCGCGTCACCTTCGAGCTGATCCAGCTGCTTAAGCAGTTCGTCACGCAGGATAGCTTCTGCTGCGGCTTTGTCCGGCGCATTAATATCTACTTCAGGCTCGATAATAGGCGTCAGACCCTTGGCCAGAATCTGCTTGCCGATATCAAACTGCTGCTGCACAACGGCCGCGATACCTTCGGGATTAGCGGATTTTATCACCGAGCGCATT
>JAUIHW010000085.1 GCA_030431775.1 Gammaproteobacteria bacterium
CCCACATTGCCGCATGTTCATGCGCAAGCTCTGAATTCTCTGTTTGAAAATCACGCTCTGCAGTGCGCTGGCCCAGCCCGCTGAAATGACTGGGTTGGTACCCGGTGAGAATGCCGGGAATCTTATTACTGGCGGCGATGCGCAGGCTGCTGCGTTCATCGCGTTTCCGCGATACGCAATCGCCCGAGAGTAGATCAGACGCATTCAGAAAAGAAACATTCAAATCATTAATCGCCGCACTGATGTCCTGATCGGGCGCGTTGATCTCAAGTTGACCCGCATTGCCCGATTGTGATGTCACCAACAGTTGCGCATTGGCTTCACGCAGCAGATTATTGGCAAAAATGTTGATTCGACCACCATCCCCGGCTACCGCGCTGGCGCTCATCGAGCCCTGGATGATCATTTCATCCACCGGTGCATCAGCACTGCCGATAGATATTGTGCCGCCATCGCCCGCGGCGGTGGATGAATTTGAGGAGGCGAGAAGCTGGCCGTTTTGCAGGCGGAGATTGTCCCGAATTAAGAGATTGATATTACCGCCACCACCCAATTCGGCGTTGGTTTCCAGGCTTGCGTCATCGCTGACTATCAGGCTGTCGGCGACCATGTTGATATTGCCTGAGTCTCCACTACCACTGGCATTGGTGGAAAGTGTTGCCGAGTCTGCGATGAAGACTGTGGCGGCACGCAGATTGACATCCCCGCCATCGACTACCGATGTACTGCTGGCCTGAACTATACTTGTTTCGCCCTGTATGTGCAGGTGCTCACTAAGCTCTATACCAATATTACCGACCTGGTTCGCCGCGTTTCCACTATCGCTTTCTACAGTGATCACACCTTGAGACAAGCTTAGATTGCTGCTGTTTATTTGAATGTTTCCAGCGGAACCGGCGGCGGGGCCCTGTCCACGGCTGGTGCTGGAGATAACAGGCAGCGTGGTGTCCTGAGCCAGACTGAGAATCTGAAAGTCCGGCGCCGTTAGGTCGCCAGCATTACGACTCATCGCAATATTGTTAAGTGCGTCAATAGTAATGCTGCCGGCGTTTCCTGTACCCAGAGTAGACGTTGCGATTACGGTATTGCCCAGAATATTCAGATCACGCAGAAGGCCATTTGAACCAATCCGGATGGTACCGCCGCTGCCGGAATCTATTCCGTTCAGGTTTGAAAACGAATCATTGCGAAGCGAAGGCGAGGAGATTGCCGAATAGGCGAGGGTCATATTATTTACAGCATCGAGTTTAATATTACCCGCATCCACCGAGCCCAGCGTTTGGGCGGCAACCACAGCGTTATTAAGCAGCAAATCACCACTGGCTTCCACCGTCACCGAGGCGATTCGGTTACTCCGATTATTGCTGATGGTTTCGGTGCGTACATTACTGTTTGTCAGCTGGATGTTGTCGCCGACCAGGTCAATCGTGCCAGCCGAACCGGCATTGCTTTGGAAGCTTGTTGAGGCGCTGGTAATTTTCAGGCCACTCAGTTCAAGTGTTGTGACTGCTGAAAGTTCAATACCCCCAGCGTCACCGCTGGTGGCAGTCGCTGTGCTAATGAATGACTCCACGGATTCCATATGAATGCTGTTCGCCTCGATGCCTATAGAGCCAGCTGCGCCAAAGCCACCATCAAACACATTTTCAAATGCTGTCGAATTGGAGGTAATGTTGAATTCACCGACGACATTCAACGCATTATCCGCACGCAGCAGAATATTGCCGGCATTACCCGCCGTGGTTGTTGATGAAGAAATCAGGGCCGGGGCGTCGGCAAATTCGCCACCTGAGTTGTTCAGATGAATATCCGTTGCGTTCAGTGAAATGTTTCCTGAGTTGGCTATCGAGTTTGACGGGCCCAGAAGTTCTGCAAGGAAGCTGTAGTTGCCCTCTACCTGCAGCAGTCCGCTGGCCGTAATTTCGATATTGCCCGCACTGCCGCGACTGGTGGAGGAAGCGCATGCACCTGGGCAGCGAATACTGCCAAAAAACAGCCCGGGCGCTGCAAAATTCGGGTCGCGCTGAAAGCGGATATTGGTTCCGGAGATACGAATATCACCTGCGCTGCCCCCTGCGTCAGGGTTATTGGCACCGTCGCTATTGCTGTTGATGTTTGCGCCACCGGAATTGGCAGTTATATCAATGTCACCTGCGGCAGTGACGCTGATATCGGCCGCATCGGCGTCACCCGAGGTGGTGGCAAACAAATCCGCTCCATCCAGAATAATGTCACCGTTATTCGCTAAAAGTGAAAGCTCCGTGTCGCCACCCGTTCGGCTTTGCTGTTGCGAAACATTCACTGAAGCCTGGTTTAATTGAATCGAACCGGCCTCAAGAAAAACCGAGCCTGATGTTCCGGCGGTGCTTGAGTTGCCGCGGCCGATAGATCGAATGGCAGTAATTTCCGGACTTCCGACTTGGCCATCCGTGGTTGTGTTGCCGGTCACGATCAGCTCATTGTTTGCAAAAATGCTCACGTCAGCGGCGTCCTGCAGACCGAGGGCGACCGAGCCGATCTGCGAATTAGTCATCGTGAAGTTCGTTTCCAAAGCCGAAAAACTGATGAGCGCAGCCGGGCTGGTATTGTCTCCGCTGCTGGAGTTTGATCCGATCAGGGCATCACGAATGTCGATATCAGCCGCGGTGGCTCGTATATCACCAACCGGTCCTCCGTTGCTCTCATTCGACAGTACCCTCACCGAGGAGCGGTTTTGCGACGATCCGTGGATGTGCAGTGATGAATCGGCAGTCACTCGCAGCGATCCCGTGGTACCAGACCCAAGCGTGGCAAGGAAAATGTCGGCGCCGTCGAGCAAGTGCACGTTACCGTCAGCGGTTTGATTCTGACTGGCTGTTATGTCAATGTTACCGGCGTCACCCGGCCCATCTGTCAGCGCCAGCAGTTGGCCACCTTCTTGCCGGTAGTCACCGCTGCTTATGCGGATGCCCGCCGCGTTACCTGGGCCACTGTTCTCCGAGCGGACAATAGTGTCAGTCAATTCCATTCTTTGTGTGGCAGCGAGGTGAATATCTCGAGCCTGAATGTCATCAAACAGGTAGCTGCCAACCAATCCAAGATTATTCGTACCCTGTATATATATGTCAGTTGCCTGCACATGAAGCGCGCCACCGAAGGTGAATAATGGGGAGTCCTGTGCAGAAAAAGTTTCTTGCGCGGTGAGTAGCAGGTCGGCGGTTGGCTGGCCAGGCGAGCCCGCCTGAAGCGCGGTGTTGAACAGATTGATGTTTCTACCCATCAACTGCAGCCTGCCGGCTTGTGCACCCTGTTGGTAGCTGCTCAGGAAAACTCCAGACAGGGTAATGTCCGCCTTTGGTCCGGTGATCGCCTCTGCGGCGAGTTCAGCAATAGCGTAACTGCCACCCTGCCCAAGGTCGTCAACGCCCAAGGCAACAATATCTCCCTGTGCTACTGTGAGTTGAGTCATTGTGCCAGGGGGAAAGGCTGCGTCAAAGAACTCGGCTGAAGAGGCGACATCACCCAGAATACGAACACCGGCCTGGGAAGCAAGTTGACTGCTTCCTACTAATCTCACATTGCCCAGGTCGATGGTGCGATTCAGATTATCGGGGTCCGTGAGCTCCGCAACAATACCTTGTGACTGCAGGCCGGCGGGCAGTGAAGCGGAGTCATCCAGAAAACCAAATTCACTGGGAGCGGCGATCGACAGTGTGGATGAAACATTAATATCATGCGTGTAGAAATCATCACCGTTCGCAAAGCCAAGGCGATTTACGGAGGCGAAGTTAAGTGTACCCTGCACGTTAAACTCTGCGCCGTCACCTATAAAAATTCCGGCCGGGTTGAGTAACCATAGATTAGCGCTGCTGTCGCCGACGCCCATTTGGGTTTGCAGCATCCCATTGATGCGGGACGGCTCATTCAGAGTGACTCTGGCAATAATATTATTTACGGAGGCGTCAGCGTGGGAAAATGTTGCCGACTCTCCGGTTTCAACATTGAAGCGACTGAAACTGTGAAACAGATTGGCGCCGACTACTTCGCCATCGCTTTGGTCGATGACGAAAGCACCACTGCGAAGCGTCCCGGAAGCGTTCGGGCCGATGCTGCCATCGAAAACAACCTCGGCGAGCAACGAGCCGGGAGCACATAGCAAGAATAGCGACAGTGGCAAGCGTTCCATCAGCCAATCAACCGTCCAGTCAAATGATCGCAATACACCTATCGTAAGGCAAGAATTCTCAACTCAGAAAAACCACCGCAACTGGCGTCTTCATGGCCCTGAAAGGTCAGCCGTACCTGGTCGCCGGCTTGATTCACCGTGTAGACCACGTTCGGATCCGGTGTGCCACCCAGGCCGGATTGCCGCGTATAAACGACCTCGCCTTCCTTAAGTACTTCCAAAGTTACGCTGCCAAACCCAAAGCCGGTTCTGAAGTCAGGATTGGCGTGACCGCCATTACCGAAAATTGTAATCTGACTGATGAGGTCCGTGCGGTCGCCAGTCCAGGTGTAGACGGCATCACCGATACCCGGACCGGCAGAAAACCACGAGGTGCTGTTCAGGCCATCCACTGATAACTCGGCATCAAAACCGGTAAATACGCTGTTGGCCTGCACCGAACCCTCTGAGCTGATATTAACTTCGA
This sequence comes from Gammaproteobacteria bacterium, assembly GCA_030431775.1. Lineage (GTDB taxonomy): Bacteria > Pseudomonadota > Gammaproteobacteria > Pseudomonadales > JAUIET01 > JAUIET01. The sequence continues at coordinate 4,632 of JAUIHW010000085.1, forward strand.
CGGATTCGGAGATACTGTCGTTGGCTTGCGTGAATTGTTGGTTATTGGCCACGCCGGTAAACAGTGCCCTGCCGCCGAATTCGCTATCAACCCCTCCTTTGATAAGACTTGTCAAGCCCAGTGCTCGCTGGCTTACATCGCCGCAAGTTACTGTCAGGTCAAGGGCCAGAACATTGCTACCGGGCTCGACTACAGTGAGCTGTCCGCTGCCACTGCAATTGTCAGAGTCCAGCGAAACAGCGAAAGATTCATCCACTGTCAAAATAGCATTGCTGCCTTGCGGGTCGGTTATCAGGTAGCTGCCAGCGAGATTCTCAGCGGACGTATCCACCTGACTCAGGGCCGCGTCGGGCGATAGGTCCACAGTGATACTATTCTGTTCATCCACGGACAATACGAAATTAATGTTATTGCATTGCTCATTGATGCAATCGGATTCCAGCATGCCATTGGCGGATTCAATTAATTCGGCCTCGTCTTCGGCGACAGCCCATGGTGGTGAAAAAAATCTGGCAAACACAGTCCAGTCAACGTTATCAATCGGCAGCAGGTTACCCGCAATCAAACTGCTTGGGTTCCCTTCATCAAGGTCGGGTAGCAGATAACAGCTCAGCAATAAGGTGCTGGAGATCAGGCAGATGGCCTGGCCGGTTTGCTCCTCGTCATTAACCGCGTATGACCCCGTCCAGACTCCGGACAGGAAATGCTCTGAAAGGGGAGAAAAACTTGCAATCATCGCAGGCATGGTTCGGCCCTGGAAACGTTGGACCGCGCTGGCAGGAACAGACCATTTGCAAATGTAGCTTCCCTCGGAGCCGCAACCTTCCCAACCCGAAAACATGCTGCCGCTGCGTGGCCAGGCCAGATAGGTCTCTCGATAAGCTTCGTTTACCGTATTCTCACAAAGTTCTGCCTCGGCGCTGCAATCTCGAAGACCAGTCGCGGAAAACAGGTCCCCGTCTCCGTCAACTCCGATTGGGTGCTCACAAGCCGCCAGTAGCATCGTCAGCACTGCCAATGTGAGTTTATGCGTAATGTTCATCGCTCACCTCCCTTGCGGATAATCGCCATGATGTTGCGGCCAGCGCCTTTAATCTGGCTCGCTTAAAAGATGCGGTGCAGCCTTACAATTCGAAGCGAACTCCTACAGTGAATTTGTGGCTGCTGACATCGCTCAGTCCAAGCAGCGTGTCATAGTTAATAAACATTTGCATACCGCCAGCGCGAAGCAGAGTGGTGCCCAGGCTAAGGAGAAAAAAGTTCTCATCCGGCTCGTCGGTGGTCAAGTTAACCGCATAGGTCCGGTCACCTTGAGCAAAGAATGGGTCATTGAGATAAAAAGCGCTTGCCACCCTGGAGTCATCATCAAACTCATGATGAAATTCCAGGTTCAGATAAGGCTGGATAACGCCAAAAGATTTGCTCATGGCATAAGCTATTTGCGCTCCGAGCACGCTACGCAATGACTCAACGTTTTGCGCTTCAACCAGCATCGCCCAATCAGAATTAAAGCTGCCATCCGGAAGTAGCGAGTTCGCTGCGATTGTTGTTTCCTGGTAACCATCGATATCGACATCAAGACCTTCGAGTCGGCCGTAATAGCTATAACTCAGAGCATCTTTGCTGCCGCTGTAGCCCGCTCCCAGGCTCCAGGCGAGTTGATCGCCGTCGGTCTCGCTGGCGAGCGTGCGTTGTACCCGTGCGGCACCCGTACCGTAGTCGATCTCCCGGATACCATCGTAGTCAAAGGATCCATGGGTCAGGCTGGCCTCCACGTAGAAGTTTTCGGTAAAGTAGGTGCCGTAACCTGTGAAAGTGATGCCTTCGCCCTCGGTAGAACCAAAATTCTGGTCTATGTCCACATCTGAGCTTGAATAGCCTACTGCGAAACCGGCAACAAAATTACTGGTGAAGCGGTAATCGATACCCGCCGTCAAACCATAGGAATCGAAATCGAAGCCGTTTTCATTGAAGGTGGCGTCTTTATCGCCGGTGCCATAATCGCCATTAAAAAACAGACCCAGGCGGCTGAATCCGTCACCGGCTGCACCGCCAGTCCAGCCTCCATTGCCAAAATGAATGCCAGCGATCGGCAGGGTAGTTGCCCCGGTTCGTATGATCTGCAGACGGCTTTCCACATTATTCATTTGATCGTGCATGGTGTCAGTAGCGCCGGAACCCATGATTTCCGCTTCTTCAGGCACAACCTGTTGCAAAGCAATTGCGATGGCAGCGTTGTCTATGCCGAGGTTTCTGGTTCCCAAATCCAGCTGGGGGTCGGCCGTGCTGACCAGTTCGGCACAGCGGGTGCCAAGCTCGAAAGTGGCCGCCAGTGGATCGAACTCTTCGCCTGCCTGGCTGGTGCCTGTGGCAATACTTTGGCACAAGCCTTTATTTGCAACATCACCAATAATCGGCCGCAGGCCATTGATATCCGGGCCCTGAATGGCATCCGCAGCTGCATCCTGCGGGCCATTCAGCACGACCGTAAGCTGATCCAGGCCTTCCGCCCAGGAAGGAACAGACGTTGCAGCAACCAGGCACACGGCAAGCAGTCCAGCGCCGCGCAACACGTTACCGGGCATTTTTATTAATCCATTGTTCATCAGGCTCTCCAATTGCGCGCCAGTCGTGGCTGCATCGATCAAGGGTTGATACTCGATTATTAGCCGGTATCTCGTTGTTGTCGTGCCATTGTTCGTCTAAAACTGATTTTGTTCAAGGGATAAGCGTTAATATATTCGCCCAATGTGTTTCCCAGCAGCACGTGTGGCTCACATCTTTCAGTATCTCCAGAGCCGCATTGTGCTGGCGTTCGATGGTCGGAGTCAGCATGGATGTTGTGATCGTGTGATCTTTCGCACCAAGATAGTGAAGTTGCCGAATATTTGCATTCAGCGCGGGTTCGGTGGCCGGGTTCATGGAATGGCTGAGCGGAGTGTAGCCGTGGAAGCTGCTCCACTTCTGCACGTCCAGGTTTCCAGCCAGGGTAACAACAGCCACGACATCGTCACGCCGAGCAGCCATTAACATTGCGAGTGTTCCACCGCCACTGTGACCGATTAGTGACAATGGTTGCCCATTTAGGATAAGCGTATCCAGTGCTTTGTTCATGCTGCGGACAACCTGTTCGCTGTATCGGCCAAAGGTCCACCACAGCGGCTCGCACTGCGGATCATCCGTGCCAAAGTAGCACGGTCTGCCCAGATAAAGTCGGGGGGCGTCGTCCAGTTGCATGAGCTGGAGCAACAAGGGTCGTCGTGGTGTCGGGTCCAGGGCAATCTGAGATCGGCTGCGCCAGGGTCGACCATCGCCTTCGATGTAGACATGCAATACTTCACCGCGTCCGGGCATCCGCAGCACGCGGTGTTTGAACTCAGACTGAATGATATCCCCGTGGCGAATAGCGCTTGAGTAGCTGCTACTTATTGCGCCACTATGAGCACATGCCTGCAGCAGAACGCCGAACAGAAGCATAATTGAGCTTGCTTTTATCGCAAAACAAATCATAAGCGGTGCTGCTATATACAAAAAAGTTATATATCTGCCAGGAATTTCTATCCTGCGTTTGAATTCGTAGCCTCGATGATGAATGTATGGCAATGTGTCGGGCCCACAGTATAAACAATTGCTCTGTATGTGAGTTTGCGTACACACCATGCGCTAACCAGCGTTTAAACTGGGACAGAGCTGACTGTTTTGTTGCAGGTTTGGCCCGCAAGTTTATAGGGAGCGTAAATTGATAAATCACGATGTGAATGTGTCCACTATCCGGTCTGCAATGAAAAGCCGTCCTGCGGTATCGTTGCTTGGTCTGAGCTTGTTGTTCGTGACTCTCAGCACGGCAGGAAGATCCGCTGAACGCGCCGACGAATTACTGCCGGTCGACTGTCTGCTTCCCGGAGCGGTGCGCAAGTTGGGCAGTCGAATGACTTACGTAACGCAACGCCGACCGATTAAAACAGTGGCTGTGGATTGTGAAATCCGCGGAGGAGAGTATGTTGCATACGATCGCGCTGATTACGGCACCGCGATGCGAATCTGGTTGCCTATGGCGGAGCAGGGCGATCCCAAATCACAAAACTATGTTGGCGAAATTTACGAAAAAGGTCTGGGTGTGGAGCCAAATTTTGAATTGGCCGCGCAGTGGTATTTGAGGGCGGCTGAGCAAGGGTTTCAGGCAGCGCAGATTAATTTGGGTCAGCTGTATGAAATGGGGCTTGGTGTTGAAAAGAACAGGCAGGTGGCATTGCAGTGGTATGAAAAGGCCTCCGGGATAAATCGTAAGCTCGACAAAGTGGTGAGTTTTCAGATTGCTGAAGACAACGACAGACAATTACAGGCGGCGAATCAGTCGCTGACCGAGAAAGATCGCGAGATACAAGCGCAGCAGGAAAAGATCCGCGAGCTCATTCAGAAACTTGATGCCTCGCAATCAAGTCAGAAGGCGCTTGTTGAACAAACCGAGCGTGCAGAACAGGCTGCGCAGCAATTACAACAAGAAAAGCAGGAATTGGAGCAGCGTGAACAGCGCCTGGCTGTGCAACGGATCGAATTGCAGGAGCAGCGCCAGGCACTTCAGAAAAGCGGAGAGCGGCAGGCGCTTGGCAGTAAAGAGTTGGCTGAAGAATTAACGAAGCTGGAGAAGCAAAGCCAGGCCTTGCAGCAGCAAAAAAAATTGCTGCAGGAACAACAACTGGAGTTGCAGAAAAAACAGCAAGCGCAGCAACAGCTGGATCAAAAGCTGGCTGATCAGCAACAGCAAATAACGGCAGCCAACGCAGAGCTTGAGTCGCTCAAAATGGCAATTGAGAGTAGCCGGAATTCCCTCGCGGCGCTAAGCGAAGCCACAGCGCAGGTAGCATCGGCAGCGCCGGTCATTCAGCTGATTGAACCGAAAGTTCTGCGCACCAGAGGCAATAACCGTGTTCCGGCGCGATCAGATTTGACTGAACGAACTGTTATCGGGCAGATCCAGAGCGGCGTTGGTCTGATGGAGTTGCTGGTAAATGAAAAGAGTACAAGCATTGACGAAAACGGTTTCTTTCAGGAACGTATTTCAGTCACTGAAGCCATAACCCCGGTAACAATTGTCGCTATTGATAAAAAAGGACAGCGTTCTGATCTGTCGTTTGATTTCGAGAAAAAAGAGGCCGGGCTAAAGGATGTCGAACAGACTGACAAGACAGATGCTCCCGAAAAGAGCAACAAAATTCCAAAACTGGAATATGGCGCTTATCATGCCCTCGTTATTGGCAATCAGGACTATGAGTTTCTTCCGGACCTGAAAACTGCGGTCAGCGATCTTACCGAAGTCTCCAATACCCTGGAGTCGCGTTATGGTTTCACGGTAAAGCGGCTCAGAAATGCAACACGCTACGACATTCTGTCGGCTTTGAATGAGTTGCGTGGAAATCTCACAGAAGAAGACAATCTGCTGATTTACTACGCCGGGCACGGCACGCTTGATGAGGTAAACAATCGGGGACACTGGATGCCTGTTGATGCTGAGATGGGCAATACCGCCAATTGGATTTCAAATATCGCAATCACCGATATTCTGAATGCGATGAATGCGAAAAAAGTTCTGGTAGTTTCAGACTCCTGCTACTCCGGGGCAATGACCCGTTCTGCGTTAGCCCGCCTGGACGCGGGCCGTTCGGAACAAAGTTGGGTTTCCTGGTTAAAGATGCTTGCTCAGCAGCGCTCGCGTCTGGCCTTGAGTTCAGGCGGTCTGGCGCCTGTGCTGGATGGCGGTGGTGGTCAGCACTCTGTTTTTGCCAAAGCGTTCCTCGATGTGCTGAATGAAAACGAAACGGTTATTGAGGGCAAGCAGTTACATGGCAAGGTTGCCGAACTGGTGAGTTTCGCCGCATCTGCTGCCCAGTTTGAGCAGGTTCCCCAGTATGCGCCAATAAAATTCGGCGGACACGAATCCGGCGATTTCCTGTTTGTACCACAGCAGATATAAATCCATCAGCAGGTAATCGCGAAGAGGGGAACACATTTTCTTCACAGCCTCAAAAGCTGATGAGAGCGGGATGTTTGT
>JAUIHW010000086.1 GCA_030431775.1 Gammaproteobacteria bacterium
ACGATATCCATATGCTGATGGTGCGCCAGTACTACCATGGCCGTGATCAAAAAGAGATGGCTGATATCAGTATTCGCAACCTGGACCCACCAGCGTACCGGCGCCCTGCGGATGATGACGTCGCTCGCGGGCTGCGAGAGGCAGCCGGCTTCTTTTACGACACGCTCGATGGTGCAATAGCGTTGACCGATATGCTTTCGGCTGCGCCGAACAACATTGATCCTCCGCCGTCTTATAGCGCCGATTTTGGCGGGGTGTTCTACCCGACGGGGGACAATGAATATTACGGCAATTGGTACTCCCTCGATGAAGACGAGGCGTTGGTAATTGAAGGCGCAGTACCTGACGCACCCTATTGGGCTGTGTCACTGCAAAATCGCTGGATGCAATCAGTGGATTACAGGCACCACCAAAGCGCACTGAATGATCACGAGATAGAAACCAGCAACGGCCGCTACCGGGTTGTGGTGTCACCGCAAAAACCGCCTTCGGGAAACTGGCTTGATACGGCCGGTAACCGGGAGGGCCTGCTGTCGATTCGGTACCAGCAATCGCAACGCACCGAGAAACCCAGCGTGACAGTCGTCAAGTTCAGCGAACTGTGATGACCGGATAAGGGTTTTCTACGGCTTCCACTTTTGCTTCGCCCGGGGTTGACTTAGCTGCAATATATCCACTATTCTAGAAATATGGATGTAAAAGATGCAATACCCCTCTTCGATGCCCTGTCTCAGGAAACCAGGCTAAGCGCATTTCGGCTATTGGTGCAGGCAGGTGCGCAGGGTTTGCCAGCCGGAGCGCTCAGCGAACGGCTGGGTACCCCCCAAAACACACTCTCTTTTCACCTGAGCCACCTTTCGAACGCGGGCATCATTCAATCCCGTAGAGAGGGGAGGTCGATCATCTATTCGGCAAACTACGAGGTAATGCACAGGCTAATCAGCTTCATGGTGAAAGACTGTTGCAGCGATGAGTTTGCCAGCATCCATGAAGACAAGCGTAGCGGTTGTTCGATCATTGAACTGGCCGACTGCTGCGAGTTGCCAGAGACGAAAGAGGAAAAGCAATGAAGCGAATGCATATACATATGGGCGTTGACCAACTCGATCAGTCCATCAAGTTTTACAGCGCCTTGTTTGGCGTGCCACCCACGAAGGAAAATGAAGATTACGCCAGGTGGTTGCTGGATGACCCGTGTATCAATTTTGCTATCTCAACGAAAAGTGGAAAACAGGGTGTTGACCATTTCGGAATACAGGTTGAAGAGGAGGCGGAGTTGGAAGCGCTTCGTGCGCAGCTAAAAGCTGCTGATTTGTCCCTGTTTGATGAGGGAGAAACCGTCTGCTGCTACGCCCGCTCCGAAAAGTCATGGGTAGAAGATCCCTCGGGTATTCCCTGGGAAGCTTACAATACGATGGAAGAGACGGCTCTCTTTGGCAGCTCGATCCCGGGTGACACAGCTGCATCCAGCTTGCCGGAAACTCGTGGGTTGCAGGCGACTGACGTGACCGAACTCCCCAGTGGCTGCTGTGGCTGATGAAATCGGTTCTCATACTCTGCACCGGGAATTCCTGTCGCTCTATCCTGGCAGAAGGGCTGGTCAATCAACTGGGCTCAGGCAAATACCAGGCAGTGAGCGCTGGCAGTAACCCCACGGGAAGTGTACATCCCAAATCGATAGAAACGCTGCAAAGACAGGGTATAGCGATAGGCAGCCCGCGTAGCAAAAGCTGGGATGAGTTCTCCGACCACCGTTTTGACCTGGTGATCACGGTCTGTGACGAGGCTGCGAGTGAAAGCTGCCCGGTCTTTTCCGGGCAGTACGAGAAGCGACACTGGAGCATTCCTGATCCGGCGAAAGCCACGGGTACTGAGGAAGACGTCACCAGGGCATTTGACCTTGCATTTCAGATGCTTGTCGACCACATCAATAAAGAACTGTTATGACTGCCGTACATTCGTCACCCATGGGGCTTTTCGAGCGCTATTTGTCGCTCTGGGTGGCGCTGTGTATCGCAACCGGGGTTGTGCTTGGCGTAAGCCTGCCAGAACTCTTTGCTGTGATTGCCGGCGCCGAGTATGCCAGCGTCAATCTTGTCGTGGCCGTTCTTATCTGGGTAATGATTTATCCCATGATGGTGAACGTGGACTTCTCCTCCCTGAAGGATGTTGGGAAAAAGCCCAAGGGACTGTGCATCACGCTGGTAGTCAACTGGCTGATCAAGCCTTTTACCATGGCATTGCTTGGCATAGTGTTCTTTGAGCATGTGTTTGCCGGGCTGGTAGAGCCGGAGACAGCAAAAGAATACATCGCAGGTATGATTCTACTCGGCGTTGCCCCCTGTACGGCGATGGTCTTCGTATGGAGCCAGTTGGTGCGTGGTGATGCGAACTACACCTTAGTGCAGGTTTCTATCAATGACATCATCATGGTGTTCGCCTTCGCGCCGATTGCCGCCCTCCTGTTGGGAGTGACAAGCATTGTTGTTCCCTGGGAAACGTTGCTGCTTTCGGTTGTACTGTATGTGGTTATCCCGCTCACCGCCGGCTATATCACACGCAAAATGCTTGATGGCTCGGACGATAGCAACCGCGTAGCCAGCTTTACGGCGAGGATAAAACCGATTTCTGTCATGGGGCTACTTGCCACTGTCATTTTACTGTTCGGTTTCCAGGCGCAAACGATTATTGGTAAGCCCCTGGTAATAGCCCTGATCGCTATTCCACTGATCATTCAAAGCTACGGTATCTTCATTGTTGCCTATGGATGGGCTTACCTCTGGCGAGTGCCCTTTGGCACGGCGGCCCCTGCAGCACTTATAGGAACATCGAATTTCTTTGAACTGGCTGTGGCTGTAGCCATTAGCCTGTTTGGATTGCATTCAGGAGCTGCTCTGGCAACGGTGGTTGGGGTATTGGTTGAGGTCCCCGTTATGTTGTCGCTCGTGGCCTTTGCAAACAGAACGCGGCACCGATTTCCAGAGCAGTAACACTGAGCGAACGGCAGGATCCCTGCCGCGTACCTCTATGTCTTGCCCGGGAACGAATGCTATGGCGAAATTCGCAGGACATGATTTCATGCTGCGATGACGCTCCAACTCGAATGAGTCAGTAGTAGTGATGCCCTATTCGCGAAGGCACTCTGATGAAGTATCACCCCTGCCCAGCGGACTCGTCTGCTGGGGCCAGAGTCACGGATTTTTCTGACCGGCGTTTTTACACAGTCGCTATTTGTTTTTACAATAGTGTAGTTTCGACAGTTTGCCTGGAGTAGTGAGAGTGTCTCTAAAGCATTGCATTTGTCTAACCCTGATGTCTTTCTTCCTCGTTGCCTGTGGCGACAGTAGTGATGACTTCGGCAGCACCAATCCCAATGTCCTTTTCTTTGCCGACGTTTCGGTTCCCCCCGGAGTGGTTCAGGCGCTTATTGACGAGAGCGAGGGCAATCCCCAGATGCGCCTCTCCGGCAAACTGTTCGGCCAGAACATCACCATCGTCAAGCTGCGTGGCAAGACCAACCACTTTGGGCGACACCTGAGCGGAGAGTACATCGACTATGATGCAACCGTTCCCGACACCTCGGTGTGGATTGCAGAGTACCCCTGGACGCGTGAACGCGATGTTCGTACGGACGAGACTGGCTGGTGGACGATGTATGTAGTAAAGAACACCGGAGAAGATCTTGAATTTTCGTTCATCTACGACAGGGAGGGCTGGATTACTACCAAGTCGAACATCATCACCGTTGACGATGAAGACAACACAGACATTGCGATCCAGTACATCGACCCTGATTTCTACAACGTGCTGATGCTGCCTTTTGTTGAGAACATGCTGCGCACGGGCGGCTACCCGAACTTTTTCTTTGAGAACGCGATGGTGGTTACAGTGGGCAAGAGCTGGGCCAGTATGCATGACGATCGCCTGCCGCACGGTGACCCCGGTGCCACTGTGACTTTGTCACCGGCGGAAGGCGATATTATCGGCCCCGTGTATTTCAATGAGCAGGTGATCCCCGATCTGACCTGGGAGAGCAGTTCAGTTGACGGCGGTGTGGTGTGGCTCAATATGCCTCGCAACACTATCTATCACGCCAGTGCGCGCAAGGCGGGGGTTGAGTATCCCACGGTCCGTTTCAACATCAACGACGCGGACGTAGAAGCCGGCGTGCAGCTGTACATTGCATCGCCCCCGGATTCCCTGGAGGGCAGCAACGAGTCTCCGCCAGGGGAACCCTGAGAATAGCTCGTGAAGCACCACTGCCCTGGACGACTTTACCCTGGAGCCTAAAGCGTATCGTTTTCTCTGCCTGGGAATACTCTGCGACTGGCATGCTTTCGGGTTCACCGAACAATATCGATCCTACGCCGTCTTATAGCGCCGATTTCGGCGGGGTGTTCTACCCGACAGGAGACAATGAGTTCTACGGGCATTGGTACTCCCTCGGAGAATATGAGGCACTGGTAATTGAAGGCGAAGTGCCTGACACACCCTATTGGGATGTGTCGCTGCAAAACCGCTGGATGGAATCAGTGGCTGAAAGGCACCACCAAAGCGCACTGAATGACCATGAAATAGAAACCAGTAACCGTCGCTACCGGGTTTTGGTGTCACCGCAAAAACCGCCGTCGGGAAACTGGCTTGATACAGCCGGTAACCGGGAGGGACTGCTGTCGATTCGGTACCAGCAATCGCAACACACCGAGAAGCCCAACGTGACCTTGGCTAAGTTGAGTGAGCTATGACTGACGACCGACGGCCAGTGAATTCTGATGCTTCCACTGATTCTTCAGAGGGAGTGGACATTGCATGGATCCAGGGGAGCCTATTCGTTATCAAATTGAGGGGAGAACCTATTTGATTTTTCGATAGAAGCGCACAAGCGCTTCCTCGGCCACCAGCATACAGACGACCACAGCGATAAATGTGCCGATACCATGATATCCCCCGGTAAACTGCACGGCGTCGCCGACGCTTATTTGAAGCACATAGAGCATTACAAATTTGGAAACAAATAGAATCAACCATGCGCTGAGTTTGCGGAGAAAGCTGAAAAGTAGGCCCTGCCGTGACTTGTAGTAGACGGCCACCATATGTTCAATCTTAAGGGTCAGCTTAAGCAATAGTTGCAACAATACCGCCGCAAGCAGGGAGTAGGAGAAGGCTTCGATATAGACCCTGTCCCAGAATTGGGCAAACAGGTTGAGCACAATAAGATCGACCAGTGTCGCTATAAAATAGCGAATGAACAGGTGTTGGCGAGTAGAAGGTGTATGCGCTAGTGCAATGCCCGGTATCTCATCGAATGTAGCCGCTGTTTCGCTATTGTTCATGTGAATGCTCTTCAGAGTTCTGTTTAATCGTGAAAGTTTGCTACATGGCCGGTCAAGCTGGACCTATTGTAGATTCAGCCACAGAGAATTCCTGCCCCTTTTGCGAAGAATTTTTGGCTTTTTTTCTGGCGTCCAGATTGTTCTCGATGGCCCTGGTTGCCACTCGATTAACGGTCTGAAGAAGTGCAGAAGCTACCTACCGACCACTATATATTGGCCGTGTCCTGGTATGGATAGTTGAAAAGCCTACAGCAAAAAGGGGACGCTTCCATTTCCGTGGAAAGAAACAAGTAAGTCCGGCATCTATTTTACCGCCTATTGTTCTGCTCAGACAGACGGGAATGCATTCAATCCACTACATTATAAGATTGGAGCAGGTGCCAGGGAGTTGGGTCGTCAGACCGCAGGGGCCAGGCGCCCAAAAGACGCGCTGCTTCAACCAGGGATGAGGCGGGATCTACACTACGCTCGTTGTCCTAAATGAAAAAAACTCAGCATTGCCAAGAGAATCAGCGTAAGGGTTGCAGGCTCAGGTACAGCGATGGTTTCATAAGCGATCAGTGCATTGCCTTCTTCATCAAAAGCCAATCCCGTGCCGTCGTTCGAATCAACGGAGTAACCCGCGTTGTAATAAAACCGGGAGACGCCCTCCATGAATGGATCGGCTGCTATCTGAGTTCCAGTGAGTATTTGAGAGCCGGTTTGCACAGGACGGATTACCGAAAGGGAGCTTCCCAGACTAATTAGCAGCTCGTTCACAACGGAGGGCGCTACGCTAAAATCTGCCATCAGAAAGAGCGTCCCTCCCCAATCAAGAAAAGATCGCAATGCACTCACCTCTGAATCAGTGAAATTGCGTGGGGTCACGGAAAAAAATATATCGATGCCGCTTAAAGAGCCCGTTGTTATCTCGCCGGGAAAAACATACGTCGACGAAACACCATCGATGTTGTCGTAAAATACATCGAGGCTAAGTGAACCGGAGTTCGGCCCAAATATCGAACCGGTATGCTGAATGGATACGCTCGTCCCTTCGCCGAGCACATTGCGAAAAAAAGCAGGATTATCGTTCGGTGGACCAATCCCGGGATTGTTAATGTAAGTTGTTATGTTGCTATCGCCCGAAACGAAAATGGTACCTGCGTGAAGCTCCATGGTCATTAGCGACGACGTGAGCAGTATGATAGCCAGGCCGATAACATTTCGGGTGACACCAAAGATCTTCATTTGATTAGCCATGTAAAGTGTCTCCTTCAAGCAGTTTGCTCGCAAACATGGCGGGCATTTTCGGCGTGCTAAACGTAGAGTTATCGGTTTGTAGCCCTGGGGAGTACCGAGATATTCGTTTTCTATACACATCACACTAGGTGACGCAGGTAAGCAGGTCAAATTGTCCGGATATTTGCGACCATGCAAGGTTGCTGGCAGAAGACTGCTTTACCTTGAGTGAACGTGTAAACGAGGAGCATGTATTCTTATGTGGGTGGGTAAGTACCCCTTTCAATTTTCTCGTTCAAGTCTGGAGTCCTCAGCCATAACCCATACGTCAAGAAACACGACAGTGAGTTCACGAGGCCGATACGGGGACTGATTCACAGGGCGGCATGCCAAACCTGAGCTGTCCCTTCCCGCGCTAGCGGACTGATACCACCAGGTAAACGCCGGAATGAGGCGATCGAAAGGCTGGGAATGCTTGATCGCAGTATCACCGCTATACTTGTGCGATCAGGAGAAGAGTCTACGCATGAAAGCGGGCCAGGCAGCCAATATGAAGTCCAATTTGGAGGTATCGCCCCCGAAAAGTGCGGGACGTACGATGCCGCGAAGGGAGTTTCTGGGCGCATTGGCAGCAATGGCCGCCGTGGGCACCTCGAGTTTCCATTCGCTGGCAGCGAGCAGCGTAACAGCGAGCAGTGATCAGGCAGTTGTTTTTCCCGATGGGATCAAATCGGGCGACCCGGCTCCCCATAGCGCAGTGATTTGGACAAGAGTTGCGCCCAGCGATATGGCGTCATCATCGGTGCTCTGGTCTGTCGCAGAAGATGCCGACATGCAGAATGTTGTGCGAGGGGGCGTCCGCACCACCGACAGTTCGACCGGGCACAATCTGCACGTGCATGTTAGAGGCTTGCTGCCTGATCGCTGGTACTACTACAGGTTTGAGGCGCGAGGTGTTGGTAGTGTTACCGGTCGCCTGCGTACAGCGCCCACCAGACATTCATCGCCTGATCGATTGCGCTACGCCTTCGCTAGCTGTCAGCAACGCACTCAGAGTTACTACGTCGCGCATCGCGCAATTGCCAAAGAGAACGTCGATTTTCTCCTGCATTTGGGAGACTACATATACGTGCATGATACGGCGACGCTAAGTGTCGATGACTACCGCGACGTGTATAGACGATTTCATTCCAATGAAGAGCTGCAGGCACTTCATGCGCAGGTGCCTTTGGTGGCCGTGTGGGATGATGGAGAATTCTACAATGGGGTTGATCGCACGGGAGATCCACAACGCCTCGCAAATGCTCGGCAGGCATGGTTTGAGGCCATGCCGATCCAGCGGGGGAATAAAGATCGAACATTCCGAACGCTTCGATGGGGGAAGCTTGCCGAGTTGATGCTGTTGGACACCCGTCAGTACCGCGATCCGGAGGTCCCGGCCAATACCACCTTTGCAGGTCTCCTTGACGCCCAGGACACCACGATTCCACCGGGTGAAGATATGTTCGCGCCAGGTCGCACCGTACTGGGCCAGAATCAGAAGCGCTGGCTGGAACGCCGCTTGGCGAATACCCAGGCTCGCTGGAAGATACTTGGAAGCAGCTACGATATGGCTCCCTGGAAGCTCGTGGATTACGACACGCCGGAATTACGGGCTGCAGATCCCGATCTACAGAAAAATGGGGGAATTTATGTTTCTAACGAAGCCTGGGATGACTATCAGGACGAGCGCCGACAATTGATGCGCCATATCGCTGACAACGATGTCTCGAATGTGCTGGTTTCAGCGGGCCATACGCATTTTTATAAAGCCAGCAATATTCAGCCAGATTTCGATGATGAAAGTTCGCCTGTTACTGCCATGGAGTTTGTTGCCGGCTCTCTGACTGCTGACCCTCTTGCAACAGATATTGCGCCGATAGAGCTATTACAGCTTGCAGAGCAAATTATGATAGAAGCCAATAACCCCTACCTGCGTCATGTCGATTTGCTTAATCAGGGCTACGTCATTTTTGACATCACCCCGGAAGAAACGATTGTGCAGTTTCGCGTGATTGACACGCTTGACCCGGATGCGGAAGCACTGACACGAGGAAGGTTCAGAGTTGTAAATGGTGTTCCGGGCATTGAGACGTTGTCACTGGACTATGAGATGCTCCCTCCTGGATGTTGATCGCAGTCATCTCGTCGGGGTGAAGGTCAATTTAGTGTGTCCATATTTCACTGCTACTATTAGACAGTCCACCGTTGCCTGAGAAGTGACGCATTTCTTCGTGAAACGGGTATCGGTTGATCCTCAAAACCCTTCAACATCAGCATCATCTGTCGTTTGGCCGTCCAATGGCGAACGATCTGCTCAGAGTTAACGATGGCCGAACGGCTTGCGCGGAGAAACTGAGTTTCGGGTAGCAAACTATACGTTTGCGCCAAACTGCTATCAGAAATCAGGCTTTTTTGATGGTGCACGCTCTGGCCTGATTCGCTCAACCAGACTCTGCAATAGCCTTGCACTGATTCCAGCCAGGCGATGTGGTCGAACTCGACAATACGTACGGCTGCGCCGTGACGAATTGAGAGATGCCCGGCGGTTTGATGGTCGTGGCCTTCGTCGGGTGTGGGCATGCCGGGTTTTGCGCTGCGCTCGATGCGCTCTATGCAGCGGGCTAGTCGACTGGCACTTACCGGCTTCAGCAAATAGTCTACAGCCTGCGTATCGAAGGCTTTTACCGCAAAGTGCTCATAGGCAGTAACGAACACTACGTGCACATCTGTGGCTGCCGTGCGCTGGGCCACTTCCATGCCTGTCATTTCAGGCATTTCAATGTCCAAAAACGCCACGTCAGGTTGATGTTCAATAATTTGCTGTAGTGCAGATTCGCCATCCTGGGCTTGTGCGACCACTTCAACAAAGGCGAATTCACCCAGCATGTTACTTAGCTTTCGGCGTGCAGCTGGTTCATCGTCGGCAATTAGCACTCGCATCAAACTCACTCTCAAACGCTCGTCGCTACCTTTTTTGGCAAACGCAATGTGACGGTTGTGCCTTCATTGGCCGCAGAGCTCACTGAGAAGGCGCTATTTTCCCGCTCGATCTCCGGCGCGTAGAGCAGTTCGACACTGTCTCGAACTAGCTCAAGACCAAGGCCAAAGCTAGTTACGTTTTGATCGAAGCCTCTGCCGTTATCGTGAATTGTAATCCTCAATTGTTCTGCTTCGATAGACGTTTCAACGCTGACCTTGCCGCCCGTTTTATACGGCGCAATGCCGTGCTTAATCGCGTTCTCAACGAGTGGCTGCAGTATCATGGGCGGTAAAAGATACCCCCGGGTCGCTTCGCTTCGTTCAATATCGTATTGTAATCTATCGCCGAAACGGCGTTGTTGAATTTCAAGATACAGTTGCAGTAGATCCAGCTCTTCTTCCAAACTGACCAGTGGTTTTTCGGTTGCACTTAGCGCCGCGCGCAATAGCTCAGAGAGTTTGTCGAGTAGCTCCACTGCAGTTTTTGGGTCATTTTCTATCTCGGATGAAATTAGATTGAGGCTATTGAACAAAAAATGCGGCTTTAATTGCGCGCGCAGAGTTTGGTACTGGGCGGCGCGAATATTCATCTTCACAGCGTGGTCCAGTTGTTGCTGCTGTAGCACTGAACGTATCACTGCAAAAAGCAACACTTCAATTGTGAGGATCATGAACATTCCAAGAGGCTGCTTACTTACCTGGGTAATTGGAAAGACGCCTATCTTGTTGTAGAAAAGCCCAAGTGCTAACAGGCAAGATAGTGAAACCAAAAAGTACTTCGCGATGAACTGGCCAGTACTTAGGCCGCTATCCGTTGGAACCAAGCCACGTTCCAGTAGCTGCAGGAGCAAAGCTATTGATGCTGAGAATGACCAGATCAGCAGTATTGGTAAGGCATTATTCAGCCCCGTGGGCCTGTCAACTGAGGGGTCCGCTACCAGTATAGCGAAAGCAATATGAAGTATCGGAAGGTACACACAAAGTAACAGCGTGCGCGAAAAGAATCGCAC
>JAUIHW010000087.1 GCA_030431775.1 Gammaproteobacteria bacterium
GAGCCGCATACAGGGTTCCGCTGACAACCCCGGCCAGCATCCCGGCCGCATGTTCATGTCTTAGATTAAATTCGGGCACCACGATAATGCAGCCAGCCAGGCACACGACCACAGCGAACCATTCCACTGGGCTGGTGCGCTCACCGTTAAGCAGTTGTGCTAGAAACAGATACTGTACCCCAAAGGTTGATATGGCGAGCGCACCAATTGATGCGGTTGATAATTTGATGCTAACAAAATAGGTTAGCCAGTGCGCTGCGAACACCGCGCCTATAAGAAGCATCCACAGCCATTGTTGGCGGCTCAAGCTCGCTAAGCGCTTGCGATACAGCACAAATGGCGAAATGCAGAGCGTGGCGATCAACAGGCGGGCCAATGCGATAGTAATCTCATTCGCCGAGGTCGATTTGATCAGCACGGGAGCAGCAGACATTGTGCACACTGCAAGCAGTGTCAGGATGATCAAGCGGGGCATCGCGCTGGGTAACCGGAGAAATGCAGAGCTTTTATTTTACGCCAGTTTACAGTGTGCTGTGCTATTCCTGCGTATAGTTTTCAGCAAAGCTTATGCACGGCTGTGGTAATTGCCTGTGCATTGCGACACCTGCCCAGTGGTGTGACAGCTCGGAGAGACGGCTTGCGCTCTCGCCTGCATCAGTTAGCATTAGCTCTGGCATCTTATCATCACCGCATAATCCGGAGCGCAAACATGCACGAAATACTGATCGAGAAAACACTGAATGCCCCACTGACGGGCGTCTGGCGAGTTCTGGCTGATTTTTCCAATCTTTCCTGGTATCCGATGGCCGAGCGCGTGGAGCAGATTGGCGAAGGCATTGGGCAGATCCGCCGTATCTATATGTCCGGCATGGAGCACCCGGTGGACGAAAAGCTGGAGAGGGTGGATGAAGCACAGCACAGCTTCAGCTACAGTATTCCGGGAGTTCCGATGTTAAATTACCAAGTAACTGTGAACCTCAGTGACGGAGGCAACGGGCGCTGTGATGTGCGTTGGCACGCGACCTTCGATGGTGTGGCAGAAGGAGTAAACGCGGACGATATGGTTGCAATAATGAGCGATACCTACGGCAGTATGCTGAGTGATATTGAGCGCGCCGCGCAGTCATGATGACCGCTAACATTAGTGGGATGCAACATAACCCACAGCATAGATGGCCTATAATCGGAGCCCGCACAACAATAGCCAGGAGAATTTGATGGCCGATACTGAACGCATGCTAGAAGCACCCCAAAAATACCTTGAAGCTCTGTGTAACAAAGACCTGGAAGGCGTGATGGCTCTGTACGCCGACGATGCCACAGTGGAAGACCCGGTGGGTACGGATAAACACGTTGGAAAAGCCGCTGTGCGCAAGTTTTATGCGGGGGCAGTTGAGGCCGGTGTTCAGGCCGAGCTGACTGGCCCGGTGCGCCTGGCCGGCCAGGAAGCGGCATTCCCCTTTGTGATCAAGATACCAGCTGCGGGCATGGAAATGGATGTCATAGACGTGTTTCGTTTTAACGATGAAGGCCTGGTGGTTGAGATGCGTGCATTCTGGGGAGACAGCAATAATCGCAAGGTTTAAGCAACGAGCGTTTTGAATGGGCGAAGCAGGCTTCTATAACGAAGATCCGGAGTACGTAAAGTACAAGGACAATACCGACCTTGACCATATTCCTGGTGACTATGGGCCGCCGTTGATTGGTTATACCTTCAAGTACGTGCAACAGCCGTATGAATCGATTGAGCGCATGTACAAGCGCTACGGCGAAGTGTTTCGCTACTCATCAACCTTTCAGAAGTTTGTGGTTTGCGTGGGGCCTGAATACGTCAGACAGCTGACTCTTGATAGCGACAAGGTGTTTTCTGCTCGCATGGGCTATGAGCCCGCGCTGAAGCACTTTTTCCAAGGTGGGCTGTTGATGCGTGATTTTGCGGCCCATAAGTTCCACCGTCGCATCATGCAATCGGCATTCAAAACCGAGGCAATGCGTCGCTATGTGGAAGAGATGCAACCACTCATTGACACTGGCCTGGCACAATGGGGTGGCTCAGCGGACCTGCACTTTTATCCTCGGGTGAAAGAACTCCTGCTGGACATCGGGGCGAAAGTGTTTCTCGGCCTTGACCTTGAGAACCGGGACACTCGTCAGCTGAATGAAGCCTTTCTTGCCATGGGTGAAGGTACCCTGGCGATTATCCGGAAAGACTGGCCGCTTCCATGGTTGGCTTACCGCAAAGGCATGAATGGCCGGCGCTATCTGGATAAATATTTTCTGGAGCTTGTGCCCAGGCGTCGTGGCAAACCCGGAACGGACATGGCAACTTTCTTCAGTAATGAAACCACCGACAGCGGTGATTTATTCCCCGATGATATTGTCTCCAAACATCTTATTTTTCTGTTGTTGGCCGCCCACGATACCACCACTGCAGCGCTTTCGATGGCCTGCTATTACTTGGCGCACCATCAGGACTGGCAAGAACGGTTACGCGAGCAGGCCTTAGCTCTTGACGGTACTCTCAGCTATGATGAGCTTGGCTCGGTACCCGATATTGAGAACACCTTCAAGGAAGTGCTGCGTTTGCACCCCAGTGTGCCGGCCTTTATGCGCCGCACCGTGGCTGAGACGGAGCTGGGCGGTTACCGCATACCGGCCAATACCCCGGTGCAAATCCCGATGATCTACACCCAACGCATGGAGGAATGGTGGGGCAATCCAAACAGCTTTGATCCGGATCGCTTTGCCCGCGAAGAGCACAAGAAGCACCCCTTTATGTGGGCGCCTTTTGGTGGTGGCGCACACAAGTGTATTGGGTTGCACTTTGCCGATATGCTGTTTAAATCTGTATTGGTCAGCATGCTTTGCCGCTACCGATTCCGGCATCCTCATGGCGCCAGTTTTCCCGGCGCGGTGCAGCATTTCCCCTTTCCAAAGCCGGTCAACGAGTTACCGCTGGTGCTGGAGAAGCTATAGCGCAGCGCTTTACATTATGAGCATACAAAATGCATATAATTTTGTTGCGGTGAGCGCCAATATTTCAACCAGCGGTTTGCCCTCAGCAGAACAGCTTGCTGGCCTTCGTTCCGAGGGCTTTGCAGCGGTTATCAACCTGCTTCCTGAAAACGATCAATACGCCGTGGCGGGCGAGCGCGACATTGTTGAGCGCCAGGGCCTGGAGTACGTGCAGATCGAGGTGGATTTCTTGGCGCCCAGTCAAGCGGATTTCGACGCTTTCAGCAGCGCCATGCAACGGCTGCACGGCCAGCGACTGTATGTACACTGCGCCGCCAATTACCGGGTTTCCGTATTCTATGGCATGTACGCCTTTTTACGGGGCGACTGGAGCCGTGCGAATATGATGCGGCATATTCATTCGCTGTTTAACCCGGATGATCACCCGCCATGGGCCGAATTCATCGAACAGACCTTAGAGCAGGGGTTATCTTAACTTTTGACCTTTTTGTAGATAAACAGAATCAACAAAGCACCTACAGTTGCCAGAGCAACGCTGCCTAGGTTAATGCCCGCGTCGGGTGAGAAGCCCAGCAAGGTACCGATCCAGCCGCCAACAAAAGCGCCGGCAATACCCAACAGCATCGTGACAATGAGTCCGCCACCGTCTTTGCCTGGCATGATCCACTTGGCCAGTGCGCCGACCAGCAACCCCATAACAATCCAGCTTAAAATACCCACGTTAGCCTCCTGAGCCTGTGTAAAGTAAACCCGTTACAGATGCTAGGGAGCTTTGGCAGAGCATTCAATGGCTATCGAGGCAATAATTGTAAAATCGCGCTAGGCGACGCTGCGTTGCCCTCTGTTTTGTTCGCCAGAGTGTGCGTGCAGGTGCTGTGCCTGCTCGGCATCGAGTTCGCCTCGTTCTGAAGCCCAAAACACGCCATCGAGCGCGCGCAGACCCTTTTCCCGCGCGCGAATGGCAAGCTGCTTGGCGACTTCTTCACCGTATTCGTTTACTGAAAATGACTCGTGCGCGCTCTCACCTCGTTCAGTCGGCCAGTTTGCTTCCCAGTACCAGGTCTCGCGAATAGTGCCATCTTTTAGCGTAAACCGTTTGGCGTACTTGTAAACGCCGGTAATGCCGCTCTTGTTATTGCGTCGCCGCGCTGTGGAGAATTCCTTACGGCTGATGGGGGGGTGTTGCAGTAGCAGTTGGTCACGGTGTTGCTTGGCTGCGTCCAGGGCCTTGCCCTTGCCACCATACTTTTTGTCCGGAAAGTTCTTGACCAGGCGTTTGCCTCGCCGACACAGGCTTACCCGCCAGGCGTGCGTGCGATGGAGGTAATCATCAATACGGGAAATTCCATACATGACTCTGGATTTTCCATTGTTGGTTCTCATATCTCTCCTTAAGACAAGTACTGCATGAGTCACCGGCTTCGGTATGCGCTGACAGGGGTCAAAGGGCATCACGACTCTTCCGATTAAGCGGTTGCAATGTGATACATGGTTTAAGGATATATTGTGTCACGTGTATTGTGTTCTGGCTAGCACTCATCGAAAGAACTGGACCGTTTTCTTAGAACAGTTTACATTGTTTTCGGTGCGCAGCTGGTGGCTGCTCATGGGCGGTGCAAACGCAGAACATTAAGAGTGCGTGTGCCCCATAAACAGGCAAGTGAAAATAAAAACGGTGTCGTATGCGAGCTTTCAAGAACCACGTTTCCCTGCTGCTGACCGCCTGGCTGGTATGCCTCTGTCAGGCTTCCTTTGGTCAGGTGTTGCAGCTGGAGGAGATTATAGTGACCGCGCAAAAGAGAGCGGAGAGTCTGCAGGACGTCCCGATCTCGGTGGCGGTTGTTAGCGGAGATGAACTGCGCGATGCCAACTTAAGCTCGCTGAACGATATGCAGGTCATGGTTCCCAATTTCCAGATGACCGACAACAATGTCATTGCCACCTGGGTTTTTATTCGTGGTATTGGGTCTGGCTCCAATGACGGCTTTGAGCAGTCAGTCGGTTTGTTTGTTGATGAAATCTACGGTGGTCGCGGTCGCCAGTTTCGCGCGCCTTTTCTGGATATCGAGCGGGTTGAGGTGTTGCGAGGTCCGCAGGGCGCACTGTTTGGCAAGAACACTATTGCGGGTGCGGTAAACATCACTACTTCCAGGCCCACGGATGAATTCTCCGGCTATGTGGAGGCGCTGTATGAGCCAGAACATGGCGAGCGCCGCTTGTCAGCCGCAGTAAACCTGCCATTCAACGACCGTGTGCGAGCTCGTTTCGCGGCCAGCGATCTGCAGTTTGACGGCTTTTTAGAAAACAGCCTGGTGGGCGCTCCGGAAGATGCGTTCAGCCGCGAGGAGCGAGTGTTTCGTGGCTGGCTGGAGGCGGATCTTGCGGATAATGCAACGCTGGCCATCAAGTATGAAGACGGGCGGTTTGATACGCTCGGCATGAACACCCAGCTCAGTGCGGTACCGGAGGGGTTTCTTCCTTCACTGCAGGCAGCTGACCCTGGCTTTGAGTTTCAGCTGGACCAGTACACGTCTTTTGGTGGTGCACCGACTGATTTCTCCGGCCGTGGCGAAGACGCTTTTGACAATACCGATACGCGAAATGCGCTGGCTCGTCTGGATGTGCAGTTGGGCGAACACACGCTCACTTACATTGGCGGTTATTCACAGTTCGAGTTTGAGCGACTGATTGATTCTGATTTTTCACCGCTCAACCTGCTGGTCACATTGACTCCCGAGGATGAGTATGAGCAGTATAGCCATGAGCTGCGCTGGGTGTCCGCACCCGGTGAGCGTTTTGAGTGGGTGGCGGGTGCCTACTATCAGGACAGCGACTACCGCACGTCGCGGCGTAATGTGCTCAATGGCAGTGTGTTCTCCGAGGCATTGCAGATACGTTCCCAGGTGCTCGATGGCGAGCCGGTCACCAACCCGCTCGGTTGTACGGCTCTGAACACTTTGTTTGGTGGTTTACTGGCAGGCGGCCCGGCTGGTCTGCAGCCGATTCTGGCCAACCTCCAAAATCCGTTACGCGGCGCTGTGCTGGTCAGTTTAGCCTGCCAGATTTCCGGTTTCAGCCAAAGCGATTATCAGCAAAACAATGAGACGCTGTCGGCCTATGCCGAAGGTACCTGGCATTTGAACGATCGACTTCGCCTGATGCTGGGCCTGCGCTGGACGGAAGATCAGAAAACTGGAGACCAGGATTTCGTTTTGTTTAACGCCGCGGGCGAGCCACGCGACCCGAGTACAGTAAATGCAGCAGAGCAAAACGCACTATTAGCCAACCGGATATTCTTTGGCAATGCGATTCACCAGTTTTCCGGAAAGCGCGATAAAACCAACCTCAGTGCGGCCGGGCGAATCAGCTGGGATGTTACCGATCAGGGAGCGTTGTACCTCAGCGTTGCCCAGGGCTTCAAGGCCGGTGGGTTCAATGTGCAGCAAACCGGCGACGACTTCAGTCGATTCGAGTTTGGAGACGAAACTGCGTTGACGATTGAGCTCGGTGGTAAATTCAGGTTTGCCAGCGGCGCGGGCCGCCTGAACGTGGCGTTGTTCCATACCCAATACGAAGACCTGCAGGTCAGTATTTTTAACGGTGTTGGCTTTGATGTGCAAAATGCTGCAGAAGTCACATCTCAGGGCCTGGAACTGGATGGCGCCTGGCGGCTCACCGATCGCTTAACAGTAGGCGGTGCGCTGGCGTTGCTGGACAGCAGCTACGACCGTTTTCCGAACGCGCCGTGTCTTGCCGAGGATGAAACCCGGGCTCGCATCGCCGGTTTACCGCCGTGCTCGCAGGATCTGGCCGGCGTGAGCACCTTTTTTGCGCCGGACTACTCCGGCAATGTCTATGTTCAATACCATCGCTCATTGAACGACCGACTGGTTTTTACTGGCAGACTCAATACTGCATTTACCGACAATGTGAGCTTTGCCGGGGACAATGACCCTCTGGAATCGGTGGACGCAAATGTCACGGTGGAAGCGCGGCTTGCCATTGGCGACCAGAATGGCCGGTGGGAGCTGGCGCTGATCGGTAAAAACCTGACCGATGAGATTGAGGTGGCCAACTATGGCGCCGATGTGCCCTTGCTGACGGGCACCCATTTTTCTTCGGTTACCCGCCCGAGAAGCATAGCACTGCAAGGTCGAGTTCGTTTCCCTTAAAGCGAAGGATTCGGTAGCATGCCCGCTATTACAAGAATAATGCGTGGGCTGCAGAGTGTGCCGATTATCGATACTGCTGTGCTTGTTGTTTTATTCCGCTGTCTCACTGGCGTCGGATGCTTTTGTACAGGTTCGCAATATCGACTTCAGTCTGGCGCAAAGCGAAACTCCACCAGCCGAGGACGCCGCCTGGCGAACCATCACGCTGCCTGATCGCTGGCATGAAGACAAACGCTGGGAACAGGCCTGGACTGGTTGGTATCGCTACAAATTACCTGATGCGCCCCCTGCTCGCACCCAGGCTGTTTATTTACAGCGGCTGTCGACCAATGCGCTTGTTTACCTGAACAATGAGTTTGTCGGCAGCGGTGGCTCTTTCGACGAGCCCGTGGCACGCAACATGCATCGCCCTTTGTTTTTTGTATTGCCGACCACGGCCTGGCGCAGCGACTCGGCAAACTACCTCTATATTCGCCTAAGAGTGTACCCGGCGTTTGCGCATCTTGTGGCTATGCAAGTGGGGGACTATCAAACCCTATTGCCACGCTACGAGCGACAGGTGTTTATTCAGACTACTCTCAGCCAGATATTTTTTATCATTGCTTTTCTTACTGGATTGTTTGGTATCAGTTTCTGGCTCTTGGTGGAACGTAACAGCACCAACCTGTTTTTTGCACTCACCGCATTCAGCTGGTCATTTTATTGTGTAAATCTTTTCTTGCGCGATATACCCATCAATGCTCGTACCTGGTGGTGGCTTATTCATACCAATATCGAATGGGTGGCTGTGTTCTTTGTGGTGTTTGGCCACCGCTTTGCCGGCATTCGGCGGCCGTGGTTGGAGTATGGACTGATTGCGTATACCACTGTTGCAAGCGTCATTTATGCGGTCATCGATTTTGACCAGATTAATACGGTGTCGAGCAAGCTGCATATGCTCACGCTGGCGGCGATTGCTTACCTGAATCTATGGTTGTTTTACTTATACTGGCGCGAGCGCAACCGTGATGCGCTGGTGCTGGGATTGTGCGTGATCGGTGTGCTCGGCTTGGGTATTAATGACCTGATTCGCCATAGCGTGCCGGTGGTGTCGGACCAATGGCAAACCCGCTTCTACCTGCTGCAGTTCGGCGCGCCGATCATGTTCATCATTCTTGCCAGTTATCTGATTTCCCGCTACGCCACCGCGCAAAAGCAGCTGCTGGAAAGCCGCCACCAGGAGGAATTGGCCGAGGTGCGCGAACGCGAGCGTATTTATCAGGACTTGCACGATGATGTGGGCGCCAAGCTGCTATCGCTGGTGTACGGAGCACAGACAGAGCAGGAGGCTGCGCTGGCCCGGGACGCGCTGGCCGATATCCGCGAAATCGTTGCTAATAAACCGCATGAAACGGCCGATCTGGAGAGCTTCCTTAATGAACAGGGCAATGAGATGGAAAGCCGCTGTCAGACGGCTAACTTACGCTACGACAGCCGGATTCATGTCACTGAGCCGGCCCGAATCAGCGGAGAACAAGCCTACAATATCAGCAAAATTCTGCGTGAGTGCTTGAGCAACACCATTCGCCATTCAGGTGCTACCGGAGTTCGTTTTCAAGCGGATTACCAGCATGCTCAGCTCGTTCTCGAATTCGCCGACAACGGCTGCGGCCTGCCGGCCCAGCCAACGCCGGGTCGTGGCCTTGGCGGCTTGCAGCGTCGCGCTGACAAGCTTGGTGCTCGCCTTCAATCCAGGGCTGGCCCTACCGGCGGGCTGAGCCATCGTTTACAGCTGGATCTGTAAAGCCCCCCCTATTTAGGGGTGTGAATTGTTCAATAGCTGCGCGGATAATCTCTCCAGGCGTTCAAGCTACAACTGGAGGTAGACCCATGCAGGCGCAGGATAGATTGAACCGATTGAAAAGGACCTTAGTCAGCACCAGGGGGGAAGGATTCATGCCAGGGAAACCAATTACAGCAGTCCGTACATTTGCCGTCATGCTGATATTTGCCGGTTTGGCAGCGTGTGATGTGCAAATTAGAGTCATAGGGGATGGGGAGTTAGGGCAGCAGGGCGCGGCTCAGCCAACACTTTTGGCCAGCAGTGAGCAACCAAAAAAATCCAGGGTATTATTTGATCCCGACAGCGTGGCATTGGTATTCGTCAACGGCGCGTTTGATATGACTGTGACGCGCGACAATCTATTTGATTTCAGGGCGCTGGGTGGAGAGCAAATAATCGCCATTGCTCAAGCGGCACCGGATGAACGTTTGCTCGACATACGGGGATGCCCATTAGGGGGTATCAATGGCACATGCATCATTCAAATTGTACCGACAGAACGGTTGCGGCAAGAGCCCTTTGTTGATCAACTTCTTGACGTAGACTTCGTGTTCACAGATCGGGCAGAGGATGATGTAAAAGGGATTTACACTAGCGGTACCGCTTCCTTGTTTGGAGAAAACTACCAGGTATCCCTTGGCGTAATTCTGGACAATGATTGCTGGGTCTTTTTGGCACAAAATGTTAATGATCCCAATGACGTTCTCGAAATAGTTATTACAGCTGGTGAGGGGGTCGACAGCGATGGTGTGCTAATAGCAACTACCGGTTTCGTTAGAAGAATTAATGCCAGTACTGGTGCGGTGTTGGAAAACCGGAGCTTCGTTGGCCAAAACGGCAATTTCACTTTCGCCGGTTTCGGTACAAATTTCACGACTGACCAAAGCGAGCAGGGAACTCTGGCAGTGAATCGGGATACGATTACCGGCCTGGCTGCTGCCGTGGAAGCTTTCGCCGGTATATTTTCCATTGTTCAGTCAGTTGCACTGGGGGCCTTGGTCGACCACAGCGTAGAAATCACGCCAGAAGGAGTAATTAGGCTGCTGAATGAGGCTTCGGAGCTGGTATGTACCAGCTCAGTGGAAACTACCCAGCAGACTTTCGGAATGCCCCTGTTTGTAGGCAGCTTTGGTGAAAATTGCCCACAGGGGTTTCCGCAACAGCTCTTAATGACAGTGGTTTCACAAGACCCAAATGCTCCAGTCAATGTTGCGCTAATGGGGCTAAAGGCAGACCCGACAGAATTTGCGAGTGTGCCACGAATAATGTTGAAAGCGGTAGTCAACCAGGATCCAGGTTGATTAAACCCAAGCGCGACGCCTCCAGCGTCGCCTCGGCCCGGCTGCTGATATTCAGTTTACGGTATATGTTTTTCACATAACCCGCCGTGGTATTCACGCTAATATCCAGCAGCCCGGCTACTTTCTTGACCGTGTAACCCTTGGCGATCAGCGTGAGCACTTCGTGCTCGCGTTCGGTCAGGCGCACAATTTCCTCGTCG
>JAUIHW010000088.1 GCA_030431775.1 Gammaproteobacteria bacterium
AAAACCACTCGCCTATGAACTTAACTGATCTAAAAACCAAACCTGTCAATGAACTGGTGGAAATCGCCCGCGAAGTTGGCCTGGACAACATCGCCCGCTCACGCAAACAGGATATTATCTTTTCTATCCTGAAGCGGCATGCCAAAAGCGGCGAGGACATTTATGGTGATGGGGTGCTGGAAATACTGCAGGACGGGTTTGGCTTTCTGCGTTCAGCAGACTGTTCCTATCTGGCAGGGCCTGATGACATTTATGTGTCGCCCAGTCAGATCCGCCGTTTCAATCTGAGAACCGGCGACACCATATCCGGAAAAATCCGCCCACCAAAAGACAGCGAACGTTACTTCGCGTTATTGAAAGTCAGCGAAATCAACTTCACCAAGCCTGACAATTCACGCCAGAAAATACTGTTTGAAAACCTTACACCGCTGTTCCCTCAGGAGCGGCTTGTACTTGAAGTTGGTAACGGCAGTACCGAGGATTTATCCGGCCGAATCATTGACCTCACAGCACCCATCGGTAAAGGCCAGCGCGGCTTGATTGTGTCACCACCGAAAGCCGGTAAAACCTTAATGATGCAGGGCATTGCACAATCCATTATTCGCAATAACCCCGAATGTTACATAATCGTGCTGCTGATCGACGAGCGGCCCGAAGAGGTTACCGAGATGGCCCGCTCGGTTCGAGCGGAAGTAGTGGCTAGCACCTTTGATGAACCGCCTTCCAGGCACGTACAGGTGGCCGAGATGGTGATCGAGAAAGCCAAGCGCCTGGTTGAGCATAAAAAAGATGTGGTTATTCTGCTGGACTCCATCACCCGACTGGCCCGTGCCTACAACACCATAGTGCCATCGTCAGGGAAAGTGCTGACCGGTGGTGTTGATGCACACGCGCTGGAACGCCCGAAGCGTTTCTTCGGTGCGGCGCGTAATATTGAGGAAGGCGGCAGCCTGACAATTATTGCCACCGCTCTGATCGATACCGGCTCGAAGATGGATGAGGTTATCTACGAGGAGTTCAAGGGCACCGGCAATATGGAATTGCACCTGGACCGACGAGCCGCAGAGAAACGAATCTACCCCGCAATCAATATTCGTCGCTCTGGTACCCGTCGGGAAGAACTGCTGACCAGCGAAGAAGAGCTGCAGAAAATGTGGATATTACGCAAACTCCTGCATTCAATGGAGGATTTGCCGGCCGTAGAGTTTCTGCTGGACAAACTCAAGGACACGAAAACCAATGAAGAGTTTTTCCTGTCCATGAAACGCAAGTGACGGCCATCCTCCCGTCCGTGGCGTGAGTACCGTCCAGTACAAAGACCTGCGCGAGTTTATAGCCTTTCTTGAAAACAAAGGCGAGCTGAAACGTATCCAGCACCCGGTTGATCCTAGGCTTGAAATGACCGAGCTTTGTGACCGTGTGTTACGCCGCGGCGGCCCGGCCTTACTGTTTGAAAACCCGATCGGTTTCGACACCCCTGTTCTGGGCAACCTGTTTGGCACCGAGCAACGGGTTGCCTATGGTATGGGCCAGGACAGCATTGCCCACCTTCGCGACTTGGGTGAGCTGCTGGCCGCGCTTAGGCAACCCGAGCCGCCCAAAGGCTTGCGCGACGGCTGGGAAAAACTGCCCATGTTTCGCAAAGTTCTGACCATGAGCCCAAAGCAGGTTCGTAATCCGGTCGTGCAAACTGTTCAGCTTGCAGCGGATGAGCTTGACCTGTATAGCTTGCCGATCCAGACCTGCTGGCCAGGCGATGCCGGGCCACTGATCACCTGGCCCCTGGTGGTTACCCGCGGCCCGAACAAAGAGCGGCAGAACCTCGGCATTTATCGAATGCAGCTGATCGGTAGGAACAAGCTGATTATGCGCTGGTTATCCCATCGCGGCGGTGCTTTGGACTATCGCGATTGGCAGCAAGCCAGGCCGGGTGAGCCCTTTCCGGTAGCCGTGGTACTCGGAGCGGATCCGGCTACTACTTTAGCAGCCGTTACACCGATACCGGATACTTTATCCGAGTATGCGTTCGCCGGACTGTTACGGGGTGCAAAGACCGAACTTGGGCAGTGTGTTAGCAATGAATTGCAAATCCCGGCGACGGCTGAATACGTGCTGGAAGGGCATATCCACCCTGAAGAGACAGCTGACGAAGGGCCGTTCGGCGATCACACCGGTTATTACAATGAAGTGGAGCGCTTTCCGGTATTCACTGTAGAACGAATTACCCACCGGCCCCAGCCCATATACCACAGCACCTACACCGGCCGACCTCCGGACGAGCCCGCCGTGCTTGGGGTTGCTCTTAATGAGGTCTTTGTGCCGTTGCTGCGCCAGCAGTTTCCGGAAATTGTCGATTTCTATTTGCCACCGGAGGGCTGTTCCTATCGCTTGGCGGTGGTAACCATTAACAAGCAATACCCCGGCCATGCGAAGCGCATCATGTTCGGTGTATGGTCATTCCTGCGCCAGTTCATGTACACCAAATTTGTGATCGTCACAGATGCCGATGTTAATGCGCGGGACTGGAACGATGTTATATGGGCCATAACCACCCGCATGGACCCGCAACGCGATACGATCGTCGCTGAGAACACTCCCATCGACTATCTGGACTTTGCCTCGCCCGTGGCAGGCCTGGGTTCAAAAATGGGCCTGGATGCAACCAACAAGTGGCCCGGTGAAACCCAGCGCGAATGGGGCCGCCCTATTCAAATGACTGACGCTGTCAAGCAGCGGGTGGACACGCTGTGGGAAGACCTGGCTGACTCCCTTGAGAGCTAGGAGTTAATCTGCAGCGGGCGGCAATGCGGGTACCGATTTTGTCGCAGCGGGTTCAAGGCTCAGGGCTTTCTGAATCTGCTCGCGACTGGCCTCGGCCTCACCCAGCTGCGCCAACACCGCACCCAATTCTGCGTAAGCTGCTGAGTCTGGCTGTATGGCCAGGCTGGAAGAGAAATAGTCCTTTGCTTTTTGCCACTGCTCGCTGGCACTGCAAATTCGACCCAACGCCAACAACAGCTCAGGATTTTCCGGGTGCTGCTTGAGCCAACCCTCCGCAACCGCAAGCTGTTTGTCGGGCTCACTCGCACGAACTTTGCCATAGAGTGCGGCCAACTCTGACGACCAGTTCTTTTTCAGTACAGTTCGTAGCAGGGATTCCGCTTCATCCTGCTGACCGAGGCCAGCCAGTGATTGGGCGTGCACGGCGATAAGCTGCGGGTCTTTTTTCATGGGCTTCGGCAAGGCACCCCAGCGTTGCTCCAGCACAGCGCTGGATTGCGAGTTTTTCAGCAACTCACGGTGACAGTCACGTTCAAACTCCGCGAGCTTCTCTGCCGACAGGGCCTGCTGTTTGCGAAGCTCGGGAAGCAATTGCTGTAGATTTTCCCAGTCGCCCAAGCCCTGATAAACTTCGGCCAACATAGCCATCACCAGGCTATTATCCGGTTGTTCGGTGCGCAGCCTGTTTAGATTAGCCAGGCAGCTTTCATATTCGCCGCGCCGCAGTTGCATTTCAGACTGTGTCAGGCCAATCGCCAGGCGCGCTTCCGGCGTGGCTGCTTCGGCGCGCTGCAGATACTCCTCGCTTCGCGCCCGATCTCCCGCCGCTGCGCTGGCTCGCGCTGCCATCAAATAGCTGAGCAATGGGGTAGGGGAGCGTTCAGCGCCGGCCGCAAAAGTCTTTTCTGATTCTTTCCACTTACCCTCCATAAACTGGATCAATCCCTGAGTAATACGCACTTCATTGCGCCGCGCCTGTCTTCCTTCACGCCAGTGTTGCAGACTGCGCCCCGAATAGCGCACTTTCAGCACCAGACGAATCAACCAGTAGATAAGCAATAGAAGTAGAACGATAGCAAGCAGGCCGGCCCAAAGGCTGGACTCGATGCTAAGCTGATCATAAGACACCAGAATATAGCCGGCGTCACGCTGAATGAGCATGGACAGGCCAATCACCAGAGCTGTGACTATCAGTGCATAGATAAAGAACTTGACCATAACGCTGCCCTTATGCTGCTTCCGGAGCCTCGGTTGAATTCTGCTCCGCTGGAACCACTTGCTCAGGCGCCTGATCGCTGCTGCTTTCTTCCTGAGGCTCGGGTTCGGGCTGGTATTGTAGGCCAGGCCGGCTGTTTTCCTGATCGCGCTGGTATTTTTTCAGTGCGCGGAAAGAGCCCGATATATCCGGTAATGGCGGATCGACCTGAACCGCGGCCAAACCCGACAGAGATTCAAGCGCGGCTTGAGTGGCATCGCTGTCAATTAAAAAGTACTGGGCAATCCAGCGCTGAGCCTTTTCCAAGCTGCTTTGATAAATACCTGGTTGCCTTGAAAGCAGCGCTAGCTGTGCTTGCTCTAACATCAGCCTTAAGTTCTGCCGCAGATAGAGCTCTTCCTGTGGCGGCAGCATGGCTTCCACCTGCTCACGGTCATGGCGAATGATGAAGGCCTTACTGAAGGCATTCCTGACCGCGACCCAGGCATCTTGCAGGCGTTCTTTCCAGGGCTTCAACTCCGCACTGGACAGTTCGAGCTCCGACTCCGGAGTAGAGAATTCCGGGATTTCATATAAATCCAGGCTTTCACTCTGATCGGCCAGTGCCGCCAGCTTAAGATAAATACCATCCACATCCACCTGTTCAAGATGCCGCAAGCTGGCCATATCATCGGCGATGGCACGACGTACCGCATGCAAGCTGACGTCGTCAATCTCCTTTAGAATTCGGTCGGCCGAGTCCAGCATGGCCAGCGCTCCGCTGCTGTCCTTGCTCATCAGAATGCGTTGATTGGCCAGCCGCAGCAGATACTCAACCTCGGCAAGCAGCCACTGGTCGCGGTTGGACGCACTGAGCTCCTTGATGTGCCTGTTCTGCTTCTGCAGGGATTTTTCCAGCAGGGCAAACTGCTCCGCAACCTCTGCACTTTTTGCACTTTGCTGGGCCTGCTGATCACCCACGCTGTCTTCCAGACTGTTCAGGTCATCACGCAGACCGATAATGGCTGTTTCGCTTTGCTCAAACTTGTTGGCTTGCTGAGCGGCTGATTGGCCGGATTGCTGCCAAAGGTAATACACACCATAGCCTGCCGCCGCGCTGGCCAATAGCGTGAGCAGCACAAAAAACCACAGCAGGCCCACTTTGGGGCGCTTGTGCTCAGCCACTTTAGATGCTTTCGCATTTTCCGAGGCGGACTGTGCGTCGTTTGTTCCCTTGTCTGCTTCTAATGCAGCGCTCTCCCCAGCCTGCTGTTCATTGTCAGTCATTGTCGTTCTGCCCACCACGATTTGAGTGAATATACTATATCAGCGAGTCGTGCACTGCGTGCCAACACGATTTGATTCAGGCCGAGCTGACGGGCGGCCAGCGCTACCCGTTCCCCGGGCACCAAAAATGTAGCCCTGGTTATATTGCCGGCCATTTCAGCTTTTTCTGCAAGTAAAAAGGTGTAATTTAAATTGTCGACGCTGGTTGCGCTGATAATCAATTCACCTTCCTTGGTGCTTGCCTGCGCGGCCAGATACGATGCCAGAGTAGCACTATTCTGCCATGCGCAGGCTCGCCGGTACAATTCACAGAGCTTCACTTCAGCTCCCCGCTCTGCCAGTACTCGGGCCAGATCTGGCCGACCACCAAGCCCGCGAATAATGCTGCAGGACTGGCCTGCTACCGATTGCAGGTCCGCATGTTGCAGCAGGGTCTCGCTGTTGTAAGCCTCTGCCGTTATCAGCCTGAATCCCTCTTCCGCAGCGGTCTGTTGCGTTTTCTGGCCAACCCCATACCAGCGAATTTTCTGTTTGAGCCGCTGGTCAGTTAGCAGGCTCGACAATGCCATCACGGCATTGCTACTGACGAAAATTCCGATGTCACACGCCCCCAGATCAGCTTCCAACTTAGCGGGCTTTGGCAACGCTTCTATTTGTAAAGAGGGAATGTGGGTTACCTCGGCTCCAAGGCGGGTCAGCTCCGCAGCCCATGCCTCGGCCTGCCCCGCTGGGCGGGTCAGCAGAATCGACAAACCAGCCAGCTCATTGCCCGGCATACACGGCCTGTAAAATGGCGTCCGCACCCTGACGTAACAAATCGCGGGCCACCTGCTCACCCAAATCGCCGGCCCGCTGTCGCGGCATGCGACCCTCGGCCTCCAGGACTCGCTCGCCCCCCAAGCTTGCCACCCGCCCGCGTAACCACAGGGTTTCCCCCTCGGTTATGGCAAACGCCGCGATGGGTACCTGGCAACCGCCTTCCAGCACTTCATTCAGGCGGCGTTCTGCGCTTATCTCACAGGCCGTTTGCGGATCATTTAATGCCTCCAGCAGTGCCAACACAGAATGATCATCGCTGCGGTGCTCTATACCTATCGCCCCCTGGCCAGGTGCCGGCAAGCTGTCTTCAGCGGCCAGAACCTCCTGGATACGGGACTCCATGCCCAGCCGAGTTAAGCCGGCTTCGGCCAGTATGATCGCGTCATACTGGCCGTCATCGAGCTTGCCAAGCCGGGTGTTTACATTGCCACGACAATCCAGCACCTGCAGATCAGGCCGACGATTAAGTAACTGACAGCGCCGACGCAGGCTGGAGGTCCCCACTCGGGCGCCCTCAGGCAGCTCGGCTACTGCTCCGTAGCCAGGGGAAACAAATGCATCATAGGGTGAATGGCGACGACAAATCGAACCAAGCTTCAGGCCATCTGGAAAGCTCATCGGAACATCTTTCATCGAGTGTACGGCAATATCGGCTCGATCTTCCAGCAAGGCCTGCTCGAGCTCCTTGATAAACAAGCCCTTACCGCCAATTTTTGACAAGGCCGTATCCAGAATTTTGTCACCGCGGGTACTCATTGGCACCAGCTCCACCGACAAGCCCGGGTGAGCCACCAGCAATGCCTGCTGAACATATTCGGCCTGCCAGAGCGCCAGCGGGCTCTTGCGGGTAGCTATTCGCAATTTGTCTGCCATGGCCCTATCACGTCAATAAAACGCCATGATACGAAGCACAGGCCAGCCTTGCCATGCCTTACGGCACTAAGCAACAAAAAAGCCGCTACAAAGCGGCTTTGATCAGTCGTTGGTGAAGCGGCGCTTTACAGCGTTTGCAGAAGCTTACGAACCTTGGGCAAATGGCGGCGGCTAACCTGAGGCCGAAGGTCAGTACCCTCCAGAACCAGACACTGTACACCTTCATGGTTGCGTTCCATGCCCAAAATATATTGGATGGCGACCAGGGAGTTACGGTGGGCACGAATCAACTTGTCGGGAAACTCGGCTTCCAGCTCTTTCAGCGTATCATCGATCAATAACTCGCCTTCATCATGGTACGCCGTGACGTATTTATGGTCTGCACGGAAAACCCGAATGCTGTTGAAGGGCACCATCTGGATGCCGCGTCGGGAGCGAGACGTAATATGTTCGCGCTGCTTGACCACACAACTGGCATCATTGGCAGCCGAAATGGCATTCAGTTGCAGCCGGTTCAGCCGCTGTGCCTTGCGCAGCGCGGATTCCAGATTTTCCTGGCGAACCGGCTTGAGCAGATAACCTACCGCTTCAGCATCAAAGGCCTCAACCCCGTACTCATCGTAGGCTGTGCAAAAAATAATCGCCGGCGCTTCATCATTGGCCACGATCTGCCGGGCTGCAGACAAACCATCCATCTGCGGCATTCGAATGTCCATTAGAATGACATCTGGCCTGGTCCGTTCCCATTGCAATATGGCTTCCTGCCCATTGCTCGCCTCGGCAACTACTGTCCAGTCACGGGTGTCATTGACCATTCTCTTGAGCCGGTCTCGTGCGAGGGGCTCATCATCAACAATTAAGACATTCATGTTCGCGCCATTGCCTTATTGGTTATTTGAAGTGTTACTTTTTAACAGAATAGCCTAATTCCACGAAAAATCGATGTTCATCACGGAATGTTTTAATTTCCGCATCCTGACCGAAATGCGCTTGCAGTCTGGCCAGGGTGTTGGCCAGGGCCATGCGGTTGCCGCGAGGCAATTGTTCATCAGAGGCCGAAGAGTCCTCAGGGAGTGGATTGACGATCTGAATGCGGAGGCGGCCGGCCTCAAGAGTGCCTGAAATTTCAACCGTGCCGCCGTCCAGGCGCGGTTGTATCCCATGATAAACGGCGTTTTCCAACAGCGGCTGGAGGGTCAACGAGGGCATCTTGACTGGCAGCAGTCGCTCATCAACCTGCCAGCTTACCTGCAGCCGGTCACCAAGGCGCAATTGCTCAATGCGCAGGTAATTTCGTCCCAGCTCCAACTCATCACCGAGCGTTACCAATTGATCGCCAGCGCGCAAACTGGCACGAAAAAGCTCGGAAATATCCTCTATCACGCGTTCGGCACGAACAGGATCGGAGCCAATCAGGCTGGCAACAATGTTCATACTGTTAAACAAAAAATGCGGCCGAATTCGCGACTGCAAGGCCTGGATCTGCGCCTGCAGTCGGGCCTGCGCCTGCTCCTGCACCTGCTGCTGTAAATACATGTAACGCAGTGCAATACCGCCGAGAACAGCCACCACCAGCGTGGCTGCGATACTGGCCTGCCAGTCCCATTGAAAAGCACTCGGAGCCGATCGCAAATAATGGTGTGCCAACAGCTGCGTGATCGCATTAAACCCCAGTGACACCAGCAGTATCAGCCCATAGGCGAGAACCGCCCCCAGGGTAAACGGCTGGCGTTGAATCA
The DNA here is from genome assembly GCA_030431775.1 of Gammaproteobacteria bacterium. Classification (GTDB taxonomy): domain Bacteria; phylum Pseudomonadota; class Gammaproteobacteria; order Pseudomonadales; family JAUIET01; genus JAUIET01. Next base: position 8,695 of record JAUIHW010000088.1, read on the forward strand.
CCGGTCGCAGGACGCACAGCACAGCCGCACATAACAAGACGTTCCAGAGCACATAGAACGAGGCTTTTGCGAACTGCTCCCAGTCGAACACACTCAGGGGTGCCAGCAATAGGGTGTGTACCAGAACCAGCAGCTGGGCAATCACAATCAACACAAATAGCGGCTGTGCCCGACACAGATTGGGCAGGCTGAAATTGCTGCTCACTGAGGCTACGGGTTTGCTTGCTGGGCTGCCTTGTTGTTTGCTCATCATTTCATTCTAGTCGGACTGCCCGCCAGTACCAAAGCACAGCTCAGCGCCAAAGCAAACCCTTGTGCAGCTGATATACTGCCTGGCTGCACGGCTATAGAGCATTAGAGACCATGAACGAGGAGACCAATACCAGCTGGGGTGGACGCTTTAGCGAGGCCACTGACGACTTTGTGCAGCGCTTCACCGCGTCTGAACACTTCGACCGCCGCCTATACAGGGAGGATATCCGCGGTTCGCTCGCGCACGCTCACATGTTATGCCAGCAGGGTATTCTTACCAGCGACGAACTGCTGGCCATACAGCAAGGTCTCGCTGAAATAGAGTCAGAGATTGCTCAGGGAACATTCAGCTGGTCTACCGCACTGGAAGACGTGCACATGAATATTGAGGCAGCGCTCACCGCCAAAATCGGGGTTGCCGGCAAAAAGCTGCACACTGGGCGTTCCCGGAATGACCAGGTGGCAACCGATATCAGGCTGTATCTGCGATCAGCGCTTGATGACATCTGTGCTGAGCTAAGCCGTTTGCAGCATGGCCTGGTGGACCTGGCAGAGCAGGAAGCGGCAACGGTTATGCCGGGCTTTACGCACCTGCAGACAGCCCAGCCAGTCAGCTTTGGGCACCATATGCTGGCCTGGTACGAGATGCTTGAACGCGACTATCAGCGCCTGCTGGACTGTCGGCAGCGGATCAACATATGCCCTCTGGGTGCTGCGGCCCTGGCCGGCACCAGCTACCCGATCGATCGCTATGCCACAGCCAAGGCACTGGGCTTCAGCCGGCCCTGCGACAATTCACTGGATGCAGTCAGCGATCGCGATTTCGCCATAGAGTTTTGCGCGGCCGCCAGCCTGTTGATGATGCACCTGTCCCGCTGCTCTGAAGAGTTGGTACTGTGGGCATCGGCTCAGTTCAGCTTCATTAACCTGCCGGATCGTTTCTGCACGGGATCCTCGATCATGCCGCAAAAGAAAAACCCCGATGTTCCTGAGCTGGTTCGCGGCAAGAGCGGCCGGGTGAGCGGCCATCTGGTAGCCTTGCTGACGCTGATGAAGTCTCAGCCATTGGCATATAACAAGGATAACCAGGAAGACAAAGAACCGATCTTCGATACTGTAGATACGGTTCGCGATTGTCTGCGCGCCTTTGCTGACATGATGCCGGCCATTGAAACCCGCCCTCAGGCAATGCGCCAGGCCACTTTGCAAGGCTATGCCACGGCAACCGATCTGGCAGACTACCTGGTTGGCAAGGGTCTGGCGTTTCGCGATGCCCACGAAGTGGTCGGCAAGGCCGTCGCGTTCGCCGTGCAGCAGGGTTGCGACCTGGCCGATATTGAATTGGCAACTCTCCAGGGCTTTTCAGATTTGATTGATAGCGATGTTTATGGGGTGTTGAGTCTGGAAGGAGCCTTGGCCGCTCGCAACCATTGGGGCGGCACTGCACCATCGCAGGTGATTGTTCAGGTCAATC
>JAUIHW010000089.1 GCA_030431775.1 Gammaproteobacteria bacterium
GTGCCCTGTCGTATTTGCTGACACTCAAGGCCAGGTCGCCTTTAGGGGAAATCTGTACCAGACGCACTTCGTCCTCGTGGGTAATGGTGTGCAGTAGCTCACCGCTCTCCACATTCCACAGTTTGGCGGTGTTGTCCTCAGAACCGGTAACGGCCAATTGGCCATCGTCGCTCAGGGACACGCTGCGTACCCGGTTGGCGTGATTGAATACCCGCCGCACACCGCCTGCCTGGATGTCGAACAGTACAGCGGTGTAATTGGCCAGGCCCAGCAAGGCATATCGGGCATCGGGCATCAGCGCAATATCGAGCAGTTCATCCGGAGAGTTCCAGAACCGAATGCCACGGCCAGTGGGTACTTCCCAGAGCACCATGTTTTGATAGTCGGCTGTAACCGCATACTGGCCTTCGGGTGAAAATGCCACGGCCGTCAGGTTGCTGAATTCGCCCTCCGCATGGTTCCAGTTGTATTTGCGCTCGTTGTCCCCGAGGTCCCACAGACTGCCGCCGTGGTTCAGAGAGCCTACTGCAGCGTGCGAGCCATCCGCGGAAAGGCTGGCCGAGTACAGACCTTGCGCAGCAACCTCCAGGGATCGCGCAGGTGGTTCGCCCGAGCCACAGCCTGGCAGCAGACAGAAAACCAGTATCAGGCAGCTGATGCGCTGAGCACTCTTCCTTGAGTCAATCGGCATGTTTCGGGCTTTGTTGGCTGACGTTCTATAGTAAGTCTAGCAGCCCTTTCGGAGTAAGGAAGGTTGCCTCAGGCAACCGCTGATGAAGGTTGCAGCAGAATTTCGACCAGCTGATCCTCATAATCAAAGCGCTGTTCCAGCGCCTGTCCCAACTTGGACAGGTGGCGTGCCAGTGGCTCAAGAACCTCCGGTGGCAGCTCTTCGGTTTCGTAGCGATCATTGAAATCGAGGGAAATATCGGTTGTATCCTGGATTTTGCCCAACAGCGTGTTGGCGCTACTGGCCAGCTCTTCGCCCTGTGAGGTAACAGTTTTGAGCAGTTCCGGAAACACCTCGAAGTGGCCGGCCGAACAATAATCAACCAGAATTTGGCAAAAAGTTTTCAAGCGCTGAATTTTGGTGTCGGAGTCCTGAATTTGCTGATGCACACCGCACACCGAGCAATACAGCACGATCAGCTCCTGTCGTTCCTGTAACCAGTTGTTAATTGCGTGCTCTAACTTGTCGGATTCGCCGCCGGTCATTGTGCTCTCATCGCGCCACAGGGCGCATCAGTACTACTTTTTTCCAAATATAGGTCAGCATAGCGGTGACAGCAAGACCAACTAATACAGTTGACTTTGCGTGTTCAGCGACTGCGCTGAAACAGGCTGGCCAGTGCGAAGAGAATTATCGCGATAAAGGCGATCATGGACCAGCCGGGAATGCTTATTCCCAGAAAGCGCCAAACGGTTTCGGAACAGTTGCCGTCGCCCATCAACATTAATTGCAGAGCTTCACTGAGCGGAAAAGCCTCCAGCATATAAGCCAGGCTGGGGCCGCAGGCCGGCGCCAATTCCGGTGGCAGGCTTTGCAGCCACAGGTGCCGGCCGGCCAATGCCGCACCCAGAGCGCCTGACAGCGCGATCAGCAGTGCGTAAATACGCAGGCCAAGCAGACCGGGGTTGTGCAAAAATGCAAGCAGGCCAAATACCCCGCAGGCGGCAAAAAACACCCGCTGGCTCATGCACAGCGGACAGGCTTCCAGGCCGAGCACGCCTTCCAGATAAAATACGGCAAAGGCCAGCATGCCTGCACAAACAATAAACAGCCCGAGCATCAGGAATCGCAAATACGGAATGACCATTGAATAGTTCGCCTGTTCGATGATTCATGCGCCACATTGTAGCCGAAGCTGTGCACTTACGGCTTGTAGCAACTATGCTTGTATCAGGAATCATTGCCAAGGAAAGCCTGATTATGAAACGCTATTCTGTTTTTTTTCTTGCATTGCTGTTGAGCCTGGCTTCAGGGGCCTTTGCCCAGGAGCAGCTTGAACGGCCCGAGTACGTAAAATTCAAGCCGTTCGTGACCAATTATGGGCTGGGCAGTCGCCTGCACTATCTGAAAGTTGAGATGTCGGTGCGGGTGGAATCTTTGGATCATATGCAGCGGGTCGAACGGCATATGCCCAGCTTGCGGGACACCCTGGTCTTTTTGTTCAGCCAGCAAACGGCTGAGACGGTCAATTCACACGAGGGGCGCCAGCAGTTGCGTAAGGATGCCTTAAACGCTCTGAATATTTTTCTTGAAGAGGAAGAAGGCGGCGAGCTGGTTACCGACGTGCTGTTCGATAACTTTATTGTGCAGAGTTAAGTCGGCGCAACTGCCGATAAAGCAAGTCGAAATGCCCGGCCACAGTAGCGTGTTCACGTTGCAGGATGCGCAGGTTTTCGGTCAGGTCTCCATGCTCATCACCCAAGGCAAAGCGCCTGTTGATTCCCTGCAGAATGCGTTGCAGCGTTTCCGGCTCGGCGTAGCGCTCCAGCAGGCTGTGGTCGCGCAAGCGGCGATACATAATGTGGCAGTCTTTTGAAAACAGATCCTGCCTTTCCGCCAGCAAGACCAGCGTTCGCTGGTTAAATTCAACCAGTGGCAGCGAATGCCAGTGTGACCACTGTTCGATCAGGACCCTGTCAAAATACAGCTCCAGAAGGATGGGGACAAAACGCCGATACCTGGATGGGAAAAGCCTGTGCAGACTCGCCGAGCGGATGTAGTCATCAGTCAAGGCGTCGATCCGGCGATGCAGCCGGATACCACGTTCGATGTCAGGCGGTAAGCGGCCGCTCAGCGGGCCTTTGACAAAATCGCCCATCAGAGCGCCAACGATCAGACCCGGGTTGTCGCCGGCGAGGCTGAAGTGGGCTAGATAATTCAAACTTGAGTGCGCGTGTAATAGTCGGCTAGAAAGCTCTCAAAATCCTGATCGTCCTCGGCCTCAATTTCCGCTTGCCGGCTAATCGATTGCTTGGCGCAGTTGTGAAAATACTCCTGTCTTGCCGGGTCCATTGGGTGGTCAGCAAACCATTGCGAATGGGCCCGCGACTGTTGCATGGCAAACTGAAAATAGGATTGGTCAGAATTCTCCAGGTCCGCAAGCACCTGTGCCGAGGGCAGTGGCTGCTGACCTCTGACCTGTGCGGCGCTGCGTTGCCAGGCGGCGCTGAACTCACCGGTGCCGGCCGCGGCATCAAACAGCTTGGCGCAATCGGCAATCTGCTGAAGCAGTGTGTTCGCAGCCGCCTGTACCGGCTGCAGCTCACCACCTTGATAAATTCGGGCCGCGTCGTCGCGGCCCTGATTAACCACGGTCTTGTTATTTTCACTCAGCTTGCGACATTCTTCAGGCGGGATGGGTGGGCTGCTGTCAAGAAGACAAAACAATAAAAACGCGTCAACAAACCTGATCTGTTCAGCGTCCAGGCCAAGGGGCGAATAGGGGTTTACGTCGAGACAGCGCACTTCTATGTATTCCACGCCACGGTCATTCAACGCCTGCAGCGGCGCCTCTCCCGAGCGGGTAACCCGCTTGGGCCGTACGCTGCTGTAAAACTCGTTTTCTATTTGCAGCAATGCGGTACTGAGCTGAATACGCTCGCCGTTGCGATGGGTGCCTATTTTTTCGTAATCGGCAATCGGTTGGCTCAGGGCTTTACTCAGGGTAGCGGAATATTCGGCCAAACCATTATAAGAAACGAACAGCTGCTCCTGAGCGTTGCTCTGATAACCCAGATCCCCCATACGCAACGAGGTTCCGAAGGGGGCAAACAGGGTGCCATTTCCCTTGCGATGCAAACCATGCTGATCGTGGTCAAGAAACGTCTTGCACAAAGCCGGCGAAGCACCGAACAAATAGATCAACAGCCAGGAATAGCGACGAAAATTCCTGATCAGGTGGAAATACTGTTCGGTTTTGAAATCCTTGAGCTCTTGGCGGTCGGCGTTGAGTTGCTGGTAGGCGCGCCAGAAGTCATCGCTGAAGGAAAAGTTGTAGTGCACTCCAGCAATGGTCTGCATGGCGCGGCCATAGCGGTGGCCCAGCCCAAGGCGGTATACGGTTTTCATCTGCGCAATATTGGAGCTACCGTAGCGAGCCACCGGAATACCAGCGTTTTGTGGTAACACGCAGGGCATGCTCGCAGCCCACAGCAACTCATTGTCCAGGCCGGCGTAGGCGAATTGGTGAATTTGTGTCAGCCAGTCCAGCAGCTCATCGATGGTGTTGCAAACCGGAGTGATAAATTCCAGCAGCGCCTCGGAGAAGTCGGTCGTAATATGGGGGTTGGTTAACGCAGAACCGTAAGCCGGAGGATGCGGGCTGAGCGCGATATTGCCATCCGGCTGCACGCGCAGGCTTTCTCTCTCAACGCCGCGTTGCACGCCTGTCAACAGTAGGTGGTGGTTGGCGCGGTGTAGGTCAGCTAGCACCTGCCGGAATCGCGTGGCCACTTGCCGACTCCTCGAATTAACCGAGCGCGAAGGATACCAGAGCTCGGCGACATTACTACGTCAGTTTTTGTCGGGTTTTTTTACAGCTGTGGTCAATTTTTGGCCGTTTTGGCGTGGCTGAGCTCCGGTAAGCCCCCCGGTTGCTCAGCAAAAACCCGGCCCCCACCCCATTGCAGCATTTCACGGCCATAAAATGTCGAGAAAATATACATTTTTAGACAGCGTCAAAATGGTCGGCATTCTATCTTATTGTTTTATAAGACTATTTTTAATTGGCCTGAAATTTGCTGTTTTTCTATCAGTAGTTATTCAGTCAGATTTTGTTAAATGAGTGGTGACATGACATTTCGATTATCCAGCAAAGCGATCGCAGCAGTACTGACATTCGGCACACTCACGCCGGCGCTGTCCTACGCTATGACCTTTTACGATGCGGCGCCGGAGCCAGGTAATCTGGCCCTGCTTGGCCTGGGTTTGATCGGCCTGGGAATCGTTCGACGCAAGGTGCGCGAGCGTCGCTTATCCGAGGTGGACTGACCACCATCCACTGTCTCTCCAGTTTCTTCCTCTTGGCCCTGCGAAAGCAGGGCTTTCTTTATGTGGAATGGAATTATTCATCCCAAGTCATTGTTGACGTGCAGATTTGTATGCGGGATATTTTCAGGTCACCAAATAAACCGTTGTTATTGGCATGAAGCGAGACTTAATGGTCATCTATCGCATTCTCGAGAAAGTCGAGAAAAGCGAGTACGATTTTACCGATGGTCCGATTCCGATCATTCTTCCCGGGGTGCCGCCAGCGGTTGTGCAGTATCATTTTCTGCTGTTGCAGGATGCCGGCTTCATCAAGACCATTGCCAATGACCAGGGCATGCTAGCGCCTACTCGTTTGACCTGGCAGGGCCACGATTATCTTGATAACGCCAGTGATGTGGTTATTGATGCCGTCGAGAACCTGTTCGCTGAAGCGCAGTCTTAAGTCAGCAGTGGTGGCAGTTGTTCCACGCTGACAGCCTTACCGACGAAATAGCCCTGAATAAAATTGCAGCCGGCCGTCTCCAGAAAAGCAAGCTGCTCCTTGTTTTCCACGCCTTCGGCGACCACCTGCATACCCAGGCTATGAGCTATGTCGATGACTGCTCGGGTAATGGTCGCGTCAACGTGTTCGCGATGCGCCTGTTGGACGAATTGCCGGTCTATTTTCAGCAGGTCGGCAGGAAACTCCTTGAGGACGCGAAGCGATGAATAGCCGGTGCCAAAGTCGTCAATAGCAACCCGAACACCATCGGCTTGCAGGGTTTCCAGACTGGAAACAATACGTGCTTCAGCGTGGAGGAAGTCGCTTTCAGTAATTTCCACCACCAGCTGCTGGGGTGGAAACGTAAAGCGACGCAGGCTGCGCTCGATGATTCGCACAAGGTTGCGGTGTTCGATCTGTCGGGCCGCAAAATTGACCGCCAGGTAACTGAGATCCGCAAACTGGAGAAACAGTTGCCGGGTGTCCCGGCAGGCGGTTTGTAATACCTGCTCACCGATTTGTTCGATCAGGCCGCTTTCTTCGGCCAGTGGAATAAACTCCGTTGGTTCAACCCAGCCCAGTTCGGGGTGTTTCCACCGCGCCAGCGCTTCAACCCCACAGATTTTTTGTTTGGCCAGATCGTAAATAGGCTGATAGAACACCTTGATTGCATCGCTGGACAGTGCCTGACGCAGGTCCAGCTCGAGGTCCAGGCGACGCAAGGGCTCACGATGTAACGATGCTGTATAGAATGCGCAGGTGTTACCACCGCTGTGTTGCGCTTCACTGGCCGCGATGCTGGCCTGCTGCAGTAATCCGTCGGCGGCAATCTCATTATCGCGTGGAGCAAACGCTATGCCGCCACTGGCGGTAACGACCAGATCCTGTTGGTCTATGGAGATGGGCTGACGAATGGCTTTTAGCGCCCGCTGAGTGAAGACCCGCAGGGCCGACTTGTCCTCATCAGTCAGCAGGACAGCAAACTCATCGTTGCCGAGGTGGCTTAGCGCGATGCTGTGAGAAAAAACGTTATGGATTCGTTGCCCGATGACCTCAAGTACGCGGTAACCAAACTCATGCCCGAGTGCCGAGTTCACTGTCTGGAAACGATCCATGTCGAGTACGACAACGGCAATGTGTCGTCCTGATTGCTGACAGACGGCCTTGGCACGGGCTATAAACTCATGGCGGTCGCAGAAGACCTCGTCTTCTCCTAACTGCAATGGAGTGGCCGGATGAATGTTCACGCGCACTATTCTACCAGATACAGTTTAAGCATCGAGGTTCGTGCTTTGGTACCATAACCGAATGAACCAGACGAATATTCTGTCATCGCTGAACGCCGAACAGCAACAAGCCGTCACCGCAGATTCGCAGAACCTGTTGGTGCTGGCCGGAGCCGGCAGTGGCAAAACCCGCGTGCTTGTGCACCGAATTGCCTGGCTGGTTACTGAAGCAGGCTTCTCGCCCCACAGTATTCTCGCCGTGACATTTACCAATAAGGCCGCCAAGGAGATGCGCTACCGCATTGAGGAATTATTGGAATCACCGATGCGGGGCATGTGGGTGGGAACATTCCATGGCTTGGCCCATCGGCTACTCAAGGCGCATTGGGAAGAGGCCGGCCTGCCGCAGAATTTTCAGATTCTGGATTCCGATGATCAATTGCGGGTAGTCAAACGAATTATAAAGAATCTGGACCTGGACGACAGTCGCTGGCCACCAAAACAGGCGCAGTGGTTCATCAATGAACAAAAGGACGAAGGTCGCAGGGCGCAGCATGTTAACCCGTCTGGAGATGTTTTTCATGAAACCATGTTGCGTGTCTACCGGGCGTATGAAGAGGCGTGTGAACGCTCGGGTCTGGTGGATTTCGCCGAGCTGTTATTGCGGGCTCATGAACTATGGCTTAAGCAACCACAGGTGTTAGATCACTATCGGAACCGTTTCCGCGCTATTTTGGTTGATGAGTTTCAGGACACCAACACTATTCAGTACGCGTGGCTGAGGGTGTTGGCAGGCGACATTATCCCGGTGACAGCAGTTGGTGACGACGACCAGTCGATCTATGGCTGGCGGGGAGCACGTATCGAAAATATCCAGCAGTTCACCGAAGACTTTAAGCATACGGAGCTGGTCAGGTTGGAGCAGAACTATCGCTCGACGGCGACCATTTTGAATGCAGCCAATTCATTAATTGCCAATAATGCCGGGCGCATGGGTAAAAACCTCTGGACCGAAGGCCCCGAAGGCGACTCCATCAGTTTGTATGCCGCTTTCAACGAAATGGACGAGGCGCGTTATATTGTTGAGCGAATTGAGGAGCTGATTAAAAATGGTCTGCTTCGTGCCGACATAGCAATACTCTACCGTTCCAATGCTCAGTCGCGGGTTATAGAGGAGGCCTTATTGCGCCAGGCGATTCCATACCGGGTGTATGGTGGCCAGCGGTTTTACGACCGCCTGGAAATAAAAAACGCGCTGGCTTACATGCGCTTGCTGCTCAGCCGGGATTCCGACGCCGCGTTTGAGCGGGTAGTCAATGTGCCCACTCGAGGAATTGGCGGCAAAACCCTGGATGAGCTTCGTTTATTGGCGCGCGACCGCCAGTTATCAATGTGGGAGGCCAGCAAGCTCATTATCAATGAACAGCGGCTCAGTGCCCGGGCCTGCAATGCTCTGCTGGCCTTTCTCAAACTGATCGACGCTTTGGATGAGAGCAGCGCCGACATGAAGCTCGCCGAGCTGGCCGATTATGTCATCCAACACTCTGGCCTTCTTGATTATCACAGCAAAGAAAAAGGCGAAAAGGGACAGGCGCGGGTAGAAAACCTTGAAGAACTGGTCAGCGCCTGCCGTAGTTTCGAGCCGGAGGACGAAGACCTTGCGCCATTACAGGAGTTTCTGGACACGGCTGCTCTGGATGCTGGCGACGCGCAGGCCGATGAATTCGAAGACAGTGTGCAGATGATGACACTGCACTCAGCCAAAGGGCTGGAGTTCCCACAGGTTTTTCTTACCGGAATGGAAGAAAACCTGTTTCCACACCGCATGTCCATGGACCAGCCCGGCCGTCTCGAAGAGGAGCGCCGACTCTGTTATGTCGGCATCACCCGGGCCATGGAAAAACTGCACCTGAGTTATGCAGAAACCCGGCGAATGCATGGCAATGACAATTACAATGCGCAGTCACGGTTTATAAGAGAGCTGCCAGCCGGGTTGGTGCACGAAGTGCGCCTGAACAACTCGGTTAGCCGGCCCTATCATGTTGGTCGTAGCGGTGATGGCTCCGGCTCAGCTTCAGCGAGAAGCAGCGGGTTGGCCTATCAGGCTGGCCAGGAAGCGGCCCAGGAGCATGGTTACCAGCTTGGGCAGCGCGTGCTTCACAAGGTGTTCGGCGAAGGTGTTGTTTTGAATTTTGAAGGCCAGGGCAATAATGCTCGCATAGAGGTCAATTTTGATTCGGATGGAAGTAAGTGGCTGGTGCTTGCTTTGGCAAAACTTGAAGCGCTTTAACATTATAAATAGGGGGGCAGCAGTGCTCAGACTCAGTCATTTGACCATTATTCTGGTCGTGCTTTTCGGCGGCTTGCTGGGGTGCTCGGAACAACAACAGTCAGCGATAAAAGAGGCTGGGGAACAGCAGCGCTTCAAATGGAAGCTGGTGACCACCTGGCCAAAGAACTACCCCGGGCTGGGCATGGCGCCAGAGCGGTTTGCGCAGCAAGTGGAACGCATGAGTGCCGGCCGTCTCAGTATCAAAGTGTTTGGCGCCAAAGAACTGGTGCCGGCGATGCAAGCGTTTGAGGCGGTGCAGCAAGGAACGGCCGAAATGAGTCACGGCGGTGCTTACTATTGGCGCGGCAAAGTGCCCACCGGGCCATTCTTTGCGGCCATTCCATTCGGTATGACCGCCCAGGAGATGAGTGCCTGGCTGCATTATGGTGGCGGTATGGAGTTGTGGCGCGAGGCCTATGCACCTTTTAACTTAATACCCTTGGCGGGCGGCAATACCGGGGTGCAAATGGCTGGCTGGTTTAACAAGGAAATTAACAGCGTGGACGACTTGAAAGGACTGAAGATGCGGATACCCGGCTTGGGCGGGGAGGTGTTGGACCGCCTGGGTGGGGCGGCAGAAAATATGCCGGGGAGCGAGCTGTTCACCTCCCTCCAGACTAGGCGAATCGATGCCACGGAATGGGTTGGCCCTTATAACGACCTTGCCTTTGGCCTGCACAAAGCGGCGAAGTACTATTATTACCCGGGTTGGCAGGAACCCGGTCCGACTCTCGAATTTACGGTCAATAAGGATGCCTGGGAGTCCCTGCCGGATGATCTGCAGGCCATAGTCGAGGTGGCAGCACGTGCTGTTCACCAGGACACCCTGGATGAATTCACCGCTAAAAATAATTCCGCCCTGCAAACCCTGATCGAGGAGCATGGCGTTGAGTTGCGCCGCCTACCCGATGAAGTGCTGCTCGCCCTGCGCGAGGCGTCGGAGGAAGTGGTTCAGGAGTTCGCCCGCTCTTCCGAGTTTGCCGGACGCGTTTACGCGTCGTGGTCAAGCTTTAAAGACGATGTGCAAAACTGGCATGAAATCTCCGAAGAAGCGTTCAGCGAGGCGCGCAGGCTTCGGAAAGAATAGCGCAGCTAATTATTTGGGCAGGGCCCGGGTTCGGCCATTGTCGTCAATAGCCACAAACACGAAAGTACCCTCGGTTACTTTATGCAGCTCAGTCTTACCTTGGTTTACCGCCCAAACCTCAACCTGAACATCGATAGAGCTACGCCCGGTACGCACTACCTGGGTGTAACAACTGA
>JAUIHW010000022.1 GCA_030431775.1 Gammaproteobacteria bacterium
CTGCACAAACAAAAGCGCCACACTGAAGCGGAACAGCAAATACGGCTTGCATTGAGCCTCAAACCGGGCTTTCCACAACTGCATGAGGATCTTGGCCGTGTACTGCTGGCGCAAAGCCGCCATACCGAGGCACAGGAAACGCTGGAGCGCGCCATTCAACTGGAGCCGGGCCTGGTAACCGCACATAAACTACTGGCTAAAGCAGCGCTTGCTCTGGGGCAGGACGCTGGAGCAGATGAGCACATTCAGCAGTTTCTGGCGCAGGATGAACACAATGCCAAATTGGCCAATGCCGCCGAAAAATTGCGGGCTGGCCAGGTGGATTCAGCCATCACCGAACTTAAAGAGATTCTTCGCAAGGAGCCGGACAATGTATCGGCTATGCGCCTTCTGGCCACCGCGTACTGGCAGGAAACCAAAAATTTCAGTGATGCCGAGGCCTGGTTGCGGCGAGCAACCAGCATTGCGCCCGATTTTACCGCCGCCTGGTTAACCCTTGGCCCGGTGCTGCTGGAAACCAATAAATACATGGAAGCAATAGAGGCCTATCAGCAGGCCATCCGTTCTCAGCCAGACCATGCCGCCGCCTGGGCTGGACTTGGCAATGCCTATGCACAGGCCAGCTATCCCGAGAAAAGTGTCTCAGCCTATCAAAAGAGTATTGAGCTGAACCCGGAGGTGGCGGGCGTTCATATGGGTTATGCTCACGTACTAAAGACGCTTGGTCAGCAGGAGCAAGCGATAAAGGCTTACCGCGAAGCGGTCAGGGTGAGACCGCAGTTCGGTGAAGTCTATTGGAGTCTGGCGAACCTGAAAACGTTCCGGTTTGAGGAGCACGAAGTGCGGGCAATGGAGCAACAGTTGAGCGCCAGCACTCTGAGTGACAGCGAAGAGGTACACTTCCGATTCGCCTTGGGCAAGGCCTACGATGACCTGAAAGACTATGAGCGTGCCTGGCAATACTATGACAGCGGCAACAAAAAGAATCGCCTGCTTGTGTCCCATGATCCCCTGGAGATGGAAATACGCCATCAGGATATCATTAGCGTATTCAATCCGGATTTTCTCCATCAGCATAAGGACCAGGGAGCCCCGGACCACGACCCGATTTTTATTGTCGGTTTACCGCGCTCCGGCTCCACGCTGATCGAGCAGATACTCGCAAGTCACAGCCAGGTGGAAGGCACATCCGAGTTACCGATTCTACCCAAGCTGGCTGCTTCGATTGGTCGCTTTCGCGCCGATCAGGAACAGTTTCCGCAAACTGTTAAGGCGCTGGAGGGTAAAGACTGGCGCGCTTACGGGCAGCAATACCTGGCCGATGCCCGGCGGCACAGACAAACAGATTCGCCTTATTTTACCGACAAGCTGCCGAATAATTTCCCGCTGGTCGGACTGCTGCACCTGATACTGCCAAACGCCAAAATCATCAATGCGCGGCGCCACCCGTTAGACACCTGCCTAGGGTGCTACAAACAATTGTTTGCCAGAGGGCAGAATTTTACGTACGACCTTGAAGACCTGGCACACTACTATCAAAATTTCGACGCTATGATGCAGCATTGGCATACCGTACTGCCCGGAAAGGTTCTGGATGTGCACTACGAAGACACAGTGATCGATCTTGAGTCCCAGGTGCAGCGAATACTGGAGTTCTGTGGTCTGGGCTTCGAAGAGAGTTGTGTGCGCTTTCACGAAACGCAAAGAGCGGTAAAAACGGCCAGCTCTGAGCAGGTTCGCCGGCCCATCTATCAGGCAGCGCTGGGGCAGTGGCGTCACTATTCAAGCCACCTCGAACTATTGCAGGAAGATCTGCAAGAGGTAATGAACAAGTTGCCTGCGCGTATTCGCCAGTTTAATCCCTGAATAATGCGATACCACCAACCTGGCAGCGCACGTCATCGCTGAGAGTGACTGTCAGCGCGCGCTGATTGGCGGGTAAGTTGTACAGACTGACGCTGGCAGGTGATGTGCCGCTTGCCACCACTGACTCTGATAAAACACATAAGCCCCGCGCAATTCCCGGGCGGGCTCGCGAATCTTCAATGTCGAAGTCTGTTTCCAGAGTGGGCGGTTGCGGCACTGTCATGGCTCGATCTTCGCGGCGTTGTTTATCAATGTACCGCAAACAATCCGATTCCGCATCGTTAAACAATATCCCGCCACGAAATGGCCGTGCGTTGCGCGATGGCACTGGCAGTTCTACAGCCATCAACAAGGATTCGCCGCTAAAGTGCAATAGTCCATTGGTGCGAAATCCAGCCAGATACATACCACCCTGATTGCACTGCACCGAGTTCAGTTCCAGCTTGGCCATAGGCAACGGCCCATCAGTTGACTCCGGGTCAAATACGCTACCGGAAAATCGCGCTTGTTGCAGGTCAGCGTTCAGCGCCCAGTTGAACACCTGCCTGTCAAGATCAAACCCTAGAACGCTATCGTAGGTTCGGGATACAGCGTAAAGCGTGCGTTTGTAAATACACAGGTCCTGACAATCGTTCAGATAGCCATTGCGCCAACTGTGTAAAAGTGAAAACTGCCTGTTCAACGCAAGCAACTGGTTGCCTGCTGCGACATATATTAAGTCACCATCTACGGCCATGCCGCGCAAGCCGCGCTCGCCACCGAAGCCGCGCCAGTTGATGGAATCATCATTCCAGACGAAAACCCTGCTGACGGCTTTCTGATCGAGATCAATCAGATACAGCTCACCGTGTGCCGCGCCTGCCTGCGTGCCTCGAAGGACCGTACTGACTAACAGCTTCAGAGCAACAAACCCGCCATTCAATTAAAGCGTTTGGTAAAGCTCAAGCCGATGCTGCGGGGCCGGGAATAGGAGCGAATGTTCCTGAATCGATTATCGCCAAACTGGTCAGCATAGGTGTTTATGCCGTTATCCAGCCAGTTGATTGAGCGCTCATCCCATACGTTCCATACCGACAAAGTTACATCCACATCTTCACCCATCGAAAATCCGGCTTGAAAATTGGCCTCTTCCCAGGATGGGTGAATGCCGGTTGGGTCGTTGTCGATAGCACTTTCAACCGAGTTAAAGACTTCAGCCTGGTAGCTTTGGTCATAGCGGAACCACAGATCTCCCAAGCCGCCGACCTCGGGAATCGTGTATTCGAAAGCAAACCAGTATTTGAAGTCCGGCGATATTGGCATCACGGTACCATCAACAATCTGGCGCCCATCAAGAAGTGTGAATTCCGAAGAAAACTGCGGGTCAGCAACAAACAGGCTGCCTTCGAATTTGAGCCGCTCGGTAAGCTGGGCGGTCCAGTTAACCTCGGCACCCGTTTGCTCCGCGGTATCGCCATTGATAGTACCGCGCAACCACCACTGGCTGTCCACACCACCTTCATTATTGATTTGAATACCCTCCCACTCCATAAAGAACAAGGAAATATTCAACTCAAAACGATCTTCAAACCAGCGGCTTTTCAGGCCAATCTCATAATTGTTTAACTCATCGGATTCGTACTCTTGAGGGACCAGCCCGGTTGCGGCCGCGCGTTGACTGTTCGACCCGCCCAATCGAAAGCCTTGACTGAACGTGAAGTAAACCATGCGTTCGTCATCAATATGATATTTGGTACTGAACTTGAGCGCAGTATTGCTCTCCTTACCCTCAGCCGTATAAGTCCCTCCAGAATCAAATGCGCCAAAAGGGGGCAGACCGAGGGGGAACTGGAAGTTATCAAGCTCTTCGCGATCATATTCGAACCAGCGCGCACCAACCGATGCAATCCACTGGTCCGTCAGTGAATAGTCGACTTCGCCAAACACAGCTTTTTGTTTAATGGTACGCTCAAAAGTATTCGAATAACCGATGTCCGTAGGTGCCAGGGGATATTGAATACTGTCGTAATAGCTGGCGTTGTAGTACGCATAGGCATTGGCCGCGGCAAAAGCAAGCGTGTCTGTTAGCGCGGCATTGCGCGCCCCGTAAAACCACTCGTCGTATACGTCTTCATAAAACGCTCCCAGCATCCATTGCAGCTTGCTATCACCAGTGGATGTCAGGCGGATCTCCTGCGAGAAACGTTCCTGGGTCTGATCATTAAAGATGGTGCCGAAAGTATATTCAGAGTTGTAAAGGTTATAGCCCAGATACACGCCAAAATAAGCGTCCTTGTACTGCTCATAGGCCATATTATCCCATTCATAAGCTATTTCGCGGTCAAAGTACGCGGTTGTAGCAGAAAGCTCAGCAAAGCCCAGGTCTCCGGTTATGGTGAATGAAGCCTGGTACCAGTCATCGGTTCTGAACTCATCGAAAAATTTGACAATCTGCAGTTCACCTATTGCCGGGTCGGATTCCCAGGCGCCATTCGCTTCACCGTCCTGGGCAATCACCCCGGCCAGAACTGACCAGTCTTCGCTGATATCCCAACGCGCCGCTATGCGCCCACCAGACGTGGTGTATTCGTTGTAATCTTCTTCGACCACGTCCGCGTTGGTGTTCAGCGCGGCCAGATCGCTGCCCAGGACATTGTCGATGTAGCCGCCTTCTCGCGAATAAAAACCAACCGCACGAATCGCAAAGCTGTCGCTGAGCGGAAGATTGATGTGGCCACTCAGATCATAACTTTCTTCACCGCCTTTGGTCGTTGACACCCCGGCATCAACCTGGCCGGTCACACCATCAAAGTTCGGTTTATTGGTGATAATCCTCAGCGTGCCGGCTTGCGAGCTGGACCCAAACAGCGTGCCCTGCGGCCCAGGCAGCGCTTCTACCCGCTCTATATCGATCAGCCTTGGATCCACCTGCTGAGAATTGGTGGTCATCGGCTGTTCATCAAGGTACACAGCCGTCATGCTATCCGTACGGTATTCAGATGAACCGGTGGAAACCCCACGGAAAACAACTGAGTTGCGACCCGGCTGGCTGTTAATCAGGGTCACGCTGGGCAGAGCCTTGATGTAGTCATTCATTCGCCGCAAACCCAGTTTTTCGATGTCTGCGGTAGTAAACGCCGAGATGCTCTGCGGCACATCCTGCAAATCCAGCGAGCGCTTGGTGGCCGTAACGATAACCTCTTCGAGCATCGGTGCTCTGTTTTGCGCTACGCTCAATTCCCAGGGGTAAGCTGTCGCCATCACCGCGGCCGCTAGAGGGGTAATACGGTAACGTGCGGCGCTATGCTTTGGATAAATAGCCATGGACAACCTCGTTATTTGTCGTTCTGGAAGCTCCGGCCAGTCACTTCGACTTTATATTTCACGGCCTATCATCGCCAATGAGTCCCCGCCAAGCAATGGATATATCTATTAATTAATGGATTTTTTTCCGTTGAACGACACTTCGTTCTGCCAGTCTTTCACGCAAAAAACCGTATATTAGCGCACTAAACCAAGGAGAGTGCGACACAAATTTGAAAATCCACCGGTGTATTTCGGTCAACCTTTTTTGATTGCACGGTACTTGTCAGGCGCAATGCCCATGGTTTTCTTGAACGCTCTGGAAAAATAGTATGGATCGGAAAAACCCGATTCGAGGGCGATGGATTTTACAGTTTTGCCGGTGAGGTCGAGTAGACGGCAGGCATGACGGATACGCAGCTGACCCAGATAGGCCATGGGCGAAAGCCCCGTATGATCTCGGAAAGACTCTGAAAAATAACTGACCGACAAGCCAGCTTGAGCTGCGAAATCCTCAAGTTTCAGAGGTTTTGCGAAGTTTTCCTGCATGAACATCACCGAGGCCTGCAGTTTATTGAGTCCGGACATCTGCGAATCCAGCGGCAGCGCTTTGTTTCGATACATCAACAACGCCAGAATATGCTGCACAGAGCTTGCCGCGTAAATCAGGTTGGCCAGCCCGTAGCCGTCATACAAAGCATCGATGCAATAACGAAACAGGCGTACGGCTTCCTGTTGGGTACGAGACTCCACTTGCGCGGGCTGGCCGCGCACTGGCACCCGTTCGGTGTAGAATTCCGCATCGTCACCAAGAAAATGTACCCAATAGATAGACCACGGGCAATCCGCATCGGCCCAGTAGCGGTGTGCTGTGTCCTTAGGGATGACCAGAATCTGACCGGCCTGCAAATGTGCCTCCGTTCCGCCAATCTCCGCATAGCCATGACCGTCCACACACAGCATCAGGTGATTCTGCTCAGCACCGGATGGCCGTTCACGATAGTGGTGTGCCGCATTGGGAAACCAACCGATATCGGTTGGATAAATGGCCCTTATGAGCGGGTGACGGCAGGCACTTTTAAGGATCGGCCTGGGAATAACAAACATATCCTGGCCAACAAAGCCGTCTCTCAGACGTAGTTCAGGCACGCCAATCTCCTGCTATGAGCGTAAGATGGTCCATCTATTCCTTCGAATTGTCCATTTTAACAGCGTTGCTGGTCCCCTAGTATACGAAGATTATTCAAATGGCGGCATGGCTTCCGATTGTGAACTCGCCTGAACACAACACCGCTTCTGAGCTGCAGTATACGCAACAGCGCCTTGCGAACGGACTAAGCCGGATTGCCCTGCAGAACCCTTGGTTGCAGGTAGCGGTTCTTCCCGAAGCAGGCGGCAAGATCAGTGAGATAAGCAATCTCGACAGCGGGCGGCAATGGTTGTGGCACAACCCTGCGAAATCGCATGGCCGGCCAAGCTACGGCGCAGACTATGCGCAAGAGCTGGACACGGGTGGCTGGGATGAAGTGCTGCTTTCGCTGAGCCCTACAGAACTGCCCACCGCGCAACCCGTTCCTGACCACGGCGATGTGGTGGGTCGGGAATGGCAATTAAACAGGCTTGAGCAAACTGTCTCAGGTGTGATCTGCAGCTGCTCGGTCGAGAGTGAATCACTGGGCTACCGCCTGGAACGGTGTCTGACTTTGCCGCCTGATTCGGCCACCCTGATCGCTGACTATCAGCTTTTCAACCTGGGCACCGGATTACTGCCCTGGTACTGGTGTGCGCACATACTGTTTGCGGCGCAGACCGACACATGTATCGATCTGCCCGCCGGCCTGGATTTTCATCGCAACTCCTTCGGCGCAGAGAGGCATGCCTGGCCACTGTTGCAAGGCCTACATGGCACCAGCAACAATCTGAGTCAGCCCTTTAATGACCGAAGGACGGAAGGCCACTCTGCCAAGTTGTTCATCAGCTCGCCGGACAGTGGCATTTGCTCAATAAAATTTGCAGACAGCGGCGAACAACTTACACTGCGCTACAACCCGGCTCAATTGCCCTGGCTTGGTTTATGGCTGAATAACCGCGGCTGGGCCGGCATGGGTCACAAGGCCTATAGGAACATCGGCATAGAACCATCAACGGCCGCACATGACTGCCTGCACGAATCCGAGCATCAACGCCCGCTGAAGTGGTTGGCGCCTGGCGAGAAAGTGGCCTGGCAGCTGCGGCTTGAGTTTCATCGAAGCGAATGAGTCGGGCTAACAGTGCATCAATCTAAAACCAGCCAACACAGCGCAGCAGCGATACGCTGCCAAGCACCGGCGAGAATCAACATAATTGGTGAACACACCGATTACAATAGCGGCTTCGTGCTGCCCATGCCGATCCCCCTGTTCACCCGTGTGTCGCTGAACCCAAGGACTGATCGAGAAGTCACAGTGCGCTCCGTAATCAGCGGAGTTGCTCGATTTCATCTGGATGACGCTGAGCCAGGCGATAGTCCTGAGTGGCAGGATTACATTCGCGGTGTGGCCGCCGAACTAGGCCTGCTTGGGGTACCGCTGTGTGGCGCCGACATTACAATCGACAGTGACATTCCGATGGGAGCTGGTTTGAGTTCATCGGCCGCCCTGGAAGTTGCCACTGCACGCGCTTGGCTCCAGGCAGCGCAAGTGGAGCTTTCTGTCAAAACCATTGCGCTGGCCTGCCAGCGCGCAGAACAACGATTTGCGAAAGTGAATTGCGGAATTATGGATCAGCTGGCTGTGGCGGCCGGCACCGAGGGCAATGCACTGCTGATCGATTGCGAGCGCGTGGACTTCAACCGCGTTGCTGTTCCGGGGAACCTAGCTTTTCTGCTGATCGACAGCGGCGTCCGGCACAAGCTCAACGAAGCCGATTACAATCGGCGCACGGAAGAATGCCAGCAGGCGGTTGACGTATTAGCGGCCCACGTAAAACCACTGCGCAGCCTTCGCGGCGCCAACCTCGCGGAACTGGCGGCAGCAGAAACCCATTTGAGCTCGCTGCTCTATCGTCGCGCTCGCCATGTTGTTACTGAAAATCAGCGCGTGCTCGATACGGTTCGCGCCTTCCGGCAATCTGACCTCGACAGCGTGGGCCAGCTACTCAGCGAGTCGCACTCCAGTCTGCAAAATGATTATGAAGTCAGCTGTAACGAGCTCGACTGCATTGTCGAGTCCGCTTTACAGGACCCTGCGGTGTACGGCGCGCGAATGGTCGGCGCCGGGTTTGGTGGCTGCGTGCTAGTTGCCGTTCCAGCCGGACAGACAAACGCGGCGGCGTCCCGAATCGTTTCTGAACTGGGGGATTTGCAGACATCCATACCGCTGGTTTTATCCATTGAACACGGCAAAGTCACTCCGCTTGAGACATGCTGATGGATTTCGATCTAGGCTCTCACGTACGACGCAATGCCCTGACCGGTGAGTGGGTGCTGGTCTCACCGCATCGGCTGCAACGCCCGTGGCAGGGTCAGATTGAAGCCATCAGCGAGGACGACACCACTGATTACCAGGCCGACTGTTACCTCTGCCCGGGCAACTCTCGCGCCAACGGCCAGACAAACCCACCTTACAAGGGTCATTTCATATTCCCCAATGATTTTCCGGCGCTGAGCGCCAGCCCGGTAGAAATCCCTGCCGATTCCAGCGGCCTGTTGCAGGCTCGCGCCGCCCCAGGGCAATGTCTGGTGTTTTGCTACAGTGAACAGCACAGTGCACGGCTTGCAACCATGAACCCAGGCGAGATTCAGCGCTTTATTGCAGCACTGGCAGCTGAGTTCAAGCGGCTGGATCAGCAGCAGGCCATCGACTACATTCAGATCTTCGAGAACCGGGGTGAGATGATGGGCTGTAGCAATGCCCATCCGCACGCGCAAATCTGGGCTCTGCAGGGTGTTCCGACCGAGATTGAACGGGAGCTGGAACAGCAGCGCCTCTATTACCGGCAGCATCATCAGCCCTTGCTGCTTGACTATGTGGCCCTGGAGCTGGAGCACAAGGACCGTATCATTTATCACAATGATGAATTTGCTGTGCTGGTGCCTTGGTGGGCCGTCTGGCCCTACGAAATGCTGATACTGCCGCGCACGCTGTGCAGCAGTGTCTGCGACTTAACCATCAGCCAGCAACTGAGCCTTTCGCGAGCCGTTCAGCAAGCACTCACAGCTTACGAGAAGCTATTCAAATGTGCGGCGCCATACTCACTAGGCTTTCACAACCGGCCCTCGGATGGTCGGGAATACACCTGTTGGCAATTTCATATGCACATCTATCCCCCGCTGCTGCGCTCGGCGAGCATCCGCAAACACCAGGTCGGGTTTGAAATGCTGGCTATGCGGCAGCGCGACCTCACCCCCGAGCAAGCAGCCGGCAATTTGCGCAGGGTTCTGTCACCATCCACGGAGTGAATACAATGCGAATAACTCAGCCTCACCGCAGCGCAATCGCTGCTATGGCACTGTTACTGAGCTTGCTAACCGGATTCAGCACAGCGATTTATGCGCGCCCCCATTGGAATAATATTGAAGTCATTCGGGAGAACGTTGAACCGCCGCGAGCCGCTTTCATGCCCCAGCGACGGGACGGCGACCAAAAGGTGCTGTCACTGAATGGCCTCTGGAAGTTTCACTACAGCCCCGATCCCGCCAGCCGGCCAGGTGACTTTTATAAAACTGGCTTCGACACCAGCCAATGGGACGATATTCCCGTTCCGTCGAACTGGGAGCGAGAAGGTTATGGTTACCCGATTTACGTTAACGTCCCCTACCCTTTCCCAATCGACGAGCCCAACGTGCCCGACAGCCGTAACCCCGTTGGTTCTTACAAACGCAATTTCAACCTGCCCGCAGACTGGCTTGAAGAACGCGTTTTCCTGCAGCTTGGAGCGGTCAGCTCTGCATTTTACCTGTGGATTAATGGTCAGTATGCCGGCTACAGCGAAGGCAGCAAAACCGAATCCGAATTCGACATCACCGAACTGCTTCGGGTCGGCCCGAATCAAATCGCGGTAGAAGTGTATCGTTGGAGTACCGGAAGCTATCTCGAGGATCAGGATTTTTGGTCATTGAGCGGGATACAACGCGACGTCACAATGTACGCAAGGCCGCATGTTCGGGTACGCGATTTTTTTGCTCGAAGCAGCCTGGATACGAAGCTTGAGGATGGCAAACTTGATCTCTCTGTAGAGCTGCAAAACGACATTGGGTCAACGCAGTCTGCGACGTTCAGCATCACAGTGCAGGATCAGTCCGTTGTGCTGCACAGTGCACGCAAAGTGCTTACCATCGAGCCCGGCATCAGCAAACACAATTTTCAGGCCACCTTGCCGAATATAACACCATGGTCAGCGGAGCACCCCAAACTTTACCAGTTGGAGCTCCATCTGGGAGCTGAAATCATTCGGCAGAACATTGGCTTTCGGCGCGCCGAGATTCGCAACGGAAGGTTTCTGATTAACGGGCAGGCTGTCAAACTGAAAGGTGCCAATCTGCATGAGCACCACGATGTTAAGGGTCATGTGATTGATGAAGAAACAATGAGGCTTGATATCCAGTTGATGAAAGCAGCGAACATGAATGCCGTTCGCAATTCGCACTATCCGCACCAGATTGACTGGTACGAGCTGACCAGCCAGTACGGCTTGTACGTTGTCGATGAGGCGAATATTGAAAGCCATGGCTTTGGCTATGACCCGGACCAAACCCTGGGCAACAAACCGGCCTGGAAGCCGCACCACCTTGACCGCGTGAAACGCATGGTTGAACGCTCAAAAAACTTCCCGTCAGTTATTATCTGGTCCCTGGGCAATGAAGCGGGTGACGGCGTCAACATCGGGGCCGCTTATCATTGGCTCAAAGCACGAGACCGATCTCGACCCATCCAGTATGAAACCGAGGGCGACATTGAGGTAGTTGGCGAACGCCATTCTGACTTCCATTCCAGCATGTACTGGCGCTACTGGGACCTTGAGGCCTATGCGCAAACGCCCAACGACCGCCCATTTATTCTTATTGAGTACGCCCACTCCATGGGCAACAGTAGCGGCAATCTGAAGGAATACTGGGATGTGATCAACAAGCATGAGACCCTGAGCGGTGGGTTTATCTGGGACTGGGTAGACCAGGGTCTGCGCGAGCATGACCATCACGGCACCCCTTACTGGACATATGGCGGCGATTATGGCCCCGCCGACGTTCCCTCCAGTGGGAACTTCGTCATCAACGGCATCGTATTTCCCGATCGTCGACCCCAGCCTGCCTATCATGAAGTTAAGCGGGTTTATCAGCATATTCGATTCGATCCGCTGAATTTGTCCCGACAGCAGCTTCGCATCAGCAACCAATACAGCTTCACCAATCTGGACAAATTTGATCTGCACTGGCAGCTGCTGGGCGACGGAATAAATGTAGCGCATGGCAGGATACCGCTACCGTCCACCGAACCAGGCGAGCAGCTGACCATAACGCTGCCAATCGACAAGCACCGCCAGTCGCAAACCGCTGAGTTGTTTATCAACCTACAGGTAAAGCTACGCGAAGCGGAG
Organism: Gammaproteobacteria bacterium; assembly: GCA_030431775.1. Classification (GTDB taxonomy): domain Bacteria; phylum Pseudomonadota; class Gammaproteobacteria; order Pseudomonadales; family JAUIET01; genus JAUIET01. The sequence continues at coordinate 11,722 of JAUIHW010000022.1, forward strand.
CCTCTGTTAGAGAAAGGCCATGTTGTAGCCGCTGCTCAGTACAGCTTGCAGGCTGGCCAACTACCGTTTAGCAAACCGGAAGCCAGAGGCCGCTTGAAAGTCAGTAACGGTAAGGCCGCGCTGAAGTTCACGGCAGGCAACATCCAGAGCACATTGGACAAGCGCAGCGGGCTGCTGAAATCCATCAAGTATGGCCAGCAGGAACTACTGCACTCTCCGCTGCGCCCCACCACTTGGCGTGCGCCAACCGACAACGATTTTGGTAATTACATGCACGAATGGGGTGCAGTCTGGCAAAACGCCAACAAACAGCAGCGATTGCGTTCGCTGAGCCTGGATTCGCAGGATTCCACGCAGGCAGTTGTCAACGCGGAATACGAGCTATTGGGGCCCGATGAATCAGTGGTTGCCGTGTGGCGAACCGAATATATGTTTGGAAATAACGGAAGCATCGGTGTCCGCAACCATTTCAGTCGTGCCGATGATCTGCCAGTCGTTCCGCGCATTGGGATGAATGTTGAGCTGCCCAAACACCTCGACCAGTTGAGGTGGTACGGCAGGGGCCCCTTCGAAAACTACATAGATCGCCAGCAGGCAGCCGATGTGGGCCTGTACACCGGCACTGTCGCAGAACAATATGTACCGTATATTCGACCCCAGGAGAACGGCTATAAGACTGACACCCGGTGGCTGGCAATGCATCCCGCAGCGCGTGGCCCTGGCCTGCTAATAATGGCGCATGAGTTGCTCGGTTTCAGCGCGCTGCATTACCGCCTGGAAGATCTTACTCCGCCGGTCAAGATTGCCATAACCAGTGAAGACGGGCCGGACGCCCGGGATAACAACGAACGAATCAATGTTCACACTAACGATGTACAAGCGCGTCAGCTGGTTGCGCTTAATCTGGACTACGGCCAAATGGGAGTGGGTGGAGACGACTCCTGGGGCAAGCAGACTCTCCGTCAGTACACGCTGGACAAGCTAGAGTATCAGTATGGCTTCAATATTTTTCCCTACCTGCATGACGCGCAAAGACTTGAACATCTAACAACAAGGTCACAATAAGAAAGGAATAGACCATGCATTTGGAAACTATCGACTTCGTAGTTCTGGCAATTTATGCGGTCATGCTGTTAGGCATCGCGCTGTGGGTATCTCGCGAGGAGGAAGGGCACCAGAAAAATACCAGCGATTACTTTCTTGCAGGCCGGCAATTGCCATGGTGGGCAATCGGCGCTTCGCTGATTGCAGCAAACATCTCGGCCGAGCAGATCATCGGTATGTCCGGCTCTGCCTATGCAATGGGTTTTGCTATCGCTTCTTACGAGTGGATGGCTGCAATCACACTGATTCTGGTGGGTAAATACCTGCTCCCCGTTTTTCTGGAACAGCGCATCTACACGATGCCACAGTTTTTGGAAAAACGTTATGACCAACGGGTAAAAATACTGCTGGCGATATTCTGGATCGGCGTGTATGTGTTTGTTAATCTAACCTCAGTGCTGTGGTTGGGATCGCTGGCTCTGTATTCTGTGGCCGGCATGGAGATCGAATACGCCTTGATTCTGTTGACCGTTTTCGCCGTAGGATACTCTATCTACGGCGGGTTGAAGGCGGTGGCGTTAACCGACATCATCCAGGTGGTACTGCTGGTGCTTGGCGGTTTGCTGATCGCGTATTTTTCACTGCAGGCGGTCTCCAACAATTCCGGCGCCTACGAAGGCTTCAAAATACTGCTAAAGGTAGCGCCAGAAAAATTCGACATGATTCTCGACAAAAACAATCCTCACTACATGAGTCTGCCCGGAATTTCAGTGCTGGTAGGCGGCTTGTGGGTCATGAACCTCTCTTATTGGGGGTTCAACCAATACATCATTCAGCGCGCACTGGCCGCAAAAAATGTTCGGGAGGCGCAAAAAGGAATTGCCTTCGCGGCATTCTTGAAAATGTTGATGCCAGTTATCGTCGTGTTACCGGGTATTACGGCAGTAATTCTTGCACCAAATCTCGATGCGCCCGATATGGCATACCCCGAAGTAATGAAACTGCTACCCGCCGGGCTGACCGGACTGGTGTTTGCCGCGCTGATCGCAGCCATAGTCTCTTCGCTGGCCTCAATGATGAACAGCATTGCAACTATTTTTACCATGGATGTTTACCGATCATTCAGTACCGCAAGCCGCTCTGAGAGCAGTCTGGTCAATATCGGTCGAATAACCAGCCTGTCGGCGATTGTTACTGCTGCAATAATTGCCAGGCCACTACTGGGGCAGTTTGACCAGGCTTTCCAGTACATCCAGGAGTTCACCGGCTTTTTTACGCCAGGAATCGTCACCATTTTCTTGCTGGCCATTTTTTGGCGTGGAGCCAATGCAAATGGCGCTTTGGGCGCAGCCTTGGCGTCAGTGATACTGTCAGTATTGCTCAAATCAGCCTTTCCCGGCCTGCCATTTATGGATCGCATAGCCATCGTCTTCTTGTGCTGCGTGGCAGTAATGGTGCTGATTTCGATGCTCTCCAGAGATGAGAATAAACCATCACAGCCTGATTACTCCTCCGTCGATACGCACACTGCCACCAGCTTCAACTTTGCCGCACTCCTGATCTGCATCATGCTGATTGCTATCTATGGAAGCTGGTGGTAATCGTCGATGTAATGCCCGAAAACCTGGTAAGGTTCCAACAATGAAAAAACTAATAAGCCTAATTACAACAATGCTTTTCGTGGTCTGGCCGACTGCTGGCTCGGCACACAGCGCGGAGCTGGACACACAGGCCAACCGTTTACTGGCCAGTTTGAACACAGGTCGGCAACCAGGCGCCGCGCTACTTGTTAAGAAGCACGGCAAGGTGCTCTACGCAAAGGGTTTCGGCTACGCCAACCTCGAGCAGCGGGAAAAAATCACTCCCGACTCAGCGTTTCGCCTTGCGTCCGTATCCAAGCAGTTTACTGCGGTTGCCATTCTGACTCTGGTCGAAGCGGGCAAACTGGCACTGGACGATCCGGCAGTCAACTACCTGCCGCAATTGGCAGCTTACCCTGGCGTGACTGTCCGCCATTTACTGGCGCATACAGCCGGTTTACCGGACTATTATGACCAGCCCATCGAAGCAGGAACCCGGCCGGGCAATGCCGACATGGCGGAAATACTCGCCGATCTCGAACCGCTATTCCGCCCGGGTGAACGCTACGAATACAGCAACCCGGCGTATGAAATGCTCGCGCTGATTGTTGAACGCGCGAGCGGCCGCACATTTGCGGACTATCTCTCCGCCAAAATCTTTGCACCAGCCGGCATGCGGGGGGCACGGATTTATCAACATGGCGCGACGCCCATTCCCAAGCGCGTCATTGGCTATTCTCACACTAAGCAAGGCATTGAGCGCAATGATGACGACCCATTAAACGACATTATCGGCTCTGGTGGCGTGTACGCCAGTCTGAATGATCTGTCGGCCTGGGTTGATGCTTTGCAGAACAACAGTGTGATCAACACTGCTTCCTTACGCCAGGCCTGGAAGAGCGCGAAGCTGAACAACGGCGAACTGGTTGATTACGGGCTTGGCTGGGTGGTGGATGCTTACCGTGGCTACCGGCGCATCAGCCATGGCGGCTCCTGGGTTGGCTTTCGTACGCACTTTGCGCATTACCCCGACGAGGGCCTGAGCATAGTCGTGCTCGGTAACTTTGCCGAATTCAAAGCTGGCTGGGTCGCCGAACGCATTGCTGACAGCTTACTTCCAAGCAACGGCAGCTACGTTGCACCCAGCACGACTCCACAGGCCGTACGCTGGCACCACCAGCGCATTCCAGACGATGACATCTGGTGGACCGCCACCGGCAAAGACCAGGCCTGGATGAACAAAAACCTGCAGCAGATATTCCCCACTGTCAGCGTACCCAGAGCCGGAGCAGTGCGCGAACTTGAATACCAGGCCATGGAAGCCATCGCTGAGCACCCGGTGACTACGCCCGATGGCGAGATGCCCCTGGACTGGTTTCTCGATAGCGAATTTTCCACCGCGATGGCGCTGGTTATTGCGCACCAGGGAAAAATCATTTTTGAGCGTTACCCGCGAATGCGCGCCCATGAAAAACCGATCTACTGGTCGGTCGCAAAGGTAACGCCTTCAACCATATTGCGCATTCTTGAAGAGCGCGGCCAGCTGGATGTGGACCAGCCCATCGAATACTACCTTCGTGCGCTCAAAGACTCAGCATTTGCCGGCACCACGGTACGCAATGTACTGGACATGGCCAGCGGTCTTGACTGCCAGGACGAGTACGAAGACCGCAGTTCCTGCTATTACCGTTACTCAATGGCGATTGGTGACGGCCATCGCGACCACAATGCGCCGGACAACCCCTACGATTTTCTGAAAACCCTTAAAGTCAATCGGCATGCGCCTCAGGGCACGCGGTTTTCCTACTCCGGAGTAAACACGTTTATTCTGGGCTGGCTGGTGGAAGAGCTGGTTGGCGAACCGTTTCAGGACGTCTTCAGCCGCGAGATCTGGTCGCAGATCGGCGCGGAATCGGATGCGCTGTTTGTGGCCTATCGCTATGGCATACCGTTGGCACACGGTGGCCTGCTGGCCCGCCCCCGTGACCTGGCCCGCTTCGGCATGCTGTTTACACCCAGTTATCACAAGGTCAGCGAGCGCAAGATCATATCGGACCGCCACATCCGGTTTCTGCAAAATGAAGGGAGACCGGAGCTGCTGCGCAACAGCGGCCTGCCCGCTGATAATGCACAAGGGATTCGGCACAACATCTATCAATGGGATCAGGTATACAACAATGGCACCTTGTATAAAGGTGGCTGGGCCGGGCAAGGCCTGATCGTTCATCCGCAAAAAGACGTAGTGGCGGTGTTCGCGAGTTACTTCAAGGACGACGAGTACAGCGAAATGCCACTGGAGCCGGTGGTGTTTGATGTGCTCAATACCGTGTTCGAGCTGTCTGAATAGCAGGTTCCCCGATGGCAAACACATTGTTCCGGGTGGCCTTGCCATGAGACACTCAGTAGAGCTCCCCGAGCTCCCCGGTGTACTGAGGATAAGCCTATGAAATTACCTAATATGCTCTTGCTGGGCTTGTCATGCGCCTACCTTGCAGCCTGCAGCCACGTCGGTGATCGGGGTGGCTCTATGGCCGATCTGCCAGCGGTTTGCCAGGGTAGCGAGCTTTCAAGCAGCCGATTATTCCTGCAGCAGCTTGGCAGTGACCGAGTGATTGTTAAGTGGCGCGGAGAAGCGACTGTTCTCTGTGTTGGCACGGATCAGAACGCATTAACCGTTGAAGTGCCTGCAAGTGAAACCTCTGGGCAACACATGGAGGCTTTGGTGAGCGGCCTAGAGCCTGATACACGCTACTACTACTCAGTAGGTGGTGCCCGCGTTGCACCAGCGGATCAGCAGTTTACTACCGCGCCGCAGTCCGGGTCTTTGCCAAAGGATGGCAATACCCGTATATGGATTGTTGGAGACTCAGGAACCGGCGGTGACGACGAGCGCGAAAAACATGAAGGTGACGCGGCCGCGGTAAGAAATGGCATGCGGGCTTTTGTCGACGCAAGCGGTGGCGAAGCTATCGATCTATTTCTGATGCTGGGAGACAACGCCTATGAAATTGGCAGCGATTTGAACTATCAGCAAGCAGTATTTGAAACCTATCCGAACGAGCTGAAAAGTACAGCCCTGTGGCCAACCATAGGAAACCATGAAATGGGGGTTGGCGAGCTTGACACTTGTATTTTCGTGCCGAGCGTGCCCTGCGGCTCGAGAGTTCGCCATATTGGTGGGGCCTCAATATCGGCTGACCCGGAGCAATGGCGGGGCACTGCGGCTTCACTACCTTCGCGCATGCCCTATATGGACATATTTTCGCTGCCAAGCAAAGCAGAAGTGGGTGGTGTAGCCAGTGGCACCGAGCAATACTATTCCTTTGACTATGGCAATGTTCATATAGTCAGCCTGGACTCCCAACTTTCAGCACGAGATGAAACGCAACGCAGCACCATGCGACAATGGCTGATCGACGATCTTTCCGCTAACCGATCGGACTGGACGATCGTCATATTTCACCATCCACCCTATTCCAAGGGCGCCAACCATGATTCCGACGATTCGGAAAATAATATAATCGATCGGCCTCAGTGGGACATGCGCAACGAATTTGTGCCAATCTTTGACAAGCACGGGGTAGACCTTGTCTACAGTGGGCATTCGCATTCTTATGAGCGCAGCTATTACCTGCACAACCATACCGGTACGTCCGACACCTATTCTCATGGCGAGCACGCCGAGCTGATCGACAACGATCCCAAGAAACCGTCACTCGGACAGGGCCGGCACACCTACGCTCAACTGAGCCCAAGCAGTGGCGGAGTGGACGACCGCGTGGTATACACCGTGGCCGGTAACGGCGGCAAAGCAGATAAAAACCAAGGAGCCTTTACCGCTGCCGACGAGTGGTTACGTCACGCCGCGCACGTTGTGCAGGAAGCCGATACGCTCGCAGACAAGCGTCGCGGCTTGCCGGTACTCGGGTCAGTGATTATTGACGCAAACGATACGCAGCTGACTGCCAATTTTATTGATGTTGACGGCCAGGTGCTCGATCATTTTGTTATAACCCGATAACCTGATCTGTGTGACAATGCGACTGTTTCTGTTCGCCCGTGACCGGCGAGGTCTGTGAGGTATGCGAAGCTTGCCAATGATCAGGCATTCATGCCTTACGTTGGTCATCTCGCTCAGCGGCTTGCTTCTTGCGTCGCCAAGCTCAGCACACCCAGCGGCACACCAGCAGATTGACCGTCTCAGCCACCTGATCGAACGCCACCCCGGCGACTCGGCTTTGTACGCACGGCGTGGAAAGATTCATTCCGAAGCCGGCCAACTGGATGCTGCATTGCGTGACTTTAGTAAAGCGGCCGATCTGGAAGACCCCGAATTGTTCAACCACGAGGTAGGGGTTGTGTACTTTAGAAAAGGGGACTTTGCCACCGCGATCCGATACTTTGACCAACACTTAACTAAGTTCCCAGATACCCCAGCCACCTACGAGTACCGGGCTCGTGCCTGGCGGGAACGTGGTGATTTCAACGCAGCCCTGAATGATCTACGCCACTACCTCACGCTGCAGGCGCGCCCTAACCCTGGTCACTATAGCGCCGCTGCCGACCTTCTCCTGCACACTGGGAAGGCTAGCATACAAGCCGCGATTGATATTCTGGACCAGGGCATGGAGCGCCTCGGCTTGGTACCCACATTGCAGCGCAAAGCCATCGAGCTGGAACTGCAACGCGGCAAGCAGCAAAAAGCAATTGAACGGATGCAAGCTCTGGCAAGCGTACTGGGTGAGGGCCCAAAGTGGCAGCTCGATATTGCCAGGCTCTATGTCCAAAGCAATCAAACAGAACGCGCCATACAACATATTGAACAAGCCGAGCGGCAGCTGCAGACTCTTAGGCCAACTCCTGCGAGAATTGCATTGAGCAACAGCGCCAAGCAGCTGAAGGCATTGCTGGCAAACAAATAGTACAAGTGCAGCAAGGGTGCTTGGTAATTGGATTGTTTCATTTCAAAGTAATGTTTGTAGGTAATTACAGAGTCCAATGATCGATGAATACACTTGATACTGTTGTCATCGGCGCCGGGGTCGTGGGCCTGGCCATCGCCCGTGCGGTGGCGCAGGCCGGGCGCGAAGTGATTGTGCTGGAATCCGAGAGCGAATTCGGTGCGCATGCCAGTAGCCGTAATTCCGAAGTAATCCATGCTGGCATCTACTACACGCCTGGAAGCCGTAAGGCACGCAGCTGCGTGGCCGGCAAGCAGCAGTTGTATCGGTACTGCGAAGAACGTCAAATAGAGCATCAACGCATCGGTAAGCTACTGGTAGCGGCGCGAGCCAACGAAAAACCTCGTCTTCAACAACTCATTGATCAGGCAGCCGCCTGCGGCGTGACCGATTTGCGCAGGCTTGAGGCTACCGAGCTGGCGGAACGTGAACCCGAGCTCGACGTGTGCGCTGCGGTGCTGTCGCCTTCCACCGGCATTGTCGACAGTCATCAATTCATGGTGAGCCTGCTGGGCGACCTGGAGCATGCTGGCGGATTTCTGGTACTGGACAGCCCTGTGCTAAGCGGTGCGCTCACCGAGGATGGAGTTGAGCTGCAGATCGGCGGCATCTCGGCTTCACGTAGCCTGTGCAACACCGTCATCAACTGCGCTGGCCTTTGGGCACCCGACCTGGCCCACGCGCTGGGCTTGCCACGCGAGCAGCTACCGACCGCCTACTACGCCCGCGGCCACTATTACGCGCTGGCAGGCCGCTCCCCGTTTCGACACCTGGTTTACCCGATGCCCTCGAGCGCCGGGCTGGGCGTTCACGTGACGGTCGACCTGGCCGGCCAGGCCCGCTTCGGGCCGGACGTGGAATGGATTGACGGTATCGATTACGCCTTCAACGATAACAGCGAAGCGCAATTTCGCAGCGCGATCGCCGAGTACTACCCCGGCATCAGCGCCCGTGACATTCACCCCAGCTACACAGGTATTCGCGCCAAAATCGTAGCCGCTGGCCAGCCTGCTGCGGACTTCACGATCGATCGCAGCGCATTCCAGCATGGCAAGGGCCTGATCAATCTGTTTGGCATTGAATCACCGGGACTGACCGCGTCCATGGCAATCGCCGAAGACGTAGCCGACATGGTGAAGCCGTGACCCGAACGGCGCGCTGTTTGTGCGGGTCAGGCTGACTCTGACTCCTTGGAATGATCTTGGGCAGTGACACGACCGGGCATCACGCAGAACGCCAGAAACTTTGTAAGTTATGCTGTCACAAAAACTCTCACCAGATATCATCATTCAATGAAACCTCAAGTTCTGAGTTGGTCGTGTCATCTGGCGATTACCGATCACGATAAAAAATCTCATCGTACTTGCTTTCGATAGCCTGAACTTCCTTGTCCGTCAGAGCGGAGAATTCCTTACCGCGAGCACGATTGGATAATCGACCGTCGTTTTGGTTCAAAAACCTGATAAGCAAATCAACCGTTTTATCGGGCATGTCGATGTAGTTCTTAATGAAGTCATTCAGAAGATCGTATTTGGTCAGGTAGTCCACTTCTTCCGGCAATGTCCTATTAACGGTCTCGTCCACGCATTCAAACAAAAACTCAGCCTGCTTGGTCGCGTCAAAATAGCGGTAAAGGTTTATCGTCTCGTTCAGGACTTCAACATCACCCTTGTCCGTTGGACGCCATTCGACAAAGTCAAGTCGAGGCTTGGAGTAATGCTCCAGCGTGCGCCTGTAATCGTCGATACGATCCAGAATGACGGCGGATACCGGAAAGACCAAGCCTTTAGGAACAAAACCTTTTTCAGCTAGTACGTGATGAAACAGATAACGATGAATACGGCCATTGCCGTCTTCAAAGGGATGAATAAAGACAAAACCGAATGCTATCAGTGTGGCCGTAAGAACAGGATCGTAATCGCTGCCCGTCAACAACTGACTGGCTTCTATTAAGCCGGACAGCAGATTTTCTAAGTCTTCAGGCCGCGCTGAGATATGAACAGGCATCGGCATACCAGTCGTGCGATCATGATCGCCAACAAATCCGCCTTCAATGCGAAGGCCGGGAGTGATGAAGCGGCTATCAACAATCACAATGGATTGTAGATACTCAAGTTCATCAACGCTCAATGCTCGCTGTCCGGCTTCGCCGATAATCTTGCCCCAACGCTCGATACGATTGTGCGGCGGAGACTCGCCTTCAATCGTATAGGACGCCTTGGAGTCTTTGAGTAAGAGGAAAGCAGCCGCACGGCTTAGCAGGTCAGCGTGTGTTTTGCCGATGTGATCCACTGCCGCCTGTGAAAGATTCATGGCAATGAACTGATCCAGTTTTTCAGTGCGGCGGATCATCGGGCAAAATTCTCTTGTACCCGGCAGGTTATTGCGCACGCGATGTCGTTTTGAATCGCGAGGTGCCGCCGCGTATTGAAGCTTCTCATTGATTAGGGGAACAAAGTTTCCCTGAGTGGCATCGTCCAGTTCCAGCGTGGTATCGGTTAGCCATTCATACAAAAACCAGAGTCGGCGGCTGTAACGGCCCGTTGGCTCCGCCTTGACGATATTGACGACCTCTTTCGGGTCAATGGCATCGAAAAGGGCTTTGAGAATGCCCAGATCAATTCCTTCGTACTTTAGTGCGAAGGTAAGATGGCCTTGTAAAGTGTCGTCGGGCCTGTGACGTGGTGTGTATAGCTGCCAGCGCCCGTGCTCGATCTTCCTGTGTTTTGTGCCGATGGCACACAGGCTGTCCGGCGCGGGGACAGCCAGAGAATGTCCATCAATGAGCGCGGCATAGCCTGCATAGGTGGCCCCAGCCTCCAGTGCCGGAAAAGCGTGAAAAATCCTTATGCCTCCTGATTTTTGATTAGGTTGTGCCATTGCTGTGAATTCTGATTAAGAATGATCGATTTGCATCATTGCTTGAAAAACGATTATTTTCTATGAAAAACATTTATATATTAGCATTCATGTGAAAAATGATCTATATAGTGCATTGAACAGTCTAAAGTATGTTTTACGGATCGTGGAGCCATACCCAAATCAACCAAGACCGTCTATTCCCGTCACAGCGAGGCTGCTATGGCTTTATCAGGCGGGCTGATCCGAACGGCGCGCATAGAGCGCAAGATGACAGTCAAAGAGGTTGCGACAGCGATAGAGAACGAGGACTGTTGAGTTGCACTGAACATTGACCCCGGGATTGCATTGACAGATAAGCCATTAAAAATGATTTAACACACCGAATTACTGAGTACTTTTCGAGTGAGTTGTGGTTCATCCTTGAATGCAAATATCGACAACAAATGGCTCAGTATTCGGTGCAATTAAACAGCGAACGGTCACCGCCACGGAGACCTTGATCATATTCCAATTAAAATTTGCCGAAAAGTTAATGAGCCGCGGTTTTTCGATGATTCGTGTGCTCATTAAGAGCTCCCACCAAATTTAATGAGCTGTTGAAATTCGACCTGGCTCGAACTAAAAGCTTTTTTTCTAATGTGATTATTCTGTGAAGTCGGTGTGTCGGCGCAACACCGAGTTAACGTTCTACGTTATCACGGGATCTGTGGGAGTTGATGGCTAGCCGTCAAAGTAGTCAATAACATCTGCGTGCTTGTGCGGAATACCGATAATATCAATGAAGTCTTCATTGATGATGTAGAACACGACGTGAGAACCCTGAGGAAAGCTGTAATAGCCCCTGACTACGTCGGCGCGATGCTTACCCATCCGAGGGTTTATTGCCAGAGTGTTGAAGCGCGCATCCAGCTCGCGCAGGTATTTGTCACGTTGCGTTCTACCCCATTGCTCAAGCGTATACTGTCCAATAGACGTTAGGTCTTCCACAGCTCTTGGGGTCAGCCGATAACGTCGCACTATTTTATACGCTATCCAGGTTTGAAATCACTTTATCAATAGAATAGTCATCAACAAATTCACCGTTGCGTGCCTGCATTGCCCCTTCAGCTAAATGCGCTCGCAATGCATTGAGCTTGCTTTGCCGTTCTTCCATATGACGGAGTGCGTCACGCACGACTTCGCTGGCAGATCCGTAACGACCGCTTGCGATTTCATTCTTAATGAACACCTCCCAATGTTCGCCGAGGCTTAAACTAGTTGTGGCCATGGTTCCAACTCCGAATATTCATAAATAACAAATATGAATATATCGCATCTTCGTCAAAAGGCAACCCTTTTTAGGTTCAGTCGCCTCATCCGTGCATAAGCGGGCGTTAAGCGGTTCTGTCGCGAGCTTTATCCAGGCTCATAAATGGTAGCTGTCGGATACAACTATCCTGTTAGAGCCAAGATGTAAAACTGTTGCCAGGCTGACAAAGAACTCTTGTTTTGATCCTTCTTCAACATACGCCAGAGTTCTATTCCAGCCAAGGTGGCGCGCGCTGACCAGAAGGGTTTGAAACCCAACATGGGTTGAATTCGACGTTTGATGAAGCGATGGTCTTGCTCCACAATGTTGTTCAAATACTTGCATTGGCGAATTTTGATGCGCTTGTTTTGGTCACGATTGTACTGCTTAATCGCTGCCGTACTGGCACCACTTTTATCGATATTGATCAGGCTGGGTTTCCCATTGGACCCAATCGCCTTGGTTAAGAATCGCTTTGCAGCACTCTTATGTCGTTTGACAGTCAGCAGGAAGTCAATGGTTTACCTTGTTTATCGACGGCACGATAGAGATATTTCCATTGACCTTTTATTTTGATATAGCTCTCGTCCATCCTCCAGCGCGAGCCAGTTCGTTTCTTATTTTTACGAAACGTTTTTTTCGATGCGCGGAGCGTAGTGAACCACCCGGCGTTGGATCGTGCTGTGGTCAACTGTGTAGCCGCGTTCCTCCATGAGTTCTTCCAAATCACGGTAGCTCAGCGAATATGCCACGTACCAGCGCACACATTGTAGGATGATATCCTGTTGGTGATGGCGGCCTTTGAAGCTGATCATACTTTGTCCGAGAAGCTCATTGTTGACTTGAAAGTATAGTTCAGCGCGATGAGTCGATCAGATTCGCGACAAAACCCTCTGGATGCACTGGGCTTCGTAACGGAATTTGCGAGTGGCGGAGAACTGGAGCCAGACGGTTCTCTATAGCATCGCCCGCAGACGTTCAGCGTTTCACAGTAAGTGCCCTGGCGACAAAAGCCGTTGCCGCCAACCCAAATAATGCCATGCCCGCTGATAGCTGCTGCCGCATCAAGAGAGGGTACTCTGGAGCATAGGTTGGCTCGTCCTTCGGTGTACAAACCAAACCGTGGGATGAGTATGATCAGGAGCTGTTCAAACTCTACCAATACCAGAAAAATGCTGGAACAACGTACAGCCGAAGGTTATGTTTCTTCAAACCTTTTGGTAAGCCACTCGATAAATACCGTTGACCTTGCTGTAAGCTGTTGTGTGGGTGGAGTCACGATAAAATACGATTGTGATGCTCGGTGCTTTGAACCTTTGAACACGCGAACCAGCCGGCCAGCAGCCAGGTCATCTGCCACTTCCAGCCGGTCTGCCAATACAACTCCGAGACCCAGGCGCGCAGCCTGTATCGCGAGTAGGCTGCTCGACAAATAAAGGTGTCTACTCACTGCTGACAGGTCGACATCCATTGATTTGGACCAGCGCTGCCATTCCTCGCCATGATCATCAGACAACAGAGAACAATTGGCCAAATCCTTCGGCTTACTCAGAGCATGCTTTAATCCATTCAAATACGACGGACTGCAGACCGGAAAAAAATCGTAGTGCACCAGCTGTCTCAGTCGATCACGCGGGACAGTGGGTTCACCATAGCAAATTGCAACATCAATATTCGCTGGCAGCAGGTCCTGGAATTTCTCTATTATTTCAAATTGAAGATCGATATGAGGGAACACTTTCCAGAAGTCCGACACCGCACTCAGCAGCCAATTGCCCAAAGCCGACGCCGTGCTCGCTACTGTTAACTCACCCTCAAGATGACCCGGGTTCAGGTTGGTCGCTTCCTGGGCAATGCGATCAAAACTGTCACGGAGCACTGGAAGCAAACGCCTACCTGCAGCCGTCAGCCGCAAACTCCGCCCTCTGCGCTCAAACAGCTCAGTACCCAGATGCGCTTCCAGTGTTTTTATTTGCTGGCTGACTGCGCCCTGCGTAACACCCAGCTCCATTGCAGCCTGCCCCATATTCAAATGCCGGGCAGCCGCCTCAAAACTTCGAAGCCCATTCAAAGGCATCTCACGCCGACTCAACATTTTCTTACCCTTTAAAAATTAGAAAAACTAATCAATAGATTTAGTTTAATTCGTTTGTTATTGGTAATTGTATGATATTCAATACCGACATCACCAAATTTCACGGCCATGCAGAATATGGCGAGCGGCAGGATATCGGTTTACCCACAGGCATTGGTGCAGCGCTTACAATGTGGCTAGAAACGTTCTTGATTCAGGGCATTACGCTGCGCGCATGGCACATAAACCGCGAGCGCGTCCTGTCCCATTGAAAACCACTGGAAATATGGACACTCTTGATCCAGATAACACCGACGAGGGTTCACCAGGCTACGCCAGGATACTTGCGTACACCAAATTCATAAGCTGCTCATTGATTGGGGTGTTATTGTTTCTGATTCCCGTCTACTACGAAGGATCAGGCACCATAGTACTGGGCATAATCGCCAAGTTTCTGCAAAACCAGATTGGTGAAATGATGGCGTACTTCACCATACCTGTTTTCGTTATCGGGGCCATTCTCTCCGCTATTTACAATCTCACACCCAGATCTTTTGCAATCAGGCTGCCAGGTGCAAAGCAACTCATCGCACCACACTGGGTCTGGTCGGCGCTGGCCCTCGGTGGTGGTGTGTTTTCATCGCTCACATTTCTGGGGGTTGGACCTGAGTGGATTACCAGCCAGCAAACTGGAGTCACCGCCTACGTTGACGTAGCGGGTATCATTTTTCTGCTCATCGGCCTGGGGTGTCTGTTATTACCTTTTCTAACCGACTATGGTTTACTCGAGTTCACGGGCACCTTGCTGAGACGCGTGTTTCAGGCGCTGTTCAATCTTCCCGGCCGCGCCATTGTCGACACACTGGCATCCTGGGTCGGCTCGAGTAGTATCGCGGTCATCATGACCGGGCGGCAATACGAAAGAGGTTATTATTCGGCGCGTGAGTCTGCTGTTATCTGCACCAACTTCTCCGTAGTTTCCATTCCGTTCGTGGTTTTTATTGCTCAGATTGCAGGTATAGAAGACTATTTTTTTCAGTTGTACAGTAGCATGGTCTTCGTATGCATTGTCTGTGCCCTGTTAACACCGAGATTACCCCCACTATGCTGGTTGAGTGATGAGTATTTTCCAGCCGTTGGCAAGCGCCTCAAAGAGGAGGCCCAAAGCGGCACATCGAACTTCGATTGGGCTTTACGTGAAGCGCTAAGGGTGGCTGGAAAATCCGATCCGCCCTGGGTCGCGGTTAGGAAAGGCTTCATCGCGATGCTCGATATTTTTTTCATCATGATGCCGGCCGCCATGACCATAGAGTTCTTGACTCTGACTTTGTTTCACCACACCTCTTTTTTTCAGATTGTGAGTTTGCCGTTCGTATTTCTACTGGAACTGTTGCAGATCCCCGAGGCGGCAGCAACTGCTCCCGGGCTTATCGTTGGCCTGTTTGATCAATTTGTGCCGGCCATTATTGCTTCAGAAATAGAGTCACCAATTCCGAGCTTTGTACTCGCCGGGCTGTCGGTCACCCAATTAATCTTCTTCGCAGAAACTGCAATTTTGATCAAGCGCTCGGCAATACCGCTAACAACCGGTAATTTGATCGCCATATTCTTTATTCGAACGATGATCGCCTTGCCAATACTTGCCGTTATCGCTCATGTATTGTTTTAAGTCGGCTCACAATTATCACTATAAATTTGGATAAATTCGCCATGCACGCAATACGCCACATAAATCTCATCCTGCTGGGCCTGTGCCTGCTCGCCACGAAAGCTGGCGGTGAAACTGTTCGCGCACATTTCGCCGACAGTGTATACGTTAACGGCAACATCTATATCGGCAACGTTAAAAACCCCTGGGTGTCGCAACTGGCCGTGCGCGACGGGCTTTACAGCTACGTCGGGGAAGACGCCAGCGCACTGGTCGGGCCAAAAACCGTGGTATACGACCTGGACGAGCTGATGGCGATCCCGGGAATCATCGATGGCCATACGCATATTGGGCTGGTGGCCCTGTCAAACACGTTGGTGGAAATGGAAGTAGCATCCACAAAGCAGGAATTGCTGTCGGCTGTTCGCAAACTGGTCCACGACAACGCTGACAGGAAGGTGATTATCGGCGGCTATTGGGCTAATGATATATTTGGCGAGCAAGGCCCGCACAAAAAGCTTCTGGACGCCATCGAACCTGACCGACCGGTCATTCTGTATGATGAACTGACACACTCTGTATGGGCCAATTCCATAGCCCTGAGTCAGGCCGGCGTCACCCGCGACACTCCGGACGTAGTGCCCGGTTTTTCGTTTTATCAAAAAGATGAGCATGGCGAACCTAGCGGCTGGATAACCGAGTCAGCGGCCTCGCTGTTCATCAACAACTTTCAGAGTGTTACGCCGCAGGTTGTAGACGCCATGCTTGAGTACATGAACTATTTCAAAAGCATGGGCGTTACCACAGTGCTGGATGCCGGCAATTTCGGACTGGATAATGAGGTGTTTGCAGCTATATCCAGGCTGGACCAGGCTGGCAAATTACCGGTTCGCTATCACGGAGCTTACACGCTTTTCACGCCGCAGGCGCTGCCCACCGCGGTACAGCGTCTGCAAGCGCTGGCGGACAGATACAATTCCGACAATGTTCGCATAGACACCCTGAAGGTGTTTTACGACGGCGTGGTAGACACGCGCACGGCTGCAATGCTGGCGGACTACCACGACACCCCGGGAAACAGTGGTGAGATTCTGCTTTCCCGAGAGAACATTCACGGCCTGATTCTGGAACTGGACGAGGCAGGCTTTAATCTTCACGTGCACGTCGTGGGGGATCGCGCGACCAAAACCCTGCTGGACGCAATCGAAGATGCGCACCGGTCACTGCAGCGCGAACCTTCCATTCGAATCACCCTCTGTCATGTGGAGTTTGTAGAAGACCCGGACTTTGCACGCTTCAAGGACCTGGCCGTTGTCGCCAATTTCACGCCGCACTGGGCGGTCGGCGGAGACCTGTCATGGTACGAGGCCGGCATCGGTGAACTTGCGTTTGATATGCAGCGTGCTCAGCCGCTGCTGAGTGATGGGGCCGTCGTATCCTTCTCAAGCGACAACACCACCGAGTCCGAATGGAAGTCTGATCGCGGTAATTCCAATCCTTACGTTGGCATGCAGGTTGGGCACACCCGCCAGGATGTCGGCATGGGCGAAGACGCGCCTATCCTGCCACCGGTGAGTGAACGCCTGCAAATGGATGATCTGATTAATGGTTACACCTCGGGCGGCGCCTATCAGCTGGGTCGTTCAGATATTGGCAGCATCAGCGTTGGCAAGCGTGCGGACCTGGTTGTCCTGAATCAGAACCTGTTCAGCGTTGATGCTTACGAGATTCATAAAACCCAACCGATTGCAGTGATTATGGATGGCCAGATAGTCGAGGGCTCCTTACCCCTGAGC
The DNA here is from genome assembly GCA_030431775.1 of Gammaproteobacteria bacterium. GTDB lineage: Bacteria > Pseudomonadota > Gammaproteobacteria > Pseudomonadales > JAUIET01 > JAUIET01. The sequence continues at coordinate 28,975 of JAUIHW010000022.1, forward strand.
GAGTAAATTGTGCGCATCTCTTCAGCAGAATATTGCGGAGAAGCCATCGGTTTTTCCAGCGACATGGCCCCGGTGGCTGCAGAAATCTTGATCGTCTTGGCCCCGTGTTTTATCTGCTAGCGTGTTGCTATTATGACCTCATAAACGCGCGCTAACTCCGCAGTGCATGCAAATTCCGGTATAGCTCCAGCGCCTCCGGGTTCGCCAAAGCATCGGTATTCTTGACCGGCTGTCCGTGCACAACGTTACGAACTGCGAGCTCGACAATCTTGCCGCTCAGTGTACGCGGTATATCGCTGACCGCGATGACCTTTGCTGGCACATGGCGTGGTGTGGTGTTCTCACGGATGGTCTGCTTGATGCACGCACTCAATTCATCATCCAGTTCGACGCCCTCACGCAACACTACAAACAGAATAACTCGTACATCATCCTGCCAGTCCTGGCCAATCACGATGCTTTCCACCACCTCATCCAGCTTTTCGACCTGACGATATATTTCAGCGGTACCGATACGCACACCACCGGGGTTCAAGACCGCGTCTGATCGGCCATGGATAATCACGCCACCGTGTTCGGTCAGTTCACCGTAGTCGCCATGACACCACACATTGTTGTACTGGGCGAAGTAGGCATTGTGGTATTTGCTGCCGTCGTCATCATTCCAGAAACCGATCGGCATGCTGGGGAAGGGCTGGGTGCAGACCAGCTCGCCCTTCTCACTCAGTACCGGCTGGCCTGAGTCATCCCAGAAATCCACAGCCATGCCGAGCCCGCGACATTGGATTTCGCCGCTGTACACCGGCAGCGTTGGGCAACCGCCCACAAAGCAGGAAATAATATCGGTGCCACCGGCAATGGATGACAGGCAGACGTCCTGTTTGAAATCGCGGTAAACATATTCGAAGCTTTCATGCGCCAGTGGTGAGCCGGTAGACAGTATCGTGCGCAGGCTGCCGAGGCTGTGGCTCTCGCGTGGCTTAAGCCCGGCTTTTTCCAGCGCGGCGATGAATTTGGCGCTGGTGCCGAATACTGTGATCCGCTCGCGGTCGATCGCATCCAATAGCAGCTGCCCCTCGTTCGCAAAGGGGGATCCGTCGTACAACAGCAGGGTCGCCCCACTGGCGAGGCCCGAAACCAGCCAGTTCCACATCATCCAGCCGCAGGTAGTGAAATAAAAGAAGACATCGCCGGCTCGCAGGTCACACTGCAGGCGGTGTTCCTTCAGGTGTTGCAGCAAGGTACCACCGGCACCGTGCACGATGCACTTGGGCACCCCGGTGGTACCGGAGGAATACAGGATGTACAGCGGGTGGTTGAAGGGCAGCCGGGTAAATTCAATTTGCTCGCAAGCGGTATGCTCCTCAAGTAAATCCAGCCAAAGCACCGCCCGTTCGATGCCGCCAATTTCCGGCTGGTCGGATAACAATGGCACCACTACCACCTGCTCCAGCGAATCGATGTTCCCGGCAATTTCGCCAAGCCGGCCTAGCGAATCATGCGCTTTGCCGTTGTAATAATAACCATCGGCCGCAAACAGAACTTTTGGCCCGGCCTGGCCAAAGCGATCCATCACGCCCTGAAAGCCGAAATCCGGCGAGCAGGATGTCCACACCGCACCGATGCTGCTGGCGGCCAGCATTGCCACCACGGTTTCCGGCACGTTCGGCATAAAGCCTGCGACCCGGTCGCCGGGTTCAAGCCCAAGCTCTCGTAAAGCTGCCGCGAGTGCGGCAACCTGCAGGTAAAGCTCGCAATAGCTGAGCGTGCGCCGCGAGCCATTTTCAAGCAGTGAAACGATTGCCGTGGACTCGTCGCGCCGGGCTAACAGGTTCTCAGCAAAATTAAGCTGCGCATCCGGAAACCACTGAGCGCCAGGCATCTGTTCCGCATTTATTAGCACTCGCTCGCTGCCGGGCGATCCGACGACATCACAAAAATCCCAGACGGCACGCCAGAATGCTGAACTGTCTTCGACCGACCATTGGTAAAGCGCCTGGTAGTCCGGCAATTTCAGACCGGCAGCGCGGTTTTCTGCAAAACGGCTGAATTCAGTAATCTGTGCCTGGCTGATGCGCGCAGGTGGCGGTGTCCAAAGTGGCTTCATGGGCTATTTCCGGTGTTCCTGGCAGCACTTTATAGCGCCCGTTCTAATGCTTTGTCATGTCCTTACAGGTAGTATTACATTCCGCTTTAAAACTTGAAACCTGAGGTTTACTCCATGCGCAGCGTGCTACTGTTTTTATGCTTTTGTTCCACCGCTACCCTGGCTGGCGAAGTGATGCAGGGGGTACCACCGGAGCGCAGCAGCCAGGTTACCTTCGCTAACTACCGCGAGCAGCCTTTCAACCGCTGGGCTTTTCGCAATATCGGTGCGTTTTTTAATGTCTTGCAAATTGCCCGGGATGGCAGGATTGACGAGTTTCGCACGGCACCCGCACGCCAGGCTGAGACCATCGCACAGCTTGAAGTAGAACTTGGCGATGGTAGCCGCCGCAGCGTCGCAAAAATTCTGGAAAACAATGATACCGACGGCTTTCTCGTGCTGCGTGGCGAGCGCATTTTGTACGAGCAATATTTTCACGACTTCAAACGTCAAAACCGCCACATCTGGTTTTCCATGACCAAGTCACTGGTCAGTACCGCCGCAGGCATTCTGGTGGCTGAGGGGAAACTGGCCCTGGACAAATCCCCGGCAGACTACATTCCTGAACTCAAGGGCAGTGGCTTTGAGCGGGTGACTGTGCAAAACGTGCTCGACCACGACTCGGCCATTTTATTCAAGGAAAACTATACGGACCCTGATTCCGAGTTTTTTCAGTACTACGCCCCCGCCCTGAATATGGCTTATTTACCGGGTGCGCGTGACCTGCAGCCAGACAAAGCCAGGATATATGGGGTACACGATTTTCTGCAGCATTTTGTCAGAGCCGATAGCGAACTGGAGCCGGGCGCTGCCTTTGACTATAACTCCACCAATGCCGATGTGCTCGGCTGGCTGGTGGCGCGGCTTTCCGGCATGCCGCTGGAGCAGTTTCTGGAGGAGAAAATCTGGGCCAAACTGCACACTGAGCACGATGCGGCCATCGCCGCCGACCGAGCCTATATGGCCGTCGCCACCGGTGGTATGAACTCCAGCCTGCGCGATGCTGCTCGTTTCGGGCAACTGATGCTACAACGCGGCAAATACGCTGGGCAACAGATTATTCCGAGTGCCTGGGTGGATGCCAGCCTGAACATTGACGAACGCCTGCGCGCTAATATGCGTAACAACCCCAAGTACCAGAATGAGCCCTGGGAGGCTTACCGCAATATGTGGTGGGTACTGGATTCAGCCAAGGGCGAATACGCCGCGGTGGGCATTCATGGCCAGGTGATTTACATCAATCGTGCCGCCAATATGGTTGCCGCCTGGTTTTCAAGTCAGGGCAAGGCCAGCGCGGCCAACAACCCGCAGTTCAGAGCAAAGATGCTTGCTACCCGGGCGATTGCGGCAACGTATGAGTGATTAATCGGGGCTAACACGTCGTTCTTAGAGCCAGGTGTGTGCCCCCACCAGCACTACCGTTCCTCAATACTCATTCCAACCGACATACGGCCATCGTTCAACACATTCGCGCGCAGGCCAGCCTTGTGCAGAAAGGCTTTGACGACGGCCTGCTTCGGCATATCTTCGGTGGCCAGCAATTCGCCTATACCAGCGCAGGGTTCGCACAATTCCACCCCAATAAAACGCACGTCACCTATCTGGAATTCCTTGCCTTCCAATGCATTTAAATCCACCCCCTGGGTAATTACCGTGCGGCGCAGATCACTCTCGTGCAGCTCGCGCTGGTGCTCCGCGTTGAATGCCGCGACCTTTTCAGCTTCGATAAAAGTCACATTTTGCCCGGGCCACTGGCTTTTGCCAAAGTTCCGGTCTCCGACAATGCCTTTTCCGGCCACCAGCTCCACCTGCTCAACAGACTTCACCGGCGCTTTGTGTTCTGCCGCAATGTAGATGGATTTGATCATTTGTTGGCCCTGTGCATGTTTGCTGATTGGATAGTATTGTATGCTGCAGGTCAGTAAACAGAAAGAGATGAGAACAATGGCCGGAAACATCGACCCGACGCGAGAGCAGTTTGATTTTTTCAAGAATCTGCCCCGCGACACACCGGTGCTGATGCTCAACCTGATTCGCCTGCTGGACAAAGCGCGTTACGCGGATGGCCGTGAGGCCAGTGGTGCGGAGGCTTACGCCAGCTATGGCCGGGAAAGCCACCCGATTTTCAGCAAAGTTGGCGGCGAGATTATTTGGCGCGGAAATCCTGAAGCCGTGCTGATCGGGCCTGCCGACGAACACTGGGACATCGCCTTCATCGCCCGCTACCCAAGCGCCGGGCAGTTCATGGCGATGGTTACGGACCCGGATTATCAAGCCGTTGTGTACCACCGCCAGGCCGCAGTGGCTGACAGTCGCCTGATCCGCATGGGCGAGTTGCCCGTTACCGACAGCTTTGGTTGAGACTCCAGACGCTCCAGAGAACGCAAATTCGCGCCAATTGGCTACGCTTTATAGATAAAAACATCGAAAGCCAGGCTCTGAAGGGATGCGCCGTTCACAATTCGTACAATATTTCATAGCTGGCCTCGCATTGCCGCTCAGCGGTTTGGTATTCGGCGTGGAGTTTCTCGTGACCGATGAATCCGGCGCGCCGCTGGAAAATGCCGTGGTAGAGCTGGTCGCGGCGCCCAGAAGCCAGCCGGACACCACTCCCGCGGTGATGGACCAGGTCAATCGTCAATTCGTTCCGCATGTACTGGCCATTCAGCAGGGGCGGCAGGTGGAATTTCCAAACAGCGACAATGTTCGTCACCACGTGTACTCTTTCTCGCCCGCCAAAACTTTTGAAATAAAAATGTACAAGGGCATTCCTGGCGCGCCGACAAGTTTTGATGTGCCGGGCGTGGTGGCTCTGGGTTGCAATATCCATGACCGTATGATCGGCTACATTTATGTTGCCGAGTCTGCACAATTCGCCCTTAGCGGTTCCGATGGCAGGGTCAGCCTGCCGGCGGGCAACCATGAAGTGCGGGTGTGGCACCCGGCGCAGCAAAGCCCACAGCGAGCACAAACGGTTTCTTTTAGCGGAGAACAATCCGCAGCCCCTATAGCAATTACTGTGAACATACGGCCTCAGCCGTGAAACCCGCCAGCCTCTACAGCAAGCTGTTTGTATTAATACTGGGCCTGTTGCTGGCATCCAGTGTTGCGACGCTGGCCGCTGTTATTACCGCGACCGATGCCAACATCAAACAACAAGCCCGCACCCGACTGGAAGTCGGTGCATCCGTGCTCCAAACCCTGCTTGCCAACCGCGCGCAGCAGCTGCTGGAGTCCGCCCGCGTGCTGACCGCGGATTTCGGCTTCAAACGGGCAGTAGCACTGAAGGATGTCGCGACCATTCATTCGGTGCTTGAAAACCACGGTGCGCGGATCAATGCCGATGTGGTCACATTACTGGACACCAACGGTGCGCTGATCGCATCCACAATGGACACCAATTTGTCCGGCGCCCGCGCTCAGGCTTTCAATGAAAAGCTTGGCTCTGCCCGCCACGACGGACAACAAATAGCCCTGCAACTCGGTGACAAGGCCTATCAATTGGTGGTGGTTGATGTGCGAGCACCGGCCCCAATAGCCAGGGCGATCATCGGCTTCGAGATGGACCAGTCGTTCGCCAAAGCCCTTAAAGACATGACCCAGTTGGACATCAGTTTTACCAGCGGCTCCCAGGGGCGTACTGTCGTCAGTACCTTGCCGGACTACGATACATCCAGTAATCAGGCTTTCCATTATGAGCATCTGAACACCACCCTCGGCGATAATTCCTCCATGAACGCGGTGCTCAGCGTTTCCCTGGCCGAAGAAACCGCGCGTTTTCAAACCCTGCGCGTTCGTATCCTGATAATCAGCGCCACCGTATTATTGGGCTCACTGGTCACATTATTGGCACTGTTGCATGGCTTTACCCGGCCAATCCAGCGCCTGGTGGCTGGCGCTCGCCGAATCAGCGGTGGCGATTACAGCCACTTAATTGCTGAATCCGCCACTGGCGGTGCCGAGATCTTGCAACTGGCCAAAAGCTTCAATCAGATGCAATCGGCGGTGGCTGAGCGCGAGCGAAAAATTGTTTACCAGGCGCACCACGACCAGCTGACGGGGCTTGTTAACCGCAGCAAACTGGCCCTCGACCTGGCGGCCATGATTTCTGCGAGCCAGAGCGGCGAAGCCATCGCTGTGGTCAGCTTGTATTTGCAGCGCCTAAAGGTGATTGGCAATGCACTGGGCGCGGATATCGGTGAAGCTCTGCTGATACGCTGCGCCGAGCGCTGCCAAGCATTGTTTCCCTCTCCCGCCGTAATCGGTCGCTCGGGCGATACTGAATTCACCTTGCTTGTGCCCCTTAGCCATGGCGAAAGCATCGAGTCAGTCACCGCAAAAATCCAGTCGGCCTGGGCTGAGAGCATACCACTCAATGAGCTTGATTTTGTGATACCGACCACCGTCGGTGTTGCTACGTACCCTGAGCACGGGGCAACTATAGAGCCCCTGCTGCGCCGATCAGCCATCGCTTTGAATCAGGCAGTGGACAAAGGTCAGAACAAGCGCATTTATCAGCACGGAGATGACCAACAGCACGCCAAAAAAATCCGACTCATCAACGACTTGAAGAATGCCGTGCAGCAAGAGCAACTGACTTTGCACTACCAGCCTAAAATCCGCCTGGATGAACAGCGAGTCAGCGAAGCGGAAGCGCTGGTGCGCTGGCGCCACCCGCAGCTTGGGTTTATCCCGCCCGACCAGTTTATTAGCCTGGCAGAGCAAAGCGGCCTGATGCCTGCTCTATCTCGCTGGGTGCTGCGCCGTGGCATCGCCGACGCCAGCGCATGGCAGGCGGGTGGTCACGATGCCGGAGTGGCCATCAATCTGTCCGCCTACGACCTGATGCACGATGACCTTCCGGCCTATGTCAGCGAGCTGTTGGCAGAGTATAACTATCCGCACGACAAGCTGATTCTGGAAGTCACCGAGTCGGCAATGCTGGAAGACCCTGACAAAGCCATACAGGTATTGAACCGCTTCCATGAGCAGAACATAAGCCTGGCAATCGACGACTATGGCACTGGCTACTCGTCACTTGGCCAGCTCAAACAGCTGCCGGTCGATGAGCTAAAGATCGATATGTGTTTCATTCGCAAGCTGGCCGGTAGCACAAACGATCAAATTATTGTGCAGTCAACCATTCAGATGGCACACAACATAGGTCTGAAGGTAGTCGCAGAGGGCGTGGAAGACGCCGATTCCTGGCGGCTGCTGGAACAATGGGGTTGCGATAAGCTGCAGGGTTTTTACATCAGTAAACCGGCCGGCGCCGACGAATTCGTCGCCTGGCTGAGTCGCTATCAATTCCCCACCCGAATGATTCCTGGAGAAAGCGCTAATGAAGACGGTATTGAGCCTGCTTCTCTGCCTGGTCGCAAGCAGCGCACTGGCTGACGGTAAGCTGCTGGGTACGCCCGGCGCTTCCACTTTTGAAGGTGCCGGTGGCGGTGGCCTGGTACCCTGGGCGACGATCAGCGGCTACGGCAGCAAAACCGAATTTGGCGGCGCGGCGTTCTACAACAATGTCCGCCTGGCCGATTTCAACATGGATATTGTAGGTGCGGCCATTGGCTATGATAATCGCTGGGAGCTGTCGGCCGCTCACCAGGTTATGGAAGCCGCGGCCAATGGTGCTGAAATGGCACAAACGGTTTATGGTGCCAAACTACGCCTGGCGGGCGACCTGATCTTTACTAAAGCGCCGCAGCTGAGTGTGGGTGTACAGTATCGCGACCTGCACGACCCCGCGATGGGCTTTAATCGCGGTGCAAGCGATGACAACGGTGTCGACTACTACCTGGCCGCCACCAAAATGTGGATGAATGGCCCGTTTCATCGCAACCTGTTGGTCAACCTGACAGCGCGCGCGACCAAAGCGAACCAAACCGGCATGCTGGGTTTTGGAAGTGCCGATGACTCAGGTTATGAGTTTCAACTGGAAACCAGCGCCGGACTGTTTCTGAATCGGCACTGGGCTGTTGGCTTCGAATACAAGCAGAAACCCGACCGTTTGAGTCAACCGGAGGATGATTGGTGGAATGTCTGGGCCGTTTTTTTCGCCAACAAGCATGTTTCGGTGATGGCTGCGTTTGCTGATCTTGGTTCGATCATAGGCTCAGACCGGCAGCGCGGCCCGTATATTTCCCTGCAATTTGCACTGTAACACTGCAATGATGAAACTCCTTACGAGACCCTACCTGACTCCCCTTCTGCTGAGCTTGCTGATCAGCGCCTGCGCCGGTATGGGCAATCAATCCAGCCTGTACCAGCAATTGGGCGGTCAGCCAGCCATTGACACAATGGTTGACCGCTTGATTGTGCTGCACGCACAAACTCCGGAGATTCAGCAATACTTCGAGCAAAGCAATCTGCAACGCTTCCGCGACAAGCTGTCCGAGTTCATCTGCTTCATCAGCGACGGCCCCTGTGAATACAGCGGCGACAGCATGGCCCTGACTCATGGCGGTATGTACATCTCAGACCGAGAATTCAATACTGGCGTGGACCTGATGATACAAGCCATGGACGATAGCGGCATCAGCCTGAGCGCGCGGAATCAGCTACTGGCGCGGCTGGCCAGACTGCGTTCGGACATTATTGAGCAATAAAGCACTAACGCTTGTTATATAGCGGGTCATGCGCGTCCATGATTGCTTTCGCTATGGCCTTGATATCAGTCACATAGCCGGGATCATATGCATAATCATCCAGATCGATTCCGTATATTGCACTTATCCAGATAAGTTCGGCGAGATCCAGCAAAACCCCATCGCTGTGACCGTGGCCTTTATTGTCGCGGAACAGCCCAACACCCTGCTCACCAGTTAGCACGGAAGCCTCTGGTAGATCGCCTGCCTCCATCAGTGTACGCAGCTCCAAAGCCGCCTGGCCATAAGGCATGCAGAAAATTTCCACACCCGGGTAGAGAGCGCGGAGACTGTCGATAAACAGGTGCCATTCAACGTCGTGTGCGCTTTGCCAGGTGCCCGCATAAGTGGCCGCATCGGGATAATCCCCAGGGAAATCTAGCCAGGGCAGGCCGATAAAAAACCGCGTATTGGGGTTTTTTGACAGCGCGTAGTCAATCCAAAGCTCATAACCTTCAGTGCCAGGATGAGTGGGCTCATAGGTCATGCCGAATAATTCCACGTTGCCGGTATCGAGCACGGCCTGAATACTGCTGCGGTGCCCGGCGTTCTGCCACAGTGCCATTGGTGCGCCCGATGCTCCACCAGAAAACTCCGTGATCTGGGTATGCCCGTCGACGCCCGCCCTGACCGTATGAAACGGAATCTCATCGGCGATGGGGACAAAAAAGCTGTGGCCAATGAACAAGGCATCGAAACCCCGGGTTGTTCTAAATGGCAGCGGCGGACTAGTATTCAGAACGTTGCCAATAAACGCATCGACAATATCGTTAGCTGCGCTCACTGTGTTGCTGGGAATATGCCCAACGCCATCAAGAATAGAAATTTGATGCGGTGAGTTCTGCTGAGCGTCTATAGCCTGCCTCAGCCCGTTATACACGTAGTCGCAGTTATTAACGCCTTCACTTTGTGCTTCAAATATTGTGGCCTGATTACCCGCGCAGAAAGGATCAGCATCACCACCAAGGAACAGCATTGGCACGTCAGTGAACCCGCCGCTGATGCGCGCCTCTGGATAAGCCAGCCGTTCTTCCTCGGCATAAAATCCAAGTTTATCAATCACACCCTGCGGGTCAAACCCGGCGGGAAAAGGGAAACCCTGGGTTCCGGCAAAGGCGTTGATGACTGTCTCCAGTCGTGGCGTGATTACCGTGGAGTCAGGCACTGCAGCCGTTAGAAACACGTTTTCTGCCGCAAACGCGGTCGCCAGAGAATACGCACCTGTTGAACCAGCGCTGGTACCATGCGCCACCACGTGGCTCGTCGGATAGTTCGCCACCGTGTATTCCACGGCCGCCATAGTGGCTTGCAAGCCGTTAACCTCCGCGGTTGAGCCAGGATTATTGGGATAAGGTGTACCCAGGCCCGAGTATTGATCCTGATCGCACATGGAAACAAACAGTATCCGATAACCCTCTTGAATGCGGCGAGTCAAGGTGATGTCTTTGGGCTGACCGCCCTGCAGGGTCCGCCCACGAAGCTGGTTAATGCGAAAGTCGTCGAAGCTTTCTTCATTATTCCAAGTGTCTTCGGTCTGCCCTACAGGCGCGTAGTAGGTGCCGTCGTTGGCATAGTAACCGACACCACCACCGTGCAGATACACCCACAATGGCGCTTCCGCACCTGGATTATTGCCCGGCTCCATGACCATAAATGTGTAATTGCCGGAAGCGCCACAGCTGTAGGACGAGTTGCGATAAAAATCCAGCTCCCAGTCAAAGCCGAACGCAGACTCAGTATCTTCCGCAGCCAACTCGATCTCGTCCGTGCGTCGCTCGACAACAAACTCAGGTTCCAGGTAAAACGTTTCGTCAGGATTGTTGAGGAAAGACATTAAAACGTCGTTGCCGGCAAAGCCGGAGGTGCGCAAACGGCAGGCTAGCTTGTTCCCACCGCACAGCCCGCGATGGCGCTGCCTCCAGCCATCAAAATGCCAGCCTGGCGCCGGCGCGGCTACAAAGGTTTCATCAAAATAGATGTCTGTAACGTTCACATCACAAAGCTGGTTGGCTGCACAGCTAATGGCGCCTGAGCTGGTGGTCACACCGCCCTCCGGTGGCGCGGTAAGCTCGATTTTGCAAGCCGACAGCGTGGCAAACAAAATGAACAGAACTCCTCGCCTGACCGTCATAATTCTGCCTCATCCGGTATTTGCATTGCTTTCGGGATCTCAGCCGGCTTGCCTGCCTCTTTTGGGTGGGTCTCCGGCCTTGACTGACTTGGTTCTTGCCCTGCGGGGTCGCAGCTGAGAAGTTGCCTGGCAGAGTGAGCCTTGGCGTATGTTCGCCGTAGGGCGCGCGCTCAGGGTCGACTGCTCTCCCATCACACTTATACTGTAGACCAGATCAAAAACACCTGATCACTAAATGACCAACGGTAGTAGCCGAGGACACACTCCATTGACGATGTGTCCCCAGGGTATAATCAGCGGTGTGTGCCCTACCCTCCGCTATTCGAATGCCAGCCTCTTTCGCAAACAAACAACGCTGCTTCGGCGACCCGATCAAAAATCCTTTATACGCCAGCTACCACGATGAGGAGTGGGGCGTGCCGGTGCATGACGACCACATGCATTTTGAAATGCTGATTCTGGAAGGTGCGCAGGCCGGACTCAGCTGGGAAACCGTGTTGAACAAGCGCGAAGGTTATCGTAAAGCCTTCAAACAATTCGACCCGCAAAAAGTCGCTCGCATGAGCGATGCAGAACTGGAAACCCTGCGTCATGATGCATCAATTATTCGCAACCGCCTGAAAATTTTCTCTGCCCGCAAAAACGCGCTGGCCTTTCTTGAGATTCAGCGCGAATTCGGCTCTTATGATGCGTATGTCTGGCGTTTCGTGAACGGCGCACCAATCAAGAACCACTGGAAGCGCTTTGCGGATGTTCCGGTAACCACGGCGGAGAGTGATGCCTTGTCCAAAGACCTGAAGAAACGGGGCATGTCCTTTGTGGGCTCAACCATTATGTACGCCTACATGCAGGCAGTTGGCCTGGTGGAAGACCACCTGACAAGCTGCTGGAAGTATCGCGCGTGAGCCGTTTTGTCATTGGTATTGATACCGGCGGTACTTACACTGACGCCGTGTTAATGGACGCTCAACGGCACAGTGTATTGGCCACTGCAAAAGCACTGACCAGTAAGGGAGACCTGGCCATTGGCGTGGGTCAGGCGCTCGGCAGCGTTCTGAAAGCCGCGGGTGAGCAGTTTGACCGCCAGGCCATCGTAATGGTGTCGCTGTCTACCACGCTGGCAACCAATGCGCTGATAGAGGGCCACGGGTCACCTGTTACAGCCGTACTGATCGGCTTCGATGACGGCATGGTGGAACGCACTAAGATCACCAGCAGTGTCTCGGACTCCAGCATTATTCGAATTGCAGGTGGTCACGACTACAATGGCCATGAACTGGAAGCGCTTGACCGGCAAAGCCTGGTGGCCGCGCTTCAACAGGTACCCGAGCGAGTAGCGGCGTTCTCGGTGGCGTCTATTTACTCGGTCCGAAACCCGGCGCATGAACGTGCGGCTGCCGACGTCATCGCGCAACATACTGATAAGCCGGTCAGCTTGTCCTGCGAACTGGCCGACGCACTGGATGGCCCGCGCCGGGCACTGACAGCAACCCTGAACGCCCGCATACTGTCGTTGATATCGTCACTGGAAACGGCCGTGCGCGATACTCTGGATCGGCTCGGTGTAGACGCGCCCATCATGATGGTGAAAGGCGATGGTTCGCTCGCGCGTTCTGAAACAGTGGCGGCCACACCAATTCAGACCATTCTGTCCGGACCGGCAGCCAGCGTGATTGGAGCACACTATCTGGCCGGCCTGGATGATTTCATCATCTCAGACATTGGCGGCACCACAACCGACGTGGCCGTCGTTAAAAAAGGCTGGCCTCGTTTAACCGAACAAGGATCCGATGTGGGTGGTCATCGAACAATGATTCGCGCCATTGACATGCGCACCATCGGCCTCGGTGGGGACAGCCATGTGGAGTTTGACCCCAGCGGCAAAGTGGTCTTACACAGCAAACGTGTTCTGCCCATGGCATTGCTGGGTGAGCTGTGGCCGGGTTTATGCACGCAACTAGAAATTGCCCTTGGCCAAAGCCAGGGCATGCTGGGTGCCACCTGTTACCTGCTGTTGCCGGAGGGCCAAAAGGGTCTTGCGGACTCAGCAGACCTGGACCCGCATGAAATGCAGTTGCTCCAAAAACTGGCCCCCAACAAACCAGTGCTGTATCGCGACCTTGTGCACAATGCAACAGATCGGGCGCGCGTACCTCGCTTGATTGAAAAAGGCCTGCTGCGAATGTCTGGCTTTACCCCGAGCGACGCGGCTCACATTCTTGGCCGTCAGGCACAGTGGAACGCAACCGCTTCGTTGCTGGCCGCCGAACTTCTGGGCCGGGCCAGTGGCCGGGTCAGCGGAGAAAACACGCAAGCGGACCTCGAGCAGATGGCCCGAGACACGCTAACAGTGGTAGCCAGACGCAGTACCCATTTATTGGTCGAATGCCTCAGCGGTACGAAGCTGGCTGAGGACGACCCACTGCTGCAGGCGGTGATGCAACAACAGGGGGAACTTCAGGATCTGCAGGTAAGCTTGCGGCCAGGCATTGCTGTGGTTGCTGTGGGCGGACCTGCCGCCGTGGTGTATCCCGAGGTGGGTGAGACCCTGGGCATAAAGCCGCTTATCCCCACGCACAGCGAGGTCGCCAATGCCGTGGGGGCAGCTGTGGGCATGAGCAAGGCGCGCACCCGGGTGGAGATCAGCCGCAATGGCAAGGGCGGATATGTAGTCCACGGCGCGCAGCAACCCATGGCCTGCGACAGTGCAACCGCCGCTCTGCAACTGGCCAGTGAAACCGCCCGGGCTCAGGTTCGCGCCCAGCTCAGCAGCTACCTGCTGTCCGGCGACATCAATTCCTCGGATGACGAGATTCAGCTGGATGTTGAGCGCATCGATGTGCCCAATATGGGTGAGGAAACCAGCCTGGTGGCCGCAACCGTCAGCGCGGAGCTGGCCAGCCGGCTGTAAGGCTGTTTACAAGCCGACGTTGTTTTTTTGTAGAACCTGCTCAGCACGGTAGCTGGACCGCACAAACACACCGGACACAACTTCCAGAAACCCTTTTGACAAGCCCAGGTCACGATAACTCTCAAATTCATTTGGGCTGACGTAGCGCTCCACTGGCAAATGGTTACGGGTGGGTTGCAGATACTGGCCAAGGGTGAGGATATCGACATTGCGCGCACGCAAATCATCAATGGCCTGTTCGATCTCAGCATCAGTTTCGCCAAGCCCCAGCATCAGGCTGGTTTTAGTAAGCACCTCCGGTCGGTGCTTTTTGGCGTGTGCCAATACTTGCAGTGTCTGTTCGTAGCCGGCTCTTGGGTCTCGCACCGGGTGAGTCAGGCGGCGCACTGTCTCTACGTTTTGCGCAAATACTTCAATGCCAGAATCCACCACAGTTTCCACAGCACTCAGGTCACCGAGAAAATCCGGCGTCAATGCTTCCACGGCCGTTTCCGGGTTCACTTCTTTCACCCGGCGCACACAAGCAGCGTAGTGCCCTGCACCACCATCGGGTAAATCATCGCGGTTCACCGAGGTCAGCACGACATAGCGTAAGCCCATTAGCTCCACCGAGCGGGCTGTGTTCTCAGGTTCCTGTTCATCCAGCCAGCCACGCGGGTTACCAGTATTCACCGAGCAGAAGCGACAGGCACGGGTACACACGTCTCCCATCAACATTATGGTGGCAGTACCCGCGCTCCAGCACTCGCTCATATTTGGGCATTTGGCCTCTTCGCAAACCGTGGCCAAATTATGGGTGTGAACAATCTCTCTAACCGCTTCAAAGCCAGCTCCGCCACGCGCCCTGATGCGCAGCCAGTCAGGCTTTGCCAACGCCGACTGTCGAGCCGCCAATTGCTTAATACCATCTTTGATGGCGGTTACCCCGCGCGGGGTGACAAACTTCTCTCCACTGCCTATCTGTATTGCAGGAATTCGCTGGGAGGGCGCGGTCGGCTTTGTGCTGCGATCACTCATGATCTCATTATAACGCAAAGAGCTTACAAATTAGTCATTGGCAGGCCATCTACGCAGAGCCTTATGCTGCCTGCTCCGCCCGGAGACCGCCATGACTCACGAAGACCTGCGTGCCATTGAGCACATCCGCCAGCTCAAAGCCCGCTACTTTCGCACACTCGACCAGCAGGACTGGGATGCCTGGGAACAGGTTTTTTGTGAGGATGTTATGGTCGACACCACGCAGGACGGCTCACCGATCATCAATGGCCGCAAAGCCTTCCGCGAGTACCTGGCCCCGATTCTAAGCGGTGTTACCACTGTGCACCACGGCCATAGCCAGGAGATCAGCATTGAAAGCCCAAACACCGCCAGCGGCATCTGGGCCATGGAAGACATGCTGTGGTGGCCAGAAGCCCACGGCGGTCAGCATCTATGGGGCACCGGTTGGTACCTTGAGAAGTATCGCCGTGGGCAGGATGGCGAATGGCGCATTGCCGAGATGCAACTGCGCCGTATTCGTGTTGAAATAGACCGCAAGCAGGTTTTTCCTCCACTCTAACACTATGCAAACCATCTCCTGGCTCGCGCTCAGTTGGTGCCTTGTGCCCATTGTCATTGTTGCTGCCATTTACTGGCGCTGGTTTGGCACCGTGACCGAACTGGCCATGGCCAGCGCTCGAATGCTGGTGCAACTGGTCGCGGTCGGCTATGTGCTGGTGCTGATCTTTGCCCAGCCGACCTTGTGGGTGTCTCTGTTAGTGTTGTTGGTGATGTTTGTTGCCGCTGGCTTCATTGCGGTGCGACCGGTCAAGATGCATCAAGGCGTTTTACTGCCGGCATTTATTGCGCTGCTGATCGCGGTTTCCCTGCACCTGGCAATCTCGCTGAAGCTGGTATTGCAGCTTGACGTCTGGTACACGCCGCAGAAGCTGATACCGCTCGCGGGCATGTATTTCGCCAATACCATGACGGCGTTGAGCCTGAGCGCCGAGCGGTTCTTTTCGGACCTGGAAGCAGGCGCTGATCGGCTGACCGCCAGTCGCAGCGCGTTTCAGGCCGCTATGATCCCGCAAATCAATGCCCTGATGGCGGTTGGCCTGGTCGCACTTCCAGGCATGATGACCGGCCAAATTCTGTCGGGAGTATCGCCGTTGATTGCTGTTCGCTATCAAATCATGATCATGGCGATGGTTCTCGGCGCATCCGGTGTTGGCAGCGCCCTGTTACTACTGCAACTGCGACGCCATCACTAACCCGACCGCCTAGCGGCGGTAAAAGCCCGCATGTGGAAGGCCATATGCTCGCGCTCGTAGCAGTAAGACTCGCCCTCGGGGCAAGCCAGGCGAGCCGCACAGCCATCACTGTGGCAGCTGACAGTACTGTCACCCACCAGATAATCACCACAGGCGTGTACATCATACCCGTCGAGCGAAAATGCATTCACCGGGCAGGCCCGCAGACAGTCTGCGTGCGCACACGCTGCACAGATATCGCTTACTTCGGGTTGACCGCCGAAAGCGCTGCCCGCCGAAGTCGCTAGTGTTTCGGGTAACAGCAGGGCAAAGCGGTAGGCATGCCACAAACCAAACTCGGGATGAATCAACATGCCAAGCCGCGACGGCGCAATCGCCTCAGCACGAACAGCCCATTGAACAAAAGGATAATAAGGTGGCCCGCCGAAGGGAAATACAACATCGGCCCCCAAGTCTCCAGCAATAGCCGAGCCTACACGGCGACTCCAGCGATCCAATGGATCCGGTTGACCATCCTGGTACTCCGGAGATTGCGAAAACACCGGCCAGATTCTCGACCCCGCATGGCCGACCAACAGCAATTCAGCAACACTGTCTGGTAAGCCGTCTTCAAGACTTGGCTGCAGGCAGCCCCGTGTTTGCAGGCCGTACCCGGCAAGCATGTTATTGACCTGATCCGTACCGAGTTTGCGTGCTGCCACTGCCCCGGCTCTCCCAACTATCTTGTACAGTAGCAGATCATACCCGCTGTAACAGCGAGGCGCACCCAGTAAAGCTTGGCTTAGCTATACAGGCAATATTATATCGTGCGGAACAACCATACTTTCTTGACAGAACAGCTGCAGAAGCCAGAGAAGAGCGTCATCAATTTGACACTTCAGATAAACATTGCAGGGCTCGATAGCAGCCATATTATTAATATGTTAGACAGATTTTTGACGAGCAATCATGGAACGCAAATAGACCCAAATAAAACAACAAAATAACCATTTTTTTTGTCTCACAAATAATCTATTGGCATATACTTTCCATGCGACAAATAGCTGATCAAGGGATTGATTAACGGGCGCATAAACACAGCCTCCCCCAACCCGATCCAGTTTTCGCAGTTATATCTTTGTTCTTTTTGTTAAAAGACTATCACCTTGGCAACCCATCAGCGGCAAACTGCAAGCGCGCTGAAAGAGTTTGGGAGGAGTATGCCAATGAAAGCGGAGTTATTACTCCTGGGCGCTGGCCAATGGATTCTTGACTGGTGCGAATACTATGAATTGGCTTATACGCTTATTGAAAAAGCCGAGCGCTATTCGCCAAGTACGGCTCGTCAGGTCATTCTTCTGGACTATGAAAACGATGCCAGCTTATGGGATTATGTTGAGGCCTTGTGTGAAAGCCGCAACATTGTCGCCTGCATCACCTCTAACGAAACTGCGCTGGAAATTGCCGAAGAAATAAACCAGCGCTTTAAACTGGCGTACTCCAGCTGTGGCAACCAGTACATGTTGCGGGATAAATACGCCATGCGAGCTGCGCTGGCTGCTGCCGGCATGAATAACGTTGAGTTCACTCTGGCTCAGGATTCGAAAGCGCTACAGGCCTTTCTTCTACAGTGGAAAGATGTCATAGCCAAGCCAAGATACGGCTTTGCCAGCGCCAATATTAGGCGCATCGAGTCCCCCAACCAAGCAATACCTGCGCACATTGAGTACCCCGTACTTGCAGAGAAATTTATTGGCGGCCAGGAATATTCGGTTGAAGCGTTCAGCTTCGATGGAACACACCGGATACTTGGAGTAACCGAAAAAACGGTACACCCGCATACCTTCGTGGAAAAACGCCATGTGTTTCCTGCGGCTCTTGATGCTGCCGAACAGCAACTGATCGAAAAGTCAGTCATTGAATTTCTCAATTTCACGCATATGCGCAATGGTCCTTCACATACAGAGCTGAAAGTATTTGAAGGCAAGGCACACATCATCGAAGGGCATAACCGTGCAGCGGGTGACGCGATTGCCGGGCTGATTGAGATGGTCACGGGTATCAATGTCTACCAGCAGTTGGTCGCGTGGGCGGGGCTTCAGCAAAACCTATTGCCCAAAACCATACCCTACGCGCGGGTGGCGATGATCGACTTCCTGTTCACCGAAGAGGGGGTGGTGCGAAGTATCAGCGGTGAACAAAGCTCGCTCGCAATCGCCGGCGTGGTGGAGCTAAAGCTTTATTACAAAGCAGGCGACCGGGTAGAGCAAACACAGTCCTCATACAATCGCTTCGGGCACGTTATTGTCAATGCCGACAGCGCAGCTCAGTGCGAACGGGTGTTGGCCGAAGTGTATTCCCGACTAAAAATCATCATGAGCCCTGGCTGACAGGCTTAGCGTCGTCGTCGAGACTGCCGTCGACCGCGACCGCCAACGGCTCCACCCTGAACACTACCGTCACCTTGCAATTGAGCACGAGCGCCTGGCGTGATCTCACCAAGTTCTTTGGTAATGCGTTCAATGTCGGGCGTCGGCCCAGGGGTGTAATGGTCAAGCGCCTCGCGCATCAAGCGAATATGCTCTGGTTTTGTTCCACAGCACCCGCCGATGATCCGGGCTCCAGCGTCTATTGCCATTGACGCAAAGCGCGCCATCACCTGGGGGGTACCATTGTAGTGAATCTCCCCATCTTCCCACTGCGGAATGCCACAGTTTGCTTTGGCGACAATCACTGGTGTTACACCATATTGCGCAGCAGCCTGCCGCATATTGCTGATTGCGGCCACTACTTCGGAAGCGCCCAGTCCACAATTGGTACCAAATGCCAGCGGAGCCCATGCCAGCTGCGATTGCAGCTCTACAATATCGGCTCCGCTCAGTCCCATCATGGTTCGCCCGTTTGTGTCGATACTCAGGGTGGTTACCACGGGCAGGCCTGTGGTCGCCGCTCCTTGCACAGCTGCAAGCAACTCCTCCGCCGAGGAGATGGTCTCTATCCACAACACATCGACCCCACCTTGCTTGAGTGCGGCGGCTTGTTGGGCAAACGCTTCAGCGGCCAATTCCGGTGGCAGATCTCCGGTAGGTTGCAAAATTTCACCCGTTGGCCCCATGGAACCGGCAACAACAATTTCACGCCCGCTCGCTCTAACTCTGTCGGCCAGAATTTCTGCAGCTGCGATATTAAGCTCTTCAACCCGCTGTTCCGCTTTGTGCAGCTTTAGCCGATAAGCATTGCCTCCAAAGGTATTGGTCAGCACAATATCAGAACCCGCATCGATAAAGGTCTGGTAATGCTCGGCTACTTTATCCGGTTGCTCTGCATTCCAAAGTTCTGGGGCATCGCCACTCACAAGCCCCATACCGAACAAGTTGGTGCCTGTCGCACCATCTGCCAGCAGATAAGGCTTTTCATTCAATAACTTTTCAAGAAGAGAAGGCATTGGGTTACTCACGGTCGTTGTCAGGCAGGACATTAACACCGCGGACGGTCAGCGTCTTATGAAGAGACCGTGAATTTCTGCCGACTTTCAATCAGCCTAACTGGGTCGGCCTGGATGATTTGCCTAAGTTCCACCAGCCAAGGCCAAACTCTTCCAGCAACTGCGCTGTTTCAAACAATGGCAAGCCAACAATCCCAGTGTAACTGCCGACAATCTTTTCAACGAATATCGCGCCCAGACCCTGGATTGCATAGGCACCCGCTTTATCAGCTGGCTCTCCACTGGCGCAATACCAGTCAATCTCAGCCGGACTGAGTACACGGAAGGTGACTTCACTGGCACTTAGCCGGGTCAGCATACGTTCGTCGCGGTGCAGGGCAACCGCAGACAATACAGTGTGGGTCTTGCCGGACAAAAGCCCCAGCAATTCAGCCGCATGCTTCTGATCGACCGGCTTGCCAATAATTTGCCCGTCAAGAGCTACCGTGGTATCAGCACCCAGCACCACATTATCTGGTGTTTCCAGCAATTTCTGGCCTGCCTTTGCTTTGGTGCGTGCCATGCGCTGCACGTAGGACTCGACGCACTCATTGCACCGCACCGTTTCGTCAATGTCAGGAATAGCCACGGCGTATTCAATGCCCAGCTGAGTCAGCAGGGCTTGCCGCCGCGGCGAACTGGATGCCAGAACCAGTTGCGTCATCGCAGCTTTGGTCGCGGGAACGTAACACCACCGAGTACTTTGCCGCATTGCACTAACTGAGCCGAGCCTTTTGAGCTATCTTCATGGAGAGCCTGCATACCCGGACAAAACCCTGCTGGTAACAACTGCCAATCAAACGGGGTGAAAAACTCTTTATCCATCAAAATACTGGCCAGAGCAGGATACCGCTGAACCTTACCAGCCATGCCGCAGTGAGTAAATGCTTGCTTAGAAGGTGCGGGCGATGCCGATACTGATCTGCTCGCGCTGATAGTCAAAAATCTCAACGTTAGACTGGTTGTCAGTCAGGGTTACGCGCCCCCGCAGCTCCCACTCCGCAAGCCAGGCCCAGTTCAGCTCGTGCTGAAAACCGGCGGTCAGCTGCCACTCACTGTCATCTCGCTGGCGATTAAACAGTGGCTCAACACCATCAAATTCGAAATCGCGCCACGCCAGGCGCGCGTAAACGCTGCCGTGCTCCCAAGGCGAGGCTGATACGGCGGCAAACAGCTCAGGTCCACTATGGCTGAAGCGATCAGCGTCCGCTGAAAAATGCGCAAAGCCAACACCGGCTTGGGCACTGAACTGCAGCGCGTCAAAGTAACGGGTCGCGGCCAGTGTGAAAGCGCTTCGCGTTCCATCGCGGGGCTTGTTTTCAGCAGCATCATAATCGCGGCGTGTGACAACCGCCTCCGCTTGAAACTCCCAGCGTTTTCCCAGTTGCTTGACCAGGCTAGGGTTCAGGCTGGTGAACAATGCCAGGCGATCTGCCCCCAACCAGATTTGATCCAACTGCAGTGCAACCGCAGCACGCCAGTCTCTGGGCACAACCCAGGTGGGGCCGGTACGCAGAGTCAGTACGCCCAGATTGTACTCTGTCTCATCGAAAAAACGCCGGTAGCGAGCACTGGCCTGAGACTGCCACAGGAAGAATCCGCTGCGCTCACCCAGACTAAAGGTCACGCCTGGACTGTAATTGTGTGTGATACCAATATTCAAGGCCGCGCCAAGATCATTACGCTCTACGGAATCGCTACTGAGCGACAGGGTAGTGCCATCCAGTTCTATGAACTGCTGATCCGGGCCAATATTGACGTTACTGTCGTATACCAATCCCGCATAAAGTGACCCCGCCCACCGGTGTGCCTTATTCAGTCCCTGTTGATCTTTATCGATTTGAGCCAAAAACGCCAACAGGGTCACCCGCACATCCGGAGGCGTATTGGGGTCTTGCAGTACCTGCTCAATCTCGGCTCGCGCCTGCTCATAATCCAGCGATAGATAATAGGTTCGCGCGAGCTCCAGCCGGGCCCGATGCAATCCCGGGTAATGGTTAAGAATCAATTGAAAACGCTGACGCGCCGTTCGCAAACGCTCATCTTCCAGAGCGTCCATAGCGTCAGCGAACAGTTGGTCGGCCTGCTCGATCGACAACTCCTCGGCACCTTGTTTGGCGTCTGCACGGTCTGCAACCTGCGCGTACAGCGGTAAGGCCAGCATGGCTGAAAAGAGCATTGCTGCCAAAGTGTGCAGAGTTGGGCTTTTTCGAGCTTGAGTGTCCACCGGCGCCCCGCTAGTTTGGCCGTTTTGTTCGGGCAATTTACGTGTCGTATTACCTGACTATAGCAGAACGACGGACTTCAACAGCGCGCTGTAGGCTTTCTGTCAGTGTATTTCTGCTGGCGCTAGCCTGGCGCGCTGCGGCTGATGGATTCCCGGAACAAATATTTGGTTATCAACAGCTTGCTCACCTACCAAACCAGCAATTCAGCGCCTGGCGGCTCATGCAGGGTTCACAACGGCGCAGTTGTATCAGCAATCACCGGCACTGCGATGTGCCGGAACTTAAACGATTCCTTGCCCGCACCATTGACCTGCCCCCGCTCGAACAACTCAGGTCTGTCAATCAGTTTGTTAACCGGGCACCCTACTTTCTCGACCGAGAAAATTACCAGCGGGACGACTATTGGGCGGCACCTCAGGAATTGTTACGCAACGGTGGCGACTGCGAGGACTTCGCGCTGACCAAAATGCAGCTGCTGTTGGCACTCGGTCTTCCCGCCGAGCGCATGCGCATGGTGGTTGTACAAGACACCGTCCGTCGCCGTGCGCACGCGATTCTGGCGGTGGCCGAGCACAACCAGGTCTGGGTACTGGACAATCTCAGCGCACGGCTGCACAGAGACACTGAACTACCGCACTATGCGCCGGTTTACTCCATCAATGCACAGCGCTGGTGGACCCACCATTCGGATGCAGTCGACGATCGGCATTTTGTACAGATTGATTAGACCAACGGTATATCTGCATTGACCGACGGCACGGTGACCGACGAGGCGTATCGTTAGGCAGCGGCACACTCCGTATACTGGGCAGCAGTTTTCTATCGTTGCTTGGAGTTGTTTGCAGTGAAAGGTTTATCGATCATTGCCTTGCTTTGCCTGTTTCTGGCACCCACGGTTCAGGCCACCGGCCTGGCCCTTAATGAACGGGATTGTGCAGAGCTACTCAAGCAATGGGCCAAGGACCCGGAATCTGTGCCCGCTCATCTGTTGGAAGGTTGCCAGGAATTGCTGGCTGCTGAAGATTTACAACCCGCCCGCGACGAGTCCCTGTTTGACCCCTGCAGCACGCCCGCAGCAGCCAATTCGGTGCGTTGCTGGGGTCCATGGGCGGCGTTACGACCAGCGGCAGGCCACGATGCACCACAAAGCTTACTGCAGCACGATGAGTTTCAGGAACGCCCCGAGCTGGCTGACGCCTTTTCTCCAGGGATACCAAACCCGATGGACCCGGCTGACCCGCTGGACCCCGTAGACCCCAGCGACCCACTTCTGCCCACTGACCCAACGGACCCAAGCGTACCAAGCAATCCAATGGACCCCACTGATCCGGGAGACCCAATCGGTCCGCTGGACCCGACCGACCCGCTTGATCCCACTGATCCGCTTACCCCTACAGACCCAATTGACCCCATGGACCCAACTGACCCGGGCCCACAGGACCCAAATATTCCCGACCCGACTTTGCCACTGGGCGGCTGCGAAGCCGGTGCGGCCTGCGGGTTTGCGGTTCTGGACCCGGACTTCTGCGCACCACTGGAAGAACAGCGAGTTGGTCGCTTCCAGCTCGAGAGCGACGGCAGCGCCTTTGTGTTCGATCAGGGCGGTGAAGACGAAATCCGTTCGCTCAGCGGCATGACCGCTGATAGTTACCAGGGCCAGGCTGCCTTCCACGCCGGCAATGGCACGGTGGAATCTGGCGTAGCCGGCGAATTTGAAACCGATGCACAGGGACACATCATCCTGGCGAGCGGCTTGTGGGGCCACGGCACGCAAGGTTTTGTCGAGCACGGTGTCAGCCATATCGACCGCCCGGCCGATGGTGGTGAATTTGTCTGGGGAGTTGCCAGTAGTGCCAGCACCCTGGAGAGCCTGCGAGTTGACGGTATCAATAATGGTGGCGCGGGCATCAGCCTGCACTTTGCCGGTAGCCTGGCTCGCAACACTGATGTCAACGCAAACATCACAGTCAGTTTTGGCAGCAACCCAAATTGGAGTGGTCACTGGGAAAGCGGTGCGCGCAGTCTGTCTTTCCAGGCGGGCGGAACTGTCCAGGGTGCCGACTTCATTTCCACTCAGGAGGCATTCAGCAGCAATATCGAAGCCAGCCAGAGCTTTATTCAAGGTACGCTGCTGGGAGAGCGTGGCCAGCAGTCTGTTATTCATGCGCTGGATCTGGTGCTTCAAGATGGCACGCTGATCAAGGACGTGGGGCACCTGCCGCAAACCGCACCCTGATGCTGTTACCGAGTCAGCCAAATAGAATTCCCATCATCCTGTTGACCGGCTGGCTGATGCTGACAGCGCCCTTCGCTGTGCTGGCAGAGCCAGCAGCGACTAAAGCGGGCGCCAAAACACTGACGCCCGATGCCTGGCGTTTGCAGCAGGCCTTGGAGCATTACCGGCAAATTGATGCCAATGGAGGCTGGCCCGCTATCACCAGCACTGGGCCTACCCTGCGAGCTGGTGAGCGCCACGACGATGTCGTCGCCCTGCGAAACCGCCTTAGGATCAGCGGCGACTTTCAGGCCACTATGCAGGCAGACCCCTACTACTTCAGTGCTGGACTGGCCGACGCGGTTAGGCGTTTTCAAGCTCGCCATGGCCTGTTTGTCGACGGCATTGTGGAAAGGAGTACACGTCGGGCACTCAATGTGAGCCTGACACAACGCATCGAACAACTACAGCTCAACCTCAGACGCTGGCAGGACCTGCCCCTACCCGCTAACCGGCAACAGCTTCTGGTGAATTCCGCGGGAGGCTATGTGGAATTGCGCGCTGGGGACGACGTGCTAATCCGCTTGAACGCGATTGCCGGGACACCAGAGCGTCCGACACCAGAGCTGCAGGGTCAAATTACCCGCCTGATATTAAATCCCAGTTGGACAGTGCCAAAACGAATCGCCGTTGAAGATCTGCTGCCCTTGCAACAGCGCGACAGGCATTTTTTTTCCAACAGTAACATTCGGGTTTTTCAAGGGCTGGGAGACAGCGCTCGGGAGACAGACCCCGCTGATGTAGACTGGGCTGCGCTGCACGAGGGCTACTTTCCGTATTGGCTGCGCCAGGACCCGGGCCCCGACAACAGCCTGGGGCGCATCAAATTTCATTTTGCCAATCAACACGATGTGTATCTGCACGACACACCGAACCGGGTACTCTTTAAACTGCCGAATCGGACATTCAGCTCAGGCTGTGTGCGCGTTGAAAATGCGATGCAGCTGGCCGAGGCTATTCTGCAGCTCGATGGCCAAACGACAGCTGGCCAGTTCCTGCAGCGCGACAGCATGCAATCAAGTCAGCACCTCACGCTGGCCAGCGGCCTGCCCATAACCATTGCCTACCTGACCAGTTGGGTGACAGAAGATGGAGCCGTCCATTTTACCGCTGATCACTATGGCCACGATCAGCTGGGGAAGCTCTGAACAAGTCTAAAAAAGAGGCGAGATTTTTAGCCACCTCCGGTATCCTTTGCAGTCATACGAGTCACACAAGCACTCAGGAGTACCGGCATGGGTTCAGCGAGTAAAAATTCCTTTTCAAGTTATTCCACACTGGAGGTCAATGGTAAGTCTTATGGCTACTACAGCCTGGCCGCGCCAGCAGTAGCTGAACTGGCCGACATCAGCCAGCTGCCGAATTCGATCAAGGTGCTTTTGGAGAACCTGTTACGCCACGAAGACGACCTGGCCTGTACAGCCGACGACATTGTCGCTGTCGCACAAAGTGCGCAGCAGCGCCGCGCACAGGAAATTGCCTATCACCCAGCGCGCGTTTTGATGCAGGATTTTACCGGCGTGCCCGCTGTGGTCGACCTGGCAGCCATGCGTGATGCGCTGGCCAAAGCCAATGTGGATCCGGCCCGGATCAATCCACTGTCGCCGGTTGACCTGGTGATTGACCATTCCGTGGTCATTGATAAATTTGCCTCTGAGCAGGCGTTTTCACAAAACGTGGCGCTCGAAATGGAGCGCAATGCCGAACGGTACGAGTTTCTTAAGTGGGGTCAGGGCGCGTTCGACAATTTCAGCCTGGTGCCCCCCGGAACCGGCATCTGCCACCAGGTCAACCTGGAGTACATTGCCAAAGCAGTCTGGACCTCCACGCATAACGGCATTGAGCTTGCCTACCCGGACACCCTGGTCGGAACCGATTCGCACACCACCATGATCAACGGCCTGGGCGTGCTGGGCTGGGGAGTTGGCGGCATTGAGGCTGAAGCAGCTATGCTTGGCCAACCTATTTCAATGCTGATCCCAGAAGTGGTCGGCTTTGAGCTGACGGGGCGGCTGGCCGAGGGCATTACGGCAACCGACCTGGTATTACGCGTCGTGCAAATGCTGCGTGAGCATGGCGTAGTGGGCAAGTTCGTGGAGTTCTACGGCGACGCATTGGACACCTTGCCTCTGGCGGATCGTGCAACCATCGCCAATATGGCACCGGAATACGGTGCCACCTGTGGCTTTTTTCCGATCGACAGCAAAACAATCGATTACATGCGCTTAAGCGGTCGGGAAGACGATGTACTGAGGCTGGTGGAAAGCTATTGCAAGGCTCAGGGAATGTGGCGTGAATCCGGCGCGCAACCTCCCGTGTTTTCTTCTGCACTGAGCCTGGATATCGGTACGGTTGAACCCAATCTGTCCGGACCGAAGCGCCCTCAGGACCGGGTGCCGCTGAGTAAAATGCCTGAGGCAATTGATGAGTTTATAGAGCTGGATGGCAAAAGCGCCGAGCTGGACCAGGCCTTCCCATCCGATGGCTTTGAAATGCACCATGGAGATGTCGTTATTGCATCAATAACAAGCTGTACCAACACGTCCAATCCAGCGGTGATGATTGGTGCGGGCCTGGTTGCAAAAAAGGCAGTGGAAAAAGGCCTGACTCGCAAGCCCTGGGTAAAGTCATCGCTGGCGCCAGGCAGCAAAGTGGTTACTGAATACCTGGAAAAGTCGAATTTACAGGGCTACCTCGATGAGCTTGGCTTCAATACGGTAGGCTATGGTTGTACCACTTGTATCGGTAACTCCGGCCCGTTGCCGGAAGCTGTACATAAAACCGTGGCTGACAATGACCTGGTGGTTACCTCCGTGTTGTCAGGCAATCGAAATTTCGAAGGTCGTATTCACCAGCTTGTGAAAGCCAACTGGCTGGCATCACCTCCTCTGGTGGTTGCCTATGCGCTTGCCGGCAGTACCCGCATCAACTTGGCCAAAGACCCGATCGGTCAGGGCAGCAATGGTAAAGATGTCTACCTGAAAGACATCTGGCCCAGCAACGCCGAGATTGCCGCCGAGGTCGCCAAAATTGACGAGGGCATGTTCACAGCGAAATATGCCGATGTGTTCTCTGGTGATGCGCAATGGCAAGCTGTGCCAACGGTTGAAGGCAAAACCTACCGCTGGCAGGCCAATAGTACCTACATTCAACTACCGCCGTTTTTCGAGCCGGAATACACGGAAGGCAAAGACCAGGACATAATTGGTGCACGCTTGCTGGCCCGCCTGGGTGATTCTGTCACCACCGACCATATTTCCCCGGCCGGCGCCATCGCCCCGGACAGCCCCGCGGGCTGTTACCTCAACGAGCACGGGGTGGAACGCAAAGACTTCAATAGCTACGGTTCCCGACGCGGCAATCACGAGGTCATGATGCGCGGCACGTTTGCCAACATCCGTATCCGCAACGAACTGGCACCTGGTACCGAGGGCGGCTATACCCGCCGACCCGGCAGTGACGACGTGCTGTCAATTTACGATGCTGCGATGCAGTATATGGCGGAGGGCACGCCGACTGTGGTCATCGCGGGTAAGGAATATGGAACGGGCTCCAGTCGCGACTGGGCCGCCAAAGGCACTTTGCTACTGGGCGTCAAAGCGGTCATTGTTGAGAGTTTCGAGCGCATCCACCGCTCCAATCTGGTCGGCATGGGTGTGTTACCACTGCAGTTCATGGAGGGACAGAACCGCAACAGCCTTAACATCGGACTGCAAGACAGTATCGACATCATCGGCTTGGGCGCCAATGGCGAACGCATGCAGCCTAAGCAGGTCTTTCAGGCACGCATCAACCGTGCCGATGGCCAGGTGGATGAAATCCAACTGCAATCGCGCATTGATACCGCGGTCGAAGTCGAGTACTACCTGGCCGGTGGCATCTTGCAATATGTGCTACAGCGTCTGAAAGCGAG
The DNA here is from genome assembly GCA_030431775.1 of Gammaproteobacteria bacterium. Taxonomy (GTDB): domain Bacteria; phylum Pseudomonadota; class Gammaproteobacteria; order Pseudomonadales; family JAUIET01; genus JAUIET01. Next base: position 56,944 of record JAUIHW010000022.1, read on the forward strand.
TTAACAGGACCCACCGCCTCAGTGAGCAAACAGAAAGCTGGAAAGAACGGCCGGGGCTTAACCCGGTCGCGCATCGAACACGACAGCATGGGCGCACTGAAAGTCCCCAGTGATGCTTTGTATGCGGCACAAACGCAACGCGCCATCAATAACTTCCCGGTCAGCGGCTTACGCTTACCCCCGGCTTTTATTCGTGCATTGGGCGATATAAAAGCAGCGGCTGCAGCGGCAAACCTGGAGCTCGGCGTTTTACCCAAGCCAACCGCGCAAGCCATTATCAGCGCGGCGAACCGCGTCGCCCGCAATGAAGTGGACGAGCACTTTCCGGTGGATGTATTCCAAACAGGCTCGGGTACCAGCAGCAATATGAATGCCAATGAGGTAATTGCCGGGCTCGCCTCGGCAACGCTGAGAAGGCCGGTGCACCCGAATGACGATGTCAATTATGGGCAAAGCAGTAATGATGTCATACCCACGGCCATTCATGTCAGTGCCGCTCGGGAAGTAAATGATCGCCTGCTGCCGGCTCTGGCACATCTGCGCCGCAGCATAGATGATAAGGCCCGAGGCTTACGCAAAACGGTAAAAACCGGGCGCACTCACCTGATGGATGCCATGCCAATCTCTTTAGGGCAGGAATTGTCCGCCTGGAGTGCCCAGATCAACAGTGCCGAAAAACGTTTAAACGACACTCGCAAACGTTTGCTGCTGTTAGCGCAGGGGGGAACTGCCGTCGGCACTGGGGTCAATGCACCCAAAGGTTTTGCCCGCTGCTTTGCTCAACAGTTGAGCAGCCGCACCGGCTTGGCCTTCAAAGCCAACCGCAACCCCTTCGAGAGCATCAGTGCCCAGGACACCGCCGTTGAACTGTCGGGGCAGTTGAAAACCCTTGCCGTGGCATTGATGAAAATTTCCAATGATTTGCGCTGGATGAACAGTGGTCCGCTGGCCGGCCTCGGAGAAATTGAATTGAAAGCGCTGCAGCCGGGCAGTAGTATCATGCCCGGCAAAGTGAACCCGGTAATTCCGGAGTCCGTTGCGATGGTAGCTGCGCAAGTTATAGGCAATGACAGCTGCATCACTGTGGCGGGTCAATCCGGCAATTTTCAGCTCAATGTGATGTTGCCGGTTATTGCCTATAATCTATTGCAAAGCCTGGAGATTTTGAGCAACGCGGCGCGTTTACTGGCCGACCAAGCCATCATTGATTTCAAAGTTCGCCACGAGATAATCAATGAGAATTTGCACCGCAATCCGGTTCTGGTCACTGCTCTGAATGCCCGGGTGGGCTATAACAAAGCGGCTGAAATTGCCAAGCGCGCATACTCCGAGGGGCGTGCAATTGTGGATGTAGCCGCCGAAATGACCGACATTCCTCCGGCCGAACTCAAAAAATTGCTGGACCCCAAAAAACTGACCTGAAGACAATACTATGCGCAGCTTCCTAACCCTAACACTTATCCTGGTTTTCAGCCTGTGCGCTTGTGGAGCGCTGCAAAATAATGCCCGGGAAGCGATCCGAATCGACACCATCGCCCAGGATTTTGAGGTGCATACCATAATGACGGGGCTGGAAACGCCCTGGGGAATGGACTTTCTGCCGGACGGGCGATTGTTAATCACTGAACGCGAAGGTTACCTGACTCGGCTGGACCCAAAAACTGGCGCCAGCGCGGAAATATCCGGCGTACCAGAGCCTCATGTCTATGGTCAGGGTGGCTTACTCGATGTGGCGGTTCACCCGGACTTTGCCAATAACAACTACGTCTACCTGGCTTATTCCTATCGTACCCGCGATCGAACCTACACCACACGACTGTCGCGCGGGCAACTGCATGGCAACCGCCTGAGCCAGGTGGAACACCTGTTCGAGGCACGGCCGGCATTCACGACCGTGATTCATTTTGGTGCTGCGCTGTTATTCGACAATGACGGCTATCTGCGCATGACCATGGGCGACCGACACAAGCGACACCTGGCCCAGGATCTGACAACTCATCTGGGCAAAACCTTTCGCCTGACTGATGAAGGGAAGCCGGCCCCTGGCAACCCCTTCAGCGGAGTGTCCAACCTGGCACCGGAAGTGTATAGCTATGGACATCGTAACCCGCAAGGCATCGCTATTGACCGTTCCACCGGCAGAATCTGGGTCTCTGAGCACGGCCCGCGCGGCGGAGATGAGGTCAACTTGCTGCGCGCCGGTTTTAATTATGGCTGGCCTGTTATCACTTACGGAGAGGAATACCGCGGCGGCAAAATCGGTGAAGGCACGGAAAAGGAAGGCATGGAACAACCAGTGCATTACTATGTACCGTCGATTGCTACCGCTGGCCTGGAATACTATAGCGGCGCAGCGCTTCCCGGCTGGCGTAACAGCCTGTTTGTCGCCGGCTTGAAGTCGCAGTCCCTTAGCCGCATACAGCTCCATGGCGACAAACGGGTAATAGAGGAACGCCTGCTGGAAGACCAGGGCCATCGTATTCGCGAAGTACGCCAGGGGCCGGATGGCTACCTGTATCTGCTGGTGGAAAGCGGCAAGGTGCTGCAAATTACACCGCCGAAGGAGCAATAACGAGCGGTTCGTCAGCAAACTGCCGGTAGAGGCCTGGCGCAGCAGGCGCAGATAGCACCGCTAGTCCGGATTTTCTTCCGCCCAGGACCAATTTCTGGCTATTTATTGATCAACTACTACCTTTAACTGTGACCTTGATCACAATAAATGGTGAGTTGTGAGCGACCAAACAGCCGTACAAAGTAATAACACGGCGCAATTAAAAACCCGCTGGCTTGGTGGGCTGCGCTGCCGTTCGCGAATTGAGCGGGTTGATGAATCCGGTAAAACATCGATTATCCTGGAATCAGACGCCGCTGATCCCGACAGTTTACGGGGCTCTGAACGGGCCGCCAGTTCAGTGGAGCATTTGCTGCATGCCTTGGCCAGCAGTATGACAAGTTCCCTGGTTCAGGGTGCAGAGCACGCAGGAATCACCCTTGAGCTGGTCGTATCATATACGCGTGCGGTCAAAACCCCGCTTGGAAACCCGTCAACATTCCCTGAACCACTGGAATCCATCGATCTGCTCTTTGAAATCAAGTGCGCGCACCGCGCGACAGATCTGGAGCAGATTTGCGCCAATGACCCGATGTACCGCATGCTGCGCCGATCCATTCCGGTGCACTACTCTGTCATTCAGGCTATCTGAGGACTGCTCGGTGAAATCGGGTGATGCATTTCTTGCTGAGCTGCCCTAGGTGCGGGCCGGCCGCGCGCAAATTCACAAACGGGTTGACCGGCCGCCGATACGGCCAATAGCGAGAAATCTGCTACGCTTACATTCATAAGGATAACAACAGGATGCACCATGGATACGGTGACCGATGCCGGAGTGAAATCCTCTTGGCTGAATCTCTACTACTCTGACGCTCTTGAAGCCGCAGCGGAATTCAGCGATGAATTTCTGGATGATGCGTTTATCAGGATTGAGCGACACCTTCTCCGCTTGCGACGGCGCGCCAAGCCGACCCTTAACAAGGTTGTGGTTCAGGGCCAGATCATCGGTCTGGAACACGTACTGGCTGAACTGCAACACGATGACAGCGCGCTCCGGATTGACGCTGACCTGGTTGCCCTATATGAACGTCCCGGCTTGCCGGAAGTGGAGTGGCTACCGGTTGTGGATGAGCTCGAGTATCCCGATCTGTATAACCGCCAGCAACGCGCTGAGCTGGATTATGT
>JAUIHW010000090.1 GCA_030431775.1 Gammaproteobacteria bacterium
TCCACTTCAAAACCCGGCGCAACGCGAAATGCAGCCAAGGCTTCATCGGGGCTCAGCACTGGCGCAGGCTCCGTTGCCAGTGTTTTATAGAAATCCACTTCATCCCGTGGCTCACGCACATCCAGCCAACGGAAATTTTCGATCGTAAACGGGTCGGCGCACAGGGTAGGCCTGATCCGGAACTGTCCACGGTCGTCCAAACCGGACGCCGGCACACGCAGCACGTCCTGTTCATTCACACTCAGCACTAACTGATCACCCAAGGCCAGTGCACGGAGCCGATGGGACTCTCCTGTATCCAGCGACAGCGAGACGGCTGCACTGACCTCACCGGCATTCAGCAAGCGGCCTTCGGCGCGATCCGCAGTAACAGCCAGCTCGGCATACGATTCCTGGCCCGCACCATCGCCAGCGTCATAGCGGATCTGCAACAACGTGGCTTGCTCACAGACCGGCACGTCCAATTCAAAAGCGGCGTCATTGAAGCGGCGCTTTGGCGCCAGCCAGGGCAGATCGGCGTCGCTACCATTTGCAAAGCTGCTGAGCTGGACCTCCGGCCCAGCTACCTGAAGTTCGCCGCTGCCGTCAAGCTCCCAGTCATCCGCAGCAAAGGCTGCGCCTACTTTGACAAAGGGATCAAGTTCCTTGATACGAATTCGCCGCCAACGCATCACGCCGGTATCACCGCTGTGTACCTGCAGCGCAATAAACCCTTTGAGACCAAACACATCAACCAGGCTTGCTATCGGCTCGCCATTCAGCCAGGTTTTTAGCGTGGCACCGCGCGCTTCAATTTCAATATCGTTCCAGTCGTTTAGCTTAATGGCCTGGCGTGCTTTTTCGTTCCCTTCAAGGCTCGCCAACCAGCCGCGACGTGATTCATCATAAATGCCACCGCTCCAGGCGCGTTCAGAAGGGTCCAGCTCGAACTGGTAGCCATAGGTTCGACCATCACCGTCGCGCTGCTGCGCACGAAACATCACGCCCGAATTGCCGTGCTCCTCCCAGCGAAACTGCATCCGCAGATTAAAGTCGGTGAACTCCTCCTCAGTGCGCAAAAAGGTATTGGGTCCCGGGCCGCGGCGACCAACAATGGCATCACCATCGGCTGCAAAACTGGCCTCTCCACCCACCGCGCGCCAACCGTCTAACGAACCGTCATACAGCCAACGGTAACCCTCCTCCAGCGCCACGTCGTCACCGACTGGTTTGACAGCCCAGTAAATCCCGCCGGCAATCGCCAGAAGCGCCAGTAGAAGAATGAGTTTTTTTATCATTGGCGTACCTGTTTTCCGGTCAGCATTACTTGTACGCCCTGAGCGGCCAAGCAGTTCATATCGTCCATCACCATTGCCAGTAGCTCGGAAATTCCTGGGCAGCTACTGGAATTGATGCCGGCCAGCGCCAACACCTGTTGCACTCGTGTGCTGAGCCCGGCATCGCTCGCTCGCCACTGCAGCAGCTCGTCTGCTCTGGGGTCGTGCAGCTCGTGCCCGGACAGCAGCACAACCGCGCACCACGCTGCCAAAGCCTTGACCAGTAGCGGGCTCGGCTGTGCAGTCTGCAGGCGTGGCAACCAACGCTGGCGGATTTTTTCGCTGCCGTCCATGGCAATCTGTGCGCAACGGTGCTGCAGATAGGGGTTGCTGAAGCGTTGCTGCAACTGCTGTGCGTATGCTGCCACATCGAAGCCGCGTGGTACCTGCAGTGCGGGCAACAGTTCGTCTGCCATGAGCCTGGCGATGTAGTCGCCAAGCCACGGTGTTGCCATAACCTGGTCGACGGTTTCTTTGTTGGCCAGCAGGCCAAGATAGGCAATGGCAGAGTGGCTGGCATTCAACAACTGCAGTTTCATGCGCTCATACGGGCGAATATCCGCCACCATTTGCACACCCACCTCCTCCCAGCCCGGTCGGTCGCTGTGAAAATCGTCTTCGATAATCCACTGCATAAACGGTTCGGTGGCAATTGCACTGGCGTCGTCAAAACCCAGCTGTTCGCACTGTGCCATACGCTGCCCCTCGCTGATCGCCGGTACAATTCGGTCCACCATAGAGCAAGGGAATGCCACGTGTTCCGCAAGCCAGTCAAGCAAGCCTGGAAAGCATCGCTGAACGTAGTCGCGCAGTACCGCAGCCATCACACGCCCGTTCTCAGCGAGATTGTCGCAACTGATTACAGTGATGGCCTGGCCGCCGCGTTCAAAGCGCCGCTGCAGACCCAGCGCCAGAACCCCCACCGCGGTGCGAGGCTGGTCCGGGTTTGCGAGGTCATGGCTGATATCAGGGTTCGCCAAATCCAGACTACCGTCGTCGGTCTGGCAATAGCCTTTTTCAGTAATCGTGAGCGTGATGATGTGAATAGCTGGAGCCGCAATTGCATCAATCACTGCATCCAGCTCGCGATGGGCACGCAATACCTGCGCAACCGAGCCGATTACCCGCAGTTCCTGCTGTTCAGCATCGCGGCTCAAGACGGAATACAAACCATCTTGCGCGGCCAGTTGATCATAAACGGTGTCGCTGCGTAAGGACACTCCAATGATTCGCCAGTCGCCGCCATGCAGATTCAATAGCGCATCGGTGAACACCGCCTGATGGGCGCGATGAAAAGCACCAATACCGAGATGCACAATGCCAGCCGCGCTGGCATCGAGATGATAGTCCGGCTGAGCAATCGAAGCCGGCAACTGCTGCAACGCTTTACGATTCAGGCGTTGCATCACAGCCTGTATGCCGCCTTGGCGAGATTGTAAGCCAGGTCTTGCGCGAGCTCGCCTGCTTCGGCTTCGCTCAAGCGGTGCTCGGTAACCAATTGTGCCAGGTAACGGCAGTCTATGCGGCGCGCCATGTCATGACGTGCTGGAATGGACAAAAAGGCACGCGTGTCATCATTAAAACCCACGGTGTTGTAAAAGCCCGCCGTCTCTGTAATCTGCTGACGATAGCGCAGCATGCCTTCCGGGCTGTCATGAAACCACCAGGCCGGGCCGAGTTTCAAGCAGGGGTAGTGTCCAGCCAAAGGGGCAAGCTCTCGCGCATACACTGTTTCATCCAGGGTAAACAGTATCAGTTGGAAATCCTGGTTATTGCCCAGCCGGTCTAACAGGGGTTTAAGGGCGCGAACAAACTCACCGGGCTGCGGCAAGTCGGCGCCTTTATCCCGCCCAAACTCATTGAACAACCGCGGATTGTGATTCCGATACACGCCTGGATGCAATTGCATGACCAGACCATCGTCCAGACTCATCAGGGCCATTTCCAACAACATCTGACCACGAAACTGTTCCGCCTCGACAGCGCTGATGGTGCCGTTGAGGGCAGCCTGGTAGAGCTGCTCGCAGACATTGGCGGGCAAATCCGCCGTGGTTGCGCTGGGATGACCATGATCGGTGGAGGTAGCGCCCATGCGCTGAAAAAACGCCCGTCGTTCCCGTAGCGCTTCGAGGTAGCCGCGGTAGTTGCCACAATCCTGGCCACTCAAGCGCGCCAGCTCGCTGATGTTAGCGGCGAAACCTTCGTATTCCGGGTCTATCACCGGGTCGGGGCGATACGCGGTTATCACCCGGCCTGGCCACGGGTCCGCCGCCAGACGCTGGTGCGCTTCCAGCGGGTCCAACGGCGATTCAGTGGTGGCAATCACCTCAATATTGAAGCGTTCGAACAAGGCACGCGGTAGAAAGTCGTCTGTCGCCAGCTGACGGTTAATCTCCTGGTAGATGGCTTGTCCGTTATCAGCTGACAGCGGTTCATCAATTGCAAATACTTCGGCAAACACGTGGTCCATCCAGAAACGTGTTGGGGTCGCACGAAACAGATAATAGTGCTCGGCAAAAATCTGCCAAACGTCGGCCGGATCAACCGAGCCGCCAGAGCCATCAGCGCGCGGTATACCTAACGCTTCCAGGCTGATGCCCTGACTGTACAGCATGCGCAGCAGGTAATGGTCGGGCTGCAGCAGTAATTCGCTGGCATTGGCAAAGGGCCGGTTGTCCGCAAACCAGGCTGGGTCGGTATGGCCATGCGGACTGATGATGGGCAGCTTGGCAACTTCCTGATACAGGCTGCGGGCAATAGAACGTTGTTGCGGGCAACTGGAAAAAAGACGGTCCGGGTGCAGCACAGGGCTCTCCTCAATGATTCGCATTAGCGCTGTCGGCCAGCGCCTGCGCCTGCATGCTCAACTCAGCCGCCGAGAAGCAATGCGCCTGAGTCATTGCCAGTTCGGTACGCTCGATGCAGTCGCGAATCAGTTGGCCAAAAAACGGAAAGCCGGTTTTGCCCAGGCAATCTATTTCCTGCTCGCCTTCGGTATTTACCAGAAAAAGCCTGGATGCGGGAGCCTGGCGGGCCAGATCCAGATACTTACGTAACTCCATCGTGCCATCCGTACCCACAATAAAGGTGCGGCCGTCCCCCCAGGTGGCCAGACCGTCCGGGGTGTACCAGTCCACGCGAGTATAAAAGGACGCGCCATTATCACCGGTCAGCGACAGTTCACCGAAGTCTTCCAGACCGGGTCTATCCGGATGGCTGAAATTTTCCACACGCGCAAAGTTGAGTGTTGCCGTGGCACAGCCGGCATAGGTCAAAAACTGCTCCACCTGATGACTACCAATATCGGTCAGAATGCCGCCGTAGCGCGTTTTATCAAAGAACCAATCGGGCCGGGTCGCTTTGGCCAGACGGTGTGGCGCAATATTGAGAACCTGCACCACCCTACCAATCGCACCTGCCTTTATGAGTTCGCCAGCCTGCCAGGCAGCGTCGTTGTGTAAGCGCTCCGCATAATAAACCGCGTATTTACAGCCGGTGTGACTGACAATTTCACGCATTTTCTCGAGCTGCTCAAGGCTGGTAAACGGTGATTTATCAGTGAAATAGTCTTTGCCCGCATGCAGCACCTGTTGGCCAATGGCCGCGCGCTGATCTGGAATAGCGGCTGCCGTTACCAGCCGAACTTCCGGATCATTTAAAATCTGTGCAAAATGCGCGGCCACCTGCGCCTCAGGGTAGCTGGCAACAAATTGCTGCACGCGGGCCGGGTCGGGGTCATACACCCACTTAAGCGTTGCACCGGCGTCGCGCAAGCCATTGGTTTGGCCATAGACGTGGCCATGGTCAAGAAATGCTGCAGCGATACAAAACTCGCCCGGGGCGACCACCCGTTCGGCCTGCGCGGTTGGCGCATAACTGGCGCCGTCGCCAATATTGACTGCCATAAAAGCTTACCACCACCCCAGAGCAACAGCGGTGCTGTAAGCCACACTGGACAACACTGTTACGATACACAATACCATCGCCGCATTATAAAGCATGGCGCGTGTGCCCAGCGGGCGATCGGCGCCCAGATAATCGCTATTGTTATTCAGAAACAACCAGCCAATGTAGGCAATAGGCAGCAGGAAGCCGCAAATTGCGGACGTGGGCAGAATCACATACGCTCCCATAGTAGACCACAAGAACACACCTAACACCGCAGGCGTGGGGAGCAGAAGGGCCAGACGATAGCGCAAGGAATGGGCCGGCCAGTTAAACATCGCTCCGGCGGCGGCACCACAACACAACATGTGCATCACTAGTGAACCTACCGCCATACCCAGCACACCGAGCGCAAACACCAGCCGCCCGGTTACCGCGCCCATGCCGGCTTCGGCAAACATCGCCCCAGCCTGGCCAGGGCTGAGCTTGCCCTGGATACTGAGGTCACTGCCGTACAAAGCGCCAGCGGCAGCAATGGAAATCAGCCCGGTTACCAGCAGATAGGGAATCACCAGGCCGAGAACAATGTCGTAACGCGACAGTTCGCGATGCGCCCGCCCCCAGCCCCGATCGAGCAAGGTATAGCCATAGACGAAGGTCATGTTAATACCGACCGCCGTGCCCAGGGCGGCCATCACCGTGGTAACCCCCTGAGCATCCTGCGGCAGACCGGAGGGAATGTAACCCGCCAATACGGCACCCCAATCTACCTGGCCATTGATGCTCGCCCGAATGACCACCCACAGAAAAGCCAGAATAATGCCGCCGCTTAACAGTTTGATGGTGGTTTCGAACCAGCGTACGGCGCGCCCGCCCGCACCGTAATGCCAGGCGGTGGTGGCGCAAACTGCCCACACCAGCACGGCCAGAGCAAACAAATACCAATCGCCCCCGCTTGTATCACTCAATCGTACCCCACTGGCGACGGCGATCACTTCTTCCAGCATCCCAGCACTCAGTGGGTAGTGGGAAAACCCCCAGATGACGCTGGAGGCCAGTGCCGCAATTGCCCAGAACCAGGCGAGCGCAGGATGCACGTGCTTGCGCATCGCCTGAAAGGGCGGCTCGCCGGTGCTCAGGGTTTGATGCGACAGGGCAAACAACATAATACAACCGATAATCATGGCCAGCGGCTGCACCCACAACAACTGGTAACCGTACACGGCGCCGATGGTCAGCGAAGTGATTGCACTGCCACCACCCAAGGTCATGGCACCCTGCAGCCAGCCGGGGCCGCTGAGCCTGATATAAGCGGGCAGCCGAGCAAGCGCGGGCCGCTCGGCGAGCGCATTTAATTGCGCAGTTTCATCACTCATAGCTTGTTCGCTCTCTGCTACGGTCATCGATAGGACGCGCTCATATCCACATTCGCCTCGATGTCAGACTTGTCGCGTAGAATTGAACTCGCAATCCGGGCATCCAGGGCCTGTTGATACCGGCTTGAATCGAGCGGCAGCTCAATCGCGCCCCCTTCCCAGGTGGACAGCAGCATCGCATTTGCCAGGGCCAGTGAATTCAGTCCTTCGGTCGCGGGCGCAATCAGGGGCTCATCGTATAAAATGGCGGACGCGAAGTTGCTGATGACCCGCGCGTGCTGGTTGACGTCCCGGTCCGGGGTAATATCGCGCGTATCACAGGCAGGCATGCCAAACATATCGCGTGTGCTGCGGTTATACTCACTGGTCGCGGGTTCGTTGTGTGTCAGTGTGATGCTCTGGCCATCAAAGCACAGACTGCCGCTATCACCGATGATATCCAGGCGGTTTACGCCGGGCGCTTCCCCGGTCGAGCCGATAAATACGCCACTGGCCCCATTGGCGTAAGTAAAATAGGCCGTGGCCTCGTCTTCTACTTCAATATCGTGATAACGACCAAACTGGCAGAATGCGTTTAACGAAGCCGGCATACCGCATAACCATTGGTAAATATCCAGGTTATGAATACACTGATTCACCAACAGACCACCGCCCTCCCCGCGCCAGGTGGCGCGCCAGTCGCTAACCTGAAAATACACTTCCGGGCGGAACCAGTTGGTCATGGTCCACTGCGTGCGGGTGATGTCACCCAATTGACCGGACTGAATACAGTCGCGCATCAGCTCGTATGCTGGGTCAGTGCGCTGGTTCAGCATCAGAGCGAACACCTGACCGGCTTGTTGCTGATCCAGTAACTGCTCAGCCTCACCAATCGACAGGCCAAGCGGCTTTTCCATCAGCACATGCAGGCCGGCCTGCAAGCATTGCAAGCCCAGCGACAAGTGTGTGTGGGTCGGCGTGGCCACCAGAACGGCATCGCAGCATTGGGTGCTGATCAGTTCTTCAACGCTGGCAAAACAGGGCACCTCAAGCTCTGCAGAGGCCTCCTTGACGCGCGGCGAACAAACGGCTGCAAGCCGGCAGTCATCCACAGCGCCTGACAGCAGATGATTGATATGCTGGCGGGCGATATTGCCAAAGCCGATCACACCGAGGCGGACCGGGTTGTGCTGTGTCATGTTGATCGTGCCTTGTTATTTCTATTGACTGGTACAAGCAGGCGTCGCAGTAATCAGCCGCTGAGTTGCGAAACCTGTGCTGCGACAATGCTACTGGATTTTCAGCCGCAACGCACGGCCAAGTCTTCCACTTCACACTCGTCTAGCAACTGAACGTGTTCCAAAAAAGCCATCAGGCAACCCGTTCTGGCAAGTGACTTATTGGTTTTATCGACCAATTTCTTTCATTATTTTCGCCCTGACTTCTGTTAACAGGGCCAGCAGGAATTCGCCTTCACTTTTTGAGACCGACAAAAAATCGTCATCCAGCTTAGCAATACCCGTTTTCCTGAATTCCTGCTCCAGGGCTTTGCCCTTATTGGTCAGGCTGATGACGACTGTTCGCCGGTCCTTTACCCCGCTTTGTCGCTCAACATACCCCTTGCGAACCAGCTTGTCGATTTGCCGCGTGACCGTTGAGGCGCCCTTGATCGACCAGGGGTTTAACTCAGCCTGGCTCTGACAATCCCTGTCCCACAATTGATGCAAAAAAATCGATTCCTCTGGGGTTAAGTCGATACCCAATTTCCTCATGCGATGCGCTGACAGCTGTTGTAACAGGTCACCGGTTTTGCTGAGGTTGTAACTTATTGATTTTGTAAGATCCACCTTGCTCTGACTCACCTGCTCTGGGTAATGCCCACCGAAAGTGGACTATAGCACATACTTCTAACCTGCAATATTTGCATTATGCAAGCATATAGTTTAAGATTGCTAGTGTGTTGTCGAACTGATCGGAGGACTCCCCATGACAGACGTGAAAGCAAAAACGGCAGACTACGGGCTGGGCCCTTACACCTTCCCTCGTGGATGGTTCGTAATTGCCGAAGCCAGCCAGCTAAGCGAAGGGCCAATGGCTCTCAATTATTTCGATAAAGAATTTGCCTTGTATCGCGGTGAAAGCGGCCGGGTTGTGTTGCTGGATGCCTACTGCAAACACATGGGAACCCACCTGACCAAAAGCGTGTCTGCGCATGTCGTTGCAACTAACCAGAACATTGTCGGCGACAGCATTTTGTGCCCTTATCATGCTTGGCAATATGGGCCCGACGGGCAGCTCGAAAGCATCCCCTATGAGCCGGGACTGTGCCCGAAATCAGCGAATATCAAGTCTTATCCGGTACGCGAAATCATGGGCCTGATTTTAATGTGGCACGATCCTGAAGGCGGCGAGCCCGATTTTGATCCGCCCTTTTTACCGGCCTGGGAAAAAGAAAATGCCGTGCATTGGCAACTCGATCACCTGGGCTCCATCCCCATCCATCAACTTGAAATACTGGATAACATGACTGACGTGCGCCATCTCGGACCTACGCACGGCTCACCCTGTGAATATTTTGAAAACGAGTATAGAGATCACGTGGTGATCCAGCGACAAGGTGGCACCTTGGCAACCTACAACGCTCACCTGGATACTGTTACCTGGTATACCGGCCCCGGCATCCTGTTATCCAAGCAAACCTATAATGACATCACAATATTCGAACTGATAGTGAATACGCCGATTAAAGATGGTTACACGCAGGCCTGGCACGGCGTTTTGTCTTTTGCTAATAACATTCCGCCCAGCACTAAAGATCTGGTAGCTGCCAAACAGGCACAAGAAGCCGCACTTGCGGCATTCTCCACTGACTTTGAAGTATGGAAGCACAAAATACCTGCGATTAAAGTCTTACAGACTAAACGCGATGGCCAGTTTAAAACTCAGCGCAAATGGGTAAGCCAGTTCTATATGTCGGCTAACGATGCCAAAAAAATTCAGGAAGAGGTCAACGGCGTACATCATATAGAAGATTTTCCTCAACCCACGAGTGCGGCCAGGGATGCAGGCTTTGAAGATGACTGTTTCGCCACTGCATAAAGTTGGGGAAGTTTGCGATCCACGCCCGGCCGAGGCACCTAGCGCCTAACAATATCGCTTGGCTTCCATCCGTAGCGGACAGCATAGGCTTCAATCGGAGCATCGGTCTCGCCCGCTATAGCGATCGGTTTGCTGTACAGTCGCCAGTCGCCTGCGTTTAGGCGATATAACAGGGAATGACCTGGCTGGGCTGGTGTAATCACCAGCTGGTCGTTCTCAATCCTGAGTTCCGGCTCCGGCGTGGAGGCTTGCTCGCCATCCGGCTGAAACTTTGCGACCATCTCCGCTTCGCTATCAGCACTCCAATCCCCGACCCGGCGAAACCAATCCCCCATGGCGCGGCGCAGCCGCTGCAA
>JAUIHW010000091.1 GCA_030431775.1 Gammaproteobacteria bacterium
CTAACAGCTCTGCACTGCTGCTGTCAAAACGGCAATAGGCGCCACCACTGCGCTGCGCCAGCGCTTCAAACACGCTGGCTGTACGGCTGTCGCGCCCCTCCTGGAACATAAATAATGGGGTGTTCAGAATACCCAGCTCACCGGCCAGTTTTTGCAGGCTCCCAGCGGATTCTTCACAAGCGTCGCCAATATACACCACGGCCTGAATGGGCTCCGCTTTCGTCTGGCGAAGCGCATGGCGTAACACCCGGCTGATTTGGGTTTGCCCCGCCAGGCATTGTACGGTGGTCATCTTGCGCAGCAAGGCCTTGCCATCTTGCAGCCATGGGCTGGCTTTAAACTCACCGAAGCCTCGAAAAAAACACACTGACATACTCAGTCCGCCCAGGCCGGCGGCCGTCTGAAACATCTGTGCCTGCAAGTGGCTGGCGCGATCCCAGGTGGGTTGACGGCTGGCAGTTGCATCCATTGCGAACAGCAGGCGCCCTTTGGCGGCCCCCCGCGGGCTGCTACTGAGTCGATCAACATCAGCAAGAAAGCGATCGAGTTCCGAACGCGAAGAGTTACTGGGAAGAGACTTCTTGGACATAGCCCGTTAACGCTATCAGATCCTGCTTGCTTGGGCAAAAAGTTGCGCAATGACCTGCAGATTGCTACAGGCTGGGATTATCAATCCAGCGTATGCACCTCGTGCGTTTTACTCAAATGCGGAAAATCACGTTTCAGCCGCCGATACAGCGTAAAACACATCATGAATACCACTGGGATGATCGGGAACGAAGATGCAACCGACATGGATTTGATGGTATCGATTCCCCCGGCCACCATTAAACCGATCGCCATCACCCCAAGTCCAATAGCCCAGGCAACCCGGTTTAGAGCGGCTGGTTCACGGTGGCTGGGCAAGTTGCGCGTGCATATACTGGCCAGAATGTAGGCCGCGGAATCGAAAGTGGTTGCATAGAACACTACGGATAATACTGTAACCACTGACAATATGAATGTTGGCGACGGCAAGGCACTGATTACCTTGGCAACCAGCACAGCCATGCCTTGATCACGCATGATCTCTGCTGCCGCCAATAAGTCATTGCCCTCCAGATAGAGCACATAGGCACCGGCAATACTCAGGAACAGAAAGGTGCCCAGCCCCCCCAGACCAATCACGCCCAGCACCACCTGGCGAATTGTGCGGCCGCGGGAAATGCGACCGAAAAACAGACCCATCATTGGCGCATAGGCGATCCACCACGCCCAGTAAAAAATCGTCCAGGCTTCCGGAAAGCCGCCTTTTTCTATTGGGTCAGTCCAGAAACTGATCCGGAATAAATTGTCCAGCATCAGACCAACGGTGTTCGTGGATATTGTCAGGATATAAACGGTGGGCCCAAACACAACGATGAAAATCATGACAAAAAACATCAGCCCAAGATTGAGATCGGCCAGCACTTTAATGCCTTTCTTAAGCCCAAGATACGCGCTGGTCCCGAATATAACGGTCCAAAGCACAATCACTGCAATCTGGGTCACCAGGTTATCTGGAACACCCAAAAGCTCCACGGCAAGCGAAGACACCAGCGGTACACCGAAGCCGAGAGATGTTGCCACGCCGCCTACCACGCTCAACACCACAAATATATCGATCACGGTATTCCAGTGGCGACGGCCGAAATCCGGAATGGCTTCTTCGCAGGAGTCGCTTATTTTCAGGCTGCGAGTTTCCTTCACAAACAACATGTAGGCGATTGGAATCGCCGGCAGGCAGTAAATAGCCCATGGCACCAGGCCCCAATGAAAAATGGGGTACATATGGGCGAATTCAAAGGCGATCGAGCTATGGGGCTCCAGGCCCAGTGGCGGGGTTTCAATATAAAAAATTGGCTCGGCAAACCCCCAGGCAATCAGGCTAGCGCCCATGCTGGCGGTGAACATCATCGCCACCCAACTGGTGGTCGAATACTCGGGGTCTTCATGGGCTTTGCCCAACTTGACCCGCCCGTAGGGGCCAAATGCCAACCAGGCACAAAACGCCAGCGGCATAATGCCGGTAAACAGATAAAACCAACCAAAACTGTCGGTTATCCACTTCATTAGGTTTTGTGCAAAAGCCGCACTGGCTTCAGGTACCAGTATCAGAAAAAGACTGACAACCAGCAGCGTGATGATTGACACGGTAAATACACGCTTGTCTACTTCGGGTTCCGGGTCGGCAACGGATGTTGCACTACCGCCCGGCTGAACATCGGGGGTCATTATTCTTTTTTGGGCCTGCAGTTTCGGACATTATACGGGCTAACGCCCGACTTGTCCGGCCGCGGTCGCTGCGCAGACCCGGCTAGGCGGCCTGCTGAATGGCCATGGCCTCATCAGCCCAGCGCATTGCCGCCAGGTGCAGCTCACCCAGATCACAATTGGCGGCCTGGGCAGGCAGCTCCGTTGGCCTGCTTGCCTGGCGCTGAGCGTGCCTCTCAAAAGCCCGCACTTGCTCTAGTATTGCTCCCAAACGGCCTTCATTCTCCAGCAAAGCGGCCTTTATCTCAGGCGTCAGGTTCATCGGCTCCAGGGCCACCTCGATGCTGCTGTCCAGCATGCAGTCCAGCAGCGAGAACAAGCCAACTGTAAAGGCGGCCTGCTGGCTCACGGTCGTATCCAGCGCGGCAAGATACTGGCAAAACTTAGCGCGAGTCAGGGCCAGATTAATGAGCGCGCCCGGTTTGTCATCGACACGAGCCAGCGCTAACAGGGTAATCCAACTTTTGAGGTTATCCAGCCCAAGGTAAACCACAGCCTGCTGTACCGTATCTACAGGGCTACGCAAGCCACTGATGGGCGAATTAACGAATTTCATTGCCTTTACGCCCAGGCTGACATCAGAACTCACCAGCTCGCTAAGCTCATCCATATCCACATTAGGCTCGTTAATCTTTGCCAGCATTTGCACCAGACCCATTTTATTGGAGGGTAATCGCTTGCCACTGATTACTCGTGGCTTGGCGAAGAAGTAACCCTGATAGTAGTCAAACTGCAAATTTTTGAGCTCATCGAACTCATCCTGGGTTTCCACACGCTCTGCGAGTGTGAGCTTACCGCGCTCCTTAAACATCTGCATATGATCACGCAGTTCCTCACGACTGAGCTGAGTAACATCTATCTTGATCAGCTTGGCAATATCGATCAGTGGCTCCCACTCCGGCGTGTAAACAAAATCATCCAGAGCAAAGGTATAACCATAGTCGGATAATCTGCGCACACCGTCGAGCAGGGCATCATCGATCGTCACGGTTTCCAAAATCTCCAGAATCACCTGGTTAGGGGGAAACGCAATCAAATCCGGGCGCACCAGGAACTCGTACGGCATGTTCAACAATGCGAAGTGGCGCCCAACCAGGTTTTCAAGGCCAATCTCTATAAAGGCGTTGACCATGACCGATGAGGTTGCATGAGTATCATCGAGTACGCCGGCCGCGTTTTTTTCACCGGAGCGAAACAGCAACTCGTAGGCATATTGTTGGAGGTCGGCATCAAAAACTGGCTGTCTTCCGATGTAATACTGCGACATGAACCATCCTTAGCGCGGTTATACCTGAAGAATAGACCGCCATTTGGCCAGCATCCAGCGGCAACACCGGCCGTTGATCTGCCAGTCTCAGACCTCAAAGAGGCTACCCGGGCCAACGACGTACAACGGGATTCCACAAAATCGGCCTGTAATATGACCAAACTGGGTCGCTGTAAGAATGCTGTCATTTTGAGGCGTTTACATATAGTGTTTGAAGCAACTGCATGGATTATCGTCGGTGAAGCAACTTTCCGTAAGCAATAATGAGCTGTCTTTTTTCGGTGAACTGCGTGAGCAACGATGGGATGACCACCGGCTGTATCACCACAGTCGCATCAACCAATCGCTGCATTTATTCAGCGCGCTGTGCTGCTCATCGACCCGGATTTATTCGGCCTGGTTGACCGGCATCTATCCACCAGCGAATACATACTGAATGTGGCAGAAATCTGGATTCTGCTGGGGGTTGGTGCGGTCATCTTCCGCAGTCTGCAAATGTACGTTAAATTCCTGAGAACTACATCACCGATGTGCTGGGTTCAGCCGTCAGCATCGCGGAACCAATCGCCGAGCCAAGAGTAATTCGTCTCGACCAGGCTGCCAGCTCCCCCCAGGCTAGCGAACACTCAATCGCCCATTCCTACCGAATGGGCGGTTTTCTCGTTCTTCCGTCGGATTTTGTGACCTGGTTTTAGCCGTTTTGCCAACAGAGTGCTAGTTTCAATAAGACAGTCTTTTTTGCCCGTTTGGCCGGGTGGCCCAATGGATAGTTTTTGTACTCAAGGAGCGGATTAATGAGCGACAAGTATCGTTTGGTCACTCGCAGCGATTTTGACGGCCTGGTGTGCGGCGTGCTGCTTAAGCACCTGGATATGATCGATGACATCAAGTTTGTACATCCAAAGGATATGCAGGACGGCAAGATCGACATCACCGAGCGGGATATCACCACCAATCTGCCCTATGTGCCCACCGCGCATCTGTGTTTCGACCACCATGCTTCCGAGCTGCTGCGCTACCCGGGCGAATACGAAAATTATGTGATCGACGCGAATGCTCCGTCAGCGGCCCGAGTGGTATTCGATCACTTCGGTGGCTTTAACACTTTCCCAGAACGCTGGGACGATATGATGGTCGCCGTCGACAAAGCCGATTCGGCCCAATACAGTCGCGAAGAAGTACTTCGTCCACGCAACTGGGAATTGTTGAATTTCCTCATGGATTCGCGCACCGGACTGGGTCGGTTCCGTGACTTCCGCATTTCCAATTACAACCTGATGATGGACCTTATTGACCTGTGCAAAGACCAGCCCATCGAAGAAATTATCAGTTCCCCGGATGTCAAAGAACGAGTCGACTTGTATTTTGAGCACGAAGAAAAATTCAAGGTGCAATTGGAACGCTGCTCAACAGTGCACGGTAATCTGGTTGTTCTCGACTTGCGCGATGAGGCGGTTATTTACGCAGGCAACCGATTCATGATTTATGCGCTGCACCCACAGTGTGACATTTCCATTCACGTACTGTGGGGCCTGAAGCAACAGAATACTGTGTTTGCAACCGGCAAATCGATTTTCGACCGTGGCTGCGAAACCAATGTCGGTGAGCTGATGCTGCAGTACGGTGGCGGCGGGCATCATGCGGCCGGCACTTGCCAGGTCCCGAATGACAAGGCCGAGGAAACACTGGACGAGCTGATTGCCGCAATCAATGCCGAGCATTACCTGAAAGCTGGTAACGACTGATCGACCACTCCAGTGGGCCGGCGGGCTATGCTAAGCTCGCCGCATGGCATTCCGTGATTTTCTGGAACAACACCAGCTTCCTGTCGATTATTTGCAACAGGCAGCCATTTGGTTTGACCCGCATATTGAAAAGCTTGCTCTGCAACATTCGCAGGACTCAGTCAGAGTAGTGGGCATAAATGGTTGCCAGGGCAGTGGCAAATCCACTCTGGCTGCCTATATATGTTGTGTGCTTGGCGAAAAGTACGGACTCAATGGGGTTGCCCTGTCTATCGACGACTTTTACCTGACTCGTGCGGAACGAGAACAGATCGCCACTGACGTGCACCCTTTGTTGATTACCCGCGGCGTACCCGGCACGCATGATATTGCGCTTGCCCTGACCACCATCACGCATTTGCTTGAAAATCCGGGCAAGGTGTCCATACCTCGCTTCGACAAGGCAATGGATGATCGCGCTCGCCCGATGCATTGGGACCAGCTTAACCAGCACACAGATATCGTCATTCTGGAAGGTTGGTGTGTCGGCGTGCCGAGCCAGCCCGCAAACAAGCTGAAGTGTCCGATTAACGCGCTTGAAGAGAAAGAGGACCCGGATGGCAGCTGGCGCCACGCTGTTAATGAGCATCTTTCAGGCGAATATAAACAGCTGTTTGCAATGCTCGACCAATTGTGGCTTCTGGCCGCGCCGTCTTTTGACTGTGTATTCAATTGGCGCCAGGAACAAGAACTCAAGATGCTGGCCAAACGAACAGGCCCCGCGACACAAGCGATGGATACAAAGAGCCTGAAACGCTTTATTCAGCACTATCAGCGGTTGACAGAACATAGCCTGGAGACACTGCCGAAGCTAGCCGACGTCGTGTTCTATTTGGACGAAAAGCGTCGCATAACACGTGCTCGCCAAAGGTAGAGAAAGGCACTCTGTTTGACTACCTGGCAACGCATCCTGCAAGCCACAAGCGGATCCAGCGTTTTCTTGATGCCGCTCGCTAGTTCGCCAAGCGGGTTGCAAAAACTTCATCCGCGCGACCCGGCAGGGCGCTATTATCAGCGCATTGAACAGCCAGGGCACACAATAAAAACATGCTTGAACTGAGTAATGACGAATTGCTCTCTACGACTCGGGCGGTCCGCAAGCGTCTGGATCTGGAGCGCTCTGTTGATCGAGACATTATCGAAGAATGTTTGAAGCTGGCATTGCAGGCGCCTAACGGCGGCAATATGAACAACTGGCACTGGCTGGTTGTGGATGATCAGAAAACAATAGCCCGCATGGCTGAGATCTACAACCAAGGGCTCGAAGACTTTATCGCCACCTTTGGTGAACAGGGTTACGCGGGTGCCGATGTGTTGGGTGCGGACCGTATAGAAAGCTCTACCCAACACCTGCGCGACCACTTCCACGAACTACCAGCTGTGTTATTACCCATGGTAGCGGGGCGTACCGATCAAGCCGCCGGGTATCCCGGAGCCGCTTTTTATCAGGCCAGCATTTGGGGCTCGGTTATCCAGGCCGTCTGGAGCTTTATGCTGGCTTTGCGCAGCCGTGGTTTGGGCAGCGCCTGGACGACCGGGCATTTGTGGAGAGAGCAGGAGATGGCTGACTTACTGGGCATTCCCTATAACAATTTTATGCAGGTGGGGCTGTTTCCTATCGCCTATACCAAGGGCGTCGATTTCAAGCCCGCTCACCGTGAACCCCTGCAGAATGTGCTGAGCTGGAACCGCTTTGAAGAACAATAGCCAGGAGACATAGCGATGACCAATAAAGAAGCCGCTCAAACGCTGTTTGCCAATTTGTGGACCGACCCGGAGAAGGCGCGCAGCGTGTGTACCGACGACGTCACTTGGGTCACCACCCGTTCCATGCCCATTCCCGGCAACGAGCACAGTATCTTTCATGAAGGCTTTGACGCCATCTTGAACGTAGCCAACAGCGGCAAGCAGGCAGACAACGGCTACCTGCCAGAAACAATGCACTACCCGCAGCAGCTCTGGCTTGATGCAGAAGATGACCATGTGATTTATCAGTTCACCATGCAGTGCAAAACCAAACAAGGCACCGACTACCTGAATGACTATTTATTTCTGGTGAAACTCAAGGATGGCAAGGTTCAGCGCCTGCAGGAATACTGGGATTCCAAGCAGGCCTTTGACCTGTTGTTTGGGGGTTGAGAAGGCAGGCGTCGCTCACCCGCCTTCATCTGGCGGAAGGTTTATTTCAGAAAACCCTTAGCCAAATCGGCCACGCCTCCGAGACCACCTACAGCATCCAGCAAGCTGCCACCGCTGCTTGACTTGTCGACCATCTGGGGAATTGCATCCTGCAAACCGGACAGTATCGAGTCCTCGTCGCTGCCAAGCTGAGAGGCAAGCTGGCCTATTTTGTCACTGCCCAGAACATCACGCAGCTGACTTGCGGAAATTGGTGCATTTTCGCCGTCACCCAGCCACGAGCCGGCCAGCTCCGCCAGACCACCTTGCTGCAAGCCGCTGACGAGGCTGCCAATATCCAGGCCACCTTCACCGCCGCCCAGTACGCTGGCCAGGGCTGATTGAATGGCATCAGTCCCCGCTGCGCCGCCCTGGTCACCCAACTTCTGGCCCAACAGTTCTGCGCCCATTTTCAGTATATCCATTGTCTTCTCCAATAATGACTGGCTTCTCAATCTTCCATGATGCGTATTACACTGGCAAGTAAAACATGGAAAACTCTTAGCTAAGGCTGCCTGTGGCACTACCAGCTCCAAAATTAACCGCCTACCAGGCCTGCTTCATCGTAGAGGATGTGCCGCGGGCCCTGCAGTTCTGCGAGGAAATGCTTGGCTGGGGGCCGTTTCAGCATTTCCGCATTCCCCTCGAGCACGCCGAGTACCGTGGCTGGAGCGGGCCCAAGCTGAATGAAGTGGCCCTGGGCATGGCCGGGAGTTCGCAGGTGGAGCTAATGCATGTGCACCAAGGCCAGGATTCAATGCAGCAATATCAGCGCGATATGGGAACCGGCCTGCAGCACATTGGCGTACTGTGCCATTCGACCACCGACGCAGTGGCCCATTTAAGCGCATTGGGTGCGGAGGTGGATGACAGCCGCCAGTACGGCGATATTACCTTTTCCTTCATCAACTCATCACTGGGCCCTGCGCTGCTGGAACTGCTGGAGCGCGGCGAACGTGGCCTGCCTACCCAAGAAAGCATGGCGCGTGACATGGAGGAACTCACCGCACAGCGAACCCTGAACACTCGGCTTGCCCCGGACCGGGTCACACTGGCCGTGGCTGATATTGCCGAGGCAAGCCGGTTTCTGGGTGAGACCTTTTCAGCGCACCGTGAGATTATCGACGATTGCCTGCGTATCCGCGGTTCTAACGGGGCAATAGAAGAGCTTCTCTGCAAACGCTGCATTGTGCCTGGCGGAGTGCTGGAGTTCGAGCTGGTCCAACCCATGCGGCCTGGTAATGACCCATACTCGCGACATCTGCGTCGTGCAAGCGCACACGGCAACCATGCCCTGGTACACATCGGAGGACACACCACCGACTTGGCACTTCCCGGGCCGACCATCAGTGGGGAGTGGCGGGAACGCGCTGAGCATTTCCTTCTCTGCAGCGGTCCGGATGAACGCTGCAGTCTGCAACTACGACTTGGCTAACAGAAAATTGACAATCCATCCGGCCGCCATCTGAGCATCCACCGGCTGCTGCATGGACGCCATGGCCGCAAGGTACACATCTTCCGGGTAAATTTCCCGGCGGAGTTCAAATAACTCAGCCGCGTACGCGGGGCTGAACTCCGGATGGGCCTGCAGAGTCAGCACATGCTGGCCAATTCGGGTCATGGCGTACGGGCAGAATTCACTGCCCGCCAGCACTTCGCTAGCGCTCGCAAGTTCAACCACCTGGTCCTGATGGCTGCAGAGCAAATGAAAACTGTTGCCCTTGCAGTCCAGCGCGGTGCTGGCATCGGACCAGAAGTACTCGTGCACTCCTATCCCCCAGCCGCGCACCGATTTTTCTACCCGACCACCCAGAAAATGTGCCACCATCTGGTGACCGAAACAAATGCCGACCAACTTCTTTTCCACAGCGTGCAGCTGCTGCACAAATTCACCCAGGCGGGCAATCCACAACTCATCATCGTAAACGCTGAATTTACTGCCGGTCATCAGGTAAGCGTCACAGTCGTCCAGGTTCGCTGGGTATTGCTGCTGCATAACCTCGTAGGTGACATACTCCAGAGCCCCGTCGGCAGCACTCAACAAATTCTGGAACATACCAGGGTACTCGCCATGGGTATCGACCAGCTGCTGGCGAACATTGTCGGTTTTGAGAATTCCGAGCTTCATTTCGAGGTGTTCAATCTGACCCGTAAGAGGAACAGAGTATCAATGGATTTCGGTGCTAATTCAATATGAGGTTTGCAACTAACGCAAGGCCTCACCGGTATCCGCTGTCCTAGGAATGGCGAACGCCGTCAGGGAATTTCGAACATATCGCCCTGACTGGCATTGATGAGCTCGAGCACCCGACCGGATTCGATCATCAGGTCAAAGTAATTTGCGTACAACTCGGATGTGAGGCGGTAGGCATCTGCTTCGGCATTAAACAGCCGCTCTTCTACATCGATCAGCTCAATGATATTGATTTCGCCAAGTTCCAGGTTCTTGCGGTTCAGCCTCTGCAGTTCGC
>JAUIHW010000023.1 GCA_030431775.1 Gammaproteobacteria bacterium
CCCCGCCATCGTGGGTGTACGTGATCGTGCCGTCCGTGTTCGCAACCGCCGTGCCATTCGCCGCCGCTGTCGTCACCGTCACACTGGTCGGCACCAGCGTGCCATCCGAATCACTGTCGTTGCCCAGCACATTGACTACCACCGAGCTACCGGTAGACGCAGCCGCAGTATCATTCACCGCATTGGGCGGTAAGTTCCCAAAATTGAAGTACTTGGCCTGCAGGTAGTTTCGGACTGTTGTTTGTTCAGACGAACTCAGTGCCCGTTCATACACAATAATCGCGGCCACCTGCATATCCATGGCCGGTGCGCCATCAAGCTCCGCGCCGACCACCAGTTTATTGTCGGCTGTATTGTAGGTGCGCGCCTGTGTATCAATCAGGTTGCCATTGCTGTAATGCTGCAATGTATTACCTGACACAATCGCGCTTTGGGTCAGCCACCCCTGCCCGGTGCCGGGCGTTGCCGAGATCGCATCGTTGGTGTTACCCCAACCCTGCACCGTCAGGTTGCCCGTACTGTCCACTATCAAACCAAAGGCCTGGTTCAAGTCTTCGGTACCAAACGCCGTGCCGCCAAAACCGGTGCTGCGGTAGTTCGCCACTACAAACATCGAACGATCACTGGCACCGGTGGGCAAACCGCTGACGATGGCTTGTAAAGCATCACCGGTACCGTCAAAGTCAATCACCGGGTTACCGTTCAGTGCATTGTTTATTAATTGAGGGTCGCCCGAGCTGGTCAGCGTAATGGCTGACGGAGACTGATCAGCCCAGGTACTTACGGTATTCCCGGCCACTGTTGTGACCTGCATGTCCGCCTCGAAATGTGCCACCAGACCGGACTGGGGAATCGGGCCAGTCGCACCACTTACCGTAATGCTCACGGTGGCTTCATTCGAAACCGCACCCTGGTCATCCTCCACCGTGTAGGTAAAGGAATCCGTGGTCGCTACACCTTCGTGGGTGTAACTCACTGACCCATCGCTGTTAACAACCAAAGAACCGCTGGATACTCCCTGACTGATGGCTACAGCCAACGGGTTGAGTGTGCCGTCAGAATCGCTGTCGTTCGCCAGCACGTCGATGGTGACTGTATTATTCACAGCAACAGAAGCACTGTCGTTAACGGCTACCGGGTTCTGGTTGCCACCGATCGCAAAGTACTTGTCCTGCAGGTACGAGTCCACATCCTGAATCTCGGTCGAAGTCAGCGCTCTGTCGTATACCAGTAAGGCAGCCACCTGCATGTCAACATAGGGAGCCTCATCAAGATCGGCACCCAGCACCAGCGGGCCGCTCACTGTGTTGTAGGCGTGATTGGCCGAATCAATGGCCACTCCGTCTTTAAAATGGGTCAGCTGGCCGGCTGATACCAGGGCGCTTTGCACCAGCCAACCGGCATTGGTGCCAGGTGTCGCGCTGACGTAATCGTTCTGCGTACCAAAGGCATTGACTCGTAACAACCCACTACCCTGCACGCTCAAGCCGAAAGCCTGGTTCGACGCCCGGGTACCGTAACCAAAGCCACCGCTGCCAACACTCTCGTAAGCCGCCACCATAAACACGGTGCGTTCGGAGTTGCCTAACGGGAAACTGTTCAACGCAGCGGTGCGTTTAAGGGCATCATCCACACCATCAAAACTAATAGCGGCCTGGCCATTGACAACGCCGGGAACAAGCTGTGGAGAGCCCACATTCACATTAAGATCATTCCCATTACCCGACTGATCAAGCCAGGCACTGACATTGCTGCCATTGGTCATGACACCCTGGTCGGATTCATAGTGCCCCACCAGCCCATTGATCGGCAGTGTACCGCAAGGTCCGGACGCACTGTAATTGGCCGTTAGGCTCAAGTTTGTCGCAGGTACCGTGACCAGATGTGTCCTGGCCCCGCCATCCGACCAGGAATTGAATTCGTAACGGGTGCCGCCATCACACACTGTCTGAGGTACTGACACGGTGTGCTCAAAATTAATTACGGTGTCGTACGCCGATGGGGTAGCCTGGGGGAGACCGTCAACAAAGATATTTAAACCGGACGGTACAGTTGCCAGGTTTAAATCAACTTTCTCTGGATATGTACGAACTGATGTTGTTCCTGTCAAGCCTTCGCTATCTGTAACAGTCAGAATGAATTCATAACCCGTATCGTCGTGATAGTCGTGCCCAGACGTGTCAATCTCATACGTTGAGCCGGTACCGGTGAACACCAGACCAGGATGGGTATGGTCGTTATGAAACAACAACACTTCCCAACTGTAACTGGAGTTATTCAACGGCCCATCGTCTGTGGCGGTGCCGGAAAAGGTCAGAATATCGCCGGCGCGGAAGGTGGAATCAGCGGCAGGCGATGTAATCGTTGGAACCGGTGCACTGCCCACCTGAACAGTAATCTGGTCTGAAAATGTGCTTTGCTCTCCATCGGACACCACTACCTGAGCGTTATACACACCATTTGAGGTATAGGTATGAGAAACATTCTGGCCAAATGCATCGGTACCATCGCCAAAAAACCAGTGGTAAGTGAGCGGGTCGTTTTCGTTGTCGGTCGCAGTGGCCGAGAAACTGACGTTAAGCGGCGCTACTCCTGATTGCGGGCTGCCCGTCGCACTGGTAATTACCGGCCGTTGATTATCAGTGTCAAACACATAGCGAATGACTCGAGCACCAATATAGTCAACAGCGTAAAGCGCACCATCGGGGCCCACTTCCAGCGCGACCGGAGAACCAGCCCCTGTAGCAAAATCGTTAACTGACTGCAGGCTGCCGTTAGGGTTGAAGGTCAGATATTTGACAAAGCCGAGTACGTAATCGGAGAAAAAGAAAACCGCATTGTATTGTGATGGAAACAGCCCGGCTCTATAAACGACTCCGGCGGTGATTGCACCGCCGTTCGGAGTGGCTCCCACATGGTTATAGCTGTAAATTGGATCATCATACAACGGGTTGTTACAGGCGCCCTCACAATTAGGCCAACCATAATTGGCTCCTGCCCGGCCTATATGCAAGTCCTCCATGGCTGTCGCCTGATTGTTGCCACCGACTTCACCGATGTAGAAGCGATTACCGGGAATGTCCCAATGGGCACGATAAGGGTTTCGCAAACCCAGGGCCCAGATTTCATCCAGGTTTCCACCAGGGCCATCGGCAAACGGGTTGCCATTCGGGATCAAGTGGTCATTCTGCGCACCCCGCACCCAATCGCCAACGGTATCAATGCCCGCAGGGTCCACGCGAATCACCTTACCTCCGGCTTCAGTCAGATCCTGCGATTGCGTGCCACCGAACTCCTCGCCAGTCGTCAGGTACAACATTCCGTCCGGCCCGAAATCCAGCCCGCCACCAAAGTGGCAGCAGCTTGTCGCTGGTGAACTGTCTTCCCAAACCAGTCGTTCAGAAGCGATACTCGCCGTCGTACCATTGAAGGTAAAGCGTGAAATACGATTGTAGTTACCCTTACTCAGCTGTGTGTAATACAGGTAGAAATAACCGTTGGTGGCAAAATTCGGGTCGAGTGCAATGGACGCGAGCCCCCGCTCATTAATCGAGTCGATATCAGTAATAGCGAGGATGTTGCTGGCGGTTGTCGGGGCGTTTGCCGGGTCAAATATTTTTACCCGGCCACGTTGCTCTACTACCAGCATTCGGCCATCTGGCAGAGTTACCGCACCAGTTGGCTTGTCCAGCCCGGTCACCACAGTCTCTTGCGCAAAACCCGGGGGCAAGCTCTGAGCCATCACCGGGAAGGCTATTGCATTCAGCAGAAAAATGGTCGCAAATACTGCAAACCACCGGGTTTTCAGTACATCCGTCAAGTCATTAGCGTCACGTTGGAGGAGAGCTTTTATCGCCACAATGGACAGTCCCTGTTTCATATTGGTATTACTGCTATTTGATCATATATTAATCAATACACCCCTGGAAGCTGAAGTGCCGCTAGTCGCCAAACTCTCACTCAGAGGGAATCACGCGCAAAAACACATCAACGGCCAGATTATCCGCCACGCCGCTGTCCAGGTTAGCCGCCAGGCTGCTGAACACTGCCACGCTGCCATCGGCCGCAATGGCCGGCCCAAAGCTGGCACCATCGGCCCCGGCAGTGGATAAACCGGTGCTCAACCGCGTGATGCTGCCAGTTGACAAGTCTTTCAAATACACATCCTGAAGCTGATTCTCATCATCATTAATCAGGTTGTCGGCGAAACTGGCGAACACCAGTACAGCGCCACTGCCACTAATGACCACATCAGTGCTTGAAGCATTTCCGGCATCCCCGTCAGACGCTTCGCTCACCCTGCTGATACTTCCGGTCAGCCGGTTAAAAACAAAGGCGTCGCTGGCGTCATTGGAATCGGCTTCGGTCAAATTGGACGCATTACTTTCAAAGGCCACCAGATTGCCATCCGCGCTAATCGATGGCTTGCGGCTGCCGCCATTGGAATTTTCGCCATCCAGTGGCGTGCTGATACGAATCGTTGAGCCGGTGGATAACTCGTGACTGTATACGTCGCTGGCACCATTGGTATCTTCGGGCACCAAACCGGCAAAAGTATCAAATACAACATACTCACCATTGCCACTTATCATCGGGTTGCCACTGGCACTGTTGCGGCCGGAGCCGGCATTACCGGCCGAGTCCACACTAACCCGGAAGGTTGCACCACTGCCGAGGTTCTTGAGAAAGATGTCGGTTCCACCATTATTGTCGTTGGCAACCAGGTTGTCCGCATCACTCTGGAACACCACCAGGTTACCATTTGCGCTAACACTCGCATTAGTGCTGGAATTGTTGGCCGCTGCACCACCAATCCCAACACTGACCAGCTGGACTGACCCACTGGACAGATTTTTCAAAAACACATCATTGGTATTGTTGCTGTCACCAGATACCAGATTACTGGCATTACTGTGCCAGACCAAAAACTGGCCGTCTGCACTGATTGCGGGGTTCAGGCTGTTTCCATTCGCCTGATTCCCGGCGCTGTCCACGCTGACGCGCTGCAGAGTGGCTTGCTCACGGTCGTACAGAAAGAGGTCGGTCGCATTATTCGTATCGTTTTCCACCAGATTGCTGGCAGCGCTCTCAAACACCACATACCGGCCGTCGGCACTAACAACAGCGTTACTGCTGTCCGCATCGGCTGGCGTCCCGTCCGGAGCCATACTGAGCAGTTGCGTCAGTGGCAGAAAAACCGCCGTGGATTGATAGGTTT
The DNA here is from genome assembly GCA_030431775.1 of Gammaproteobacteria bacterium. GTDB lineage: Bacteria > Pseudomonadota > Gammaproteobacteria > Pseudomonadales > JAUIET01 > JAUIET01. Next base: position 5,219 of record JAUIHW010000023.1, read on the forward strand.
CGCCATAATTCTCGCGGACAATTTCGGCACTGACGGAAAAGCTGCACTCATTACCGTTCTTTTCAAGGCAACCCACCCAGCGATCGAATACCCAGCCAGGGCGAGCTACTGCGGTAAATACTTCGTTATAAGCTTCGGTTATCCGGTATTCACAAAATCCCTGCTCCATCACGCAATCGCGCTCTCCAGAGGAGGACAGCAGATCGCCTCTGCCGTCTATTTCAAAGCGATGCGTACAGGCAACCGAAAGCAGCAATAGCAGCAGCAGACCCACACGAGACAAATCCATCTTGAATCCTCCATCACTCCGAAAACGCCTGAACATGTTTGTTTCGGGCTGCAGGCGCGGTGCCACGCTTCAAATCAATGCAGCAATTGTGCATTTTTCGTACAATACTTAAACCGGCGACCAATGTAAAGCAGCATCTAACGGTATCCGCCGTATTCTTCGAGCACCTCTTGCCGCACCAACGGCCAGATTTGACTAACGATTGAAAAGGCCTTGCAAACAGTCTGCCTGATACTTATTTAGGTGCTATGACAGGCCACACTACCCGCTCCGCGTTCTTCCTTAATACGCCGAAGTAAGTGCGGCAGCGCCTGAATTGCTTTCCCGTGTCCCTGCCGGGCCGCCCGGCACATCCAGTCCGCACCCTTCTGCAAGTCCCGGCCAATACTAATACCCTGGATATAACACACTGCAAGATTATATTGGGCTGACGCATGACCCAGCTGTGCGGCCTGGTTAAACAGGGTAAACGCCGCGCCCATGTTTTGCTGTTGCTGATTACCGGCCACGTAGCGCGTAGCCAGGGAAAACAGGTATTCACCGTCGCCCTTTCCTCCGCTCAATGGGTCAAGGGCACTGGTCGGGGTCTCGGCGGCTGCAAGCAATTCCGACCGCACATGAAGTGTGACCACGAAACACTTCTCACATCGGTACCGTCCCAACCGACCCAGCCATCGATCCAGCCACCCGCGCGGCTGGCGCTCGAAACGTTGGCAGCAGCAACTTGGACAGGCATCCGGCTGTTGGGTAACCAGCCTGGTATCCGGTTTTCTTAACCTGATTGCCAGAAAGTTACGCAACCGACTGGTCAACGGGAGGTCTTCATAATCGCTCAGCGTGTCCATTTATTCTGATTCCATTAACAAAGCCACGTGTCCGGGCTCCACCAGGGCACCTCGCTGCTGGGTCGCCCGAACGTTATTGAGTAAAAATTATACAGAGCGAGCAGCAAGACTCACAGAACCTGCCAGCACCGTTAGTCCACAAATCTGCTGGGCTGACAAACGGCAAATCGGTACAATTACCAAAACGGAACAACACAGGCCAGGATTGTCGTGCACAGTAGACTCTTTTTCGACCAGTTCGAAGTTTCAGACCAGCCACTGCCAGCCAGCGCAAAGGCCAGGCCCCGTGAGATGATAAACGGCAGCGTGCGCTCGCTGGCAGACAAGCTGGTGAAGGCAGAGCCGGAAGCGCCTTTCAAGGCCAGTGAGCGCCCAGCGCCCCCCATGCTCAATGCCGTGGTTGAAGCCCCCGACGAAAGGCCCATTAATAGAGAACAGGCTCAGCCCACCAGACCAGCCAATTCCGAGGCCACACACTGTGAGCCCGCCACACCTTCCCGGCAGCTGGACCTGGCCCGCCTGCGCAGTAATCATATTTTTCTGGACGCCAAAGACGAACAGGGCAAAATAGCAACCACCGCTTACAAGTCCTTGCGTACGCGGGTGTTGCACCAACTGGACGAGCGCTCAATCAATCACTTCATGGTGATCGGTCCCAGTAAAGATGTCGGTAAAACGCTGACATCTATCAACCTTGCGGTCATGCTGGCGAAACATCAGAGCAAGCGGGTGATACTGGCCGACCTGGACCTCAGGGCCCCGTCCATTCACCGTGTTTTCGGGTTATCAGTCACCAACGGCATTGCCGAGCTGGCGGCCGGCCAATCCAGGCTCGGTGAAACACTGGTAAACCCGGGAATCGCTAACCTGCTGCTGCTGCCGGGTAATAACCGGGTTGAAGACTCATCCGAGCTGCTGATGTCCGGCGCAATGCAAACCGTGCTCAACATGCTGCAGAGCCTCAAAAATCACATCGTTATTTTTGATACACCGCCAGTACTGGGTTGCGATGATGTCAATGCGTTAGCACCGTGCATGGGAGGCTGTCTGCTGGTCGTTCGCGAAGGCCATACTTCGCGCCCGGAACTCCAGCAAACGCTGGCGATGGTTGGGGAAAGCTGCCCGGTGCTCGGGGTTGCCATTAACCGCTCCAAAGAACTCAATTTCGGTCACTACTATTATTAGGCAAAAGTTGCCCGGCACCGTCCATCGGCCCGGTAATTTACAAATATCCAGGCCACGGATAGCAAACTGAGTGCAAATATCCTGTACCATTAATCGTTTATCAGCAATTCGGCAACGCTTTATTCTTGTGCGAGCCAGCACACCTCTATAGAATAAAAAATAACCAGCATCCGGCCGTTAGTGGGGTGCTCGTTCGCAGTACGCCCCGGGGCAGCCTGCAGAGGTTGATATTGCTGAAAAGAAGGTGAATCAACTCTCAGTTAAGGAATAACGATGAATTTAATGGCCAACAATCAACTGTCCGTTCGGGTTTCACTGGCATCACTACGCCGCTGGAGTGGAGTGTTTGCAATTATTGCCGGGCTGTTCAGCCCGCCGCTATATGCTCAGAACAGCGCACCGGAAACGGAAGAGCCCGGCGCGGTCACCTACCGTTTGAGCGCCGGCGATGAGATCGAAGTGTTCGTCTGGAAAGAAGAGGATCTCAGCCGGGAAGTCATTATCAGCCCTGACGGTTCCCTGTCATACCCGCTGGCGGGCGAGTTTCAGGCCGCCGGGCTTACTGTATCTGAGCTGAAAGAAAAGCTCACCGAGCGAATTCAACAATACATTCCCAAAGCTGTGGTCACCGTCACATTGCTGAAAGTTGAGGGTTATAAAGTGTATGTACTGGGCGAGGTGAACAAACCCGGTGAGTATAAACCCGGCAGTTATGTCACCGTTGCCCAGGCACTAACACTGGCGGAAGGGCTGACTGAGTTTGCTAATGGCCGAGGTATCCGGGTTGTCCGCCAGACTGAAGGCGCGGAACAGGTCATGCGGTTTAATTACTCCCGCTTTCGCAAAGGCAAGGATCTTTCCAGCAACGTCCGCCTGCAATCGGGTGACGTTGTGATGGTGCCCTAAAGGTCAAAGAAATATGAATACCTGGACTTCGGCAATATCCACTCGCTACGGTCGCTTTTGTCACGGCGCCACCACCTTGGCTTTGGCCATGCTGACAGCCAGCTACCCGGTAACGGGGTTCGCGGATAACTGGACCAGCAGTGCCGAGCTGAACCTGCGCGCGGATTACGTAGACAATATTCTGCTGGAAGACTCTCGAGCTACCGGTCGTGCTGAAGAAGAGGCCGTGGAAACACGGCAAACGCTTGAAATAGAGGCCCACCGCAACAGCCGCATCTTTGCACTGAATTTGGGGCTGGAAGGAGAACTGGTTCAGTATTCGGGCACTGACCTGGTTGAGAACCAGGAAAACGGCAAAGTGGATGTGGACCTCCACTACTCCCCGAACAGGAAAGTAGTATACGGGCTGCAAGCCGGCTATCAGAAAGACACCCGCATTGGCCGGGTTCGTTCCCTGGCGGAGCTCGACTTCGGCAATAACGATGAGCCGGTTGACCCCGGGCTGGACAATACTCTGGAACAGAGCTTTGTTCGGGAACAGGCCGACGTAGACTACATTACCGCACGTGGAGACATCACCTGGGGCATAAGCCGGCGGGCGAACATGACAATCGGTGCTGAATACAGAGACGCCGAATTCGAGCAATTGGACGCGAGAACAGCCCGTCAGTTTCAAGACTATGACGATTACAATGTTGATGCCAAATTGGGCTACACGCTGACCAATAACGGCGACAAGGTATTTTTGCGGGTTGCCCGCTCGGAGTATTCGCCGAAAAACGAAATCAGTGGTTCTGCCGCTGAAATCGTCCGTTACCCGGTGGAATTATCCTATGAACGGGTATTTAGCAACCTGTTCGTACTGCGCGGTATGGCTGGCTTTATTCGTAGCGAGATCGACAATTTTGATTCGGGAAGCAGCTCGGGCACCGAACCGGTTCTGCGCCTTAGCATAAACGGCAAATCCGGCCCGCACAGCTATTTCGCGCTTGGTGCGACGCAAAATGTATGGGCAGGTGCATCCGGCATACTGCGCCGTTCACGCCAGGCCCACGCCAGCTATCTGACCAAAATACGTCCGCGCCAGGAATTCGGTATCAAAGTTCTTTATGGCGAGAGCCGAAACCTGGATGAGACCACTGGCACAAACGATTTTGAACATCTAACCGTTGAACCCCGGCTGATCTGGCTGATGACCAGAAAGGTAAACCTCAGTCTGCGCTATATTTATGAACAGCGCAGCTTCGAGTTTCAGGGCGACGCTGACGCCCACAGCGTTAGTCTGGACATAACCTGGGACCTTTGGGGCCGCGACTAGGACAAGCGATATGGCACAGGAACAGCAACAACTTCCAGACTGGCTAACCGGGGTGGATGACCACCAGCAGGAAATGACGCTGGTCGACTTTTACCGGGTCATTCCCTATCAAAAGCGTCTGTTTTTCGGAATTTTTCTGGCAACGGTTTTGCTTGGTACCATCATTATATTCATGCTGCCCAAGGCCTATCAGTCTTCGGCATCCATCCTGATGGAACGGGAAAGTACGTTTTCTGTTACCAACACCAGTCCTCAGCCCGAGTCACTGAACCTGCGCATGCGTGCCATTCTGGCCACCCTACTAAGCAGCAACAGCGTTAGTCAGTTACTGGAAGAACTGGGCATGATTACTCCGAGCATGGATGATGAGCAGCGGCGTGCCAGAATCAACGCCTTCAAGAACAATGTTAACTTCGAGTTTGACAATATTCGTTTTATCAGTGAACGCTCCGGCACCGAGCGGTCATTTTCCATGGGGTTCAACATTTCCTACCAAAACCGCTCTCCTGAGCTCGCATTGGTTGGAACCGAGGCTTTGGTAAACCGCTTGCTGAATTACAGCAGCGAACGCGTGGCACAACGCGCTGCCACTCAGACCGAATTTTTGCGCAAGCAGCTCGCAGAGGCCGAGCAGCAGTTGGCGCGCGCCGATGCCGAACTGACTGCATTTAAGGAAGAAAACGTTCTTAGCCTACCCGATATGCGGGGCGTTAGTATCAGCCGGATGAACCGCATGGAGCAGCAGATTATGAACTACGATAATCGCATCGCACTGCTGCATGCAAAACTGGATGGCGTGAGGTCGCAGATTTCGTCCATCGAATCCGATTCAGCAATCTTTCTGACCACCGGCGAGCGAGTCAGCTCACCGGAGGATCAACTGCTGCTGCTTGAAATCGAGTATTCCTCTTTAAGGAACAAATATTCGGCCGATCACCCGGACCGGCTGCGGCTGGAAGAGGAGATTGCGGCATTGAAGCAACACCTTAATGAGGGAGGCAGCAATGACGGCGTTAAGTCAGAGCTGCGTATTGCGGAACAAAAACTGTCTGAGCTGCTGGAGCGGTATTCGCCGAAGCACCCGGATGTGGCTGCGCAACAAGCGCGTGTTGCCGAGCTGCGCGAAGAGATTGCTGCCGGGAATTTACAACAAAACCAGTTGAAGAGCGCTTCGAGCAACCCAGTGTATACCCGCCTGCTGTCAGACAAAAAAGCTTATGAGGTGGAAATTTCCCTGGCCCGACAGAAGCAGAGAGAATTGCGCAACGAACTGGAAGGCATTGAAAGAATTCTGCAGAAATTACCGGCTGGTGAGCAGGGTCTGCGTCGCCTGGAGGACGCCCGAAACAACGCGGAAGAACACTATCAGGAGTTGCAAACCGAGCTGAGCGAAACCCTGGAAAACCTGAACAAGCGGGACGCCAATCTGTCGGAAACATTTCTGGTTACCGAAGCCCCAGTGCTACCAACCGCACCCTCCAAGCCAAACAAGAAATTGCTGTTTGCTGTATTGGGGCTGTTATCCCTGGGACTGGCTTACGCCGTGGTATTCATTCGGCACATGGTCAAGGACACCATTCTGCACAGCAGTGACGTGGAGAAAGTGACCAAATTGCCTGTTTTTCTGATTCCGGAGTTTCAATAGCCGGGCCGCACCCGGAGCGAGAGCCCAAGCGAGCACCTACCAATGAGCAAAATATTTGGCAAACCCAAAATAAGCAAGGAGGCCCCGGACATGGCGAGCAGCTTACAGAATGCGGCTGAGGCCGGTGAGCAAGACAATAGCACAGGCAACCACATGAACGGCAACGACAGTGCGTCAGGCAGTGTTCAGGCAAGTGATTTCAGCCACGATGCGGAAAACGTAATACTTGTGGACAGCGGTCAGTTCAAGATAGCCACCGCACTGGCCGGCCAGGTCGAGCTGCAACCGGCCGACTGGGACGAGCTGCGAAGCAAACGGATCTTTGTGGAAGGCAATGACAAAGAGGCAAAAATAGCAATTAGCGCTTACAAGAGCCTGCGCACCCGCGTGCTGCAACGTCTTGAAGAAATGCACACCAACTCGCTAATGGTAACCGGCGCCGTGCAAAATGTTGGAAAAACGCTGACCGCCATTAACTTCGCTGTCGCCCTGTCGCGGCGTTCCGGCAAACAGGTGATTCTTGTGGACATGGATCTGCGCTCACCCAGTGTCCATCACTTGTTCGGCCTGCAACCGAAAGGCAACCTGGTCAACGTGGCCGACGGAGAGCTGAGCTTCCAGCGGGCCCTGATCGACCCTGGCATCAAGAATCTGCGGATACTACCCGGCAAGAACCGCATTGAAGATTCCTCTGAAGCGTTGTCAACACCGGAAATGCAGGCACTGCTGGATGAGTGCAAAGCCCAGAAAGATGCGCTGTTCGTGTTCGATACGCCTCCGGTGCTCGGTTGTGACGATGTAACCGCCGTTGCGCCACTGATGGACGCCTGTCTGTTCGTAGTCAATGAGCGCACCACGAGCAAAAAGGAACTGGAAAACGCGATGCGCGTTCTGGACGAACGTGTGCCGATGGTCGGTGTGATGATAAACCGCTCCAGTGAGGCGAATTTCAGCTCTTACTATTACTAAAAATCGCAGCTCGCCAACAAATGACTAGCCCTGGTAAGTTTTCCATAATCTGATTCATTAGGGGGCACCATGGACAGAAGATATTGCATTATAGGAACTGGCGGCTTTGGCCGGGAGGTCAAATGTTGCCTCGCAGACATGCTTGCTGTCGATGGAATAGATGTTAAGGAAGCCGCTGTATTCCTGCAGGACGACAAATATTACTCAGAACACGTTGTGCATGGTGTGCCTGTGATAAAACTTTCCGAGTTTGATGCTAACCGTTACACGGTTGTGGTTGCGATTGCCGACCCATCCACTCGACGCGAGGTTGTATCGCGTTTGCCAGAATGTACCGATTTTGCCACTATTATTCACCCGTCTGCCGTACTGTCCGACACGGTTGTGATCGAAAAAGGCAGCGTCGTTACTGCGGGCTGCATATTGACCTGCGACATCCAAATAGGTCCTCATGCTCATCTCAACCTGCATACTACCATCGGTCACGACTGTGTTATCGGAGCGTATTTCACGACAGCGCCGGGTGCCAACATCAGTGGCAATTGTGAGTTCGGCGACTGCGTTTATTTTGGTACCGGCTCTGCAGTTCGCCAGGGTATTTCAGTCTGTGATGAAGTGACCATAGGGATGGGTGGCGTGGTGGTTAAAGACATTTGCGAATCGGGTATTTATGTTGGCAACCCGGTCACGCTTCTCAAGAAGCACTGAGAACTGACGTTAGATCCACGAATGGTAATCAACTTGTCTCCCTTCGCGTTTCCACGCAATTAGCCACCTCTTCCAGAACCGTCACAAACTGTCGGCTCAGTTGCTCCCGAGCATACTCACGTTCTGCCAGTGCTCGCGCGGCCTTACCCATCGCCAGGCGTTGTGGCGGGTCAGCCGCGAGGGCCTGCAGCGCATCGGCAAAAGCGGCCGGATCTTCGGGAGGAACCGCCAGGCCACAATGGTTGTCAGTAACCAGCCCCGCCAGCCAGCCCGGGTAGTTGTTTACTACAGGCAGGCCGCAGGCAATGTAGTCAAAAAACTTGTTTGGTGAGGTCCCATAATAAAAGGCCGGCAGGTTAGCCAACACCATCAAACCAACATCGAATTCGGCCATTTTATCTTTCAAGTTCTGCTTCGGCAGCAACGGGTGGAAGAAACAATTGTTCAATTGCTCACGCCTGGCGCGCTCAACCAAGCCGGGTTTTTCCTTTCCATCGCCAATAAAATGCAACTCCACACTGCTGTCTTGTCGACGCTGCAACTCAGCAGCCGCATCAAGCACCGCGTGCAGCCCATTTGCCAGGCCATGCGCGCCGGTAAACACTGCTTTTATCCTGTTAGTCTGCTGACGATCGGCCGGAGTAAAAAAATGAGTGTCGCAGCCGTTGGGAATCATAGTCACCGGCCCGCGTTTTTTCTTTGCACGAATGCCGTCCGCTATACCCGGCGATAAAGCAATACAGGCATCGGCCGCGGCGTAACACAAGCGTTCCAGCACACTCATGGCACCCAGCAAAAACGGGTTTTTCATGCCCATGGCACGGGGCAACTCCGGCCACAGGTCGCGCACTTCAAACACAAACGGTTTGCGCTTTAACGGTGCCATGACCACACCGGGAATGCCAGCCGTTAATGGCGTAGAAGTGGCAAACAACACATCGTATGGCGTACGCGCTGCAAACAGAATACTGCGTGACGCAAAACGGCAAAAAATGTAAGTACGCTTTAACAAGCCATCGTAATTGGAATAGGGCAGTTCAATCTCCACTACTCGGATACCGTCCACGACTCCCTCACGCAACCCTTTAACAAAATCTCCGTTGACACCCGTGCTGGAACTCGAATAGGAGCCACACACCATTGTTACCGAGTGACCAGCCGCCAGCAGGGCCTGCGCCATTTCATAGGACCGCGTTCCAGTCGAGCCTCCGGGTGTGGAGAAATGCTGATGAAAATACAGGACTTGCATGAAACCTTTTCTGTCGTCTGCCTGTGCTACGCTTTTTGTCGTGCGGGAATACCCATCACAGTCACTCCCGCGGGCACATCGCGGGTCACTACTGCATTGGCACCTATCTGAGCGTTATCGCCAACCGACAGCTGCGGCAGAATAACCGCCCCGCTGCCGACCATCACCAATTTGCCCAAAGTCACGTCGCCAGACAGCGTGGCGCCCGGCATAATGGCGGCGCCATCACCAATCACCGAATCATGGCCAATCAGTGCCCCATGCGAAATATAGCAATGGCGGCCGATCTTAGCGCAGGCCGACAAACTGACACCGGCATGCACCACGGACCCTTCACCAACAGTCACTCCTTCTCCTACATATACTACACCAGGGTGGAATATGGCCGGCACAGCCGGTAGCCCTCGGGCATGCGCGTCGGCCGCAACCTTCATTCTCAGCTCAGGGTAGCCGATGGCGCTGATAAAATGGGCGCCCTCCTTGTGCAGCCAGTCCAATTGCGTGCTGACATCCGGGTAGAGTTCAATATCACGCTTGCTAAAGCGTTCACGCTGCGGCGTGTCGTCAAAAATACCCAGCACTCGGTAGCGCGCAGCGGCCTGATTACACGCGGCCAGCACACCCAGCAAATCGCTGGCATGACCACCACCACCGAGCAGTGCAATCGGGATTACAGCCATGCCGGTTTATCCAGACCGTAGCGCACACCGGAAGTGGTTTCAAAGGAGGCCAGACCGGCGGACACATGGCTGGGCAGGCAGCTGGCATCGCGAAACAGTTTGGCCAATGGGCCTTCATTGCTCAAGGCCGCCGAGCCCGCCAGTTCAAACACGGCATGCACAATGTCCTTGCAACGCTGGGTCGTGTGCACACAGCCTAGACGCGTATTCAGGCGCAGGTCGCGAGGAACATCCGAACTGGAGACAGCGCTTTCCCACAACTGTGCCAACAAGCTCAGGAACGCGGTTTCCAGCACAAAAAATTCAGCGTGCAGAGATTCCACACGGCTGAGCACATGCGGACGCTGGGCCACATCGCGACCGCTGAACTTATCTTTCTTGCCTTCCAGTTGATGTTGCAATTCATCCAGTGCCGCACGCGCTATACCCAGCTGTGTGGCTGCGCAGCACAGGGAGATCGGAATGGTGCCGCAAACTAATGCACTTGAAGGCGTATCCGGGAGGTCGCTGCCTTGTTCACGCCAGGGGCGCGGCCAGACAAAAATGTTTCGGTCGCTTAGTGGCAGATTTTTTACAACCACGTCATGACTGCCGCTACCGGCCAGGCCAACCGGGTTCCAGCATTCATCAATGGTCACTTTAGAGCGCGGGAACAAAACACTGACTACGCGTGTTTTGCCGCTGCCGTTGGCCGCTGGCAGCTGCACCGTGCCCCCCACATAGCTGGCGTTGGTGCAACCGGTTACAAACGACCAGCGCCCCGACACCCGCCAGTTGCCATCCTTGCCCGTAACTGAGGTGCGCGAGAGATTGCTCCAGGCTGCCACATTGTGCGGGCTGGAGAAGAAAGTTTTGCGAAACGTGTCATTGCCTATGGCGTAGAGAATGCTGGAGGTTATCGCCCCGTGGGCAATGCACCAGCCCGCAGATGGGTCTGCGGCCGCGAAACGGCTAACCACCCGGTACCAGTCGAGCAGGCTGCCCTGCAGGCCATGTACCTCAGCGGGCAACAGAATACGATACAGGCCGGCGGTGCGTAACTGAGAGTGCAGGTCCGGGCAAAGCTTGCGCTGCGCCTCGCTTTGAGCACACTGGGCCCTAGCGTCCGCAACGAGTGATTCCAGGCACGTAAGCCCGTTGTCCAGGGCGTGGTTCAAAATTTTCATACCGCGTTGTTATGTCGCCAAATTACGGCGATACCTCCCTATGAGAACACGACGAAGGCCAGACGCAGTGCCCCTATGCACCTGGTTTATACCGCAACACACTACCATGAAAGCATATAACCTGGATGACCGTTCGTCTTTACCCGCGCTTTATACACTCAGGCCTGCATGGCCTTTTGCAGAAGCGGGCCAACTCCCTCAAGCATCGCTACCTGAGAAAAATCGATGCTTGAACTCAGCAGATACCCGCCATTGGAATGGTTACCCGGGCGGTGTTTGGGTGTCGGGGCGGTTATCAGCCCAAGCCGCGGTGAACTCACAGCTGGCGGTACCATTCCCGGCTCCAGAAGCGCCAGCAAGTCGGGCAATTGCGAAGCACGCTTGCCCGGCAGCGTGCTGGAAGGGCGGTCAAAGCCGGCGAATGCCGGGCGGCTATTTTCTGTGACCTGTAACTCGGCGAGCAACGACTCCAACTGGTCAAGCCGGAGTTGCATGGTGTTTACCGGCGAGGAGTTTGGCGCCACAATCCGCAAAGCCAGGCAGTTTTCGTTATAGTGCAGTGCTCGACAAACCTCGGGAGGCTTGAGTTGTTTCAGCACGGGTAATATGGCGCGCTGCAGTCGCGAGCCCGATTGGGCGCTGAATATCCGGCTAGCCAGGCCAGGCCCACCCAGTTGCCAGTTCAGGCGAGCTTGCAGTGTTGGTAAAAGGTGTTCAACGGTGGCGTTGGGCACAATGGTTGTGGGTGTAAACACCACGAGCTCGGCATCATGCCCGGCGCTGTCCCGGAGTTCTCCGATGGCTGAATCGAGCTGGCGGTAGAGCGAGTATATCGGGCTTTGCACGCCAACCGCCTGATCATCTGAGTGTGCATTTGTGGCCCACAGATGGTGGCTACAGCTGTGCGCTTCACTGAAACCGACCATAAACACGTCCCAATTGTCGGCACGCAAGTATTGTTGGCTGGCCGCCAGCTTACCGGCAATGGAGCGCTTGAGTGTTTGCAGCTCTGACAGCATTGCCGCATTGCTCAACGGGAATTCCCGGTACTGTTCTCCGCGAGGCGATGGCGCCCCAAACTTATCAACCACGTCGCTCGCCAGTGCTTCGGGAAAGCTGCGGGGGAGCTGACTATAGTGCCCATGTACCCGCCAATCAGCCAGATGAATGCCATTGAGTGGCTGCGGGCGGCCGCACTTGGGAATGTCGAACACAGCCACGCGCCACCCCTCATCCGACAGGGCATTCCAGAAACTTTGCCGGCCCGCTTCGTCAGAAAAAGCCATGCCCATTTTTCCGGATTGCAGTTGCTGCCACCAGAAGTACCGACCATGTTCACCCAGCCCTTCAGCGTACTGAAACGACGCCCACAGGCCATCGTCGGTAACGCCTTTGGGTGCTGCAAGCTGCACGCCCACCCCACAACGTCGTAAGGCAGCAAGGTTCTCCAGTGAGCCATCAGCCGTCCATCTTTCCAGCAGTACGCTGTCCATGCCGTCCAGCGCGACCAGTAACCAACGTGCGCTCACCGTGTGTTTCTCCCGGGAATATTATTGCCGTGATCGGTCGATGGCCTTCTTCAGTGCTTTCAGCGCCCGCAGCTCTGTGTTGGTGGCTTTCGCTGTCATATTATTGCCATGGCGGCGAACATATAAAGATACAATATCCAGCACCAAAATATTCAAAGAAATTTCCCGTGCGCGGGAATACCAGTCGGAATCTTCGCCGAAACGCAACTCCGGGTCGAACAGGCCAACCCGTTCAAAGGCTGAGCGGCGATACAAACCGGCGCCAATGTAATCCGGGAATGACTCGCTGGGGTTACCGGCCGTTCGATACTCGCCGCTTCCTCTGTCCAGCCGCAGTAGCTGGGCATGCCCTTTTACCAGCTCCAGGGCTTCATCGTCGGCAAACTGTTTTAAAAAGATACCCAGAATTCCTTCCGGCCACAGATCGTCCACGTCAAGAAAAGCGATGAAGGTGCCGCTGGCATCCATAATGCCAAAGTTTCTAGCCGCGCCCGGTCCTTGGTTGGTGCGCTGATAAAAACGAACGTCCACACCCAGCTCGTCAACCACCTGGGCAATATTGTCGGTCGAGCCATCGTCCACAACAATGATTTCCAGATTCGGGTAGTCTTGCGCCAAGACAGACGAAACAGCTTCCGGCAAAAAGCGGGCACCGTTGTACACAGGAATAACCACGCTGATCAGCGGTTGCTCGCTGTCATCCTGTTTACTCCCGTCGGCATGTACTGTTTCCTGTACAGGGGGAATATCGATGCGGCCGTTGACCAGCTCTTTCACCTGACTTGCCACACCGTTCAGGTCCCGGCCAAGCTGCAAGGTACCGATGGGCAGTTGAAGGATAAACTCGTGAATGAAATCGTGGGTGGCCTGATCGGCGTAAGGCAGTTGCGACATGGTGGTGAAGGTCGCGGCAGCCAGGAGGTAATCCTTATCAATTGGCGCCAGGCTGGTCAGTTCGGAATCCACCACCTTTGGCGACACAACCAGACTGACCGGTAACTGCAGGCTGATCTGCCGCTGGTGCCCCGGTACCAGATAGTAAGCCGCTTTCTCCTCCTCAAAGGTTGCCTTGTTTTTCAGACAATCAGCAAACATCGGAAACCGGGCCGCCTGGTCGGCATTCAGCTTGGCCGTGCTGTACAAGCTATAAGCAGTGGGTTCAGGCTCGTTACCTATAATAATGTAGTCATCGCCAATGTACTGCATGCCCGCTGCCAGGCAACTGAGCGACGTGGTGGATTTACCCACCCCGCCCTTGCCAGTAATGACGATAGCCGCATCATCACACCCGATGGCCGCCGCATGAACCAGTTGTTTGCCATGCTGAGCCATTAACCAGTGGAACAAACTGCGCAACGGGGAAGCCGCCGACCAATAGGGAATTTTGCTGATGTTCTCTACCCAGTAAATACCGTTCTCGGTATGGGTATCAAACAGATTGACCGAGTGGTCACTCCAGTGAAAGGCGGTTCGGTAGCGTTCACTGTTAAACCCCCAGATATCACCGCGGTTGGTAAACCGGCTCTGGTCACAAGGGGGAGGTGGAAACGGTTCACCTGTACTGGCGCTGTCCCAGACCAGAAACGTGGCGCATTGCTCAGCCGGAACACTCACTTCCAGGTGGCTTAGAGCCGGCATCAACCGGTCGGCCACCGAAGGCGCTGAAAACCGCAGCCGAAGCAGCGTGCCGGCCACACGAATTGCACGCGTCACCGCCTCTGGCCGCGCCAGGGCCTGGTTCGAGGCAGACAGGGCTCGGTGGTAAAAGTCTTCCTGCTCGGCTTCAGATTTAATCGGAAAGTCCTGAGCCACTATTGCGCTTCCTGGAGGATTAATAGGGGGTTGACCGGCTCTAACACACCGGCATGCAAACGATGCACGTGGTCAGCCAGGCTGATCACCGACTCCGAATGGCTGATTATCAGGATGGCGGGCCGAGTGGGCAGGCGTTGTAAAGACCTGATTAACTCAGCAATGGATTCAAGGTCCAGGTGATTAGTCGGTTCATCCAGAATCAACAAGCCTGGCTGATTAATCAATGCTCTGGCAATAACAATCTTCTGAACCTCACCGCCGGACAGTCGCGCACCGTTTTTACCCACTTTGGTTTCGTACCGGTCTGGCAACCGATCTATAAAATCATGCGCCAGCGCCTGGCGGGCCGCCGTTTCCATCACTTCCTGGCTGCAATCGCGATTACCATAAATGATGTTTTGTCGTATGTCCCCGTTGAATAAGGTCGCTTTCTGAGGCACCAGCCCAATCAGTCGACGCAAACTGTGCATATCAATGTCATCATACGGTATACCCGCACACAGCAACCGGCCAGACTGCGGACGGTAGTAACCCAGAATCAGGTTAACCAGGGTACTCTTGCCCTCGCCGTTGTTACCAACAATCAGGGTAATGGAGCCTGGTGTCAGCTTGAGGTTCACATCTCTAAGTAAGGGCCGGTCGCCATAACTGAAGCGCACGTCCACCAGCTCGACTTCGCCACCAGACTCTACCTCCCGTGTTCCGCAGTAGGGCTCTCTCTGGTCGGAACTGGTCAGCCCAACCATGGTCTTCAGTGAGTGCACGCCCGTAAGCAACACGGGAATACCGGTCACTATTCGGGTGATACGCGTGTTGAGCAGTGCGGCCGCCGCATAGAATGACACAAACTCCCCCAGTGTCAGGCTGTTGTTCAGAATCGAGATACCGCCAATCACCAGAATCAGTATGCCGGCAATGCCAACCATGTTGGTTTGCAGTTGATTGTGCAACGAAGAACTCAGTGCCATGGAATTGGTATTCCGACGCAGGTCATCAAGCATTTCAGACTGCTCGTACAGCTCCTGATGCTGTGAGGCCTTGCTACGGGTCAGCTCAATGTGCTCAAGCACAAAGTAAGTGCCTTTGGAAAAATTCTCAAAAGATTTATGAAATCGCTCGATGGATTTTTTAACGTAGCGGCTGGACAAACTGGAGCTTACATAGATTAACGGCGCCACCAGTAGCAAAACCCCGGTAAGCGTCGGGCTTAAATAAACCATCACCAGCAGCAAAGGCACACTGAACAGGACCGCAGGAATAAGCTGGCCAAACACATTGGTGCTCATGGCATCCACCCGCTGAGTGTCTTGAACCACTCTGGCGTGCAACTCCCCCACTTCCGAATTGGCATGAAAATCGTAGGACAGGCGAAACAAATTGTGCAGCAGGGTGAGTCGCATCTCTTTGGTGGCGCTTTTCACCACACTCACAATTTTCATACGAATGAAGACTTCAGCAATTGAGGACGCTACGCGCAGGCCCACGATTCCACAACCAATCCAGATGATCAGGGTTGCATTGCCGTTGGGAATCGCCGTGTCAAAGATTTCCTTGGTCAGGTATAAAACCGGCAGGGCGAGCATGGACTGCAGGGCAATCAGGCAGGTGTAAAACATTAACCGCCACTGGCGCGACCGGTAATGCTCCAGGAAGAACTCGCGCGCCAAATGTGCCAGCAGTTTGTCCGCGGCGCTATTGGAACTGGCCGAGCGAAACCAGGACACCGGGTTATTTCTGCGCCGGCCAGCCCTTGGCTTCGTCAACATCATGAATAGGGTCAAGCAGAAATATATCCTGCATGTCGGAGTAGGTTTCCAGTACCGGCGCCGAAAACGGCAATAATGCTGCGCCATTTGCTTCTGGCGCCTCAAGCTCACCGTTCACGCTGCGCGTTTCTCTTTCCACAATGAGCTTGTGTTTGGCCAACTCAGAAAGGAAACTGTTTAGCGACTCCGTAATCGCTTCGGCAGAAGCGTCGTAACGTGCGCCAAGCAGGTGCACCATCTCTGCCACTGACAGACCCTGCTCCAGAAACTCCCAGACCTCGGCACCCACGCCCTGGGCGCTGTAGTAAGTTCCGAAAATGTGGCTGATAATTACCGCCTCGCCATCGATTACTTCACCGGCGGCGGACTTCGGGTCAATTGCATACACTTGACTGGTGGACACTTCGTGTTCTCCTTGTGATGAGCACTGCTCCTGATTGGTTCTCAATAATGCGCTGTTGTGTTTGCTTGTTGATTGCGCCCGAGAATTATATCCCTACATTTAATTGTTGATCAAATAATAAACGATAAGCGACAATAGCAGCCGCAGGCTTTAAGCCACTGTTCCGGCTTACAGTATTCAGCATCCGACCAAAGGTATGCCTTATCGAGGATTACCGTTCACAATATCGGTCACATGAAGCGTCCACTGAACAATGTATTTGAGCACGGCCGATGCGAGTCGGGGTTTTGGCCCAATGACTCGCAAGCCCGCCTGATTCGGCTGGTATTGGACCTGGAAACCGATCGGCAGAAGGCTTACACCGCCTGGCGAGACACCGTGGACTTCGCGGCATTCGGCCAGGGCAGCCAACGCCTGGTTCCCATGCTGCAGCACTACCTCGACGAAGCCTTCCTGTCGGACGATGACAAAAGTTTTATTCGCAACACCCGGCGCCTGACCTGGTGGCACACCAGTGCCCGCCTGAAAACCCTGGCTTCCATCAACCACACACTGCGAGCAAATGGCATTTCCTGCATGCCTATCAAGGGCATGGCACTGCTGATCGACGGCAGCTATGCCAGCGCGGCGGACCGACCAACGGCGGATATCGATATATTTGTGCAGCCTGGCGATCTCAGCGCCACTCTGCAAGCGCTGTTGGCCGACGGCTGGAAAACTGTCGGCGAGGACTTGCTGCACGATATACACGCCTTGATCAGCAGCCGCCATGCCCTGGAGCTGCAGCGCGGTGATGATGAGCACCTCGACTTACACTGGAGCCTGTTCCACCGCTATGGCACTGTCTGCAATACGCATTCGGCATTTTGGGACCGAGCCAGAACCATTGAGTACGCAGGTACAGAGTACACCGTGCTCAATCCGACCCACGCGTTACTGCAGTGCTGTGCCCACGGTGCCCGCTGGGCCTATTACGTGGCACCCATTCGCTGGCTGGTGGACGCGCACCGCATTATTTCGGTACACGGCGCCGCAATTGACTGGGGCGAGTTGGTGGCCGAAGCCCGCGCCCTGGATGTGGTGCCACCAGTCAAAGACACTCTGCTCTATCTGGCCGGCGAACTCGCCGCCGACGTTCCCGCAACCGCTATTTCAGCCATCAAACAAAGTAAAGCCAGCTACACCGCCAGGTTGGAGGCCTATATCTGTTCCAGTCCTTATGTGTGGAACTGTTACCCGCAACGGCTGGTGGGCACCTGGCGGTATGCCAGAGCCGAACACAACTCCTTGTTGAGCACGCTGCGAAACGCCCCGACCTATATCCGCACTGTATTCCTTGTTCCACAAACGCTGTCCATCCGCGAAGAGATGGCCGGCAAACTGCGGCGCTTGCTCAAACGACTTCAGCTGCAATTCAGCGGGAGTCGCTAGGCAATGAATCCGAGCCAACCTTTGGCAACGCCGACACTAAAGCTCACGGTTGGCGAACAGTTGCTGCTTCGCCTGGTATTGAATCAGGACATTGACGCGTGGCGCGAATGGGCTGCCAGCCAGAACATAGATGAGCACAGCAAAATAGAATTTCAACTGTTCCCTGCCGTGTATAAAACCTTGCAGCGGCTGGATGAAGCGCACCCGTGGAAAGCACGGCTGAAAGGGGTGTACCGCCAGCACTGGGCGAAAAACCAGAAAAGCCTGGCGGCTTACCGGGCGGCGGCCGCGGTATTGCCAGATTGCAAGGCCGAGTATTTACAACCTTTCGAGCAGCAGGTTGGCGAGCGGCTGGGCGACAATGCACTGCTGGCCACGCCGCGGATCCGGCTGGCTACCAAGCCAGGCGATGCGCCTCGGGTCATATCGGCATTTGCCAAAGCCGGTTGGACGGTTCAGCCCGTAGCTGCGACAAAAACCGGCCGCATCGCTCGCCTGCGGGCCGGCGAGTGGAGGCTGACACACCCGGCTGGCGAGGTATGGCTAACAAACTTCTACCATAAAACGCGGCGAGATTCGTCAACCAACGCGCTGGTGTGGGCACACAGTTCAGCGCATTCTTCCCAAGCGTACATGCGCTGTGTAAACGACGACCACCTGCTGTACGAAGCCCTGTGTGACCAGCCTAAAAATACCAGCAGCATCCGCTGGCTTATCGCGGCAGCTGCGATTCTTTCCACCCAGAGCGAAGCGGGCGACCGCGAGACAGTGGTAATCCCGAGCCGTCACTACGCCATTATGCAGCAACGAGCCGAGTGCCTTGCGACATTCAGCGGCGGAAAATTCAGCGCCGCCAGTCTGTTGCAGCACTGCGCGCCGGACATCAGTGACAGTGACGTAGTAGTGCGACAAATCACTGTTTACACCCGCGCTCGCCAGCTAAAGCGTCAGATCGGGCGCTGGGGCGGCGTTCGTGGCACACTGGCTTACCTGTACCACACCCGTGGCAAGCAGGCGTGAACACTGTGAGAGTTACTGCATGAACAGGCTCAAACGGTTTACCCGCTTAGCCCGACGCCCGCTTCACAGCAGCAGAATTGTGTTAGGTTATTACCTGGACAATAAAGTAAACCGTAATTCCTCAGCGGTGTGGCTGACCAGCCCGAAGCTGCTGCAATTGGCCATGGCCATTAACCGCCATGGCCAGCCAGCAGGCAGCACCAGCTACCGCAAATTTATTGTGCTGACATCACCGCGTAGCGGCAGTAACCTGTTGTGCTCTTCGCTGGACCAGCACGACCAGCTGGTGTGCAAGGGAGAGCTGTTTGGTGAAGATGGGCCACATATCGGCGTGTCGCCCCGCAATTTTAACTCCAACTGGCTGGCCGTGTTTCGCGAACTCGACGCTGAAAGGTTTCTGGAGTACTTCCACCATAAACCCTACCCGCCGACCATTCAAGCGGTTGGGTTTAAAGTATTTCCCCGGCATTTAACTCACAAAGGGTTTCGCCCAGTCATCAGTAGTTTATTGCATGACCCCGCCACGCAGGTGATCGTGCTGCAACGCCCCAACTATCTGGAACGTTACCTGTCCCTTAAGAAAGCTCGCGAGAGCCGGCAGTGGGCGCACTGGTTGCACGAGGGAAAGGCCGGTTCGAGCCGGCAAACACAGGCTGTTGAGCTATCGGTAAAGGAACTGAACCGCGAATTTATCAAGCTGGCGCAAGAGGACCGTGTGATCGCCGGTCTGGTAAGCGGCCGCCCTTTCCTGCCGCTCAGCTACGACGATTTATGTACCGACTTTGAAACACAGTTGGGCCGGGTGCAGGAATACCTGGGCGTACCCACCCAAGCGGTACCAGTACGAACCCGCAAACAAAGCAACGGCAGTCTGGCAGAGAATATTGCCAACTACGCCGAACTCAAGCAGCATTTTCACAGTAGCCCCTGGGGCCGTTTTTTTACCTGACCTATTATGAAAGAACTCATCAGCGTTATTATTCCCAGCTACAACGCCGCCGCTTATGTGGGCGAAGCCATCGACAGCGTGCTCGCACAGGCTTATGACAACATCGAGTTGATCCTGGTGGATGATGGCTCAACCGACCACACGGCCGAAGTGGCCAGGCAATACGCTGACAGCCTGCGCTACATTTACCAAGAGAACGGCGGCATTGGCGCCGCGCGAAACACCGGCGTGCGCGCCAGTTCGGGCAACTTGCTGGCCTTTCTGGATGCCGACGACATCTGGGTAGCAAATAAATTAGTTCTTCAACTGGCAGCCTTCGCCCGCCAGCCCGAACTGGATGTAGTCTACGGGCACGCCCGACAGTTCTACAGCCCGGAGGTGAGTGAAGAGTTCAAAAACCAGAAAGGCTACGCCAAAGAAGTGATGCCGGCCACCCTGTCAACGGCCATGCTGATTAAACGCGACAGCTTTCTGCGGGTAGGCTACTACCAGGAGGGCGATTGGATTGTGGACCAGCAATGGTACCTGGAGTCGCAGGAGGCAGGCGTACACCAATTGGTGTTGGACGACATCCTGTATCTGCGGCGCATCCATGAGAACAACCACAGCATTCAGTACGCGGATCAAAAGAAAACGGCTCAATTCGAGCTGGCCAAGCGAGCGCTGCAACTGAAGCGTGCCGGCAAAAAAAGCTAAACCTCCGAAGTTCCTACCATTTTATCTTAGCGGTTCGCACGAGCGAGTTTTACCGCCTCTCTGGCGATTGCCAGTTGAGCACGCTTTTTTTGCTCAGCATGCAAAACGCTGCAATTGGTTTCATGCAGGCGACGGTGGTAAACCACCTGATTGAGAATTTGATAGTCAAGCCCCGCTGACTTGATCTGCAAAAACCAGTGCTGGTCCACCACGCTGAGCCCGAAGGCGCGGTCATCAAACGGGCCTACCCGGGCAAAGGCCTCGCGTCTGATCAGCATGGCGGATGCCAGTGTGGCCGGCAACACCTCCCTGGCAAAGGTTTTACGCTGCCGGTAGCCTTCGCTCACATCGCTGCTGTAGTACTGCCGGGCGTGCCCGTATACAATATCCAGCGACGGCTGCTGTTGCAAAACGGCCAATTGCCACTCGGTTTTTTCGGGCTCCCAGTGGTCATCAGCATCCAGAAAAGCGAGGTAGTCGCCATTGGCGGCACGCACCCCGGTGTTTCGCGCGGCGCCAATGCCGCCGTTCTCTTGGTAAATGTAGCGCAGCCTGCGGCCATAGTCGCGGACAATCTCGGCGGTGTGGTCGGTTGAGCCATCATCCACCACGATAAGCTCAATATTCGGGTAGGTTTGCGCCAGCACGCTATCAATCGCGCTCTCTATGTAATGCGCGTAATTGAAGGTGGGAATCACGGCAGTTACCAGACTGCCAGCCGTTCGCTGCATGTTAAGCGCCGTTCAAGCCATGAGCTGGCTGAACAACGCCTGCTGCGCCGGCGTCATGGCGCGGCGGCGCGCCAGGGTTTTGCGCAGCAACTTGAAGCGTTCGGCGAGCGAGCTGTGCTGCGCCATCATACTGTTGGCATGACGCCGGTAAAACAACGTGACCTCCTCGGATACCTTTATATTAATACCGCTTTCGCATACGCGCAGAAACCAGTCGATGTCTTCACCCTGCTGCAGCGACTCGTCTAACAAACCAATACTGTCGAACACCGAGCGCCTGAACACGGCCGCTCCCAGATACACCGACACCATGCTGCCCACTGCCTGCTGTCGCTCCGAGGTGTCACCTATAAAACGCGTGCGCCCGGTCAACGCTTCCAGCGACGGCTGTTGCTGAAAAGCCTGCAGGCTGTGCGCCAGTTTACCGGGAGGCCAAAGATCGTCGGCATCCAAAAAGGCAATAAAATCACCATTGGCTTCCTGAATACCGCGATTTCTGGCGGCCGCAGGACCCCGGTTGGGCTGATGCAGGTAAACCACGCCCGGGCACGCCTGGGCAATGCGGGCGGTAGCATCACTGGAGCCATCATCCACCACAATAATCTCAGTAGATAACCACTGCTGAGCCTGAATACTGTGCAGTGCTTCCGCCAGGAAACACTCGGCGTTGTAGGCGGGAACCACCGCGGTGACGAGGGGTTGGGCCATAAGAAACGGGATTCAACAAAACGCCGTACGAGCGTAGCACAACGCAACATCGCTACGGTATAATTTTTGTGCAACTTCCTGGCCTGAGCCCTACCGTTCGTCGCTGAGAGTACAATGCTGGAACCTTGGATCAACCGAGCGACAAGCCGGTATGCGGCGCATCTGGATGCGCTTAGCAGAGAGCAGGCTGGCTCCCTTTTGTACCAGAATCCGCTGAGCGTGAAACTGGCGCAACGGGCCTTTGCGCACTACGCCGGCCGGGGCGACAACCGCGCTTATCAGAAGTTTATTGTCATAGCGGAACCGCGCTCGGGCAGCAATCTGCTGTGCAGCACCCTGCACGAGCACCCGTCAGCCATCTGCCGCAGCGAAGCTCTGGGCGCTGACAGCACCTGCTTCGCGCTGGTGCCACCGCAAGGCCACTCCGAATGGCTGCGGGTGTATCGCGATACCAGACCGCAAGCCTTCATGAGCAAATTTCTGTTTGGCCGCTACAGCACTACCATTGCCGCGGTGGGTTTCAAACTGTTTGTGCACCACGCTATGCACCCAAGCTTTCGGCCCATGGTGACAGCCCTGCTGGCAGATGAGCAGTTAAAGGTTATCCTTCTGTGGCGGGAAAACCGCCTTGAACAACTGGTGTCTACCAAGATTGCCCATGATTCAAAGGAGTGGATCAGGTTGCGCGGCAACAACTCGAACGCCGCTGCCCCGGCCCAACGCAGCCCCGCAATAACGATCAGCGTTGATGAGCTGAAGCGCTTTATTACCTTCGCCCAAGGCCGCCGGAAACTGGCAACGGCGTTGGTCGGCGGGCGGTCTCACTATAAAATCACCTACGAAGCGCTCAGCAACAACTTCAGCCAAACAATGCATGAATTACAGACTTTTCTGAACCTTCCAGCCGAATCACTGCCTGCAAAAACAGAGAAACAAAGCAGCGGTAGCCTGGCCAGCCGTATTGCCAACTACAGCGAGCTTGAAGCACAGTGCCGCGGCACCGAGCTGGAACGGTATTTTAGCCCGCCACTGACCTCACCAGCCTAGCTTTTGTTATCGTAAAACGACTCGTGCAGCTCAGTCGCGTTGGCCAGATAGTCCAAATACCACTCGACGGTGGTTTGCAGGCCCTGCTTCCAGTCTACCTGCGGCTCATAACCCAACTGCTCTTGGGCTTTGGAAATATCCGGGCAACGTCGTGACACCGAGCCCGGGTAGGTGGGCGCGTATTCATACTCGCCAGTAAAGCCAACAATATCACCAGCGTGGCGTACCAACTGTTCGATGGTGATTTCCTGCTGTGACCCAATGTGATAGATCTCGGAGTTTGCACCCTGCTCCATGGCCAGCACGGTGCCCCTCACGGCGTCGCTGACAAAATTAAATGAGCGTGTCTGGTCGTGGCCGTAAATCTTGAACGGGTTTTCTCCGGCATGAAACCGCTGTGCCAGGTGTGGAATAACGTGTTTAAACCCCATGCGTGGCCCGTACACATTGTGATAGCGCACCACTGAACAACCAAACCCTAGTTGCTCCGCATAGTTGATGAAGCCGGACTCACCAAGCATTTTGGTGACCGCGTAGGTAAAGCGCGGGTGCGCGATGTCGCTGATAGTCAGTGGCACTGTTTCCGGGGTGGGAACAGGGTAATCGAATTGTTCTACCGCGCCGGCATAACATTCACTGGTGGAGGTAAACAGCACCTTGCCACAGCCAGCCTCGCGCAGCCATTCCAGAGTATTATAAATAAGTGCTGTGTTGATACGAATGATCTCATGCGGCATCTTATTCACGTAGTCAACACCCACGACCGAGGCCAACATATACAACTCGTCATAACCACGCTGAAGCTGTTGAAAAGCGCCAGGCTGGGTAAAATCGCCCTTGACCAGCTGAACACTATGTTCTTTCACAAAACTCTGCAGCAGCGGATCTACCTTGCCACCACCACGAAAAAAGTTGTCGGCGATGGTGATCTCACAATGCCTGTGCTCGGCAAGGTACTTGGCAATATTGAAGCCGATAAACCCGGCGCCACCCAGTAGCAATACTTTTTTCATTTAACTACTCATACTTGTTACTAACAACGCGGCTACTGCAAATCGCCACGCCCTACTACACGAACCGTATGTTGCGTGGCGAGAGTTTCCAGAGATTGCTGAGACAACAAGCCGATTGTGTCTAGAATAAACATTGGGCTGTGCGCCATACAAAGCTCTAACAGCTGGGGATTGTCTTTGTATTCGGCGTGCCCGGTCGACAAAACCAGCAAGTCAATTGGTTCCGCAAATGCCTGCTCGTAGCTAGCATGTACGTTCAGCCCGGTTTCTTCCCAGTGCCGAACGTATGGGTCATGCAAGTAAACATCGCATTCGTCTTGCACCAGGCGATTGTAAAAAGACTCCACAGGCGAATACCGGGTATCCGCCACATTGCTTCGGTAAGAAACGCCAAGCAACAGCACGCGTTTCTTGGAAAGGCTCTGCGGTGCATATTGACGGCGCATGAATTCATAGGCAAAGCACGGCATCTGGTCATTAACGCCAACACTGCTCACGCTAATGTCCAGCCCTTCGGCGCTTGCAAACAGGTTCAGTCGGGACCAGGAGGCCAGCAGTGGGTCTTTGGTAAGGCAGTAGCCTCCCACTCCAATGCCCGGGTACATCAGGTTCTGATGCGTGGGGCGCATTCGCACGGCATCAACTACTTCATAAAGGTTTACACCGGCCTCTTCAGCAAACCGCGACCACTCAACTGCAAACGCTATATTGGCCGCTCGGTAAGAGTTCTCGATTGTCTTGGCCATCTCCGTGGCGTTGGTGCTACCGAGGCGGGTTAAGGGGTATTGCTCGGTGCTGATAATGGTTCTGAGAAAAGCCTCAGTGGCGTTAGCACTTCGCTCATCAACTCCGGAATACACGCGATAAAAATTCTGGATGGAATCGATATAGTCTGGCCCGGGCATCACCCGCTCATAGGAGTGACCTAATTTAAACTGAGTGGAGGACAGGCCTCTTTCCTCCAGGCATTCAACCAGTATTGGCTTGACGACTTTCTGACAGGTTCCGGCGGGTACGGTGGTTTCAACCAGCACCAGCACGTCTTCCCGACAGTGATCGCCAATTGCCTTGATTGCCTTGCTGAAGGGTGCCAGATCAACATCGTAGTTCAGTAACCGGCCCTGTTCGTCAGCCTGTTTGTCGACATCCAAATTAATGTCCACAATGACCACATTCGCCTTGGAGTAACAGTATGGGTCTGCTGTGGCCATAAAGTTACCCTTGGCTCGCGCCCGCTGAAAATACTCGTCGATCTTCGGGTCAGAAGCAATAATAGGAAACTGTCCCTCATTAATGGCAACAATTTTCCAGTAGCTTTGTGCAGAGGGAAGGTCAACACCAATTACCGCGTATTCTTCGGTGAGGGCGTTGGCGCATACCAGAGACATAACCGCCCCAACAAAACCCAGACCCTGCACAACAATAACCGGCTTGCCCGGGTGCCGCGCGACAAAGGCATTAATTTTTTCTGTGTCATCAACCTGGTGCGGAATAGGAACGGCCTGCCCCGACAATTGGTTGACTGATGTTGTATGGTTCTTCAACGTTGTCATGTTTAGTCATTGCATCCATGGCCCCAGCGTGGTGGTTCTTAATTATTCGATAGCCTTTCTAAGCGACTATTCGTTTTATTTCCTTCGTCACAGTACCCAGTTCCGCCTCCGTTATACTCGTGGAGCAAGGTATTGCCAGGCAGGTACTGTGGATTTCCTGGCAGTTATCCGTTTTAGACACATACAGACAAGTCTTGTACATGGGCAGCCTGTTCATGGGCATCCAGAACGGCCTGCACAGTATTTTCGCATTATTCAGCTCCTGTAACAGGGCTTTCTGATGACCGGTCTTGATGGTAAACAGCCAGTTGTTGTGCTCAACTTCGGGGAGCACGGCCTGAAACTCAATGTCGGCAATTCCACCGAGTTCTGCGCGGTAAAAGCTGCCAATTGCCTGCTTTTTGCGGACAAAATCCGGCAACTGCTCCATTTGCGCCACGCCAATAGCCGCCAGCACGTTCACCAACCGGTAGTTGTAACCCACTTCATCATGAAAGTACTCCATTGGGTCGGTTTTGGCGGTGGTGGTTAAGTGCCTGGCGCTCGCCGCCAGCCGGTCGTCGTTGGTAACAATCATGCCACCACCGCCCGTGGAAATGATTTTATTGCCATTGAAGCTCAGGCAACCAAGCAAGCCAAAAGTGCCAGACTGTGCACCCAGGTAAGTGGAGCCAAGGGATTCCGCCGCGTCTTCCACCACGGGCAGGCCGTATTCCCCGGCTATGGCAAGCAGGCGCTGCATCGGGCCGATGTTGCCCTGCACATGCACCGGCAGAATGGCGGCAACCCGCTGGCCGGTGCTTTTTACAAGCAGCTCGCCGGCCGGGGACCGATCGCAGTCATTGCCCAGAAACTCTTCCAGCAGATCCAGGTTCATCTGCCACGTGGCGAGGTCTGCGTCGAACAGAATGGGCTCCGCGCCGGCATAGCGCACGGCATTGGCCGTGGCCACAAAGGTGATATTGGGCATCAGCACGCAGTCGCCCTGCCGCACCCCGGCCAACTGCAGGGCCACGTGCAAGGCCGCCGTACCGTTTACTGTGGCAATGGCATGCTTTACCCCCAGGTACTCGGCCACCAGCTCTTCAAAGCGGTTAACGTAGCTACCTGCAGAGGAAATCCAGCCGGTTTCCAGACAGTCGGTAACGTAGGCTAGCTCTTTCCCTGACAGATTGGGAACCGAAAGTGGAATCATAAACTGTACACCTATTGAACAATAAGCTTACCACAGCCGCTAAAACCGCTCATCCACTATATGCCGCAGCAGGCCCTGCACACCCGCTTCAATCAATGCCAGCGCGCGGGTGAAGTCCCCCTGGCCGCCGTAGTATGGGTCGGGCACGCTGCTAAGGCCAAGGCCCTCGGTGTAGTCCAGCAATAGGCTGACAGTGGCCGAATGCTGCGCCGGCTGCATGGCCTGCACCTTTTCCAGATGAGATTGGTCCATGCAGAGAATGTAGTCGAAGCGGCTGAAATCTTCCGGCACAAAGGGCCGCGAGCGTAAACCACCCAGTTCATACCCTTCCAGCGCGGCGGTGCGAGTGGCGCGGGGCTCCGGCGGCTTGCTGACTGCGCCGGCACTAACGCCAGCGGAATCCACCAGGAACCGATCACTAATGTTCAGGCGACTGATGTGGTCACGAAACACGCCCTCGGCCGTGGGCGACCGGCAGACATTGGCCGTGCACACAAACAAGGTGCCTATGCGCAGGCTGGTGGTAAACGGCTCCCAGCCGGGCTGTGTATTCTGCGGGTTGCCGGTAATCCAGCTTTGCAGCAGCGCCACCTTGCTGGCCGGTGAGCGCCCTGCCTCGCGCAGGTAATCAAAATAGTGCAGGTTGTAGCGCCACAGGCGACTGACTTGTTGCGGGCACCAGTCAATGCCATTAGTGCCTAGTTGCTGCGTAACGTTCAGAAAACGAAACCGCCCCTCGCCCTGATGTATGCCGCGGGTGGCCAGCGGCGCCTGCCAGGCCAGCGTGCGCACTTGCGGGGTTTCCCGCGGCTCCGCCACCCGCCGCGGTGGCAAGCCACGGCGAAGCAGGTAAAACCAGGCCTGCTGCGGCCGCAGGTGGCGAATTGTATGCCAACGCAGCCGCCAGTTGGCCATTCAGGGTTTGCTTTGTTACAGTTCGGCCGTTAATTCCGCTATTTCTGCGCGCAGCGTTTCTTATTCCTATTCTTTACGCTTCAGAAACTGGTACGAAAGCCTGGCTTTTTCTTCCAGCCCCTTTGGCGTGAGCGCGTAACGGTAGGCCAGCTTGTTGTCGCTGTTTTTTGAAGTTTCGGGCTTTTAACCAGCCCTTGTTCAACAGTGCTTTCACACAATAATTTGTTTTACCCAGGCTGATGCCAAGCTCGGCGGCCAACCGCCGCTGGCTGATGCTGGGTTGCTGCTCAATCAGCCGCAGCACTTTCAGCTGGGCTTCACTGCTGGTTCTAAACGGTTCTTTCAAGCGCCTGGGTTCTCTGGCGGGTGGCTTCAGGTACTCTACCGCCCTTCCGTTTTGCGTATTCGGGGTACCGCAGTCGCTGTTGCATTGTGTGCCCAGCCTCATGGGGCGCGGGCCTCTTTATGCAGCATGCAGGCTGTGCCGCTGCTGTTACCATGTTACGTTGCTACCGGGAGCAGTTACGTATACTTAGCTGCGTTCAACTGTTGAACGCGGATGTATGATAACCAGCCAGACTGGCCGGGGCAAGAGGTATTGTTAGGCGGCGAGAATAATATGATGAGTGGTTACTGTGACGGCGTTATTACGGCCCAACAGCTCCAGCAGCACCACCACGCGCTCCAGCCCGGTTTGCGCCTGAACAATGCCCTTAAGCCCGGCGAACGGGCCGTCTACCACTTCCACTTTGTCATTTTTCTGAAACAACTTGCTGAGTTGCTCCACGCAGGGTGTGTTCAGCGCCTGCAGCTCTTCCACCAGGGCTGTTGGCACAGTGGCGATCACCCCACCAAAACGCACAAAACCCAGCACTCCGCGGGTAGAGCGAATGGGCTCGGTGCGCTACTGCCAGCTGCCTTTGCGGTGCTTGGCGGTTTCCATCAGGGGCAGGAAACTGTGGAACTGCTGGCGCTCCAGATTTTCCAGGGCGGTGTGCTCCTGGCGGGCTTTGGTTTTTATGGCATACCACTGGTGCTTGTCGGCCATTGTTCCCTGCCTATGGTTTAGGTAATCCGTTAGGGGAGTCTGTCATTGCCGCCCGTCGGGCGCAAGTCCTTTTGGATAAATGGTGCGGCCAGCGAGGGGCAACACCGCGCCAGCCGTCTAAAAGCACTTTACTTTGAAAAATTAAGCACTTACAGTTCCCCGCCACAACAGAAAGGAAGCACAACGCTCTGATGTTTGGCGTTCTGGTTTACATAGGCCTGCTGGCAGCCCTAACCTACTTCAGCCTGCGCCAGCCCTATTTTGCGCTGGTGGCCATTCTGTGCATGTTTGGCCTGGAGCAATGGGGCAGCCTGTACATTCCCTTCCTGCGCGAGAGCACGGCCTTCACCAATGTTTACATTTTACTGCTGGTGGGTTACGCGGCCTTTGTGGCCTTTAAACGCGGCTACTTCAGCTTTACCTACCACCCGGATGCTGCCCGGGTGCGGGCCCTGGCGGTGTTGCTGTTTGCCTATGCGCTGTTCACCTTGCTGTGGGTAAATGAGGAAGCCAATGCCGCCAGCCGCTGGTTGATTGCCGGGCCATATCTGGTGGCCAGTATTGTGCTCGCCCCACTGCTGATTGGCCGCATTGACGACCTGGAGCGCGTGCAGAAAGGCTTTATTCTTGCGGCCGGTGTTCTGGTGCTGCTGCTGGCCGTTATCCCCGACTGGGACCGGCGGGTCATGCGCGTGGCAGGCTCGCAGGATGCGGTCGGCTTCCCGCTGACCATTGGGCAGTTTGCCGGCTACCTGCTGATTACCTCGGCCATGCACGTGGATAAGCGGCTGCTGAACATTGCCAGCGCTCTGGCGGTTGCCGCCGTGTCTATGCTGGTTACCCTGCTGTCGCAAAGCCGCGGGCCGTTCCTGTTCTCCATTCTATGCGTCGTTCTGGTGTTGCCGATTGCCTCGCGAAACTTCAACCTGCGTCAAATCGCGTACCTGCTGGGGATAGGAGTTCTGCTAGCCGGCTTGGCGGTGCTGCTGTTCAGCCAGGTAGACATTGCGAGCGAACGCTGGGCACTCGACAAAATGCTCAGTGACATGCTGTACCGCGTGAGCCTGGTGAATATTCTGCTGGCCGAATGGGTGGCCACCCCCGCTGCCTGGCTGTTTGGCCTCGGCAACTCTGCCTCATTTGGCATTCTGGGCCTTGAAGTCTACCCGCACTTTGTACCCGGCGAGGTTTTGGGGGAACTGGGCCTGCTTGGTTTGGGCATCTACCTGGCGGTTTTGGGGTATACCGTGCGCGTGGCGGCTAACTTTCGCCGCCTGGAATTCTTACCGGCCAATGTGCGCAAGGTATACGCCGCCACGTTTGGCTGTTTTCTGTTTACCTTTATGCTGAGCTTAAAGCAGGGTTCGTTGATCGGCCTGCCGGAGCTGTTCCTGTTTGCAACCCTTGGGGAAAAGTACTTCTTTCTTGCGAAGCGCGAAAGCCGCCGTAATCAGCGGTTAGCAGGGCTTAAGCATGCCCTTCGTGAGAAAGGCGTGATTTAAAGCCGTCTTGTAACCCGCTAATGTACCCATTGTTTAAACGCACATTTGATATTACGGTGGCCCTGGTGTTACTAGTGCTGCTCAGCCCACTGCTGCTGCCGCTTGCAATGTTGCTGCGGGTTACCGGAGAGGGCGAAGTGTTCTACCGGCAGCGCCGGGTGGGGCTGCACAACCAGCACTTCCACATTGTAAAGTTTGCCACCATGCTGAAAAACAGCGCCAATATGGGTCTGGGCACGGTTACTGTGCGCAACGACCCGCGAATAACCCCGCTGGGCAAGTTTCTGCGCTTGTCCAAGCTGAACGAAGTGCCACAGTTGTGGAATATACTGCGCGGCGACATGAGCCTGGTGGGCCCCCGGCCCATGTTGCCCAAGAACAGTTTCGACCTGTACAGCCCCAACATTCAAGCCCGCTTGTACCGTATCCGCCCGGGGCTTACCGGCATTGGTTCGGTAATTTTCCGTGACGAAGAGAAAATCATCAGCCGGGTAGTGGCTGAAGGCCAGGATTCACTGCAGTTTTATAAAGAAGTGGTGTTCCCTTACAAGGGCGAGCTGGAAATGTGGTACCAGGAGCACGCTGGGCTGATTACCGACGCCAAAATACTGTTCGCTACCGCATGGACTGTAGTGTTTCACCGCTCTCAGCTGCCCCGGCGCCTGTTTCCCGGCTTGCCGCCGGCGCCGGCCGAGCTGCATTAAGCTGGCGGGATAACCACCGTATTGATCGCCCGGCCGGCATCCAGGTCGACACTGAAAGCCGAGCTTTCCTGCTTCTCGGCGTAATAGTCGGCCTGCCAGCTGCGCCCGGCGATCAGGGCGTGGCTGCACTGCAAGGAAAGCGGCCCAATGCTCACCTGCCTATCGCCAGTCTCGCGCACCGGGTTTGACGGGTGCACGTGCCAATTCAGCCGTGCCCGTTGGAACGGGCCGCGCACGGTATCGCTGATGTGCAGCGCCCCATCCTGCCATTCCAGGCGCCGCTCATGCTGCGCGCCCTGGTAATCAGTGAAGCGGAACACGCCGCCATTTTTATGCACTGACACTCGCTGCACGCCGCGCCATTCCCGATAAAGAAAGCGGGACAGGCGCGGCATCTGGTCGCGCTGGTCGAAGCATGCGGTGTTGTGCGCCGCAGTGCTGCTGAAGTATTCCGACCACTCCGGGTTGTTGTAACTGTAGGAGCCGGGGTCACTGAACAGCGGCTGGCCCTGCCAGTAAATATCCATATGCAATTGGTCAGGTTGCGCAGGCCGGTGCCGGTAGCGTTCGGTGGCCCGCAGGTACACCCGAAGCGCACCCCACTGCCAGATCACGTAGTCGGCCTGTTGCAGCGGGTAGCACGCGGCCGGTGCGCTGGTCTCGGCCGGCTTATCGGGTGGTACGGCCCCCAGCCACAGAGATTCTTCATCCCAGTGGCCGGCCGTCGCTATGTCGGGCAGGCCCGCCAGACGCAGGGCGGCCTGGGCGCTGGGCCGGTAGTCCAGATAGTCGGTGCTGGACAGCGGGAAAATCCAGGCACCGTCGCTGCCACCGTTCATTGGCAGTTGCCCGGTTTGGGGGTTCAGCGCCTGCGCCAGGCAGCGCGCCGCCCGAGCGTGTGCATTCACAATGGCCGCTGGCAGGCCCTGCCCGCTGCGCTCAGCTACGCAGCGCACCAGGCTTACGGTTTGCAGCATAACCCGGTGGTAGTTAAAAGAATGCTGCGAGAAAGTGCCATCGGGGTACACCAGTTTACTAAGCTGCTGTTCCAGGCCCTGCAGACCGAGCTGGCGCCAGCGCACCGCCTCCGGCAGGCCGGGGTAATAACACCCCAGTACAAACAGTGCAGCGGCCTCGCTGGTGCCGTGGTTGTTGTTCTGGCTGTAGGCATAGTCGATGTTAGCCAGAATTCGCTGCGCACTTACCTGGGCCACAGCCACCAATTGTGCCTGGCGCGCCTTGGTCAGCGAAGGTGACTCTGCAAACACGCTGTGCACCAGGCACAACACCATGGCACGCAGGCCGGTTTCCTGGCCGCAGCGCCAATGAATGCCCTGATTGGGCGGGTTTTGCTGCCACCAGTTGTCAAACAGCTGCCAGAAAGTGGCGGTGTACTGCTCATCACCGGTAGCGTGGTAAGCCCTGGCCAGAGTCAGCGCCCAGGCAAACCGGCCCGGCTCCCACAGGTGCTTAATGTCGCCGTATTCGAATTCGGGAATTTGGCTCCAGTGCCGCTCAGTGGGCAGCTGTTGGCCGGTGAATACGTTGCGGTGCCAGTCACCCGGCAGTGGCTTGAGGGTTTTGAAATACCAATATCCCTTGCCATTTACAATCTGCTCCGCCTGGTCCACCAGGGCCTGCCTGGCCTGCGGGTACTGCGCCAGCCAGTTCCGGTAGTGGCTGCGTGGGCAACCGGGCGGAGGGTCAACACTGGCTGCCGCGCTGTCTTGCACGCCAGCCACCACATTGGCCCAGCTTTGAATTGGTGCGCGCCGCTTCACCAGGCCCAACCGACAACGGGCGGCATAAGACAGCCGAAACAGCAGCCACCCCACGCCCTGTAACCGGACCAGGGTAATCGCTTGTTGAACAGGGTTCAAAGTATTGGCCGCCACTATCGGGCAGTGTCAGGAGTTTGCGCCGGGCACAGGCTGCAACTTGGGTTGGCGCGGAATGTCGGGGTAAAGGCGGTAAATCAACCCATTATCCGGCCAAACCAGGCTGATCGCCGTACACAAGACGATGGCCGCATCCAGCAGGAATGACTCGTGTTGCTGGTACCAGAGTTCCAGCTCGCCCTTGTAGGGGTAGATGTGCTGGGTGTATAGCTGCCAGGGGTCATCACCGCGGTCTCTGGCCTGGTTTATGAGCTCCTCTTCGTCGTTGAATACTACCGAGCCCAGTCCAGTGATACCAGGACGCACGTTATAGATAATATTCTGTACCGCCTCTGGGTACTGCGCAAAGCTCTTAGGCATTACTGGCCGCGGGCCAATAAAGCTCATGTCGCCCTTGAGAATATTGAGCAGTTGCGGAAGCTCATTAATTTTAAACCGCCGCAGCGGGCCGCCAAGCGGTGTAATTCGTGGGTCTTTTCGACGGGTAAGAATGCCACCTTCCATGTTCGGGCTGTTGAGCAGCATTGTGGCAAACTTGATGATTTTGAACGGCTTGTTACGAAAACCCACCCTGTCCTGCCGGTAAAAAATGTAGCCTTCGCCGGTTAAGCGCAGGCCCAGCATGATCGGCAGCATGAGCGGTGTAAGAAGACAGAGCAACAGAAGGGACAGGGCTAGGTCGACTAATCGTTTAAAGAATCTGTACAAAACAGTACTCGAGGCCATAGCAGGCGGGTTTGTTCACGGGGAGCCTCTTACTCAAAGGTTACCCCGAGTGGTGAAAGCTGCGTATCTGAAATTGTAGCCAAATTCCCTGGCTGAGTTCTCAAAATGTCTATTAAGCACCACTCATAGTAGCATCCATTCGCAATCTCCCTAAAACCGAAATTATCGACAATTAGCAGACAAAACGTGAGATTAAGGTACTTGGCACCCTATTCTGCGACGTTTTCAGAACTGTGACATGGTGCATGCGAAACGCGAAACTTTGACTAAACTTCTAGTGTCTATTGCTTTGTCGGTGAGCACATGCCCTACATATCGCGCCAAGATTGTTACTCCCCAGCTCGACTGCGCTTTTGCATGAACGAAGTAATGAATTGCAGGATTATTGCACTGGCGGTGTATGCGATCATTGGCACAACACTAGCCCCTCACGGCCTCACGAGTGCAAAACCCTGCCCCCCTGGATTTATGGGTCAAACGCAAATCTGCGCGAGCGTAGAGTCTTCAGAAAATGATCGCCCTATCGCTGACGACTGGTTTGGCCCCATAGCCAGTGTTAAGGCTAGGGCACCTATTCACCATTGTCCGAGAGCACGGTATTTGGATGGCTATGACATCCCGGACGTGGAATCTGGCAATTTCAAGGGCAGTGTATTTCGCGTCTCAACGCCCACTTCCTTTCAAACAGCTCTGTCGTCCGTGAAACCGGGAGACGCAATTGTAGTTGCAGATGGCAAGCGAGGTTCGGGTTGGGCAAAATCTATCCCCCAATCTGCTAGTGGATTGCCAGGCAAGCCTGTTTACATTTTATCGGAAACTATACACGGTGCCGAGCTGGAAGGCTGGTCCAGATGGGACGTATCAGCCAGTCACATAGTCATTGCGGGCTTTAAGAGATATGGTTCAGCGGTGGCAGAATTACATGATGGTGCAAGCTTTGTTCGCTTCGCTTGCCAGTACACCGATCATGCTGGCGCCGGCCATTATACCTATCAGAGTAAGAATGAACGTCCCTTATTCCAAAATGATATTGAGATTGACAATAACATCGATATTAATGAATACCACACATGGTTTCTTATGCATCAATGTGCGCTCTACAACCAGTCTGGAGCCACTAACTGTCCAGGGAACAGCTCTAACAGACGCTACTATATTCATAATAATCGTATCGAGACAGTATCGACTGGTGCGGCACAGGAAAGCCTAAAAGCATACATATTTTACATCGGATTGGGGTGGTCGCCATTGGACCTTGATGACCCAATTAATATGGACGAACCGAACCGTCAGGAGATGATTTTTGAGAATAATAAGGTGCGTTGGATCAGCAAAGGCCCGTACCATTCAACCGATGTCAAATCCAGTGGTAACGTTATTCGAAACAACTGTTTCATCAACACAAGATCAATAAACATTCGATCCGGAAATGACAACCTGATCTATGCCAACTGGTTTCAAGGAGCTTCGTCACGTAACAACAATAAACCTCACGGGTGGGGTAATGTGTTTGCATTCAACTATTACAGCGATGGTAGCTCAGGGAAAGCGCTGATTGATATTTGGCGTGGAGTAGACTGGTCCAACGTTAGTGGTGGACCAGTAAACAAAGGCTACGACTACACATGGGCGTATATGCCAAACTACCAGAATGTTTTTGCGTATAATGTAGGGAACGGCCATCCATCCTTTGTCGACTACACAGACATGGACAATATGATTAAGGCGAGACATATGTCGTGGTTGTCCGATGAGTATCACGGCAAAGGTGCCGATAATTACATCCAGCACAACAAAATCTATGCGAATAGTCCGCCCGCTGCCTTCCGCAACCAGGATGATGGAAAGAATGGAATCAGCGTGACAAAATCGACTTTCGAGCAGCTAAATCCCGACTGGGACACGGATAACAATATCCATGGCGGCCCTGAACTCTCCCGGGATGTAGCCTGCGGAACGCCGAACCATGTTAACGGCGTTAAGGGAGTCTACGTTACACACGACAGGATCGTCGGTGGCGCTCAAGCTCTGCACCCACCAAGCTGGTGGTAATAACAGCCTAGCATACGCAGACTCCTAACTGAAGGCGGGCAGCAGCTCTAAACCTCGCATTCTTGACAGTAGTAGCGTGTCATCGTCCAAATAGCTGCTTTTAGGTAATTGGATAATGTTGTTAGAAAGCAACTCATATTGACTGGCGACCTGGTCAATAGCAGCCCCTAAATCACCGGGCTTAGCCGCTACTCCAATATTATACTGCTCGACTACCCTTTGTAGCCCACAATCACTACTGCAAATTATTGGTTTAACAAAAGCAATAGACTCGTACAACTTATTGGGTAACGCCGGCACCACAGCAGCATTACTACTGTCATACAGAATGACATTAATATCGATACCTGAATATATGCTTTCAAGATCTCGCGGGTTGCGAAATTCGCCATGATTAGTACATCGAGGAACATTATCAAAAATATCGGTCACCCCATCGCCGTGTATGTGCAATTCCAGGTCTTGTCGCGCTCTCAGAAGTTCTGCTATTTCCTGTAATTGCTCTTTAAATCTAATCATGCCGATTAAGCCCAGCCTGAGCTTTCCGTCCGTGTTGTTCAACGCCGAGAGATTTTGTTTGCATCGAAAACGGTTGACCACCTTATCCAATGCTAGAGGAAGTTTATTCTCTACAACGATGGCTTTTTCAGGCTTATAATGGCGAAATTGCGCGAAATAATCGCATATAAAAAGTGGGGAAGTCACCACAAGTAAGGCGATACGCTTCAATAAGTAGTTCTCTAGAATTCTCGCAACCGCTTGTGGCATTTTTGCTGTCTGAATATCACCAATCTCCAGAACTACTTTCTTTCTTGCCAATATTGCTACGATTGCAGCGTCGGACGAAGTGCAATACACGACTTGCTCACGTCGCTTTCTGAGCTTGCGATAGAGACGCAACACTAGTTTGAGCCGAAATAAGTATCTGCCATTTTCTGCGTGCCCTAAAAAACAAGAGCTATCTGCAGGATGCTGAAGGCCCGACATATTTCCAGAGTACTGATCTCGAGTTGTATACATCAAGTAAACGGAAGCCACTTTCTTGAGGGAGCGTATTCTTTTTTGATGCCGTGGATGTTGAATCGCTGAGCTAAAGAATATGACGTCGTGCAAAATCAAATCACTCACATGACACCTATTCGCCCCCTGGGGGAAGCTGTTTGATTAACAAGGGCGTTTTACCTGTCATTGTCTTAACCGCATCCTGAACAACTCTGAAATCAAAACGTACTTTTACATTCGATGCATCGAAAAGATCAGCTGGGTCACAAGGTAATTTCACATCACGAGGTTTCCAGAGTATTACCGCCTTACCTGGCTCTGGCTGAAATACCTGCAACTGTGCCGAGTAATTGAATAACTCATGGTGGCGCCCAAATATCAAGGCAGTAAGAAAGACCTTGTTGTTCTCCCGGTCCAGAATAAATTCGCCGCTCCTACCGTTTGAAATC
The DNA here is from genome assembly GCA_030431775.1 of Gammaproteobacteria bacterium. Taxonomy (GTDB): domain Bacteria; phylum Pseudomonadota; class Gammaproteobacteria; order Pseudomonadales; family JAUIET01; genus JAUIET01. Next base: position 42,331 of record JAUIHW010000023.1, read on the forward strand.
TCAAAAGAATGAAGTAGCCTTCTATCTGCAGAATGTTGTGGCATTATGAAATCACCCGTATCGTACCGTATCAACGGTGAAGCAAAGCCATAGTAGCCTGTTGCCAGTAGGCGATGTCCGTCAGGGGAAGGCAATGCTTCTGCATAACCATAGCTGTGCAAAACATCATAGCAGTCCGCAGAACGGCGCTCGTATGCCATCACTGATCGCTCAGTATGACCATAGAAAGCAACGCTGCGACATTGCAGTAATGACTCTGCATGCTGCCGTGGTATAGGGGAAGGATACTCCGAAACCAGCAACAGTCCATCGACCTGATTACGAAGTGTGTTTAATAATGGATGGTTTTGGTCTTCAAGCCAAGAGACGAAGTCAAAAGTAGCACTGGGATACGCATGTATATATCGAGCCGTCCTTTTTTTGAGTTCAACTAATAATGCATCTGCAATTGTGCCCCAATCCAAGTAAATGTTCACAGAGATATGATGGCGGGCCGCGTCATAGTTCAGCACACCACTGACATCAGCGCGCCCACCAATTGCGATTTTCAGGCAGCTAGGCTTATAACCAACTTTCGACCAGACACGGTGAACGTGCGCCCATTCATGGCCAACAAAACTGGGCTCAACGTAGAACTCTAAGGGTATGCCGCTGCTTCCGCCGGTATTCGCCAAAATTCGGCTCGAACTGGCAAAAGAGCGCTCCTCCAATTCCACGGACTGTAGATCGCTTTTCGTTATAATAGGCAATTCTTGTAGATCGTCGAACTTCTGAAAGCGCGCGGGATTCACATTGTGTGCTTTATAAAACTGCTTATAGAATGGAACATTGCGATAGGCATGATCAGCGACGGCTCTAACCCTTTTGAAGATGAAATTCCTGATTACCTCTTCGCTGGCATGCTCAAGAAACTCGATATCGCGAGCAGTTTTACGATAGACCGCACCAACCGCAGGCCGGTATGAGTATGGCACCTTTGCCAGCGCTGCCCCAACCGGGAATGGCAATTTAGTAAGGTGTTTTTTAGTAAAACTTACGAAACTCATAACTTTTTCGAGAGCATGCTAGCGAGAAGTGCCCTTCAAACGTAACTTGAACAGCCATCTTATAAGTCTAGCCCTGCACATAACCCATACTCGCTTGATCTGATAGGCAAAAGTATCATCTGCCTCTTTAAAAACAGGTAACATCTTCCTTTTGCGCCTTTTCATTTTAAAAGTTCTTAAATATTCGTGTTTACTCATTCCGCTGAATGATGACAACTCAACTAGACGCTGGTGATCTGTTGGACTACATGCCTCGCCTACAACGACGCGATTATCCTCTAGCCATATATCTCTAACGCGAACAGTACCTACCAACGCGTTCCATTCCAGCAATAGCCCCTTATCACAAATTTCGGGGAATTTTAGCCGGGAATTAAAATAAAAGCCCTGTTTAAATACCGCGTTACCTATACCATAAAAAATGGCTTTTCCCTTGTATTCTTCATACCCCTGCAGACAGTGGGCGTGGCAACCAACTACCAGGCTGGCTCCCGCGTCTATCGCTGCATGTGCAAGATGACGATGTAGCGGATGAGGGTAGATCTCCAACTCATAGCCCCAATGCAGATATAGCACAACAGTGCGGGATAGAGCTCTCTGCTGCTGGACCAATTTCAGCAGCATTGATGAATTGAGAGGGGCCACTCCTGCGCTTTTGCGAGTTGCGGGGACACAACCAATAACATCCCAGCCGGCCGCAATAATCGATATGGTGACGCCGGCTTCATTGACTATGTGCGGCTGTATCGATTCTTCGAGAGTAAGACCAACTCCCACCGTTGGTGTATTATAAGTATTGGCGATATCAAGGCTTCCTTGAATGCCTCCTATAGTATCCGTTACATGATTGTTAGCGAGCGCAAGTATTACACCATCTTCCCGCAATGCCGCTATTGATTTAACGTGATTGTATATTCCCACGCTTTCTTTATTATCTTGATCAACGAGGTAGCCCTCACAATTGATCAACAAATGGTGCCCGTCTAGCGCCATAGAGGCGCTTGTGTTCAAATCGCCAAAAGGGTAAGCAAAATCACCTGCGATGAGCACATGAACTCCTCTGCGAGGTCGTCAATTTAAATACGCCTACCAAATCCATTTGTCTTACTTCCATATGCTTAATGCTTGCAATTATGCAATCTCTCGGAGGAGTTACGCTGCGCAATACTGATCCTTACACACAGAAATTCCAACCACAAGAGAAACGCGACTAGTGGCATCAGTACTGGTTACTCTGCCGCATCACCACCGGAGATAATTCGATGAAACAATTCTTGATAGGCAGCAAAAACTGCAGAGTTACTATACTTTGCTTTCACCAGCAAACGAGCATTGCGACCGTGATCCTCTCTAATCTTAGGACTTCGCAAATAGTCCATAAGTGTTGCCGACAATTCTTTAACTGAAGCTTCAACTATTCGCCCGTTCTTTTCATCATCGACGATGTCTCTGCTTCCCGAAACTGGTGTTACAACCGTCGCCAATCCACAGGCCATTCCTTCTACAATTGCTGCCGCCATTCCTTCATTTGAGGAAGGCAAGCAGAATATGTCGGATGCACGAAACAGCGTTGATATATCTCGGACAAAACCAGCCCAGGCGATGTAATCGGTAACGCCAAGTTCCTTTGCTCTTGTTTTCATATTAGTCGCGTAAACCGAGTCGTTCTCTGGGCCGGCCAAGACTAACTGGCATTCATACCCCCGTTGCTTAAGCATGCCAACTGCCTCGACCAACAAATGGGGTGCTTTTCTTGGCACGATGGCCCCTACAAAAATTATTGTAGGCAAGTCTCGCCAGCCCAGCCGGCTACGCAACAAAAGGCGCTCTGATTGGGAGACGACCGGCTTAAATACCTCTGTATTCACACCCATTGGAATTCGCGCAATTTTAGACTCCGGAACACCATATTCTCGAAGCTCTTCATGCATTAAATCGGTCATTGCAACTATGCATGATAGGCTCTGGATCATTTTTCTCCTCTTCTTGGGTAATCCCAGAAGACTCCGAATTCCAGCTTTATCAGCTAAATCCGCTCTGTGAGCCGTAAGAAAAATGATCGCTGGTAAGCCTAGGCGCTCAGCGTGGATAGCGGGCGCAACGCTATAGTGGTAACCGCTTATTCCATGCAATATATCGAACTCCTGCGCATGCTTATCCAGCCAGCGACGGCTATTCCGGATGAACGCTGTTGTCGCAAGCGTACCTTTACGGAGGTTACCCAGGCAATGCTGCGACTGGAAAAGGTCGTACTGCTGTTGCTCAGGATATCCATGCGCAAGTGAGACAGCCACTCGCCCTGGCGGAGCACTGGAGTACAGACGGTAGGTGAACAGCGCAGGGCCCTGATAGTGTTCGCCGGAACCCAGCGGCGACCAAAGAAGTGTTCTGATCAGGCGTTCTTCAGTCATTCGGATTGATGTTCCAAAATATTTTTGCCGTGTATTCCAAGCCATTCTACCCACTGAGCCAGCTCAGGCATATCCGAGTTTCTCACGGAGATCTCCAGCGACACCATCCAGTAACAACCGCTCCGGCAGCAGCAAGGGCACTCTGGAACCACGCGCACCCACTTTGTGTTCCATTAAGGAACTATCAATCTGCTCTACTTCCAAATAATCAGCCAATTGCTTCAAACAGATTTTTCCGGCAACTAGGTCTTCAAACCTAATTAGTAGCCCTCCGACCTCTTGGTGGCCTTCAATGAAGCCGTTGATCAAGTGCTTCCAGTGATGAGCGAAGCGCACTGCCGGGCGAACTTTGTAATCTGGCCAGACATTCACCCAATCTCTTCTGCGCAAGCCTAGGTATCCCTTATAAACATCTCGGTACAGAAACAGAAATTTGGCTTCAGGAAACAACCACTTTAGGTAACGAGCATGGTCGATGGTGAGGCGTACTTCCTTAAGGCCCCAACGGACCACGTTTTCTCTGCCGGTATTGCTAGCCAGCCAGGTTTGCAGAAATGCCCGATGAGCCTCCTTGTAGTGCGCCACGGTTGGGGAAAAATTAGCAACCCAGGAGCTGGCTAGCACACTGAGGTCACGCTCTGGATTGAAATGCTTGGAAGGTGGCCAGCCGTCGCTGATTGCGTGCAGCGTGCTGGCCAGCCGCTGAATGGGTGCGGCAATATCAAACGGTTCACCCCATACCAGTACTTCCTCGCTGGACATCACCAGACGCTGCAACAGCGTGGAACCCGAGCCCCAGCCTGCAGCAAGGATGAAGACCGGCTTGCACTTGCAGTTGTCGGCTTTTGTCAAAACGTGCTCACCAATGTAGTTACGCTGGATTGCGTCAATCGCAGCGCTTACCCGGTGGGCGTAATAGGTCTCCGGCGGCAGAATGAATCTTTTGAAGACTTCATTGTCTATCAGCGGGCTTAGCGGTCGAAACATAAGAGCGTCCTGGCTCTTAACGCTGGGCGGGTTGCGTGCAATGGACTTCCATTAACTGCTCAGCCCCACGGTTCAGCAATTGCTGTTGCACACCGCAGGGCCAGGTAATCTCAAGCTCGGGCACAACACCGTTATCACCTAGTCCAAAATACAATCGGTAGTGCCCCTGGCTGAATTGCGCACCGAAGTTCTGCCCGACTTGCTGGATTTGTGGGGCGCCAGAGATGCCCAACGCAACGGCCACATCAATGGCCTGCGCGTTGCCCTTGGGGCCGTTTAAATTGACGACTGCCAACCAGTTGCCAGCCCCTGCTTCGTTCCTCAACAACACCGTTTCCCAGAAATACACTTTGTGCTTGCTCCACAGATAATACCTTATAAATCCCGCTTGGAATTACATAAAGGTCCTCAGACCGTCATTGTCAAAATCAACCAGGTGATGAGCGACTCAGCGGCGCAACCAAGCCCCAGAGAAGAGTCTGCTGTCTATTCACTTACCGGATTTTCTTCAGCCATATCCTTCAGCCATGCCGAGTATCGGTCCATGTCAGTTACTGCTACCGCGCCATTTTAGCGGCTGGTGGGCGCCAGTCTTCTGCTCGGCACTGAAATCAGACCAGCGGTACACGCCGGTATTGAACTCATTACCAATAGCGGGCACGATTAAACGCAACTACCATCAGCTTTGGAAACACTCATGAACCCAGGAAGCATCGTTGCCTATGGACGGCAGCTATACCAGCAGAGATTTCAGGTAAAGCAATTTCTGGACTTTACCAACCAGGAAAAGCGCGGCTTTGCCGGCAGTGTGAACGCACAGGAGCTGGAGCGCTTGCGAACTCTGGTTGAGGTGGCCAATAAGATCGACGGTCCTATCGTCGAAATCGGCACCCTGTTTGGCTTTACCACCCAGCATATTGCCGAATGGAAAAACCCTGACAAACCATTGATCACCGTGGACAATTTCCGCTGGAACCCTATCGGACTGTCACCGGAGGCGCACAAGCACTTTACCCACCGCTGTCTGCACTACGCAATGGCCCACGGCAGCACCAGCGTGTTTGATGGCTCCAATATCGAGTTTTACAATTCATTCAAAGGGCCCAGACCCGCGATGGTGTTTATCGACGCCGGGCACAGCTACGAAGACGTGATTGTGGACATTCGCTGGGCGATAGAGCAACAGATCCCTATTATTTCCGGGCATGACTACAGCCCGCAGATGCCGGGTGTCTGTCAGGCAGTGGATGAGGCTTTCGGAAAAGGCGCCATTGAACTGGGCGGCAGCGTCTGGTCTGCCAGCACGGTTGAGCAGGCTCAGGTGTAGCCCAGTCGCTCTCGCAGGTCACCGGCAATGCCTTCGCTCCGGCAGCAGCAACGGCACGCTGGAGCTGCGCGCACCGTGTAGTCCGGCCAGACGTTCACCCATGGCCGGCGGCGCAGGCCGAGATAGCCCTTATACACATCGCGGTACAGAAACAGAAACTTCGCATTCAGGAACAGCCATTTCAGGTAGCGCGCGTGCTCGATGGTAAGGAGGACTTCCTTCAAGCCCCTGCAAGCCGAGCCGCTGTCCCCTGTTGTGTTGCTGGCCGCTGCGTTCGATGGACCCGATGGCCGCCGTGACACGGTAAGCATCATAGGTTTCCGGTGGAAGAATAAAGCGTTTAAAGGCTTCATTGTCCAACAGCAGGCTGAGCGGGCGAAACATGCGAGTGGCCAAGCGCTCAGTGCCGGGCAGCTCGCGGGCTGTCTACCTGTAAAAGCTGGTTCACCGCGACATTTTCCAGTGTCTGCCGCTCGCCGCCAGGCCAGGTGACCACCAGTTCAGGAATGTCTGCGATATCGCCCAGGCCAAAATACAGACGGTAGTGGCCCTGACCGAAATGGGCACCTTCATTCTGGCCGATGTGCTGGGTTTGTACAGCGCCCGACGTGGAGGACAGCGACACAAAAGCACCAATCGCCTGCGGGTTGCCTACTGGGCCGTTCAGTTTAACGGCCAACCAATTACCCCCTTCTGCCTTGTTCTTTAACAACAGAGTTTCCCAGAAATACACTTTGTGTTCCATCGCCAACAGCTTGTACAGCCAACGCAGCGGGGCAATTGCATAGCGTTGTACGGCACAAAGAGCATCCCGTGTGCCGTTGCCATCAACATCATACCAGCTGCAACGCGCCGCACTGATCCGGGGCTGGGCCAGGACCTCGTGAATCTGGCCCAGATCGTGAAACGTGCCGTCGGCCTGCTGCTGATACAGACCGCCTGGAATCGTATGCAGGTCCAAAAGCCCGTCGTTGTTGAAGTCCACCCAGTTGGCGGTTTCCGCATTGGCGGGCAAACCAAACGCGGCCGGCGGCATGGCCTGCAAAGCACCCTCTTCAGCCAGCAACAGCCACGCCTCGACTCTACCGGCCAGGTAAATATCCGGGTCTCCGTCGTTGTCCAAATCCGCGATGGAAAACTTGCGAAAACGCGGGGGCAGGTGGCTGGCAACAACCACCCGGGTGAATGACCCCCGCTTATTGTAGTACACCGCCAACTCATCTCCTTCAACCGAAAGCAGATCACTGTCGCCGTCGGTATCCAGATCGACCCAGGTGATCACAGATTCCGCCGTATAACCGATGTTCCGCGTGGTATCAATTGCCAGTGTATTGTCCTGGTTGATGAATAAGGCATCGGGGAAGTCATTGATGCTGCCCCGGCCACAGGACAGGTACAGGTCCAGGTCTGAGTCGTCGTCGACATCCACCCACTCGCTGCGCCGGCCAGGACAAGCTCCTTTCTGCAACGCGTACTGAAGGGTTTGGTCCTCGAAACCATTCTCACCTTGTACAAGGATTTCGTCATTAATGCCTTGCGCAATGTTCTTGATTTTCCCTTTTAGACCTCCCCGACCGATGTAGACATCGATCAGGCCGTCGGAGTTCAGGTCCGCCCAGGACATACTGTGCCGGTCGCGCCACATCAGCGTAAAGCCGGCAGATTGAGGGTTCATCCGCTGCCGGCCGAGATAAACGTTGCTGAGCGGTGTTTGCTCCGCAAGCGCAAAAAGGTGAGGCACTTCGACAATGCTGTCTTTACCAGCGATGGTGAGATGGTCACCGCTGCGCAGGGAAAACTCCACCCGGCTGCCGACTGCGGTGCCTGCAGTCGATTCCGACCCGGACAGGCGAGCTTCGCCGGCCACAATTTCCAGCGGCCAGGGCGCCTGAAGTGTGCCGCTCAGCGCGCCCAGCGGCCCACTTTTATGGGCCACCAGATGAAGCAGCTTGTTCTGCCGGTAAATGTACCAGCCGGGCCGGGCCATCATCGGCTGGTCCGCGGAGTCTTCCACACCCGGGTAGTGACTCGTTTGCGCCAGCCCGACGGCATTCAGCCGGTCCTGGTATTCGCCGCGTCCATTGGCAATCAGCAGGCTTTGTGCGGCGCTGTGGTTGATGGTATAGACATCCAGGTCGAGGTCATTGTTGACATCAACCACACCAAAATCCAGCAGGTCGTAATCAGCCAGTTCAATATCGACGGGAATAAAGGACGCGGCCACACCGCCCCCGTCCGAATGGTCTGTGCAGGCGGCTAACAGAAGTACAGCCAAAAACGCGGATATTCGCTTTCCTAGTTTCATCCGTAAAACCTCCTTCGATAAACTGACCGAAATCTTCCCTAATGGGCGTCGCGCACTGCCAGCACTTTGGCAATACCCAATACTTCAGTAACCAACTGAGACGACAGGACATACAGCACGGCTACGTAAACCACAGCGGCAGAAGCAATACTAACACTCAGACCAATGGGACTGGACATATTCACCATTGCCAGGGGACCGGAGATCAATGCCAGATAGCCAACCATCAGCAATGCGGCCAGCAACACCGGCGCAAGGTTCTTCAGGTATTGAGCAAAGCTGATACCAATCAGCCGCTTGACCAGATAGAGCGGAATGGGCGAAAGCAGGTAAGCTCGGATGACGTATGCGGCGGCGACTGCCAGAATGCCCCAGCGCACAGCAATAACAAAGCCGATAAAATTAACCACCGCCGCCAGAATGTTCAGCTTCAGGCGCCAGGACGGCTTGCCCATTGCCATCATCACATTGGCGTTGTAATAGTAAACCGACTCCAGCATGCCCACCAGACAAAGCACCATCAGTACTGAAATAGACTCCTGCCAGGCGGGCCCGACCAGCATCGGCAAAGCACTGGGCGCAACTGCCATCAAGCCAAGAAAAACCGGAAAGGACAAAACGCTGGTAACGCTGGTCATGGAATAAAACGCCCGGCGCATTCTGCCGAGTTCATTCTGGAGTCTGGAAAAAGAAGTAAAGGCCACCCGGCTTGTAACCCCGGTTAGCAGCTGGGTTAGCGCCTGATAAAACTTGTAGGCCAACGAATAGTAACCCAACGCGGTAGGGCCAAGTACGGCGCCGATCAGCAGGTTGTCGGCCTGCCGGTTCACGGTTTCGGTGATGTTAATGCCGATGATATTAACCCCAAAGGAAAACAGTTCCCGGAAACGCTCACTGGAAAAACCCGGTTTCGGGCGCCATTCACTGCCCAGCCACAAACCCAAAACCTGGATGACCGTTGTAAGGAGTTGCTGCGCCACCAGACTCCAGACCCCGTAATCAGAAATGGCAAGAGCGACCCCGACTAATCCGCCCGCCAGCGAGCCCAGCAGGTTTATCTGGGCGATGCGCTTATACCGGTAAGCACGCTGTAACAGGGCGTCCTGTACCGTCACCGAGCCCCGCAGCAACAGCAACAGGGACAAACACTGCAGCACCGGTTTCAGTTCCGGCGAATCAAAGGCGGTACTGACGGCGCCAGCCGACAGGTAGGCGAGCAGGCTGAGCAGCAGGCCGGTGACCAGGTTAGTCCAGAACGCGGTGTCCAGATGCTCTGGCGTAACCGTTGGACGCTGGATCAGGGCCTGCCCCAGGCCCTGCTTGACGAAGATCTGCACAAAGCTGACAAAAACCAGCGCCATGGCCAAAAGGCCAAAGTCATGCGCACTTAGAAAACGCGCCAGCACCGCCAGAACAAGCACATTGATCAACTGACCACCCCAGTCCTGCAGCGCGGACCAGAGCGACGAGCGAATGGTATTGACCCGGATGTTCATTCCCTGGCGGGCTGTCCTGACATTATGTGGTTTTTTACGACGCTAGCATCGCATAAGCGGGCGTCTGCCGCAGCCTCTTCAGGACGAGTGGTCAGTATTTATCGAGACCGTGTAATAGAATACCGATGATCATTCGCAATGGCAGGCGCAGAATTGAATATTCTGCTAATCAGTTCCAATTCCCCCACTCCACCCAATGGCGGCGACCGCCAGCGCACCGCGTTGCTGCTGCGCGCGCTGCAGTCCTTTGCCAACGTGGATGTACTGCTATATCGTGCTCAGGCGCGCATCGACCCGCAATTGCTAATCGGGCTTGCGCAACAGGCGAATTTCATCGGCAGGGTTGAGCCCACTCCGCGCGGTCGCTTCGGGGCTTGGCGTCTGCTTCGGCCGCTGGCACCCGGCCCGGTAGATCGGCTTGCGCATAACTTCAGCCGCACCAACAGCAGCTGGCCGCAAGACCCCGAGCTGGTGAAAAAGTTGCGGGCACTAACCACCGCCAAGCGTTACGATGCTATCGTGTACCGTTACCTGCCCACGGCATTGGCAGCAACTCCTCCCACCGGCGTACCAGGCTTGGTGGATATTGATGACTTCCCGTTGCAGGTATACGAGCAAAGGTTGCAAAGCGAAGCCTTAAGCCGACCCGCTCGCTGGCTGATTCAGCGGCATATTCGCGCCCTGGAATCCATTCTGCCGGTCCGGCTGGCGGAATTCGCACAGCTGTGGGTGGCCAACCCGGAGGATGTGGCGAGCGTACCTCACCCTGCCGCCGCCTGTCTTCCTAACATCCCTTATTTTGCGCCTGACAGCGCCCCGCCGGCTTTCCCCCCGCCTCCGGATACGCCGAGAATCGGCTTCATTGGCTCGCTGAACTATGACGTTAACATTGCCGGTATCGAGCTGTTTTTGAACCAGGTGTGGCCACGCATTCTAAGCGCGCGGCCGGATGCGCGCTTTGCACTGTATGGAATGGGTGCCAGCCCCTCGAATTTAACCCGCTGGGCCCACTGGCCTGGAGTGGAAATGGTCGGCTTTGTTGACAATGTTCGCACGGCCTACCATGAGTGCGCTTTTACTGTGGCACCCATGGAGACCGGTGGTGGGTCCAAGATTAAAGTGCCTGAATCTCTTGCCTACGGTCGAACCTGTGTGGTCACGCCCCATTCACTGCGCGGCTTTGGCCACGTGCTGCAACACGAAGACGCGTTGCTGGTGGCGGAGACACCGGAGGCAATCGCCAATGCGTGCCTGCGCCTGTTGGGTGACAGTAACCTGCAGCAGCGGCTGTCTCTGCGGGGCTATGCGCAGGTGTGCGAACACTTCTCATTCACAACCGTGCGCAGGATTGTTGAGAGCGGCTGTGCCCAGGTGCTTGCTAGCGCCGGCTCTGGCTAACGGACTACACCCCGGGTATCAATGACTATCTTCTCGTTCAGTCGTTCTGCGCTCAGTTTGCGAAATGGCTTGTGGTCAACCAGCAACAATACGATATCGGCCTGATCGATGGCCGTTTCCAGCGGCACCAGATCGAAATGGTCATGATCTCGCAGGTTGGGCTCGCAAATCAGCAACTCGCCGATATTTTCGGCCTGCAAGGCCTCAACGATGTCGCAGGCCGGCGACTCCCGCAGGTCATCAACATCGGCTTTGAACGCCAGGCCAAGGCAGGCGATTTTTGGTGACTTGAAGCGTTCTGCGCAGCGCCGCACCCGGTTTAATACCCAGTTGGGCTTGGCGTCATTGACCTCGCGGGCTGTGCGAATCAGCCGCGAAAATTCGGGCGAACGTGCGACAATGAACCATGGGTCCACCGCAATGCAATGTCCTCCCACGCCCGGGCCGGGATTCAAAATGTTGACCCGCGGGTGACGGTTCGCAAGCTCGATGACTTCCCAGGTGTTAATCTGCTCAGCATCACAGATCATGGACAGCTCATTGGCAAAAGCGATGCTCACGTCGCGCGAGGAGTTCTCGGTCAGCTTGACCAACTCAGCAGTTTTCGCATTGGTGGCCAGTACGTCACCGCGCACAAACTCCTCGTAAAAGGCCACAGCCACTTCGGTGCTGGCCTCATTGATACCACCGACGACACGGTCATTCTCCACCAATTCCACCAGAATACGACCGGGCAAGACGCGCTCCGGACAGTGAGCAACGAATACCTCATTGCCCACATCAAATCCAGTGTCGCGAAGAATGCTGGCTACTACCTCCTCGGTGGTACCCACAGGGCTAGTTGACTCCAAAATCACGAGATTACCGGGCTTAACCTGGGAGCTAACCGCCTGAGTGGCCGCCTCAATATAGGACAGATCTGGCTGCTTGCCATCTTTAAACGGGGTGGGTACCGCAATAATGAAAATGTCAGCTTCCACCGGCGTCAGACTGGCCGTGAGATTGCCCGAGTTCACGGCCGACTTTACTAGAATGTCGAGGTCGGGTTCGACGATATGAATCTCACCTCGGTTGATGGTATCCACCACCTTCTGCGAGACATCCACGCCGATAACCTGATAGCCCTTGGTGGCCAACAACGAGGCTGTTGGCAGGCCGATATAGCCAAGGCCTATCACACACACTGTTCGATTTGATTTATCCATGTTGCTGTAACGCTTCCATTATTCGGGACACGGCGAGACCGTCGCCGTACGGGTTGATCGCGCGGGCCATGGACTGATACTGGCTATCGTCCAGCAGAACCTCTTCCACGTTGTTGACGATGGTATCGCTATTGGTGCCAACCAGACGCACGGTACCAGCGTCCACCGCTTCGGGCCGCTCGGTAACATCCCGCATCACCAGCACCGGTTTACCCAGCGATGGCCCTTCCTCCTGAATGCCGCCGGAATCGGTTAAAATCAGGTCGGACTGGCTCATCAACCAGACAAACGGCAGGTATTCCAGGGGCTCGATCAGGCAAACATTCGGCAGACCACCGAGAATCTCGTTGACCGGTTTGAGCACATTTGGGTTCAGGTGCACCGGGTAAATAAACAGCCAGTTGGGATGATCCGTGGCCAGCCTTTTTATGCCATTGCACAAGTTCACAAAACCTTCGCCGAAGTTTTCCCTCCGATGGCCGGTAATCAGAACCATGCGCTCGTTAGCAGACAGAGCACTGAGCAGCTCTTTGGTGAGCCATTGCAACCAGTGCGAGGTGGGCAGATTTTCAGTTTTGGCTTTCACCATCAACAGCGCATCAATCACCGTGTTGCCGGTAACAACGATTTTCTCTGGTGCCACATTTTCGGCCAACAGATTTTCACGGGCGCTGGCGGTGGGGGCGAAGTGGAAATCGGTAATGCGCCCGACCAGGCTGCGATTGGCCTCTTCCGGAAACGGTGCTTTCAGGTTGCCCGAGCGCAGACCGGCCTCAACATGACCCAGCGGAATGCCTTCATAGAACGCAGCCAGCCCAGCGGCAAAGCAAGTGGTGGTGTCACCGTGCACCAGCACCACATCGGGCCTGGCGTCGCGTAGCGTATCCCGCATGGCCAGCAATATCCGACTGGTAAGCTGGTACAGATCCTGCCCCGGCTGCATCAGGTTCAGGTCGTAGTCCGGTGTGAGCTCAAAGATACTGAGCACTTGATCCAGCATCTCGCGGTGCTGGGCGGTAATGCAGAGCCGTGCTTCGAATGCCGGATTGTTGGCCAGGCCAATCGCCAATGGCGCCATTTTGATGGCTTCCGGCCGGGTGCCAAACACCGTGAGTACTTTTATTGCCATTAAGGGTCGAATCCTTGCAACCAGCTATCGCTCTATCGCTATGTATTTGCTGGCTACATTCTAACCAACCCGTATTGCCAAAAAATGGCTAAATTCGGCCGTTCGTCGCTTTTATCCCGGATTATCGGAGTACTATCGAGGCAAATCAGTCTGCAGTATTGGTAACTTTCAATACTACGCTGTTGGCATTTAGGTAAACCACATCGTCCGAATTCACTGCGTTCCAGTCGATCTCATCCAGACTGTTGAACGCAGTTGCCCAGCTGCTGCCATCACCGCCGCTGGCGGCTGAATAGTCCACGTACCAGACACTGGAGCCTGTGTCGATGTGCTCGAAGTAAGCAATAACGGTTGCGGTCACGCTGGCGATGCAGCTGCCTGTGCCCGTGCAATCCCCACCCCAGCCGGTAAACACCGATCCATTGGCCGGCACCGCGGTGTACTCGACCGATGCACCGGCCTGCGAAAGCACAACCTCACTGCAATCGAAGCCGTCGCAGCGCAAGCCGTCACGGCTGGACAGTATTTGACCGTTACCGCTGCCCTGCTGGGAAAGGCTCACAGCAAACACGCTATAGTCCGGTAGATTGAGTTGGTTTTTGTAAACCATGAGCTGCTCAGTGTATGCGTTGGGGCCAACCACATCCAGATCGCCATCGGCATCCAGATCGGCCAGTTTGCCGAAATACAGGCCGTGCTGATCGTTGACCTGCTCGCGGTCAAACTCTGGTGTCTTAATGTAAAACACATGAATGCCAGTGTTGCCGAAAGCTTCGCCCGTTAGTACATCCAGGTCACCATCCAGGTCAATGTCGCCAACTTCCGCCTGATGGGTATTGCCAAGTAACGGGTCAAGCTCGCGCTTGATCCAGCTGTCAACCTTCGGGTCGCCCGGGTTTTCATACCAGGCCAAACCCGCGGCCTGGCCTTCAGCCGAGGCAATCACAACATCCGGAATACCATCACTGTTGATGTCGGCAATGGCTGTTTTCGCGGCATTATTCAAGCCCTGATCGGGCTGATTGTAGTAGGCACTGTCGATGCTGTACTGCGTCCAGCTGCCGGTTCTGGGTGACTCGGGAGAATGCAGCCAGAAACCGTTCAGAACGATGTCCGGTCGGCCATCCGCGTCCAGATCGCCCACTGATAAGCCTTCGCGCGGCAGCACATCGATAGTCACCAACTCCCAGTCAGTCAGAGAGTTCTGAAACAGCAGCCGTACCCGGTCCTGCTCCAGGTGGCGTACCACGACGTCTAGATTACCGTCGCCATCAAGGTCCGCAACCGCCATATCATTGATGTGCTGGGTGGCCGTTTCGAAATGATAGATTTCATGGATGGGCCAGTCGCCGATTGCATAGCCGCCCGGGTTTTCCGCCCAGTAGACCCAGCCTTCGTCAGGCAAAGTGTGGTGGTCGGTACTGAATACGATGTCAACGTCGCCATCCTGATCAAAATCCGTAGCAACTGCAGAGCCCATGAACTCTGAACTGAGTGCCGCAAAGCCGGGGTTGAGCTCATGTTTGATCATCAACGGCGCTTCAAACCAGGCGAACAGCTTATTGCCTTCGGCATGCTTTCCTCCCTCCAGGGCCGCCACATCAGTAAATCCGTCGCCATTGAAATCCTCCACGATCGTGGTGGTGACAAATGGCGCGCCATCAATTGCTTCCGCTGCTGACCATGTGGGCGGCTCGGGATTGGGGGTGGGCGGAGTATAAATGACAAAATCCGCGCTAACGATTGTATCCTGGGTGAGCGTAAACTCGCAGGCTGCTGTACCCTCGCAGGGCCCACTCCAACCGGAAAATTCGTTGGTTTCTGTGGTTTGTGTGGTGAGGCTGACTAAGCTTCCCACCGGTAACTGCAACTGGCACAGCGCACCACAATCAAGCCCATTGCCAGTGACAACTCCCTCTCCATCGCCGGACTTCTGAATACTGATTTCCACCATTTCAGGAGGGCCACCAGTGGTTGTCACTGACAGCGGACCTGAAGGCCCGGAGCGGTTGCCCGCTGCATCGTAGGCCTCGACGGTATAGGAGAACGCGGTGTTCGATGGCAAGCCGGTGTCGGTGTAACTGGTCTCTGGCAAGGTCACTATTTCTGTGCCGTCACGCGACAATGTGTAACCGGCCACAGCAATGTTGTCGGTAGCCTCCTGCCAACTGACTGTGACGGCATTATCAAGAATTTCGTCGGCCAACAGCCCCTGGGGCACAGTGGGGGCTTCAGTGTCGACAAAGGGATTTCCGTCAAAGCTGTACAGCTCGATCACGTCTGCCTGGGTTAATGCCCGGTTGTAGACCCGCAGGTCATCAATACCGCCTTTGAAATAGCGGTTGACCGCGGTCGCATTGCGACCAATGGTAACTTCATTAATAGTTGGAATAGCGCCGCTTTTGGCGTAACTGTGAATGAGCGTGCCATTACGATACACCTTGACTGAGGCGCCGTCGTAAGTGCACGCGATGTGTTGCCATTCATATTGGGTAATGCTGTTGTTGGCGCTGCGATTGGAAGTGCCCCCAATTCGACAGTCAATGGAGTTATAGGCGGTTGCAATCATCGCCCAGTTGTCGCCAGTGCTGCCGTTGGTTTTTGAGATAACCCGTCCCCAGTTACTACTCTGTCGGCCCTCCAGGTATATCCAGGCACTGATGGACATGGTGGTTGTGGGTCGCAAAGATGCTGGATTACCGAGCTGTACGTAATCATCGTTGCCGTCAAAAAAAAGAGCTCCCTCCAAATAGCCCTCGGCCCAGCTCACGCCATTTTGCGGGGTACCGTTTGCAGTCCCCACCACATCAATGGCTGCCGGATTGTTCTGTTCATCAAACGGCCAGTAAGCGATGAGTCCCGAGTTGATGTCGGCCCTGGCGGCAGCAGTGCCAAACACGGTAAGCAACAGCAAACTGGCACACCAACAAACTCTAGCAGCGCTAGCAATGCCGTTGGCGGCCTCCACAGTTTTGTCGATGAACATGGGAACTCCTGACTGCCCTCATTACTTTGATTGCATGGTATTGTGTTTGTAAGCGCACAAACAGTAGAAATGGCATAAAGCCTGTAAACACGCCTGAAATTGCCTAATTCCCGAACAACACGAACAAAGCAATGATCAAGGTTTGATCGATCAGCGCGGCATGATACCAATATTGTCAGCGTACTGTGAAACGTTGACGACAGTGGTGATGTTCGTCGACAGCTGTTAACCCGACACGGCAATGCTAGGCGCGACGACAGCAATAAAGAAAAGCGCTCCAGATCACGATGATGAGCAGCCCGAAACACTCATTGGTATTTTGAATCATTTCCGTTCCGCTGGCGTTCCAGATGTTAGTAGGGTTCACTCGCTCGAAATGCAGGTTACCGAATTCATCCTGCAGACGAAACAACAATGCGCCAGAAGAAAAACAGCACCAACCGATTATCACTGTTGCAGGTGTACGTTGATTCATCGCCGCTACTGATAGGAGGCCTGTTACACCATAGAGAAACACCCACACCCAGGCATCGTGGTTACCGTATTGCGCGAGGTCGTTAACTTGCAGAAACGCAAATACAGCGAACACACATGCTCCAAGCAAAAAATATGACTGCTTATGCCAGCTTTCCATACATCTCTTTTTGAAAAAAGTCTATTTCGCTAACCCGCAACAATGCGTAGGGGCTGCGGCCCAAGGTATGCGAGCAGAATAAACGTTACGGCTGCGGCATCAACAATGGCCTCTGGAAGCTTCGGCCACAAAACGCCGTGGTCGATACGGTAATCCCAAATACCAGTATAGTCCGCGAGCTGAATGTTCAATGGCCACAGAAACCCCGCATCGTATTTGTACTTGGGGTCACAGTGCGTTAACGCATCAACCATGCAATGTACAAGCCCGCCAATGCAACAAGCGACAACAACGG
Organism: Gammaproteobacteria bacterium; assembly: GCA_030431775.1. Taxonomy (GTDB): domain Bacteria; phylum Pseudomonadota; class Gammaproteobacteria; order Pseudomonadales; family JAUIET01; genus JAUIET01. Next base: position 59,550 of record JAUIHW010000023.1, read on the forward strand.
ATACACTGGAATACCAGGCAATAAGTGAAAGTGCCCCCCAGAATAAAAGCGAATGCGCCATGTTCTTCAGCAGCACTATGCTATTGGGAACATGTTCGAGCGGTTTTTTATTGCGCATTTTGTCGAGCAAGTATTTCGGCATTTGCACCACGTCGGGCAACACAGACCCCGCAATGCAGGCAAATTGTACGCTCGGTAGTTGCGGGAACAGCGCTATTCCCAAGCAGCCACCTAACAATGCATGGGTATAGGTTTGCATGCTATTTATTTGCTTTCATCTGGTTGAAGACGCGCCACTGAAATGTGATTCGTACATCCAATAGGAAATATGCGTTGCACTACACTATAGTAAATATTTGCCATTCAGCAAAATCAACTTCATAGAGCTCTATCGGCTTATGCTCAAAAAACGAATACACCCAGTTACATTTTCGTTTTGCCGCGTTTTAATTGCAGCTAACCTGTTTTATACATCCGTTTACTCCCATGCACAGCAAGTGGGTTACTCAGAAGAAGTTCTAATAACCGGATCCCGCCTGGAAGTGACCGCCGCCGAATTGCCCAGCAGCTCATACCAGATTACCAATGATGAAATACAGCAACGTGCTAAGCGATCGTCGATTGACCTTATCCGGACCATTCCTGGTATTCAAATCGGCCAGCAAGGCGGAGCGGGTGGAGTGTCCGTACTTTATATGCGAGGTGGCGAACCAAACTTCACTACGGTAATGATTGATGGTGTTGTAGTAAATGACCCGGCAAATTCACGCGGTGGCTCATTTGATTTTGCTGCCCTTGAGGTGGCACGCATCGAGCAAATTGAGGTGGTTAATGGCCCTCAGTCAGCACTATATGGGTCCGGGTCACTAGCGGGTACGATCAACATCATCACTGAAAGTGGTGGTGACCAACCCAGCAATCGGATACGTGCTGAAATTGGCAATAATGGTTATTACCACAGCAATATTATTACG
>JAUIHW010000092.1 GCA_030431775.1 Gammaproteobacteria bacterium
TGCCACAATTTCTGTTGAACTTTCACCGGGTTGATGACGCATCGGATATGGATGCTTATATCAGTCGAATTGGAGAAATCGCCCGTGCCATCCGGCAGTTGAACGGCCATGTCAAGGCGGCTGCAAAACAAGGAGTGCGACCGCCGCGCTTCGCCTACGATGGAGCGGTTGAACAGTCCGAGAAGTTGCTCGCCGGCCAGCCATTTGATGCCAGTAGTACAACCGATTCGCCGATTTGGGCTGACGTCAAAAGTAAAATTGCCAGCCTTGTGAGCAATAATCAATTGGCTGAGAAGCAGGCGAAAGACTACCTGGCACGCAGTCGAGCACTATTGATAAACGATTTTGGCCCCACCTACCAGGCGTTGATACAGTGGTTGAAGATTGATCGATCTTCGGCACCAGAATCTACACACGGAGCCTCTGATCTGCCCGATGGTGATGCGTATTACACGCACAAGCTACGCTCACAAACAACTACCGATCTGAGTGCGGACGAGATCCATGAAATCGGCCTGCGAGAAGTCAAGCGGCTGCGCTCTGCAATTGAAGGGATCCGTCAGGAAGTTGGCTTTGAGGGTGATCTGCAGGACTTTTTTGCGTTCATTCGATCGGATTCACAATTCTTTTTTCCAGACACTGACGAGGGGCGTCAGGGCTACATTGATGGGGCGGAACATTTTCTTGGTGTTATCAAGCAGAGCCTGCCTGACTACTTCGGACTGCTTCCCAAGGCCGATCTGGTGGTTAAACGGGTAGAGGCCTTTCGTGAACAGGATGGGGCTGCGCAACATTACTTTGCAGGCACCCCGGATGGCTCGCGCCCAGGTATTTACTATGCGCATCTGTCCGATATGACGGCGATGCCAAAAAACCAGATGGAAGTTATTGCCTACCATGAAGGCCTGCCGGGCCACCATATGCAAATCTCCATCGCTCAGGAATTGGAAGGCGACTTGCCTCAGTTCCGCACTCAGGCGCATTTTACTGCATACATCGAAGGCTGGGCGCTGTACTCGGAGTTATTAGCCGGCGAGATGGGGGCTTATCAGGACCCGTACTCCAAGGTTGGGCAGTATTCCTCAGAAATCTGGCGCGCCATTCGCCTCGTGGTGGATACCGGCCTGCACGCGAAAGGCTGGACCGAGGAGCAAGCCGTTGAATACTTCATGGCGAATTCACCTGAGCCTGAGGAAAGCGTACGCTCGGAGGTGCAGCGCTATCTGGTCATGCCGGGCCAGGCGACCAGCTATAAGATAGGTATGCTGAAAATTCTCGAACTACGAGAGCGTGCGAAAGCCGAACTGGGTGAGCGCTTTGATATCCGTACTTTTCACGATGTCGTACTCGGTGGTGGCGCCCTGCCACTGTCTATTCTTGAACGACGGGTGCAAAACTGGCTGGATTCTCAATAAGGAATACGGTCTGCGTTCTAACAAGTGGGCGAGGGCAGAGTATCAGGCATAGGCGTCAGTATTCGCCCAGAAAGCCTCCGGATTGATGTGACCACAGGCTGTGGTACAAACCTTCCATGGCCAACAGCTGTTGGTGGCTGCCCTGTTCCACAATTTTCCCTTCATCCAGTACGATTAGTCGGTCGAGTGCGGCGATCGTCGACAGACGGTGGGCGATCGCGATCACTGTCTTGCCTTCCATCAGGTCGTACAGACATTGCTGAATGGCGAGCTCAACTTCTGAATCCAGCGCTGATGTTGCTTCATCAAGCACCAGAATTGGCGCATTTTTCAGTAACACCCGGGCAATCGCGATGCGTTGGCGCTGACCGCCCGACAGAGTCACACCGCGTTCGCCGACGTGAGCGTCATAGGCAGTTCGACCTTCAGCATCTCGCAACTCCATAATAAAGTCGTGTGCCTGGGCTTTTGCAGCGGCTAACAACATTTCTTGCTCACTGGCATCCGGCCGCCCGAACATAATATTCTCGCGAACCGATCGATGCAGTAGCGAGGTGTCCTGAGACACCATCGCAATGTTTGCCCTTAAGCTTGCTTGGGTCACCTGACTGACATCCTGATTATCGATCAGTATTTTCCCGCTCTGCAGGTCATAGAAACGCATCAATAGATTGACCAGGCTTGATTTGCCCGCTCCGGAGCGCCCGACCAGGCCGACTTTCTCTCCGGGTTCAATCAGCAAGTCGAAATTATTGAACACCAGTGACCGTTCTGTTTTGTCGTCGTGGTAACTGAAACCTATATTTTGAAAAGCAAGCTGTCCTTGCTTTACTTGCAACTCTTTGGCGTCAGCGGCGTCGGTAACCCGCTGTTGTATGGACAAGGTGTTGATTCCATCCTGGACGGTACCAATGTTTTCAAACAGTTCACTGACTTCCCACATGATCCAGTGTGACATTCCGGTGAGACGAATCGCTATCGCCATTGCAATGGCGATGGCCCCAGGCGTGATCGACGCGTTTAACCACAGATAGATTCCAAGAGCGCCGACACTGAACACCAACAACATATTGAGGCTCCAAACGCACACCTCAAGCCAGGTCACCAGGCGCATTTGCGGGTGTACAGTGCCCATAAACTCCTCCATGGCCTGGCGCGCATAGTGCGATTCGCGTTTGGCGTGTGAAAACAGCTTGAGGGTCAGGATATTGGCATAGCTATCGACGATTCGGCCGGTCATCAGCGCACGAGCATCGGCTTGCCGCATGGACACCTGTTTCAGTCGAGGCAAGAACACCTTCAAGGTCACCGCGTATAAGATAAGCCAGGTCAGCACCGGAAGGCACAGCCGCCAATCCGCACCAATAACCAGAATGATGGTGGTTACCAGGTACACCGAAATGAATACCATTGTGTTCAACAGGGTAATAGTGGAGTCGCGTACCGCGAGTGCAGTCTGCATCAGCTTGGTTGCTATGCGGCCGCTGAATTCCTGTTGGAAAAAAGCGTAGCTCTGGTCCAGTAAGTAGCGATGAGCTTGCCAACGCACAATCATCGGGAAATTGCCCATCAGGCCCTGATGGAGAATCAGGGAGTTGAGCAGCACCAGCGCTGGCATCAACAAAAGAACGAACAAGGAAAAACCCAGTAGTAGCAGCCAATGCTCAGCCAGGAACTGTTGCGGATCGCTGTCAGCAAGCCAGTCGACAATCTGCCCTAATACTGCGTAAAGCAATGCTTCGCCGATCGCCGTTAGAGCGGTGAGCAGCACCATGACCGCAAGCAGACGCTCCAGGCCAACCATGTAGTGTCGGCAAAATGCCCACAGCCCTGTGGGTGCCTGTCGCGGGGGCACAGTAGGATAGGGGTTGACCAGATTCTCGAACCAGCCGAAAACGGCCTTGGGCAAATTTAGGAAGCTGGCCACAGACTAGTAACTTGCCAGGCTCGCCTGACACTCCAGCAATGCCTGCACACAGGCACTGCCGAGTAGGCGGGCTCTTTCAGGCGACCAGCCAGAGTAGGGAATCGGGGCGTTGGCATTGTCCTTGAATGGCATTTCCAGTGTCATCGCCGGGCAGTCAAAACGATCCGCCACCTGGTTGCTACAAAAAGTAAGGTTTGCTTTGCCAGCCTGGTTGGGTGGGTAGCCGTGTTGTGTTTGAAAATCCGGGTTTAAGCGGGCCAGGGTCGCTTTGAAATCAGTCAGAACAGCATTCCGGTGCGCAGTCCATGCGGCAATGCCTTCGGTACCGGCTATGAAGTTGTAAGGCAGGGTTTCATCACCGTGAACGTCCAGGCAAAAATCCACTCCGCTGCGTTGCATGGCTTGCCGAACATGATATACCTCGGGGCTGCGTTCCAGGCTGGGGTTCTGCCATTCCCGATTCAGGTTTGCGCCGGCGGCATTGGTGCGCAAGTGACCGCGAAAGCTGCCGTCGGGATTCATATTGGGCACTACTGCAAACCGAACCCGTTGCAAGAGTTCCCGGGACACCGGATCGTCGGGGTCGAGCAGCCGGTCCAGAAAGCCTTCCATCCACCATTGGGCCATGGTTTCACCTGGATGCTGGCGCGCAATCACCCAATATTGCTTACGATCGGCTTCGCCGTCTCCAATATGCAGGAGGTCCAGGTCGCGCCCATCCAGGCTTGTGCCAACAATCTCTAGCCCGGCCCTTGGAGACTGCAGGCACTCGCCGATGAGCTCGGCATGCCGGTCCAGGCTGTAGGGAGCAAAGTAGGCCAAATAGACACTGTCGTACTCGGGTCGCAAGCGAATGATCAGCTCCCCAGCCCGGTACTCGGTTGACACGCGAAACCAGGAGTCACGATCATAGGAAGCTACCGCCTGGTAATTATCCCAACCGCCTGGATAGGCCGCTCCGCTGGCATTACTGATGGTCAGTGTACAGTCCTGATCTAATCCGCCGGTCAGACGGAAGTAAAACCACTGGTAGAACTCGGAATGATTATCAGGACGGATGGAAAGGCAAATGCTGTCGGCGTTCTCACAGTTGTTGCACTCTATGTTTCCGCCATCAAACTGGCTGTTGATATTGATCATTGTGTGGTCTGGATGCCATTGATGTTAAGCCTTACTATACACGAACTCATATCATGATCGGCACTTTAGGCGAACGATAAGGAAGGCTGGCAAGCATGACTAACAAACGATTCAAGGCGAGATATGCAGCGCTTGCTGAGCGGCTAGACCATGCTGAGGCCGCGGCCTGGGCGGTGCATGACCGGGCACTGGACATGCAAAAGGCCGGTGACGATGTTGTGTTGCTGTCAATTGGTGACCCGGACTTTCGCACGCCCGATCCGATTATTGACAATGCTGTCAGCCATATGCGTGTCGGACGTACCCATTATTCCCCTGCATTGGGCGAGCTTAACCTTCGCAGGGCAGTGGCAGACTATGAAAGCCGAGTGTCACCGCATTCGTGTGCCATAGACAACGTTGCCATATTCCCTGGGGTCACCAATGCAATTTTTTCAGTGCTCTCCTGCTTGTTAGATCCCGGCGACGAATGCGTGTTTGTGGAGCCACAATACGTTGGCTACCCGCCCATTGCGAGAGCCCTGGATGTCAATGTGACCGTGGTACCTGCTACAGCAGCACACCAGTTTGTACCGCGCGTTGATGATATTGTCAGTGCAATTGGACCACACACCCGCGTAGTGTTTCTGAATACACCCGGTAATCCGACCGGTGCAATCATTGACCCGGACTGTCTGAGGCAAGTGGCTGATTACTGCAGGCAGCGTGATATCTGGGTGGTATGCGACGAAGTTTATTCCATGTTTACCTACGATAAGGCCCACCGTTCTCTGCGTTCCTGCGCAAACTCGCTGGACAATGTTGTGGTCATTGATGGTCTGTCAAAGTCGCACGCAATGAGTGGCTGGCGCATGGGGTGGTCAGTTGCCCCGGCGGCTCTGACCGACCACCTGGGTAGATTTTCCGCCATGTCGATGTTTGGCTGCCCGCAATTCATCCAGGACGCGGCGGCCTTTGCGCTGAACAACGATGAGTATTACGTTGCCGATATGTGCGACCGCTACCGCAAGCGACGCGATGCGGTTTGTGAGCGGCTCTCAGCCATTGACGGGCTTGATTTTCTCCTGCCGCAGGCCGGCATGTTTGTGATGATCGATGTCAGCCAGTTTGATCAGGATGACACTCACTTTGCAGAACGCCTGCTTGAAGCCGAGCGGGTATCCATCTTGCCGGGCAGTGCCTTTGGCAGCACCACACGTGGACACGCGCGGCTGTCACTGGTTCAGCAGATGGATGTATTGCTGGATGGCTGTGAACGCCTAAGACGGTTTTGTCTGAGTCTAGGGTGATACGCCTGACAGCTCGTCTTCCCAGCGGATTAAAATCTCGCCCTGCTCGGCGGATTGCCGTGCCAGCGCTTCTGCCAGTCGGCCGAACTGTGCGTCCACCTCGTCGCGTTTGAGTTTCAATGTTGGCGTCAGCATACCGTTTTCGATAGTCCAGGCTTCATTAGCAACGATTACGGCACCAATCCGCGCGTGCTTCTCTATCTCACCGTTGACGGCCTTGACTTGCTGCATCAACTGTTCGTTCACCTCCGATCTTGCCATTGTGGAGGCGAGTTCACTAAGTACCACAACCATGACGGTTTTGGAGTAGCCGCGACCCAGCAGGCAAAGCTGCTCGACAACTGCGCACTTGGCGAAGGCGCCTTCGATAGGTGGTGGCGCAACGAACTTACCCTGAATCGTTTTGAAGTAATCCTTGACGCGCCCGGTAATGTAATAGAAGCCGTCTTCGTCAATCTTGGCCTTGTCACCGGTATGTACCCAATCACCAATAAAGGTTTCCGCTGTTTTCTCAGGCTGTTTGTAATACCCGGGGGCCAGACCATCGGCCTTAACACACAGCTCTCCTTCATCTGTGATCTTGGCTTCAACACCGTCGAGTATTTTGCCGATCGAACCGATGCGTCGCTGATTGGGCAGGTTTACAATCAGGGCCATAGCTTCGCTCTGCCCATAGCCTTCATTCAGCATGATTCCTAGGCTCTCGTACCACTCTATCAGTGCCGGAGGGGTGGGCGCTGCTGCAGTCAGCAGGTAGTCAGCGTCCTGCAGACCAAGGGTGGCCTGCAGAAACTGTTGGGTGCCCTCGCGGTCATCGGCCAGCGCCTTATCAAGCGCATCCTGACCGCCGAGCTTGCTCAGAATGCCCTGGTGTAACTGCTCCCAGACCCTGGGGGCGCCAAAGAAATAGTGTGGCCGGGTCTCGGCCATGTCACGCAGCAGGGTTGTCAGGTCTTCATTAAAGGTAACTTCACCCGCATGAATCAGGCTTTGAATCCAAACCAGTTGGCGCTCTGCGATGTGAGCTAAGGGAAGATAGGACAGAAAGCGCGGATTGGGGCTAAGTTTAAATGCCGTTGCGGCGCGTTGCATAGGCACCAGCATGGATTTGTGATGCTGCATCACACCTTTAGGCATGCCGGTTGTGCCAGAGGTGAAGGGGATGGTCATGAGTTCATTCGCGTCGCAGACATGCCTGGGTTTGGCACCGCTGCTTTGTTGCAGAATCTCCTCCCACTTAATGTGCTCCACCTCAGGGTCAAAACCTGGCAGTGCGATGATCAAAGTCTCTTGCGGGACGATTGTTCGGATATTCTCCCAGTTACTGGTTTCTCCCACCACCAGTGCTTTGGCCTCAGTAAACTCCAATATGTACTTGGCAACATCGGCGACCATCGTGGTGAACAGGGGAACCGACACGTTGCCCGAGGCCAGAACAGCCATGTCGGCCAGCATCCAGTGCGCCCGGTTGCGCGACAAAAAGCCGATATTCGTGCCCTGGTTGCCGAAGCGGTCTTCCAGCCAGGCGGCGGCAGCATTGGCTTCCTGTTGTGCTTCAAGCCAGGTCCAGGTTGTGAACTCGTCACCCTGGCGGTCTTTGAGCCAGACCTGATCGGGTATTTCGCTGGCGTAATGGTTAAGGTAGTCACTGATAGTGGGTAGCATAGGAACATTGCTCATGCGGTCAGTCCTCATACGTCATCTTGTTATAGACCTATTGTACTGCAATTAGAGTGGGCCGGGATCTTGCCCTTGCAATATGGCCTGCCATGCGGCGGTGCCAAAAAAGTTGTCAGAATATTGAGCTCTATAACGCGCATAAAACTGTTCTCATCATTGACGAGTAACGGCCTCATCGCACCGCCACCGACGCGCCGTCGCGCAGCAATACTTTGGCACAGGCACTGCCAATGCCACCGGAGCCGCCGGTAATAAACGCATGCTGGTTTGCCAGTGGGTAGTCTTGTTGCATCGTAATCACTTTACTCATTGTTTAGTTAAGGTAAGCAGTATACTTTCAGCTTGAACCCGGACGAAGCCCACGCGTCTTCGTCACCGCTGTTGGACCCGCATTACATGCAAGCATTCCAGATTCGCCTGCTTTTGGCCATTATGCTCACACAGGCCTTCGCCATCGGCCTGAGTTATGGCATCTATCCGATTTTTCTACAGCCACTCGAAGCCAGCTTTGATGCCTCCAGAACCCTGATCAGCGCCGGTCAAATCATTATTATGGTCGCCATGTCGGTTGGCGGAGTACTGGTGGGTACAGCCCTGGATAACGGTCATCCGAGGCGGATTATGTTGGCCGGTGCGACCCTGATGGGGACAGCCTTTGCGCTGGGTGCAGTCGCTGAGCAATTGTGGTTGCTGGGCTTGGTCGCCTTTGCGATTGGTTTATGCATTCCCGCCATCGGGCCCTTGGTGAGCGCTGGTCTGGTTACCCGCTTTTTTCTATCCGAGCGGGGCCGCGCGCTGGGCTTGATGAGCATCGGCCCACCGCTGGGTTCGGGCGTGTTCGCGGCCCTTTCCGGGGTGCTGTTGCCCGCGTATGGCTGGCAGCTCAGCTTTGCGGTATTCAGTGCACTGTGCCTGCTGGTGCTGTTGCCGGTGATCTGGGCAGTTATTCCTGCGCGCTTTCCAGAATCGCCGTCCAGAGCGGGTGGAAGCGGCGCGTCTCAATCCCGGGTGATCGATGTGGCACGGCGGCCGGCCTTTTTTTGGACCGTGCTGTCGTATGCGCTCATGGTTGGCACCATGACTGCTTGGACTGTGCACGTTGCCGCGTTTCTCGGCACCCATGGGCTGAGCGCGGCCGCTCAGTCCATGGTTTTGGCAGTCAGTTTCTGGATGGGTATACCCGGCGCTTTGCTGTCCGGGTTCATGGCCGACCGCTGGCCGGCGCAGCGCCTGTTTGCGACCATGCTGGTTGTGCTGGCCGCAATGCTAATGCTGTTCTCGCTTCACCCGAAAGCCAGTGTACTGGTGGTATTGGTGGCCAGCTCAGGTTTGCTAACCGGGGGGGTGGTACCCTTATATACGATGATGCTCGGGCAGCGTCTGCCCACCGAGGATTTTGGCAAGGCCATGGGCCTGTCCAATTTGTTTGTGCTGCCAGTGATGGCAGTGGCCGTGATTGTGGCCGCTTCTCTGTTTGAGCGCCATGGCGATTATCGTCTGGCCCTGCACGGTCTGGCCGGGCTTGCGACTCTAGCGGTGTTCTGTCTGCTGCTTTCCAACCACTATGCTCGCCGCGCTTAAATTGCCGCCCTGTCACCTGCGCTGGCTGAAGCTTTGCCTACAATAGACGAATAAACACCTGGAGAGCTTGCCACTATGAACGAATTGGCTTATCAGGCCTTTGATGCTGACAACCATTATTACGAGGGCCACGATGCATTCACCCGCCATGTCCCCAAAAATATGCAGGAACGCTGCGTACAATGGGCAACCATTAATGGCCGCCAGCACCACATAGTGGGTGGCAAACTGGCCAAGGCAGTGAAAAACCCAACCTGGGATCCAATCGCCCTGCCTGGCTCAATTTCGGACTATTTGCGCGGTAACCCGCTGGGAAAGGAAGCAATCGAACTGATGCAGGCGCGCGAGCCGCTCCCGGATTGCTACATAGACCGTGATGCCAGGCTCAGCAAACTGCAGGAGCAGGGCCTGGAAGGGATGTGGTTGTTCCCCACACTGGGGGTATTGTATGAAGAGCTGTTAAAGCACGATACCGACGCGGTGACTACGATGTTTACTGCCTTTAATCGCTGGTTGGAAGAAGACTGGGGTTGTCATTATCAGGAGAAAATATTCGCCGCTCCGTATATTTCTCTTTGCGACGTGAATTGGGCCTGCGCCGAGCTAGAGTGGGCCCTGGAGCAAGGTGCCCGTGTGGTGGTCATGCGCCCGGCCGCTGTTTGGACCGCCGGTGATGGCGTCCGCTCACCAGCCGATCCAATGTTCGACCCGTTCTGGTCGCGGCTTAATGAAAGTGGTATTACTTTGGTGGTGCATGCTGCTGATTCCGGATACACCACCCACGGGTATGTCAATGACGGCTTTTCTGCTGATATTTCCGGTCAGTCGTTTACACCGAATATCAAGCACTTCAACATTGAACGGGCCGC
>JAUIHW010000093.1 GCA_030431775.1 Gammaproteobacteria bacterium
GACAACACCGCCAAACTGTGGAATGTGGAGAGTGGTGAACTACTGCACACCATTACCCACGAGGACGAAGTGCGTCTGGTACAGATTTCCCCTAAAGGCGACCTGGCCTTGAGTGTCAGCAAATACGACAAGGCGCTGCTGTGGCAGACTGACAGCGGGCAGATACTGGGCGAATTGCCGCTGCGGGCATTTGCCGTGCAGCGCGGATTGACCTTTGACGCAGCGCGCTTCTCTGCCGACTCAAGCCGCCTGTTAACAGGTACATCGGATCGCACTGTGCAACTCTGGGATACCGCCAGGCTTCGCAACCTAAAAACCTGGACAGTACCCAAACGGCGCGCCTGGAAACCCACGAGCGCGGCTATTCTCAGCGTCGCCTTCGAGCAGCGTGGAGCAGCCTATTGGGCCGTCTCATCAAATGGCTTTATTCACCGCCTGAAATAAGCTCTCGGCTCTACTTGATGTCCAGTAACTCCACTTCAAACAACAGGGTCGCATTCGGCCCAATATCGCGGCCTGTGCCTGCTTTGCCATACGCCAGATCTGACGGAATGTAGAGCTCCCATTTGGAGCCCACTGGCATCAGCTGTAATGCCTCAGTCCAGCCTGGAATGACCCGGTTCACGGGAAACTCTGCCGGCTCACCGCGGGCATAGGAGCTGTCAAATTCTGTACCGTCCAGCAAGGTGCCACGGTAGTGAACAGACACGGTGTCTTCCGCAGCGGGTTTCTTACCGGTGCCTGCAGTGACAACCTTATATTGCAAACCGGATTCTGTCGTAACGACGCCGTCTTTTTTGCCATTGTCAGCCAACCAGGCGGCACCAGCTTCTGCGTTCTCAGCCGACACCTTCTCAAACTGAGCCTGCTGTTCATCTCGCCGTTGCTGACGAAAAGCATTTAAGCGCTGTTGAACTTCGGTTGGCGTCATCAGTGCCGCTTCCTGCTTCATACCGTGGCGGAAGCCCAGCGCAAAACGCTGCAGATCAACATCCATTCCATCGGCCTGCATTTGCTGACCGAGGCTATGCCCCAGAGCGTAGCTCAGGCTATCGTTTTCATCTTCCAGTTGCAGCTCATCGCCATCGACTTGTGGAGCTGTATTGTCAGCGCTATCTGCATCGGTGTTTGAGTCCGTCGCCTGCTGGCAGGCAGACAAGCTGATCAGGCCGGCGAGCAGCAGGCCAGGAAAAACAAGTTTCATAATGTTCCTTGAATTGAGTCTGATCATGGAGTGTAACACGCCTCGCTACAAGGCTCAGCGCCTTGTCTTAAGGCGCTGCAACAGTGTTACATTTCCTGCAAAGCAGTGTTTCGCTGGTCCGCCAGTTTCTGCAGGTTTTTGGCGTCGTCCATTAGTTTGGGTATTTCTTTGAGAGGGACTGTGGTGGGAAAGGCAAGATCAAAACCGGCTCGCTGGGACGGGTCGTGAGGTTTCTGGTTGGAATCACTTTGCCGAGGCTTGACCGCTACCATGCGGTTGACATTTTTCGGCACATTGCTGACTTTGACATTCTGTGCCGTCGCGGCATCCGGCGGCGGATTTTCTGAAAAATGCATCACACCATTGGCGTCACGCCAGGAATACATCTTTGCCTCAGGTTCTGAAACAAGAGCGGCGCCTTCCGAGAAGCCATCGCCGCCCGACGATTTATTGAGCGCAGCGCTGGCTGTGCGCTGCAGTGCCTTAGTATCGGGAATCCAGTCCTCGAGTGTCATCATCGGTGTGCCGTCGGGCTTGCGAATAAACAGTGGCAAGGCCAACATCGCCACCAAGCCCAATAACATCAGTTTGTAACCCAGTTTCATACTCTAACCTGGCAAACATATATTTCCAGCCTAGCATAAAGGCTTAACGGCATTGGTATACTTGCGCACCCGTTCACAAAAAGGCAATAAATCAATGGAAAATCTCGACGCGCTGTTGAGCTCGAATAAACGATGGGCGGCCAAAATCAAAGCCGGTGATCCAACTTTTTTCGAGCGACTCGCCGAACAGCAAAGTCCGGAATATTTGTGGATTGGTTGCTCAGACAGCCGGGTTCCTGCAACCCAGATCGTAGACCTGGAGCCAGGGGAGATCTTTGTGCATCGCAATATCGCCAATACCGTCAACCTGAATGACGACAATGCCCTGGCCGTGATTCAGTTCGCTGTGGAGGCTTTACAGGTCAAGCATATTATAGTCTGTGGTCATTATGGTTGCGGCGGCGTAATAGCTGCCGATTCCGGCCTGGCCTTGAGCGGACCGGTCGACCGCTGGCTGGACAATGTTCGCGAAGTTCGAAAACGTCACGCACAGGAACTCGATACGCTAAGTGGTGCAGATCGTGTCACCCGCCTTTGCGAGCTGAACGTACTGGCCCAGCTGGAAAGCGTAAGCCAGATCGAATACGTTCGCGCCGCGCGTGAGCGCTCGCCAGCGCTGCAATTGCACGCCTGGATTTATGACATTCACGACGGCATTATCAAGCAATTGAAAAATCTCTGAGGCAAGCCATGCTGGCGGATAACAATCCTCTGACCGGCCGGCCGCTGGCAGTATTTTTCTACTATGCGGTACCGTCAGTAATCGGCCTTCTGTCACTGTCATCCGCGTCTGTGATTACGGCCATTTTTATGGGCAATTTTGTTGGCACGGCTGCGCTGGCTGCGGTCAATCTGACCATGCCAGCAGTTGCCCTGCTGTTCGCACTCGCTTTTATGCTGGCGGTTGGCGGCTCGGTAATCGCCGGGAAGCGCCTCGGAGAACAGGATATTGAGGGTGCGTCGGACGTATTCAGCAAGATCATGCTACTGGCAGCGGTTTCTTCCATCGTCATTGTATTAACCGGTTGGTGGCAAATCGACAATCTGGTTCATTTACTGGGTGCTAACGACGAAGTATTTCCCCTGGTAAAGACCTACCTGCAAATCCTCATGATCGCCGGGCCGGTTGCCACGGTCGGCTACGTGTTTTACTACTTCGTAATGGTGGACGGCCAGCCCGTGCTCGCCTGCATTGCATTGGTTTCGGTTGCAATTGTTGATATCGCACTGAACTGGCTCTTTGTGGTGCAGCTCGGTCATGGAATTGCCGGGGCCGGCTGGGCGCTCGCCTGTGCGCAGTTTAGTATGATTGTTATTCTGCTCCCGCACCTGTTCAAGCAACGAGGTCAACTGCGGCTGCAACGACCAAAAGGCAGCTGGCGTCCGATTGGCCGGGCTGCGGTCAATGGCGTATCGGAATTCACCAACGAGCTGTCTGTTGGAGTGGTGGTTCTACTGTTTAACTGGGTATTGATCCGCCGCTTTGGTACCGACGGGGTAGCTGCTTTCACGGTGGTTGAATACGTGATGTTCATTGGGGTAATGATCAGCTATGGTTTTTCTGATGCCTTGCAGCCCTTGGTGAGCAAAAGCCTCGGGGCAAAATCGAGAGACCGCATTCTCGTCTACTTTCGTATCGGGTTAAGCAGCGCACTGGTGATTGGGGTGTTGATGTCTGTGTTGCTTTATCAGGTTCCAGAACTTTTGATCGGCGCATTTTTGCAAGAGAGCGCCGAGCAGACGATGCATATTGCAATGCAGTTTGCCGCTTACTTCTGGCCAGTCCCAATTTTTATCGCGGCCAATGTCATTTTAACGTCGTTTTTCACAGCAACCGACCAACCGCTACCCTCTGGTTCGGTGGCTCTCAGCCGAAGTCTACTGCTACCGGCTGGGCTGCTGTTGCTGCTTCCCGGTTTGATTGGCGATCTTGGAGTATTCATCACAATTCCATTGGCCGAATTTGTGACCTTGTTACTTGCAACTTACCTGTTGTTCTTTCATTCCAGAATCAAGCTGTTGGCGCCTCTTAGCGAGAAGCCCGACTGAAGGCCGCCAAAGCGCATTCAAATTCATCGAGAACTTTTTGGTCCGTTGCCCAGTTGGTTACCAGCCGATAGCATGCGGTATCGTTGACTCGCCACGGATACAACTCAAAGCCCTTGTGACTAAGTTGTTGGTGCAAATCTGGGGGCATCTGGACAAATAGCTGGTTGGTCTGCGCCTCCATTGCCAGCTCACACTCAGGGTGCTTTTGCAGTGTCGCCGCCAACGTTGCCGCAGCCTCGTTAGCATTGCGTGCGTTACGCAGCCAGAGTTCATCACTGAAGTAGGCAATCAGTTGCGCCGACAGGTAGCGCATTTTGGATGCCAGATGCCCGGCTTGTTTCGCTTTCTGGCGAATCACCGGATATAGCTTATGATCAAACACTACGAGGGCTTCTGCACTAAATGTGCCATTTTTTATCGCCCCGAAGGTGAGCGCTTTAACGCCAGCTTTCCAGCTGATGTCAGCCGGGTCACAACTCAGCATGGCCACCGCATTGGCGAACCTCGCTCCGTCCATATACAAGCCCAGGCCGTATTCATCGCAGACTGCGCCCAGTTCTGCCAAGTGCTCGGTAGAATAGGCCCGCCCAAGTTCGCTTACTTGGGCAATGGCCAGGACCTGGGGGAGTGCAGAATGCACATCACCCCAGGGTGTATTGCAGCAATAGTCCCGCAGCTCATCGACGGATATTAGATCAGGCCCCTGCCCGATACGGTGCAGGGCGGCACCACCGGTAAAAAAATGCGGGGCCGTGTTTTCAGACTGACAAAGATGCGATTCCCTATGTGTCACAATTGTACCGGTAGAGCTACACATGGCAGACAGGGCCAGGCAGTTGGCGGCGGTTCCGGATAGAACCGGAAAAACTTTTGTATCAGTACCGAATATTTCACTGACAACAGTGTCTAACTGTTGTGTTTGCTGGTCTTCACCATACGGAAGATCACTGCAATTCTGCAGATTACGGCAGATATAGTCGAGGATTTCAGGGCTGGCCGGCGCGGCATTATCAGAAAGCAACATCCGGTTTATGCGCCCACCTGATCTTCAGAGGAGTCCGCGTTATACTCAAAACGGTAGCTTGCCTCTCCGGATTTGTCTGAGCTGTATTTGCCCTGACCGCTGATGTTCATAAGCCCTCCTCGCCCGGAGCCAGAGACCACCTTAAATTGGCTGCTGGCTACTCCAATACTGAACTTGCCATCATGCTGGACGGTAAATTTTCCCTGCTTGCCACCAAGCTCACAACTGATGCTTTCATAACCTATAAAACGCGCGGACTTGTCGGTTGCATGCATCATAAAATAGTGGACGGTACTTTCTCCATTAAGATCGCCACTATAGGATTGCGTTACTGTAGCGTGGGTCAGTTTACTGCCATCTTCATTTTCTTGAACCGTTTCTTCTTCCCAAGAAGTAATTGTATAGCGCCCTTCTGCGATACTGGCCATGAGTGTTCTCCGAATTGTTTTGCTAATTATAGGTCAGGTGCCAAAGCGCCGTACCACGCCACTGCGCCGCTCAGCGAGCTGATCCAGGCGCTGTTGCGCGCTGACCCTGCCCAGCAACGCAGGGAAGCGCTTCCGAAGCTCAGCCTCGCTTAGCTTTTCACACTCTGGTTTCGGGTAGCTATCACTCCCTACCCAGCGAAAAGTTATATACCCCTCTTCATGTTCGCAGGGGTCCAACCAGTTGGCCGCACCCAGGTCATTATGGCTTATTACCAGTATGAGCTCTCCGTTGGCTTCGAGCTGTGCGTGGTGACAATTAGTACTGCTCATATGGTAGCGATAGTCCATGGTTTCCCACCAGTAGTTGCCGAACTCGACCGCCCAGTAATCGGCTTTCGGCGGAGTAACACGCACCACCAGAGCCTCGCCTTCGGCGAGCTGCCAAAATGCGATGATCGGCGCACCTCCGGGAGTGAAATCTATTTTGTTGCTTTCAAGCTCACCGTATGACAGGAATGTGTGGGGCTGCTGCTTCCACTTATCAATCATATCCGCCCAGTAATGAACCGAATCGTTCACCCAGCTTGCCGAGCGCTGCAGACCGTCGGCTAAGGTCTCCGGTGTCAGCTGCGGGTGTCTGCCCTGCTGGGACAAGCATTCAATATTTGCAACCATAGGCCGCTCATTCAACCAGTCGGCAAAAAATTGCCTGAACGTTACTCGATAGGTTGCGGGCGACGATTGAATCCAGTTTTTACCTGAACCAGCATAGTCATCGGGTTCCGGGTCTGGGCTAATGATCAGCTCGAACCGTCCATCCTCAGTCAGATTAAAATCTTTGCCCAGGATTGTACCAACGACGGCACCACCCCAAGGGGTGTTGCCATCTTCAAGAACAGTCACCGCAAAAAAAGCAGCCGATCCGCGCTCCCCGCGAATACGGTAGGTATGTTGACCATTAACCGGTGCACCTACGTATAAGGCGTCCGTGTTATCGCCACCCTGCTTGCGCAATGGATCGAAATAATGGAGCAACTCGGGGAAATCCGGATTATTGTTTTCCAGTTCAAACTGCATCGCCAATGAAATGTTGCGCGCCAACAGACGCAAACCCGTGGCTTTTGAAACGGCCTTTGTCGGGCCAGTTTCGCGAAATACAATGTCTCCTGCCTGTTTCAGCTGCTCACAAAATTGCTCCCAACTTTGTTTCAGTAAACGATCTTCCTGGTTCATTTGTCCTCCCGATGGCCGCGCCGCCAGGCGTGGAGTTTTTCCACCCAATGCAACAGGGCCTGTGGTTTATGTTTCTTCTGCCATTCGCTGGCCGCGAATTTATTGGCTTCATTAAAGGTCGGATAGATGTGAATCGTTCCCAACAGTTTGCGCAGACCAAGACCGTGTTTCATGGCTAGTACGTACTCAGCAATCAGGTCGCCCGCGTGCGGGCCGACAATGGTTGCGCCCAGAATTCGATCACGACCGGGTGGTGTCAACACTTTGACAAAACCGCTGTTTACGCCCTCGGCAATCGCCCGGTCAAGCCCGCTTAGTTCATAGCGCGTCACTTCATGCGCCACGCCCTGTTCCTGGGCCTCCAGTTCGTTCAGTCCAACGCGAGCCAGTTGTGGCTCGGTAAAGGTCGCCCAGGGTATCACCCGATAGTCCACTTTAAAGCGCTTGAACTGCCCAAACAGTGCATTCACGGTAGCAAACCATGCCTGATGGGAAGCGGTGTGAGTAAATTGATAGGGCCCGGCCACGTCACCGCAGGCATACACCGTTGGCAGGGTGGTTTGCAGATAATCATCGACCTGCACAGTCCCGTCCCGCCTCAGCTGTATACCGAGCTCTTCCAGGCCCAGGCCATCAGTGTTGGCCCGCCGACCAACCGCAACCAGCAATTGCTCAAAGTCCAGCCGCTGCTCTTCGCCCAACGCCTCAACAATCAGGTATTTCCCGCTCTGATCCTGGCCGGCCCGAACGGCCTTGCTATTCAGCAGGACCCGCACATTATCTGCCTGCAGGGATTCGTAAACACAGTTGGCGGCGTCTTCATCCTCTCTGGGTAAAACCCGTGGAGCCATATCAACTAAGGACACTTCCGTGCCCAGACGGGCAAAAGCCTGTGCCATTTCACAACCGATAGGACCGGCACCCATGACACACAGAGACTGAGGCTGTCGCTCCAACGCCCAAACTGTGTCTGAGGTCAGATAGTCGACCTCCTCTAAACCAGGGATAGGCGGCACAAAGGGCCTGGCACCACTGGAAAGTACGATATTGGCGGCCGAGTAGCGGCGCGTATCGCCCTGTTGGTTCTCGACTTCCACTTCCCATGGGGATACCAGACGTGCCCGACCCTGAACACACTGCACACCCAGGCCCTCGTAGCGCTCGACAGAATCGTGCGGCTCGATGGTTTTGATAACCGAGTGCACGCGGCGCATAACGGCACCGAAGTCGGTGGTCACTTCGGACCCCGCCTGAATACCAAATGCATCGGCATTGCGGATGGATTTGCTGAGCGCAGCTGACCGCAGTAAAGCCTTGCTCGGAACACAGCCTGTGTTCAAACAGTCGCCACCCATTTTCTCAGCCTCGATCAGAATGGGCTTTGCCTTGACGGTTGCGGCGATCAGGGATGCTACCAGGCCCGCACTTCCCGCACCGACCACAATCAGGTTGGCGTCGAAGGTTTCAGGCCGGGTATAGGCCTGCAAAACGCGCCGCCGATTGACAACCGCCATCAGCTTTTTCACCAGAAAGGGGAACATCGCAAGTAGCACGAAAGAGCCAATCAGGGCTGGAGAAGCAACACTGCTTACACTGTCGATAGAGGCCAGTTGCACACCGGCATTCACATATACCATCGTGCCCGCCAACATGCCAATCTGGCTCACAAAGAAATACACCGCGGTTTTCATGGGCGTCAGGCCCATCAAAAGATTAACCATAAAATACGGAAACGCAGGAATAAGCCGAATACTGAACAGGTAAAAAGCGCCATCGCGCTCTATTCCCTTATTGATCGGCTCCAAGTATTGGCCAAAACGTTGCTGCACCCAGTCGCGCAGCAACGTTCTTGACATCAGAAACGCGATCGTGGCGCCAATAGTGCTCGCGAACGACACCAACAGGGTACCCAGCCACAAACCAAAAATAGCACCGCCAGCCAGTGTCAGGCCGGAACCGGCACCGGGAATCGATAAACCCGCCGCCAGGATATACAGCACCAAATACCAGGTGATCGTTTTACCCGGGTTAGCCTCATAATAAGCAAACAAAGCGTGTTTTTGACTGTTGAAGTACTCAAGATTTAGATAACGGTCAAGGTCGAAAACAAATACTGCAGCCACCAGAAAGACCAGCGTTAGCAGAATAATTAGCTTGGATTGTTTCATTGTTGTTCACTGCCAGCCATTGGTCTTGTCCAGAATACCACTGTGTGGCCGGACGTATTGCCGTTGATTCCTGACGGATTGAATAGCCGACCGGCCTTGAATAATGCCTGCACAGCCCATATTATCGTCGCGGAACAGGTGAGTTTCACCACCAACGGAGTATTTTCACATGAGCGAACAGATTGTCCACGTTACGGACGCCAATTTTGAAGACGAAGTCCTTAAGTCGGACATACCGGTTTTGGTCGACTATTGGGCCGAATGGTGTGGGCCGTGCAAAATGATTGCACCAGTGCTTGAAGAGCTGGCCACTGATTACGATGGCAAGGTCAAAATTTGCAAACTGGACGTGGATGCAAACCAGGAAACGGCCGCCAAATTCGGCATTCGCGGCATTCCTACACTGATGATATTCAAAGACGGCGATGCCCAGGGCCAGAAAGTTGGCGCCTTGAGCAAAAACCAGCTCAGTGAGTTCATTAACACTACAGTTGCCTGATCTTACTTGATTCGCCAGCACCGGGCTTCGCAGGTGCTGGCCGCCTTATAAAGGTAACTAAAGTTTTTCTGGACTTGTGATACGACTCACACTATATTACTGGTATAAGGTATCTATCTAACCCTAACCTCTTCTTTTAAGAACGTCATCGCGACAAAACACTAAATCGCTTATGTCTTGAGCAATGAAGCTCAGGGTACCAGTCGCCATGCACCGACATGGAGCACTAACAGGCCTTGTTAAGTGTATCGATTGGCTTTCCAAGCGTAGCCCTTTGTTAAAGAAAACCACTCGCCTATGAACTTAACTGATCTAAAAACCAAACCTGTCAATGAACTGGTGGAAATCGCCCGCGAAGTTGGCCTGGACAACATCGCCCGCTCACGCAAACAGGATATTATCTTTTCTAT
>JAUIHW010000094.1 GCA_030431775.1 Gammaproteobacteria bacterium
GTGAATGCTCTGTATCGTCTACCACAACACCACTCTGGCACAAAAACTAGAAAACTAATGACTACTCCATATGCTACTGGGTGTTAATGCTTCGCATCGTCTACCACAACACCACTCTGGCACATTAAAAATCGAACGTAATCTGACTCCAACTTCAGGTGAATGCTCTGTATCTTCTACCACAACACCACTCTGGCACAAAACTAGAAAACTAATGACTACTCCATATGCTACTGGGTGTTAATGCTTCGCATCGTCTACCACAACACCACTCTGGCACAATAAAAATCGAACGTAATCTGACTCCAACTTCAGGTGAATGCTCTGTATCGTCTACCACAACACCACTCTGGCACAATAAAACGAAAATCCGTCGGCTCCAATTCTCACAAACTAGTAGAGCCTTCGCATTCTCTACCACAACACCAACCTGATCCACTCAGTGAGCTTGGTGCGGACGCGCGATTATATCAGTGCGGTGCCAGGGTGCAAGCTTGGCGCCAGCGGCGTAAAATGCGAGGTTTTGTGAGCCAGCCAGTTAATGCGTCGTCAGGACTTTGCCTTCGATTTGCCTGAGCATCTGATTGCTCACTATCCGCCGGAAAATCGCAGTGATTGCCGATTGCTTCATCTCGATGGTACGGGCAGTATTCAGCATCTTCAGTTCGCCGCTGTCAAACAGCTGCTGAGTCCTGGCGATCTGCTGGTGCTGAATAATACCCGGGTTATTCCCGCGCGCCTGTTTGCCAGTAAGCCAAGCGGTGGCCGTGTGGAGATCATGCTTGAGCGACTTTGTGATGAAGCGGAGTTCATTGCTCAGCTCAGGGCGAACAAAAAGTTGACGATTGGTACTGAATTGCGGGTGTATGCAACGGCGGGGGCTGTTGAGCCGCCAGTAGCCAGCTTAACCATCACCGGGCGGGAAGAGGGGTTTTTCCGCCTGCGGCTGAATTCCGGTGGCTCGCCAGGAGCGTTATTTGATACAGCCGGTCATATGCCGCTGCCACCCTACATTAAAAGACCCGATGAGAACCTGGACCGGGAGCGTTACCAAACCGTCTATGCACAGCGCAGTGGGGCGGTTGCCGCACCCACAGCAGGTTTGCATTTCAGTCGAGAATTGTTGGAGGAAATACAGGCTTCGGGCGTGGCCACCGAGTTTGTGACTCTCCACGTCGGCGCCGGTACCTTCCAGCCAATTCGAGTGGATGACATTCGCGACCACCGAATGCACGCTGAATACCTGCAGGTTGAGCAAAGCGTATGTGATGCGATTACCCGTACCTGGTCTCGCGGCGGTCGGGTCGTTGCCGTGGGCAGTACGTCCGTGCGTGCTCTAGAAACGGCGGCTCAGTCGAATCGACTGCAGCCTTTTGAGGGGGAAAGCGAGTTGTTTATCTACCCTGGCTATCGGTTTCGCACCGTGGATGTCATGATTACCAATTTCCACCTCTCTGAATCCAGTTTGTTGATGATGGTGTGTGCGCTGGCTGGCAGAACGCCAGTGCTGGCGGCATACCAGGAAGCGGTCAAACGGGAGTACCAGTTTTTCAGTTATGGAGACGCCATGTTTATAGAATCACCACAAACTCCGAGCTTGCGTCAGGTCGTGGTGGAAGGACGCTGATGCAGTTTGCAGTGCAGGCAAGCAGCGGCCAGGCCCGCCGCGGTCAGTTGGTTTTCGAGCGTGGTGTGGTCAACACCCCGGCGTTTATGCCGGTTGGTACCTATGGCACGGTGAAAGCGATGTTACCGCGCGACCTGGAGTCAATTGGGGCGGAAATAATACTCGGTAATACCTTCCACCTGTTCTTGCGTCCAGGTATGGAGGTAATACGAAGCCATGGGGGGCTGCACGATTTTGCTGCATGGCAACGGCCGATACTCACCGACTCAGGCGGGTTTCAGGTGTTCAGCCTGGGTGAGCTTAGGAAGATTACCGAGGCCGGTGTCAGTTTTCGTTCCCCGGTCAACGGCGACAAAGTATTCCTGGACCCGGAGACGTCCATGCGGATTCAGGCTGAATTGAACGCCGACATTGTCATGATTTTTGACGAATGCACACCGTACCCGGCGACGCTTGATGAGGCCCGGAAGTCCATGCAGTTGTCGTTGCGCTGGGCGGAACGAAGCAAACAGGCTCATTTGGAATGTCAGGCCGACCGACCGGCCCTGCAGCGGGCTGCCTTGTTTGGTATTGTGCAGGGTGGCATGTACGAGCAGCTGCGCAGCGAATCCTTACAGGCCTTACAGGCAATTGGCTTTGATGGCTATGCCATAGGTGGTTTGTCAGTAGGCGAGCCGAAAGAAGACATGCAACGGATTCTTGCCCACCTCAGTACCCGGCTGCCGGTGGCCTCGCCACGATATCTGATGGGAGTAGGAACCCCATCCGACATTGCCCATGCGGTGCTTCAGGGAATCGATATGTTTGATTGCGTCATGCCAACCCGCAATGCTCGCAATGGCCATTTATTCACATCTCACGGTGTTGTGCGTATCCGTAATGCTGCACATAAGAATAGCCAGGCACCGCTTGACGAAGGCTGCGATTGCTATACCTGCCAGAACTTCACTCGCGCCTATTTGCACCACCTGGATAAGTGTCAGGAACTGTTGGGCGCACAATTGAATACTCTGCACAATCTGAGTTTTTACCAAAAGCTGATGCGAGACTTGCGTGCAGCAATCGAGCGCGACACACTGGCTGAATTCGTGTGTTCCGCACCCTACTTGAACGACCAGGAGCGACAATCATGATCTACTCTCTACAGGATCGCCGTGTGGAATTTATTGGTAAGCCGGGTTTTGTTGCCGCCAATGCAACCGTCATTGGCAGCGTCACTTTGGCGGAGGACAGCAGCGTTTGGTACAACGCGGTAATTCGTGGCGATTGTGAGCACATTCATGTGGGTGCACGCAGCAATATTCAGGATGGCAGCGTACTTCATGTGGACCCGGGCTTTCCGCTGCACATCGGTGAAGGAGTGACTATTGGTCACAAGGTTATGTTGCATGGCTGTTCGATTGGTGACGGTAGCTTGATCGGCATTAACGCTGTGGTGCTCAACGGTGCCCGCATAGGCCGAAATTGTTTGATTGGTGCCAACACCCTGGTGCCGGAAAAAATGGAGGTGCCGGACGGTTCGCTCGTTATAGGAGTACCTGCCAAGGTAAAACGCGAACTATCACAAGAGCAGCAGGCAGCCCTGGCAATTAACGCAGATCACTATGTTGCCAATGCGCGTGCGCACCGCGATCATCTGGTGGTTGATCATGAGCGTCAGGCGGCGCTTAACAGCGGCTGATAGAGCCAACTCCATAGGTATCAGGATAAGTACAATGACTGACAATAAAGAATTCCTGGGCCATCCCCGCGGCCTGTTTGTTTTGTTTTTCACCGAAATGTGGGAGCGCTTCTCCTATTATGGAATGCGGGCACTTCTCATTTTCTATCTGACCAAACACTGGCTGTTTTCCGATTCTGAGGCGGGCATTATTTACGGTGCCTATACGGCGTTGGTTTATATCACGCCTGTGGTTGGCGGGTATCTGGCCGACCGCTACCTTGGACAGCGCAAGGCAGTTTTTTTTGGCGCCGTGTTATTGGCTGTCGGCCACTTTCTGATGGCGGTCGAAGGTGACGGCGGCCAGAGCAGTGCGGCAATGAATGTCTTCTGGTTGGCGCTGGCATTCATTATTGTGGGCACCGGTTTTCTGAAAGCCAACATCTCGGTGATTGTCGGCCAGTTGTATCCCCGGACCGATACGCGGCGCGATCCGGCGTATACCATTTTTTACATGGGCATCAATCTGGGCGCCTTCACTGGCTCTTTGTTGTGTGGCTACCTTGGTGAAACTGTGGGTTGGGCTTATGGTTTTGGGGCAGCCGGTTTCGGTATGCTGTTTGGACTGGCGGTATTTGTCTGGGGCAAACCACTGCTGATGGGGTGTGGTGAGCCTCCGTCACCGCAGGCATTGAAGACCAGGGTAATGGGTGTGCCGCGTGAATGGATGCTGTACTTAAGTGGCCTGGTATTGGTTGTCATTTGCTGGTGGTTGATTCAACACCAGGCTGTGGTGGGCACCCTGCTTGGTGTGTTCGGAGCGCTGTTGGTGCTGTACGTAATGTTCACGGCCGTGGTGAAACTTCAGCCCGAAGAACGCGATCGGATTTTCGCCGCGATGTTTCTGATTTTTGTATCCATCATATTCTGGGCACTGTTCGAGCAGGCCGGTTCTTCATTGAACCTGTTTACTGATCGCCACGTTGCCCGAGCTGATGTACCGGCCTCGGTATTTCAATCGCTGAATGCAGGCTATATATTCATGTTGGCTCCTCTGTTTGCGATGCTATGGACGGTGCTGGCCAGCCGCGGCCTGGAACCTTCCGCACCGGCTAAGTTTGGCCTTGGGGTGATCCAGGTTGGTTTGGGCTTTCTGGTACTGGTTTGGGGGGCGGAGATGGTCGGTCTCAGCAATCCCACACCGGTTATTTTTATCTTTCTGATTTACCTGTTGCACACCACTGGTGAGCTCTGCCTGTCGCCGGTGGGCTTGAGTGCGATGAATCGTTTGGCACCGGCACATATGGCCAGCCTGATTATGGGAGTCTGGTTTTTTGCGTCAGCGACCGGCAATTTTGCAGCGGGTTTGATCGCTGCTGCGACCGGCGGGGCCGGCCTGCAGGGTTCCGAAGCCGCGGGCAAAGAGACAGTACTGGCCGTCTACAGCACTGTCGGATGGTATGCGATTGGTATTGGCGTTCTGGTCATGTTGGTGGCGCCCTTTGTTACCCGCATGATGCACCTGGACACCCTGCGGGATGATATGACTCACCAGCCGCACTGACGTCCCTGATTTTGCTCATCGAGCCACGCTTTTAACGGAGCGAAGTAGGCTAGAATTGCGCCGGCATCCAATGCGGGCTGGCCGGTAAGCGCTTCCATGGCCTCCTGCCACGGGCGGCTGCGTCCCATTTTCATCATCGCGTCGAGGCGTTCCCCGGCTTCTTTATTGCCATAGATAGTGCACTCATGCAGCGGGCCTTCATAGCCAACGGTTTTGCACAAGGCCTCGTGGAATTGAAATTGCTGTATGTGAGCCAGGAAATAACGCATATACGGCGTGTTTCCAGGAATGTGGTATTTCGCCCCCGGGTCGAAGTGGTGAGCCTCTCGCGCTACTGGCGCTTTGATTCCCTGATACTGCTCGCGCAAGGCCCACCAACCCTGATTATATTCTTGCGGAGTCAGCTCCCCACTGAATACTTGCCAGCGCCATTTGTCGACCAATAGCCCAAAGGGCAAGAAAGCGACCTTGTTCAGTGCGAGTTTTAGTAACTGTGCCACTTCATCGCTCGCTTCAGGGAGCTTTTCAAGCATTCCTATCTTTACAAGGTAGTTCGGGGTCACAGACAGCGAGATGGTGTCTCCCAATGCTTCGTGGAAACCATCGTTTGCGCTACCCTGAAAATAGACAGGCTGTTGGTTGTACGCCCGTTGATAATAGTTGTGACCCAATTCATGGTGGATTGTGGTGAAGTCTTCTTCATTACGCTGAATGCACATCTTGATTCGCAGGTCATCCTTGCTGTCGAGATTCCAGGCTGAAGCGTGGCAGACTACATCGCGGTCTTGGGGTTGCAGGAATAGCGAGCGCTCCCAAAATGTTTCCGGTAATTTGGGCAAGCCCAGGGAAACGAAAAAGTTCTCTGCTGTGTGCACCATGTCCAGTTCAGACATGTTTCGGTCTTCAATCAGGCGGGTAATATCAACTTTGGGACCTTCCTGGCTGCTGGCCGGCTTAACCAGGTCATAAATATTACTCCATTGCTGGGCCCACATATTTCCGAGCAAATGGGCTGGTATCTTTCCTTTCGGGTCGACAATGTCCGTACCATAATGGTCAGCCAGTCCTGCTCGCACATGGCAATGAAGGGCTTCATACAGGGGCTTGACCCGGTTCCATTGCGCATCCATGTCGGCGGCGAAATCGGCGGGGCTCATGTCGTAACCGGAACGCCACATGCTGCCAAGATCGGTAAATCCCAGTTCATTGGCACCCTGG
Organism: Gammaproteobacteria bacterium; assembly: GCA_030431775.1. Taxonomy (GTDB): domain Bacteria; phylum Pseudomonadota; class Gammaproteobacteria; order Pseudomonadales; family JAUIET01; genus JAUIET01. The sequence continues at coordinate 6,070 of JAUIHW010000094.1, forward strand.
TTGGTGATTTCCACCTGGCGGGCATAATTCGCTTTCATTGGTGGAGACACTTCACGCCAGCCCTGCCAAACATCTCTAAGCTCCTGCTCATCGCGACTGTTGGCAATAATATTGTTCATCTGCACCAGGTCCAGACAGCCGTCGCTGCCCTTGTTTGGCGGACAATATTTGCCCTTGCCATAGCGCGCCTTCATACCGGTTGTGATGGTTGACAGCTCTGCGGCGAGCGCGGCGTCGTCAGGTGCCGGCAAACGGATCGCCTGCTTAAGGGTGTCGAGCTTGCGCCGAGTGTCTGCGTTAGCCTTTACGTCGTCATAAGCAGCCGCCTGCTTGGCGAGCTGAACCGCCATCAGCGTGGTGCGTGCGTCATGCTTGGCCTGGACGAATTGCGTGTCATAGGTAATGAAATTAGCCGCGATCCAGGCCAGCCGGGCACCTTCTTCCGACATTTCTCGAATCTTTACTTCGGCCTCATTCAGAAACTCGATCACTTCCTGTTCACTTGTGGCCAGCACTGAGCTGTGAAAAACAAGGCAGCTTAGCCATAGCCCCATTAGGCGAAAGGTTTTGAAACCTGGAAACATGAAAAACTCCTGTGTTAAAAGTTAAAGCTCAGCTTGCCATACCAGTAGCGGCCAGTAAGGTCGTGGGTGCGCGCATCGATGTTATCGTTGAATGCGGTGGCTGCAAACGGAGCGTCTTTATCAAAGAGGTTATCGATACCCATTGTCAAACGCAAGCCATCGCCGACAAGAAACAGGTAGCCCACTTGTAAATCGTGTACTAACCAGGAGTTTATGCGGCGTTCACGATTCAGCATTGGTAGGGTTTCCGTAAAACCGCTGGTGTAGCGAACACTGTAGTTGGCCTGCCATTGTTTGAGCTTCCAATAGGCGCCCATGTTTACTTTCCATTTTGGGATGGCGCCCCGGCCCTCCGACGCATCATCGACAAAAGTGCCGGCCAATTGGCGCGTGGGAAGCTCGGGGTTTAGCTGCTCGCGATAACCTAGTAGGTGAGTTCCGTCGATCGAAAGATGGAGGCGGCCCAGTTGCTCGCTGCGAGGCAGGGCGTACTTAAGGCTGAAATCCAGGCCGTCGATCACTCGTCTGCCGATGTTGATATTGGTCGCAATAATCTCGGTAATTTCGCCATTCACGTCTCGCACTACCCGGTCAGCGAATGCGCCGTTTGCAGCGTTCTGATCGAGAATAAACTGGGCATTGGCGTCGACAACATTGCGCTGACTGATGCGGAAGTAGTCAATCGAGGCAAGCAGGCCAGAAAGGGCCATCGGACGCCAGCTCAGCCCTAACCCCACGTGGTCAGACTCTTCAGCCAGCAAATCAGGATTGCCCCCGGTCTTGGTCAGGAATTGTAAGCGGGTAGCGTCAGTTAAACTGCGGCAGCCTTGCAAAACGCCGACATTTTCTGGTATCGAACACGGGTCAATAACAAACGCTTGAGTTTCGCTGCTGGTTTTGTTCAATTCAATGAGTGAGGGCGCCCGAAACCCACTGGCGTAGCTGGTGCGCACGGTAAGCGTTTTTATTGGTTTGTACTGTAAGGCGACTCGTGGATTAACCTCCTCACCAAAGTCACTGTACTTCGAGTAACGAGCCGCCAGCTCAAAATCCAGGCCGGTTTTATCCTTTTTGTTGGACCACAGTGGAATGCGAAACTCGGTATACAATTCGCTTACATTGCGTTTTCCGCTGGAGCTGGTGAAGTTGGCGCCGCCAATCGTGATCAGATCCGGGTCCTCAGGTGCAATTCCGGTACTTTCAGCACGATACTCCATGCCGAATGCGGCCTCGACTTCCCCGCTTGATATTTCAATTGGGGTAAATGCTGCATTCAACATGAAACCGCCCAATTTAAAAAACCCTTGAGTTTGCCCAATCGCTCGCAGTTGTTCCAGTGCCGGGCCGCTTATTGAGCCAACCGGGCCGAAGAAGTTTACCGGCTGACAGCCATCAAAGGTTATTCCGGCGCACTGATCTGGACCCCCGAGGGTGTTGGCAAGCTGTTCCAGATCGACCAGGTTGGTCAGTGTTTCGGTGGCCTGGGTTTTGCTCCAGTGCCACAGTACGTTCCATTCAATGTCTGCGCTGCCGCCCTCCAGGCCCAGTGCAACCCGCTTGGACCGTGATTTATTGATTCCGGTCCGTTCGCCCAGTTCCAGCAGGCGTCGCCTGGCGTCCGTTATTTCAGTTTGGAAAGGGTTGAAGATATTGTTTGCTGAAATGCTTATGGGCGCGGTTTCAAACGCGGTAAATACCGGTGTTGGCGCAAACTGGGACTTTGCGTAGTGCTCTGTTTGGGCGTACTCAAAAACCGCACCGATCCGATCGGTGACATCAAGGCTGAAGGTCGTGAACAAGCTCTCCCGTTCACTCGGGACAACGGCGGTAGAGAAACTTTGAAAATTGAACAGGTCTTCGGCGGTGGCCGGGCGAAAGTGCTCCGTTTGGGTGCCCGGCAGTAGATTGTCTGCCCCGTCGCTTGCCAACGTAACAACGTTGTCATTGTCGAGCGTAATTCTAGTGTTAGGGGTGGCTGAAGAGCGGTTATCCACTCCGCCAAGTTGTCGACCGTCGGCAGAGGCGGAGCGCTGCCGGTCACGACTGAAAATCGGGTCCTGGGTAAAACGTGTCGCGCTGAGGAAAAAGGTGCCACGATCAAATTCATGGCCGAAGGACAGGTCATAGGTTTGCGTGGCCAAGTCGCCACGAGAGCTTTGACCATGGTACGCACTGACCTTGAAACCGTCCGCTTTCCTCTTGAGTATGATATTGATAACGCCCGCAATCGCATCTGAGCCGTAAATTGCCGAAGAGCCACTTTTTAGAACTTCAATTCGCTCGATGCTTGCCGGGGACAGGGAGTTGAGGTCGAAGGATTCACCGGCCAGGCCGTCGTTGGCAATTCGCCGCCCATTGATCAGCACCAGGGTGTTGTTGGCGGGCAGTCCCCTGAGAGTGACGGTGGCGGTGCCGTCGCCGCCATTGCTGATGGCGGTACTGGTTGAGTTACCAAAAACAGAAGGCAGGTTTTGCAGGAGCTCGCCAACACTTTGCTCGCCGGCTAATTCAATGTCGAACGCCGAGATGATATCGACCGGTGCGGAGCTGCCAAACTCGGTCAACTGCAAGCGCGAACCGGTGAGTTTTTTACCGAGTACCAGCATTTGCTCAAGGCGCGGGTTACGCGCAAGCTCAGACAGGTCCGCGTCCCATTCCAGCGCCTGTTTGCAACGCTGATTCTTAGCGCAGGGCTTGGGGCTTATGGCCACAACATCATCATATAGGAACTCAGCCCTGAGTTGCGTGCCCTCCAGTAATTGCCTGAGTAGCGCGGCGGGCTGGTAGCGGCCCTTGAACTGGCTTTCGAGTTGTACATCAAGCTCGGCGTCTGCGCTGAAAACAATGGACAAATCAGCTTGTCGCGCAAAGCTCAGCAGAGCATCCGAAAGCTTGCTTTCGCGAATGTCGAACGCAA